>JBBIJY010000059.1:0-2104 GCA_037445735.1 Armatimonadota bacterium | reverse complement strand
ATGGAAAATCTCGCCGTCGCGGCAGAAGTAGGCTTCGAATCGGTCGGGCTGGGTGGCGGCGCAGCCGAAGTCGCCATCGGCACGGATGGCAATCACCGCTGCCTGATGCTGGACAACTTCGGGCAGGCGGCGCACCATCGATTGAATGACCTGCTCACACGCGCGCTGAGCAGAGACGCCCTCACGCATCAGTTCCACCACGCGCGAGCAGAGCGCGAACCGCCAGATTTCCTCGCCCATACCGGTGGCGACGGCGGCGCCCGCCTCATCGTCAGCATAGAGACCCGCGCCCACAATCGGCGAATCACCCACGCGCCCCGGCATCTTCCATGCCAGCCCGCTGGTGGTGCAGGCTGCCACCACATGCCCCGCATGCCAGCCCAGCACCCCGACCGTATCGTGCGACTCGTCGGCTGCCGATGCCGCCCGTACGACCGACACATCCTGCGGCGCCTGCTGCTTCTGATACCATTCGTACCAGCGGCGCAGCGATTCTTCAGTCAGCAGCGAGCGCGGCTGGAAACCCTGCTGGAGGGCGAACCACTCCGCCCCCTCCCCGATCAGCATCAGGTGTGGCGTCTGCTCCATCACGCGCTGGGCTATCTGGATGGCGGGCACGAAGTGTCGGATGCCCGCGACCGCGCCCACGCGCAGCTGCGTGCCCTCCATCAACGCGGCGTCCAGCTCCACCTCGCCTATCTGATTGGGCAATCCCCCCAGCCCAACCGACATCACGCTGGGGTCTAACTCCACTGCGGACGCGCCGGCGACCACCGCCTGGATCAATCGCTGCTCTGGCGGCGCATCGGCTTGCTGCTGCCACACGCGCCACGCCTCCGCCACTGCCAGCTGTCCAAACCACCATGTCGCTGCGAACAGGGTTTTCATAGCAGACAACGATTCACCCCCTTCCCCGTTTATCCTGCAGAGGACGCGCCTGCACCTTCAACCCCACAACAGCACCGATTCACCTCCCTTAAGCAGGAATCGAACCTGCCCATGTGAATCTCTAACTGGGTGGACAACTATGGGCGACGAGGCACTGGCGCCTGAAGCGTACCGTGAAGCCATCCATCGCTGGTTTGTGCGCCGCGGTCTGGACGCCTGCACCGCCGACGACCTGACCCAGCAGGTGCTGCTACGCCTGCACGGTGCGATCGCGCGCGGGCAAACGCTGACCCGCGCCTACCTCACGGCTGCCTGCCATAGCGTGCTGAACGACTATCTCCGCCAGCGTCAGCGGGAGCCAGCCTGCATCTCGCTGGAGGAGTGCTGTGCCTGCGCCGTCGTTGAGAGGGGCTATGAGGCGGTGGAGACCCGTCTGCTGCTGGAACAGGCGTTAGCTCAGCTGGGCATGCGCGAGCGAACGATTGTGGAGCTGCACTATCTGGAGGAGTTGCCGTTTGCGGTGATTGGGGAGCGTTTGGGCGAGCCAGAAGAGCGTGTGAAGAAAGCGTGTCAGCGTGCCATCAGGAAGCTGCAGAAATGGGCGCAGAGTGGCGGGGGGGGGGTGGTGGACTCCTGCTCGTCGGGAAACTCGCGCGGTAAAAAAGGCAGATGACAAGAGGATTGTTGTCCCGCGAGGAGCTGTCCGAGCGTTTATACAATTGGAGGGTTTGCGGATGAGCGAGATGGCAGTAGCCGAGGCAGGTTCTCAGCGCTGGCATCGGTGGGCGGCGCTGGGATTGGTGCTGATAGGTTGTATCTGGCTGGGCTGGCTGACAGTTCGGTCGCAGGTGTCGGGGTCGCGTTTGTGGCTGGTTGGGGCGCGGTACGACGCGGGCAAGGTGAAGCGAGGTGAGGTCGTCACGCATAGGGTATGGGTTTTCAATCCATCGTTGGGGGAGGTGGTGCTGAAGGTGGAGCCGTCGTGTGGGTGCAGTACAGTGGAGTTGCCGTATGATCGGCTAACCCCGTTGAACGGGTTTCCAGTGGAGGTTCGCATAGAAACCTGGGGCTTGCCGCTGGGGTATCAGGAGAAGGTGGTGGCGCTGGATGCGTTTTCTGGTGGGATTCGCTGGCAGGAGAGGGTGGTGATTCGGCTGGAAGTAGTGCCCTGATGTCCCCTGATGGGGCTTGGAAGCGCTTAATATAGATGGAGGTG
>JBBIJY010000058.1:0-2240 GCA_037445735.1 Armatimonadota bacterium | reverse complement strand
ATACGGGCAATGGCGCTATCTGGCGGCTGGACGCGAATGGCAACTCACTGGGCTACTTCGCCACGATACCAGCAGGAAATATCTTCTCGGGCACGCCCTTTGGATTAGCCGTAGCGCCCGATGGGCAGTATGTATATGTAACCGAGTACGCTACGGGGCTGCTGGCTGTCTACCTATATGACCCTAACACGGGGAATGCTGGAAACAATGGCAATCCTGTCAGCATAATAAAGCCCACATCCTACATGCGCCCTAAACTGGGACTGGCATTAGAAATAGGACCACCATTCCGGATTGGCTGCGGGAGCTGCCCAGATGTCACTGGCGATGGCGTTGTTGATGACAGCGACCTGTTGGCAGTGTTATTTGCCTTTGGAACTTCATGTCGGTAATTGACGGAGGCTGATGATGGCACTTGCTCCTGCCCTTTGCTGGGGGCGGGAGCAAGCCGTATCTTTCCTAAGAACGCTGTTTTATTTCACCCTCAACAGAAGCCGGATGGTTTGCCATCGGCGGCGGTCGTCCTCCCAGCGATGAATCGCTCCATCCGTTACTAACCACACCCGCCCTTGCCGATCCATTTGCAACAGACGCGGCTCCCCTGTGTTGGGCACATCGGCATACGCAACTGGCAAATTCGGACGGCTCAATTCCCAAAGAAGTGTCAATCCATCATCACCAATGGTAATCACATAAGAGGGATCTCGGAGAAATGCAGCGTTCAGAGGGATCCCTTTGTGCCCAGCCATTGCCTTCAGATATTTGCCAGTCGGGACATCCCAAAGAATAATCAAGCCATCATATCCTGTCGTGAGAAGCTGATTGGAATTGCTCGGATGAAACCTTAGAGAGGTAAGCCCCCCTGAATGAGCTAACCAGCGGCGGCGAACTTCAGTTCCTTCTACCCATAGCAGAGCACCTTGATTGGTCGCCAATACAACCGCCTTTTCATTCTGAGCCACCGCCTGAGCCACAGGCGCCGGATCAACCCGAAATGGGCGTGAAAAGGAGCCTGAGGCGTCGCAGGTGAATACCTGCCCCTTGTCATCCCACAAGAGCAGGCGATGCTGCTGCCTATCCCAGAGGATTAAGCCCTTCGTGTGCGCTGGCACAGTCCACGACTGTTTGGGTTCATAGCGATTATAGGGCAGCCACACCAGCTGTGTGGTGGTCAGTGCATAGACGCCCCTTGATGCTAATGCCAAGTCAGCCGGTTCGCCCGCCTGCCGTGCTTCCCATTCAGGCGCGGAGCTGCCCCACTGAAAAATAGATATCTTACCTTCTTGCCAAACGCCCCATCGTTCCACCGTTGCCTGCCAGATTGCCATCGCTCATTCCCGCACTCTATTATACCCTGTATCACTCCAGTGCGCCCGACGCAAACACAGCACCAAATCCCCCGGCACCCTCTGCAACGCTTGAAACAGAGCCAACAGGCACCCACTTCACTTGCCCCGAAGAAGAGCGTGAGGGTCAACCTGCGGTACACTTTACCCTGCGATGGAGGGCAGGACACTACGCGAGAGCGAGGTCATTCTGACGCAGATGAGAACCTCGAGCATGCGAACCCGCTGGGGAATGTGCATGGCGGCTGGATTCGGAAGCTCATCGACAGGCGGGGGGATTGTTGCCTCGCGTCATGCCCGCCGACCATTCGTGACTCGGCGCAGGATGTGCTGGACGCGCTCGGCGTGCAGCGCCAGCCGCGCCACGAGCCGACCACCAGCCTGCCCGTGCTGACCGAAGTGCAGGAGCGACTGCTGAACGCGCTCTCGCTCCAACCGCAACATCTGGACACGCTCGCCCGCGCCACGCAACTGCCCATTCAGCAGGTGCAGGTGGAGCTGACCATGCTGGAGATGATGGGGCTGGCACGCCGCATGCCAGGCGGCACCTTCGTACGGGTGCTGTAGGCTGCCTATTCCCAGCAGAGCTTGCCCAGCGACACAGGCCCCGACACGCCGGTCGTGCCCGGATATGCAACCGGCTCACCCTGCAGGTAGCAATCCGCCAGCACTGCGAACGCGATTGCCTCCTTGAAATTGGGATCGATGCCGTATAGCGCGGAGGTTTCGATGGCGCTATCGGGCAGGAGCGCTTGCAGGCGAGCCATCAGCGTGCGGTTGTGGACGCCGCCCCCAGAAACGATGAGTCGGCGCACGGGCAATTCTGTAATGGGTCAACATGCTCTGTTGCAAAGATACCTGAGTCCCTCCCCTGCGCCGCTCCCCCAGACCCTT
>JBBIJY010000057.1:0-2275 GCA_037445735.1 Armatimonadota bacterium | reverse complement strand
TTGAAGTGCAAGCGCACCAGTCGCTGCTCAAAGTTGGTGGAGTGGGTCACCGAACCGGGACGCACCAGCACCACACTCTGGATACCTGCGCTGTCATCGGCTAAGCGATACTCAATCTCAAATCGCTCGCAATAGTTCAATTCTGTGTGTGACACCCGCAGAATCTGCGGACGCTCCGTATCAGTGCGGCGCCGAACCTGCTCGCCATCGCGCATAAACAGATAGGGCGGCGAGTAAATCATTGGTATAAAGTTGTCGACCTTGATTTGTGTATAGCCTCCACCTGAAGAGCGTGACCAAGCTTTTGTGGACGAACCTGCCACCAATACCCGTGCGTCAGGCAACAGTAGTGCTGTCGAGCGATACACCCGCGCTCCATCCACAATCCCATCGCCATCACGGTCCTCTGCAGGCGCAGATGCCGCGGAACGCACCTCCCAGCCCGAATCGGTCCATGTCAGCAACTCTGTCTCCAGCACCAGCTGGTCTGGATAAAGCCAGTTTTCCTCAGAAACCTGAGGGAAGGGGTGTTCAGGATGAAATAGTCCCCTAATACCACCGATCACCAGTACCTGCCTTGAAGGCAACAACACGGCATTCAGATGCGCCCGTTGCACTTGCAGCGTGGGACCATCACTCCTGCTGATGACGCCCGTGTCGTTCGCCACGCTCACAATCTCCGTGCTGGAATGGGCATCGCGCACATAGCCACCGAACTGGGAATCCACCTGAGAGCGATAGCCACCGCCCAACACCAGCACCTGATTGAGTACCTGATCCCGCGCCTTAAGCGGGTTCAGCACGGGGTTGGGCAGCAGCACCGCCGTGCCGTGAATGCGAGCAGTCTGGAGCAACAAATTTCCTTCCGCACGCAACCAGTTCCTCGTCTCCCACGGTGGGTCAAGGTAATAGATTTCACGCGCTCGAACGGGATCTTTATCGTCATAAGTGCCCACATGCAGCACCCGTGCGTGAACCACATTCCTTGTACCCACTGTTTCCACATACGACACAAGAAACATTCGCGGATAGCGCTGTTGCAAAGCCGTCGGATCCATCCGACGGATGAAAAACTGATTGAGATGGATATCGTAAATTTCCTGTGTGAATGTGAACTGATCCAGGTACGGAAGCCTATAACGAAGCCCACCAACAATCAACACCCTGCACTCGGGTCGCGTTACAATTGTCGGACACCAGCGTGGTTCTTGCAGCACCCATTGCCAGCTCCATAATCGCTGACTAAAATTCACATCGTCTCGGCGGAAAGTCCGAGCGTTGAACAGGGCAAACAGACGCAAGCCACCGTGCCCGTCCACATCTCCACCACGAGGCATGGGGTGTAGATCGACACTGCCACCCACTGTTAGCAGCTGTTCATTGTACAAAAAGACATGCGCGCTACCCCACAACCTTGACAGCGGATAGTTGCCTACCACAGATTTCCACGGTGTCTGCTCCAACTGTGCGCCCGTCCAACTGTAGTCAAACAAGTAGCGCACATACCCATATGCTAAACCCCTATCATATAACCCATCTATCGGGGTCTCCACAGGGTACCACAGCAGCACAGGCGTCAGTCCTGCACGGTTCACATAGTGATCGCTCGGAAAGGCATCGTCAGCAAGGTTGGCTTGTAGGCGATCGATATCGAAGACTGTCGGATCATCGCGCTCCATTCCACCGCCCCATAGCAGCACCCAGCCAAAGGGCGCGTTCAGATCGCCCACCACAGGCAGCAAGGCGGCATGAATGCCATACACATCCCTCCACGCACCCAAAGGTGCATACTCCTGCGGTACATCGAAGGCACGATACGGTCCGTAGCGCGTCTGATCCTGGTTCGTCCATTCTGGCTCGTCGGGATTGTAGCGCCACTGCACCCCACGAGGCGTTGTGGAGTCGATGTAAATCAGCCAGTCCCAGCGTCCATCGACGGCTTCGTTCTGGGCAGACAGCGGGGTAAGCGCAGACAAAGACACGGTCAGCATCATCAGCACCAGCCAGTGAGAGAAAAAGGGTTTAGACGAGGTAGAAGCGGGGTTCAGACACGCAAGCAGGGCACCCCCCCCCGCGCAACTTGCTGGAGGGCGCGCTGCATCATCCTGACCATCTTGCCTTGCATTGTTGCGACCTCCTCTCTGTTTGTGCTGCCTGCTGGCATTTTGGCAGCTGGTGCTATTATACCCCATCCATGAGGCGTTTGTCAAGGAGTGGGGAGGGTGTTCGAAAATTCGGGGCATAATATCGACCTGAGTGAAGCCCCCTCACCCGT
>JBBIJY010000056.1:0-2277 GCA_037445735.1 Armatimonadota bacterium | reverse complement strand
CCCTCAAGGGCAGGTACCTGCATCCGGAGCTGTACGGTCAGCCGAAGGAGCGCGGAATTTTCTATCGCCCTGAGCTAGCGCCTGTTCCGAACGAGACGGGTAAGCCGTAATGCCCTCACCCCCTGTCCCCCTCTCCCACGCTGCGGGCGAGGGGGCGCAAAAACCCCTCTCCCCCAGCGGGGGAGAGGGTACGGGTGAGGGGGCAAAGTGGCTCTCGCCCGTGAAAACCCCTCACCCCAACCCTCTCCCCAGAGGGGAGAGGGAGACACCAAGCCCCTCTCCCCCAGCGGGGGAGAGGGTACGGGTGAGGGGCTACGCGCCTCACGCCTGCTGTGGGAGAGGGTCAAGAGCCTTCTCTGATGTGGGGTACAATAGGGTGCAGGTGAAATGAGCTGGGTTGTGGGCGTGCAGGGTGCTGGCACGGCGCTGGCTGCGGGCTGCGCCGTCACGATTGGCAACTTTGATGGCGTGCATCGGGGTCATCAGGCGATTGTGCAGCGGGCGCAGGCGTGGGCGCGACAGGCAGGCGTGCCTGTTGTCGTGCTGACCTTTGACCCGCACCCGTCGGAGATCCTGCGCCCGCAGAATCCCACGCCCCTGCTGTGCCCGCTCGCGCATCGGGTCGAGCGCCTGCTCGCCTGCGGTGCTGACCTCGTGGTGGTGCAGCCCTTCACGCTCGACTTCTCCCGCCTGAGCGCGGACGCCTTCATCCAGCAGGTGCTGGTGGAGGGTCTGAATGCACGCGCGGTGGTGGTGGGTGCCGACTTTCGGTTCGGACACCAGCAGAGGGGCGATGTGGCGCTGCTGCGTCGCGATGGGCGGTTCGAAGTGCTGACCGTGCCGCCCGTGCTGGACGACCATGGCGAGCGCATCTCGTCCACCCGCATTCGCCAGCTGGTTCAGGCGGGCGCGTTGCAACAGGCGGCGCAACTGCTCGGTGAGCCGTTCTGCTGGGCGGGTCTCGTGGTGCGGGGCGAATCGCGCGGGGCGACGCTGGGCTATCCGACGGCGAACCTTGTGGCTATTGGGCGACTGGTGCGCCCGCCCGAAGGCGTGTATGCGTGCCGCGCGGAGCTGGAGGGCAGACGCTATGCAGCGGCGGTCAGCGTCGGCACGCCCCCGATGTTCCCTCACTCGCCCCCGCTTGTAGAAGCCTATCTGATCGACTTCCCACCACGCCCGCTGTATGGGCGCACGCTCGCGCTCCAGTTCATTCAGCGTCTGCGTCCCCAGCGCAAGTTCGAGAGCCTCGACGCGCTCGTGCAGCAGATGGCACACGATGTCGAACAGACCCGCCAGCTGGTGACGGTCGATTAGAGTGCGAAAGCAGGGCTTCCGCAGTCCAGAGCCGCCCCAATGCTCACGCTGACTGCGCCACCGATTGCCACTGGCTCTGCGGCACCTGATAGCGCACAATCTCCTGAATCTGGGTTGGCTGAAGGCAGCTTGCGGGGTTCCGAATCAGTTGCAGCTGGGGTTGGTCACCTGCGTGCGTGATGATGTAGAGCCAGTATTCGTCGCCCAGCCGTTGCGCCATAATCCATTCGTTGGGGGTCAGCACGACATCGCCCGTGAGAGCGCGCGCTTTCACCTCGATATACCGAATCGTACCGTCGGGCGATTCGGAGCGAATATCGTAGCCGAGGTTTTGCGCCGAGACATCTACAGGGTTGCGCCCCTGCTGGCGTTCGTACTCCATCGCCACCCGCATGCCGATTGCCTCAATCCCGGCATCGGGTGTCATTCCTGACTGAGGCTTTGGAAAAACCCGCGCGACGCCCAGCAGCTCAGGCGGCTGCATCGAGAGGGTCTGTTCGCGCTCTATCTCACGCTTCAGTTCCTCAAGCCGTTTTTCCGCCTCCTCTTTGCGTCGCTGCGCGTTGGCGATTTCTGCCTCGGGTATATCCCCACGCATCGAGTATTCTATCAGTTTATCGTTCAGCTCGCCAATTCGGCGGTTGAGCGAGGCAACCCCGTACTTGCGTTTAATCTCGGCGAGCTGGGCGCGAGTGCGACTCAGTTCCTCGCGCAGGGGTAGCACGAACTCCCGAATCAGAAACGCTTCTGTCGCGCCCGTATCTGGCTCTGGATGGGGGTCCGTTTCCTCCTTCACAGGCACAAGGTCCCACAGGATGGCGGGCGGCACGAGCCGTGTCGTCCCGTCCTGCGCCACATACACTGTGGCAATCTGCTGGGCGGCAGGGCGGTTGTTGCCGTCGCGCAGTTCGACACTGTAGAAGTAGAGCCAGCCGTCCAGTTTGCCGTCGGGGTCGTAGA
>JBBIJY010000055.1:0-2587 GCA_037445735.1 Armatimonadota bacterium | reverse complement strand
CCTCTGAAAGCCGTCGGCGACCGCGTGGTCTACATCCGCGATGTCGCTCGCGTGATAGACACCTACGACGAGAAGCGTAGCGGCTATTTCCATCAGTGGCAGCAGGGCGGCAGGTGGCAAACCGATGAAGCCATCGCGGTGAATGTGTTGCAGAACCCGTGGGCAAGCTCGCCGCGCGTAATCGAAGCGGTGATGAAAGAGCTCGAATCCATCGAACGCGACTACCCTGGCTTGAAGTTCCGTATCGCCTACAACAACGCCGAGTTTGTGGATGTCTTGTTGCGTAACCTGTGGGAAGAACTGCTTCTGGCGGTGCTGCTTGCGGGGCTGGTGGTGTGGCTCTTTCTCGGCGAATGGCGCATGACGCTGATTGCGCTCACCGCCATCCCGACCTCGATGGCGATGGCAATTCTCGCGCTCGTGCCGATGAACATGAGCCTTAACTCCAGCACGCTAATCGGGCTATTGTTCGGCATCGGGCGGCTGGTGGACGATGCGATTATTGACCTGCATGCGGTGCGCCGCCATATGCGCATGGGCAAAGACCCCGTGCGGGCAACCGTGGACGGCATCACGGAAGTGCGCCGCTCGGTGGCTGCCAGCACGCTGATGATAGTGATTGCGCTTACTCCCCTGCTGTTTGCGGGGGGCATCGTGGAGCAGATGTTTGTGGGACTGGTGTGGCCGCTGATTTTCGGGCTGCTGGCGTCGTTTCTGGTTTCGATGACGCTGACGGCGACGCTGGCGTCGCGCTTTCTGCATGGCATCTCCGAGCAGCCAACGCGCATCGAGCGGTGGCTCATTCAGCCGTTCCAGCGCGGGCTGGACAGGCTGGAGAGCGGCTACGCGCGGCTCATTCGCTGGCTCCTGCGCCATCGGTTCGCGAACATGATGCGCATTCTGGCAACCCTGGTGGTCGGATTTGGGTTCTATTACTTCATCGGCAGCGAGATGATGCCGCTGGGCGATATTGGGCAAGCCTACCTGCGACTGGAGATGCAGCCAGGCACTTCTTACGCTGCGACGGAACGCGCCGTGCGCCAGCTCCAGCAGATTATTCAGAAGTATCCTGAAATTCGCCATGTGTCGTGGGAGGTGGGCGCCGAGGGCGGTCCAGGCTACTACGAAGGCGCCTACTTCACGGGCTACGCCTCCATGCGTGAGAACACCGCAACCGCCATGATAACCCTCACCTCCAAAGACGAACGCAGGCGCGACATCTGGCAGATTATCGACGCGATTCAGGCGGAGGCAGTGGCTACCATCCCGGGCATCCGCCTGCTCCAGATTAAGGAGATGGGCGTGGATGTGATGGCGACCGCCGCCGCACCCATCCAGATTCTCATTTGCGGACCCGACTTTGCGCTGACGAGCCGCCTGGCAGAAGAGAGCCTGCGGATTGCGAAGGCGCAGGTTCCCGACCTGTTCCAGCCCGGCACCTCGTGGACGATGAACCGCCCCCTCTGGCGGCTGCGTATTGACCTGACCAGAGCGGCGCAGATGGGCTTCACGCCCGAAGAGATTGCCCGTCAGGCGCTCTACGCGCTTAAAGGGGGCTATACCCAGCAGTTCTATCGCTTCCCAGAGCATGCCGACCGACGCCAGACGACCATTCTCATCCGCTACGAAGAGTCGCAGCGCCTGCACCCCGCTGATCTGGAGCAGTTGATGCTGGTGAACGCAAGGGGCGAGAGCGTGCCGTTGAAGGCGGTGGCGCGTGTGGAATATACGGTTGCGCCGACGCTGATTGAGCGCGATGGACTGCGCCGCGTGGTCAGCCTGATGGGCTATTACCGCAAGGGCGACTATCAGCCACCGCGCCTCGATACGAACGGTGACGGGCAGGCGGATACTGTTCTGTTTGACCTCCCTCATCCGCCGCGCCCCTCGATGGATGTGGCAATGGATGTGATGATGAAAGCGATGGCGCAGGTCAACTGGCCCCCGCGCGAGTACGGCATGGAAGTCCGCGGCGATATGACCCAGATGATGGATTCGTTCCGTCGGATGATGGTGGGCTTTCTGGTGGCGCTGCTGCTGATGTATCTGGTGCTGGTGGCGCAGTTTGGGGGTTTTCTGCAGCCGTTGCAGATGATTTTCAGCCTGCCGCTGGAGCTGTCGGGCGTGTTTATCTTCCTGTGGCTGATGAAGCAAGCGTTCAGCACGGTGTCGCTGCTGGGCATTATCGTGCTGACGGGAATGGACATCACCGCCGCGATCTTGATGATTGACCTGATTCTGGTGTTGCGGGCGCAGGGCGTGCCGCGCGATGAGGCGGTAGTGCAGGGTTGTGTGGATCGGCTGCGCCCAATTTTGATGACGGTGATGGTCACCATCGCTGCGCTGGCGCCCGTCGCCTTCTTCCCGAAGATGGGCACCGACGCCTACCAGCCGCTGGCGACCGCAGTGATTGGCGGGCTGCTGATGGGCACGGTGCTGACCCTGATCGACATCCCGATTATGCACACGCTGGTGGATGACCTGCTGCGCTGGCTGCGGCGCGGGCGTCCTGAACCAGCCATCGGTTTACAGAATCCGCATGATGGAGCATAAGCGGAATCGAAGTCAGGGGACGATACACCCGGAC
>JBBIJY010000054.1:0-2642 GCA_037445735.1 Armatimonadota bacterium | reverse complement strand
AGTCAGGGCAAGGCACACCGCTCCTATCCACGAACCCCTTCTCCACATCGTTCTCCCCTCGCGCAAGGGATTATACCCGCATCTACTGGATTATCGCTGCATAAGCAGGAGCGGGACTGGGGGTGGGTTCCACTAAAGGACATGGCAAGCTCGCGCTCGCTCAAACTTGCCCGATAGGGCTACTAAAAAGCCCACATCGTTTGAACCAGCACCATGGGGCGCGTATGAGCCGCGTTTGGGTCGCCCATCAAGAGATAGATGTCCATACCGCGTTTCACTGCCTGACGATAGCCTACATAAAAGTTATTTACTGGCTCCTGACTGGCAGGGGCGCCTGCTTGCGGACGCTTCCCCAAAACCCACCGCCAGACCACCGACCGTTCCCTATCCAGTTCATGTATGCCGGATATGATGAGCTGAGATGAGCGCCCTGCACCCATGGGGTGATATAACTGCTGATAGTTCACATTGAGAACATTGTTCTTCCACAGTTCTATACCCTGACTCAGGTTGACAAAACTGTAACTTCCATTTGTGCGTCGTCCGATAGCGAAGGTTAGCTGTCCGCGACGACGCAGGTCAAAGGTGTTCCAGCCCCAGATGACTGTTGCCCAGAGGTCGTTGTAAGGCGGTCGGTGGAGCTGATTAAGAAGCAGGGTCAGTGCCTGCCCGTTCCGCCAGCCTTGATGAAAGGTGAGGTTCAGTGAGCGATCCAGCAACTTGCCCGACTGGCGGGTGCGGTAATAGCGACGGTCAGAGAAATCAAAACGAAAACCACGCATCAGGGTTCGACTGGGCGCGCTGTATTTGTGGAAGATAACCAGTGAACCTGATAATGCGCTGTAATTCCGTTCCGGTACGAAACCAATTGCTGGTTGATAGGTGCCGATTCGTTCGTATACGACTCCCCAGCCAGGTCGCCCATCCCACACGACGGGTTGTAACCCCCAGTAAACTCGTGCATAGTCGCCTCCAGCCCCACCGAGATCAATACCAAACTTGCGTAGCCATTGATCAGCAGCTGATCGCTGATACTCGTAGCCAAGCTGCCAGGCTGGTTCGCCATGCCCGCCATTCCGGTCAGCAAACTGAAACCGCAGCGCCGAGCAGGGATTCAGTTCATAGCCCCAGCGTAAAGCCTCGATCCAGTGCCCCTCGGTATCGCGTGCAGTCAGTAAACCGAGCGTGCTGCGCCCTACCTTGCCGAATATCTTGCCCCCTGCGTCCAGCTGGCTCACTCGCCGGCTATAGAACAGAGCGGTATCAGGGAGATAGGCAGCACCCTCTGTGAAAAACGGGCGGCGATCGGGCAAAACACGCGGCACATAGGTGAAATCGATGGTCTCTACCACATCCTCCACCGTTCGGAAGTCGGGATAGAGCGACACATGCCATGTCAACCCGCTGTGGAGAGTTTGTTTGATTTCCAGCCCGAGTTGCGACTCTGCCCTATTGTTATCCGATGCAAGGGTCAGGCGCGGCATTAGCTGAATGGGGAGATTGAGAGTAGATAGATGCAGCGGTCCAAACAGCGCCATATTGTTCCACAATTGCCCCAGACGGTAGGGAAAGCTGCCTGTCACATTGCGCGGCGCAGGCACATGCCGGATCAGCACAACTCGAATCTGCGAGCTATTCCGAGGCAGTCGCAGCATTCTGAACGGAATCGCTATCTCGGCAACCCAGCCTGCTGGTGTAACTCGTGCCGCCGCCTGCCATCGCCCACGCCACCCCGCTTTGAACGCCGCCCCTCCGGGCAGATACTCATATTGAGTCCCTATCGGATTCACAAAAAACTCAAAATATTCCCGCTCTATGGTACTTTGCTGACCAGCAGAATCGATCACAATCCCCACATAATCGTCGTACTCCAGCGAACCACCCCGCTTCGTTTGCTGTGAGCGAATCAGAGCCGGTTCAGGATCAGAACAGTCAAAAGCCACATAGAGCTGGTGTGAATCGTAGCAGAGATAGGCTGTTGTGCGAAAGGGAAAGGGTTCGTTTCGATCCGTCTGCCAGAACGCGCTTACTGTCGAAGCCTTCTGCCAGCAAGCATCCATCAGCTGCCCATCCATCACAGGAGGGCGATCCGTAAATATGGCAAAAATAACATCGGGAGTGGATAGAGATTGTGTCTGTCCGCTCCCGAAAAATAATGAGCAAAATATATAAAAGAGAGGAATCATGGACCTGACTGCGGTTGGCTTTTTGGACCGCAACCACATATTGTACATGGACAAAAAGGGGTTCCAGACCTGCAACCGCAATTACCTCCTCCTGTTGTTGCCATAACCGAGTAAACTGGACCATCTACTTTGGGGAGTGCTTTACAGCTACAGGTCGCGTTTGTCGGGTAGTAAAGGGATATTATCGAGGTTGCGACCAACAGAACACTCAATACCGCTAGTATCAGCAGTATACCTCTGCCAGCCTGTCGCATCACCAGCACCTCCTTCGTTTCACGGTAGGGGTTCTGCTTTACCCCTCCACCTTAAAATTAATAGCCCGCAACCCTCCAAGTGGTCCGCGATTCCGAGCCGTCTAACCCCTTTTTCCACCCTCTTCACCCGTTTCACCCACCATCGCCCGCAACGCCTCCAGCACTGCCACCAACCACCGACGAACCCACGACTCCCCCCTGC
>JBBIJY010000053.1:0-4855 GCA_037445735.1 Armatimonadota bacterium | reverse complement strand
CCCTCAAGGGCAGGTACCTGCATCCGGAGCTGTACGGTCAGCCGAAGGAGCGCGGGATTTTCTATCGCCCTGAGCCAGCACCTGCTCCTGCTGAACCGACCCGTCCGTGAGCGCTGAGTAACCCCCTCTCCCCCGCCTGCGGGGGAGAGGGTACGGGTGAGGGGGCAAAGTGGCTCTCGCCTGCGAATAACCCCTCACCCCAACCCTCTCCCCAGAGGGGCGAGGGAGAAACGAAACCCCTCTCCCCCGCTGGGGGAGAGGGTACGGGTGAGGGGGCAAAGCGGCTCTTACCTGTGAAAACCCCTCACCCTGACCCTCTCCCCAGAGGGGAGAGGGTCAGGGTGAGGGGGCGATTTTGCCGGGCGCACGCCTGGCATGCATTCGTGCCCCGCGCGGGCGGTGAGGTATCATGAAAGGGTGAGACACATTCGGGTGCGCGGTGTTCTGATATCGCCTGACACGGTGCTTTTGCGAGACCCCCTGCCCCTGCCAGCGGGGGTGGAGGTGCTGGCGTCCGAGCGACGCGCACGAGGCTCTCTGCAACTGATGATGGCGACACTGGAGACCATCCATGCTCAGCTGGAGGCAGCTGGGCATACGTCTCCTACCCCCGAAGAGGTTTTGAATTGTATTGAAGCAGAACGCGCCAGCTGGGAGGGAGAATGAGGATTACTCTTCTTCCCCTGCCAATTGCAGCGCCTCCCTTTGCAGCGCAGGAGTAATACGGAAACCTGTCGCCTGAAGCCTCTCTATCAAAGGCTTGACCACGGGAATCAAGCCCTCCTGTTTGGCTTTCAACAGCACTCCAAGTGTGCCTATCACTCGCACGCCCTGCTGACGCGCATAGGCGCGCGCCTTCTTATCATCGATAATCAGACGCCATCCCTGCTCCTGCGCCAGCACGATGGCTTCCGCCTCGCCGTCATCAACCACCCTCCGCGCCGTCTCTACAGCTGCTATGTTCGCTGGCGCTCGCACTATCCACCACTCGCGCTGAACCCCAAACTCTTCCTGAACCTTCGGGGGTATCAGCAACGGCTCAAAGAGCGCAGGCAACAGAAAAAGTAAACCTGCGCGTTCCAGCCCAATCAGGCAGGTGCTGTCGCGACCGCAGGTTCCTTCAAGGCTCCAGTTCCTCGTGCAGCTCTTCAGGGGCATAGTTGACAACGGGCGTGCCGTACTGTGCCAGCACCTCCAGAAAGGCGCGCTTGGAGAAGCCCGCCAGCCGCGCCGCCTGCCCGATACTCAAACGCCCCAGCTCATAGAGCTGGATAAGCAGCAGCAAGCGTGCCTCCTGCTCCGACACATCCGATGGCAGCTCAATCTGCACCGTTGCCGTTTTCATTCCGCTTACAAGGATACCCTCTTCACGCAGGGAACCCGCATGGGAGAGGAGTGCAGAGCCAACGAAACGAGTTGGCTCCACTGACGCAGTTGAACCCCCTCTTCCGAAGCTTCGGGAGAGGGGGCAAGGGGTGAGGGCTAACACCCGCTGCCGAAGTTGAACAGCACAATCAGCAGGTCGGCGTCGTCCACAATCCCGTCGCCGTTCACATCCTCGGCTTGCCCAGAGCCGCTCTGACCAAACGCGAACAGCACGGCAAGCAGGTCGGCATCGTCCACACAGCCGTCGCCGTTCACATCGCCTTCAGGCATTTGAACACCAGTGTCCAGCAAGAATGCCTCTCGTCGGAACCCTGCTGATGCGTTTTCGCCCCAACCCACGATGTAGCGCCCGTCGGGGCTAATCGCATTAGCGCTTCTCAATATCGAGCCATCGGTCAACAGATTAGAGTAGACCTCGTTCAAGTCCTGAATCCCACTTGCAGCAGTCCAGCGGAAAGCGTGAGGCTGATACTCGTTGCCAGGCTCGAAAACAATCGCTGTGCCGACAACCACGGTCCCATCTGACGAGACATCGGAAGCACTAACGCTCTAGGTATCACTGGCGAAGGTACCAAGGTCTTGCATGACCCCATTGTCCCAGCGAAATGCGCGCTCTTGACCGTTGCTATCTTTTGCCCAGCCCACGATGACCAGACCGTTAGCCGACACCGCAATCGCTTCGCTCTCATCCCCTCCCAGTGAGCCGAGATCCTGCATACCGCCCCCAGATGTCCAGCGAAAGGCACGGGAGCTACTGAACTGGATGGCTGCGCCCACAACCACTGCGCCGTCCGCCGAAACATCGTTGGCGACACTCTCGGTGTAGCCTGGCAGGGTACCAAGATCCTGCATGGATCCGCGCAACCAGCGGAACGCGCGCAATCTACCTGCAGTGTCGGCTGCTGTACCGACAATCACTTCACCATCTGCCGACACACCTGTAGCACGGCTAAAAGTTCCTCCAAGCGTACCCAGGTCCTGAATTACTCGATTTATCCATCGGAAGGCGCGGTACTGACCTCTTTCATTTTGTGCTGTGCCGACAATGGATGCGCCATTTGCTGAAACCCCGTACGCTGCAGCATAGTTTCCGCCAAGTGTGCCGAGATCCTCCATTCCCGTTGCTGGAGTCCATCGAAATGCACGATATTGTAAATACCCCACTTCCGTCCATCCGACAATCACGCTCCCATCGGACGCAATGTCGGTGGCAGCACTAAAATAGCCGACAGATGTCCCCAGCCATGTCAAACTCTGTGCAGGTAAACTCGTCAGGCTAAACCAGAGCGTTAACAAAACCCCACTCAGTCGCGCGTTCAGCGCGACGCGCCATCGGTTCCATCGCACTGTACGCATCGTTTTGACCTCCTTCCAAAGAGTGTTTCAATGGGGAGGCGTCGCTTCCCCATCGCCTATTATACACCACTTTTGCGCGGAACTGAACAGGACTTTTGTCCCCATTTGCCCCTTTTGAGGTGAAAGCAATCTTTTTCGGGCGATGGTGGAGCGCTTGCTTGAGGAATCCAGCCTGTTCTGTACCTGCTGGGTTCGCCTGTAAAAAGCGACTTAGCCGAAACGGCTGGTATCCTGTAGCAGGGGTGTCTCGCTCCTATTCCATCGCAAATTCTATGCGGGCGCACACTGATGGACGAGTCGTTTCAAGCAGTCTATGGCTCTTTGCAAACTGGGCGCGCGAAGCGCTGCCTGCTGAATGTCCCAGGAATGTTCGATAAACGCTATCAGGAACGAGGTGTATAAGGCGCCCACCCGCTGACCTGCCGATGGATTGGGAATCAAGCCTTCCCGAATATCTCTCTTGCGCGACTGGCGAGCCAGATGGATGATCCGTTGTTTGGGGTCTGCCTCCTGTTCGGGAAAAACGGGGATCGAACCCAACGGCACGCCGAGAAAGTTCGCAATGTTCTGGGCGTCCGCAAGGAGCCATGCTTCAATCGCGCGCACTGCCACGCGCAAACAGAGGAGCGGACTGGGGCTACCCACCCATTCCTGAATCAGGGACGGAGCGCATGCATACTCGGCATTCAGGTCTACCAGCACCAGCCAGGGGAAGTAGTTAGCGGCGTTATTGTAGCCCCGTATTCTGGCTTTCAGATTCGCTTTTCCATGCGTGATATAGGACTTGCCAGGAATGCCCCCTGCGTGCTGGATTAATCGTCGCGCCACGGCTTCGTCGGTTGGTCCCTCAACGGCAAAATTGACCACCACTTCCGAACTCATGGCTCAAACAGGCTCAGCTGGGGCGCGTTTTGCGGGCGCGTGTTTGCCATCGCAATCTCGCCCACGGTCAGACCTCCCTTGAGCAGCGCTTCCGCCTCGCGTATGCTGGAAAGCGGACGAACGACCGTCCCCTCGCGCTCTGGAATGAGAAGCAGCACCTCGTTCAGACCGATCCCCTCGTCGTAGAGGAGTTCGGGGGAATGCGTGCTGGTGATAATTTGCCGATGCCTGCGCTGCTGCACGCGCGCGAACATCGAGGGAATGTACCGCACAACCTCGGGGTGGAGCGACATCTCTGGCTCTTCCAGCAGCAGGGGACCCGTGCCGTCGAGGATTGCCCACAATAAGCCCATCAGTCGGAGCGTGCCATCAGAGAACTGTTCTTCGGTTTGCCACGCGCCGTGAGGACGCCAGTGCTCGTAGCGCCCCCGCAGGTGAGGCGCGCCACGATAATCACGCCAGAGTTCAATCGCCGACAGCTGTGGCACCGCCACCTTGAGCGCCTTTAGAATGCGCTTCAAGCGCGCCTCGCGCGTCTTTTGGGGCGTGCTGGCAACCTGCTCCAGAAAATCGCTGCCGTAGGGGTCATGAGGATGCCCCACCACGCGCTCTGGCTCCCGAACCAGCTGGGGCACCAAGTGCAGGTAATGCACGCTCTCAAAAAAGCGCGCCAGCTCCCGAAACGGCTGGTTCATCGTGACCTGTTCCAGGTAGGTTTGTGAAAGACGGTCAGGGTCGCGCTTGTCTTCGGGCGTCGGGCGCTGCAGCACTACCTCACCGTCTCTTACTACCTGCTCTTCCTTAATCACGGCGCGTCCCTGCGAATTTTGATTGAAGACCAGCCGATACTCCCAGTGATGCATCCCCTGTGAAGCGCTCACACCCCGATGGGAACGGCTGTCGTCTGGGTTAGTGGGCGCAACGTACACATGAATCGCGATGTCGGTCTGCTTGCGCGCTGACAAGCATCGAAGCGCTTTGACACCGTGCCGTACCTGCACCGCTGCCTCAAAGCCGCCCCCAGGCATTACCAGATCGCGCAGAAAACGGAACAAATCTAGCAGGTTTGACTTCCCCGAAGCGTTGGGGCCTACCAGAAACACACGCAGGGGTAGCTCCACATCCACCTGCTGGAAATTTTTCCAGTTCTGCAGCTGGATTCGGCTGAACCGATACACCGCCTCGCTTTTTGCCATCGGCTCTCCCTGCACAAAGTTTACCCGCTCTGTGG
>JBBIJY010000052.1:0-5357 GCA_037445735.1 Armatimonadota bacterium | reverse complement strand
GTCGCCGCCGCCGTTGGTGGTCTCATCCCAGCCTTCAAAGGGTGTGCCTGACTCCAGCTTGATCTCCAGATCGTCGAAGTAGCCAACACCTGCGCGGTTGGTGGTCGCTGCATAGTCCGTGCCGATGTTCACATTCGCAGGGGTTGCGCTCACGGTGAAGTTAGCCGTAATGTCAGAACCGCTGCTGAAGCCCGAGATTCTGGCAGTTGCATTCCCGGAATTCCTGTCGACCGTCAGTTCCATGTAGAGCCAGCGGTCAGTGTAGGTGCCAGGTGCAGCCTGTCCAACAGGTGTGCCGCTGTAGGTTGCACTCCAGGTCGTGCCTGCACGCACACTGCCATCGCCTGCAATCGTGATGCCCAGAATGGTGCTGCCCAGCGTGCCTGTTGCGCTGCTGGTAAGATACAGCCCATACAGGCGGTTCGCCTGCGTGCTGGACGAAACCCACACATAGGTGCTGACCACCAGCTTGTCGGGATCCGTGGGTCCCCAGGTGAAGGCGCGGCGGATCGAGTAGAACGAGCTGTTCGTACCGGAGTTATCCCATTTGAGGCTCTGGGAACCTGTTCGCGCCTGTTCGGTGGTCACTGTCTGGCTGGCACCGCTACCGGAGCCGTTCTCCCAGCCATCTCTGCCTGCGGCAGATGAGCCGGCAGCAAAGGTTGGTGGCTCCCAGCTGGTGCTGTAAAGCGTGACCTGAGCCTGTGCACAAAGTGCCATTACGCTAACCGTCAGAAAAGCCCATGTGAATCGTCTCATCGCCATTCAACAACCTCCTTTCGCAGCATCGGCTGCTCAAGAATATTATACCCCACAGGACGGGCTTGTCAAGGGGTTGGGAGGGTGTTCGAAAATCCCGATCTGGGAGGATGCCCCTCACCCCGACCCTCTCCCCAGCGGGGAGAGGGAGAAACGAAGCCCTCTCCCCCGCGTGCGCGGGAGAGGGTACGGGTGAGGGGGCTTCACTCAGGTCGATATGATGCCCCGAATTTTCGAACACCCTCCTCAACCCCTTGACTTTTTTGTCATGGAGTGGGTATGATACAGGGTGTCGCAAGGGAGTGCGACCTTCAGCAGGAGGGCACCACTGGCAACCTCCCTGAAGCATCGGGACACGGATGTCCCTTTCCTTTTTCGCGGCTGGGGTGGATGTCAGCCAATCACTATCACGAACTCGCCGCGCGGGGGATGCTTCTGCCAGTGGTCGATCGCCTCACTGAGCGTGCCGTGAAAGATTTCCTCGAACTGCTTGGTCATCTCGCGGCAGACGGTCACCTGACGGTCGCCCAGCACCTCGAACGCGCTCTGCAGGGTCTTCAGCAGTCGATGGGGCGATTCGAACAGCACAACGGGCGCCTCGTCCGCTTTGAGCGATTCGAAGAATCGCTGGCGGGCGCCTGCTTTACGGGGTGGGAAGCCCTCGAATCGGAACCGCTGGACTGGGAAGCCTGCCACGGAGAGCGCCGCCGTCACTGCGCTGGCGCCTGGCACGGGCACGACAGCGATGCCCGCCTCATGCGCCGCCTGCACCAGTGCCGCGCCCGGATCGGAGATGCCAGGCGTGCCTGCATCCGTCACCAGCGCGACATCTTCACCTGCTTTTAGCCGCTGAATAATCTCGCGCAGGCGCGCCGGCGGCGAATGCTCATGAAAACTGATCAGGGGCGTTTCAATCTCGTAGCGGGCAAGCAGCTTCTTCGTGTGGCGGGTGTCCTCCGCCGCGATCAGCGCGACCGCTTTCAGCACGCGCAACGCCCGCAGCGTGATGTCCTCCAGATTGCCAATCGGCGTGGCGACCACATAGAGCTTGCCCGACATGGCGATTCATAAAGAGAGGCAGCCGTTAATCTCCCGCCCACCGTTTCAACGGCTCCAGATACCGGCGCCCCTTAAGCGTACCGCCCCAGCGTGTATGGCGTGACGTGCTGGTTGTCGATCAGGTCAGGAATCTGCGCGTTCATGGTGGGAGAGTAATTCGCACCGAACCCCGCGATTCCTGCACGGCTCACACGCTTTTGCCTTCACCAACGGGACGCCCAAGCCACATAAGCGTGTCGGTCGGGCTTCCCAGCATGCCTGTCAACCTGCATGGGGTATCCTGTTCGATGTCCAGATTGGGAGCGATCCGATGACCAGAGAGGAAGCATGGCAGATTCTGTGTGAATGGACTCAGTCGGAGAATTTGCGTCGGCACGCGCTGGCGGTCGAAGCCTGCATGGCGTACTACGCGCGGCTCTTTGGCGAGGATGAAGAACTCTGGCGCGTGGTGGGGCTGCTGCATGATCTGGATTATGAGCGCTATCCGTCGCTGGAGGAGCATCCCTTTCGGGCGATGGAGTACCTTCGGGCGCGCGGGGTGCCTGAAGTGATTGTGCGGGCGGTGGGCGCGCATGCCGACCACACCGGCATCCCCCGCCAGAGCCGACTGGAACACGCTATCTTCGCCTGCGACGAGATCAGTGGCTTCATCGTTGCCGTCGCGCTCGTGCACCCGAACCGTTCGCTGGACGAGGTGGATGTGCGCGCGGTGCTCAAGAAGATGAAAGATAAAGCCTTCGCGCGGGGTGTTAACCGCGAGGATCTGGTGCGCGGCGCGGAAGAGCTGGGGTTGCCCTTCGAAGAGCATGTGCAGAATGTGATCAACGCGCTCAAGCCGATCGCATCGCAGCTGGGCTTATCGGCAGGCTCGGCGTCTGGAGCATTAGGATGAGACCCACGGCAACCGTATGCTGGCTCTGGCAGGCGCTGCTCGGTGCGCTGATGGTGCTGGGCGTGCTGACCCTGCTGATCGCGCTGAGCCATCAGCCTATCGGGGCGAGCTACCGAATCATGCTGCAGGGCGCAATCGGCTTACCGCCGGGCGAGCAGGTGTCGCCGCTGGATGCGTGGGACGGCACGCTGCACGACATGACGCTCCTGCTGCTGACGGGGCTGAGTGTGGCGGTGGCGTTGCAGGCGGGGCTGTTCAATATCGGCGCGGCGGGGCAGCTGCTGATGGGCGCGCTGGTCGCCGCATGGCTGGGCACGCAACCCGACATTCCCAGGGGTCTGCACCTGCCGCTGGCGCTGGTGATGGGCGCGCTGGCAGGCGCGTGCTGGGCGCTGATACCGGCGCTGCTCAAGGTGGGACGCGGCGCCCACGAGGTCATCACCACCATCATGTTCAACTATATCGCGCTCTACCTCACGCACTGGCTGGTGGTGGACTATCTGAAGGATCCATCGGGGGCAGCGCCGCAGACGGCGCCTGTGCTGGCGAGTGCGCAACTGCCCGCGCTGGGCAACTTCAGCCTCACCAGCTGGGGCTTCGTGCTGGCGATTCTGATGGCGCTGGGGCTGTGGGCGTTGCTCTATCGCACGGTCTGGGGCTACGAGCTGCGGGCGACGGGCGCCAATCGCGACGCCGCCGACGCCGCGGGCATCCCCACCCGCCGCCACCTCATCGGCGCGATGCTCATCTCCGGCGCGCTGGCCGGGCTGGCAGGCGCTGTCGAAGTGTGCGGCATGCAGTACCGATTCTTCGAAGGCTTCCCCAGTGAGTACGGCTTCGACGGAATCGCGGTCGCCCTGATGGGCGCGAACCACCCCGCATGGACCATCCTGAGCGCGTTTGTATTGAGCGCGCTGCGCAACGGCACCTACAACCTGCATGTGATCACGGGCGCGCCGAAAGAGATTGCTATCGTGGTGCAGGCGGTGCTGATTCTTTATGTGGCGGCGTTGCGCCTGCGACGCGGGCGACTGGAGGGCTGAGCGATGGGCGAGGTGTTCGATCTGCAGCTGGTGAACACGGCGCTGCGTCAGGCGACCCCGCTGATTTTAGCCGCGCTGGGTGGACTGCTCAGCGAGCGCACAGGGGTCATCAATATCGGGCTGGAAGGCAAGATATTGATGGGCGCGTTCGCTGGCGCCTACGGCGCCCTGCTGACAGGTTCGCCCTGGGTGGGTCTTGCCGGCGCCATTCTGGTGGGGCTGCTCCTCGCGCTCGTTCACGCCGTCGCCACGCAGGAGTTCCGCACCGACCATGTGGTCAGCGGCGTGGCAATTAATCTGCTGGCGCTGGGGCTATCGACCTACCTGTTTCGCCAGCTGATCCTGCCGCGCGAGGAGCGGGGCGAATCGTCGGTGGTGCAGGGCTTTGCGCCCTTTCAGGCGGACTGGCTCCAGCGCCTGCCCCTGCTGGGCGCGCTCCTGAAAGACCAGACCTGGCTGGTGCTGTTCGCGATGGTGTTGCCGTTCGGGCTGTTCTGGCTGTTGAACCACACGCGCTGGGGCTTGCGCGTCTATGCGGTGGGCAACGACGCGATCAAGGCGCGCACGATGGGTGTGCCCGTCAAACAGATTCGCTATCTGGGCGTGCTGCTGTCGGGCGTGCTGGCGAGCATGGCGGGCGCGTTCCTCACCCTGGCGTCCGCGGACCAGTTTCGGGAGAATATGAGCGCGGGTCGCGGCTTTATCGCGCTGGCGGCGCTGATCTTCGGGCGCTGGCACCCGCTGGGCGCCGCTGCCGCCGCGTTCGGGTTCGGCTTCTTTGAGGCGCTCCAGATGCGCCTGCAGGGGCAGCCGCTGTTCGGCATGCAACTGCCGACCGACCTGCTGCTGATGCTGCCCTATCTGCTGACCGTCGTTGCGCTCGCGGGTTCTTTCGGACGCATGAAGCCGCCTGCCGATCTGGGCAACCCCTGACAAAAGGGCGGGTGGGGTATAATTGAAGGTGTGGCACAGCGCCACGAAAGGAAGGTGAAATGATGCGATGCACAATATGGGCTTTTCTGACGCTGACTGCGCTCGTGTTCAGTGCCCAGGCACAGACATGGACCGAGCAGGGCGATGCAGGCGACCTGCCTGAAACCGCCCAGTCAACTGGCAGCGGTACCATCACCCAGATCCAGGGCAACCTGGATGTCAACGATGTCGACATGTACGCCATCTACATCAGCGATCCCAGCACTTTCAGCGCAACCACCTCGAACGGGGCAACCTGGGACACCCAGCTATTCCTGTTCGACGCCAGCGGCAGGGGTGTGGTAGCCGATGACGACGGTGGCGAGAGTGTGCGTTCCCTTATCAACAACGCGAGCAGCTGTATTCCAGGACCTGGTCTATACTACCTGGCGATTACGCGTTTCAACAAGGACCCGCTGGGGTGCAACGAGGGTGGGCTATGGTCCACCAATGTCAACAACTGTCCAAATGGTCCTGAAAGCAGCGCGCGAGTCGCCAGCTGGAGCACCAGCTCCAGCACAGCAGGAGCCTACACGATCTTCCTGACAGGTGTGGAAGGTGCCACCGCGGGCGATCCTGCCGACTGCCCACCCTTTGAAGGCTGGGATGAGACCACCAACGGCGGCGGCGAT
>JBBIJY010000051.1:0-5450 GCA_037445735.1 Armatimonadota bacterium | reverse complement strand
GCCCCCAGCGGGGGAGAGGGTATGGGTGAGGGGGCGGGCAACATTTCAGCGTGCGTCAGGCAGCGGCGTTCGATTCGCGGGACCAATGCGCGATGGTGGCCAGAACACGAACAGCGCCTTGCCCACCACACGATTGGCATCCAGCAGACCCCAGTGGTGGCTGTCGCTGCTGTTGTTGCGGTTATCGCCCAGCATCAGGTACTTGCCCGGTGGGATCGGCTGGGAAGGTGTCTGGCGCACGCGCTGGCGCTCGGCAGGGTCCAGCACCGCCACGCGCATCATATGGGGACCGCCCTTCCACATCTGATCGGTGGCTTCATCATACTCGTACACCAGCCCGTCCACGATTTTCATCGAGTACTGGGGCACGCCGTTGATGTACGGCTCCTTGAGCAGTTTGCCATTCAGGTAGACCCCCTCGCCTGCCTTGATCTCGATCACATCGCCGGGCAGACCAATCAGTCGCTTCACGAAGTCGGTTTTGCCAGGCACCTGGTCGGGGCGCAATGCCCAGTCGGGCGCGCGGAACACGACGATATCGAACCGCTGCGGCTTGCTCCAGCGATAGCTGAACTTGCCCACCATCACCACATCGCCAACCTGCAGGGTGGGCACCATCGATTCGGAGGGGATGTAGAACGGCTGTACCAGATAGGGGCGGATAAGCAGGTAGACGAGAATGCCCGCGTACACAATCGCGTCCAGCGTGTTATTGAGGAAGCGGGCGAGGCGGTTCTGCATCGGCATCAGCAGCAGGCGCAAGCCGAGGCAGACCACCATCGCGAACACGACCGTCGCGACGGGCAATCGCGCCAGCGTCTCAATCCATGTGAGCGGGGCAGCCGGTTCCATCACCGATCGCGATCCTCTTTCAGGCGGGCGGCTTTACCTGAGAGATCACGCAGGTAGTAGAGCTTCGCGCGACGCACCTTGCCCCGGCGCACCACCTCAATCTTGCTCACCACGGGCGAGTGCAGGGGAAAAGTGCGCTCCACGCCGATGCCGTATGAGACCTTGCGCACGGTGATCGTGTCGGCAACGCCGCGATGTTTGCGGGCAATCACCACGCCCTCGAAGATTTGTGTGCGCTCCTTACCGCCTTCGCGCACCAGCACATGCACGCGCACGGTATCGCCCGCTCGTATATCGGGCAGGTCCGTCTTCAGATACGGTTTCTCCACCTGTTCCAGAATCGTCTGGCTCATCGTTGCACCTCTTCCTCGTTGAGTTCCCTGAGCAGTTCCACATCCTGCCGGGTCAGATAGGCACGCGCGAACAGGTCCGGTCGCAACATGCGGGTCAGTCGCAGTTGCTCCCGTCTGCGCCAGCGTGCGATCGCGCCGTGATTGCCCGAAAGCAGCACGGGCGGCACCCGCCAGCCCCGAAACTCCTCCGGGCGCGTATATTGAGGATACCCCAAAAGCCCATCCGAAAAGGAATCCTGCAGGAGCGATTCGGGCGAATGGATGGCGCCAGGCAGAAGGCGCACGACGGAATCGATAATCACCAGCGCGGGCAGCTCGCCCCCTGTCAGCACGAAATCGCCGATGCTGAGGGTGTCGGTCGCCAGATGCTCGCGCACGCGCGCGTCGACGCCCTCATAGTGCCCGCAGATGAGGATCAGATGCTCCGCCTGTGCCAGTTCGCGTGCCATCGCCTGCGTGTAGAGCCGTCCCTGCGGCTCCAGCAGAATAATCCGCGTGCCGCCCGGCACAGCCCCCTCACCCATACCCTCTCCCCCAGCGGGGGAGAGGGATTGAGCAACTCCTTCTCCCCTCTGGGGAGAGGGGTTCAGGCAGAACTCCACCGCGCGGAAGATGGGTTCGGGTTTCATCACCAGCCCTGCACCGCCGCCGTAGGGTTCATCGTCCACCGTGCGGTGCTTATCGGCGGCAAAATCGCGCAGCTGGATAGCGCGGATGGCAACCAGCCCGCGTTCCTGCGCCCGCCCCACGATGCTGTAGCGCGTGCCCGCCTCAATTACCTCTGGAAACAGCGTGATGACATCGATTCTCAACACGAAAAAGATTATACCGTGCGGATCGAGCCTTCAACCCGAACGACTTCACGGGCATGATGCGTGGATCGGCATCACCTCCAGCAAGAGGCGCGCAGCGAGCAGCTGCTCCAAAAAAGTGTGCCATTGCTGCAAAGTCCCATCCCAGCGGGTGTTGCAGGTGCACGACCAGATCCACATCACTGCGAGCGTGGGGCTGATCTTCCGCGAATGAACTCTACAGAGCCAGCCGCTTCACCCCGTAGCGCTCGCGCAAAATGGGGATTGCCTCGCGCAGGTGTGCAACACCTCCTGGCGAGACTGCGCTCGCGATCTTGCCTTTGTTTGCGTGCCCATCGCTCCCACTCCCTCAAATTACGCCATCATCTTGCGCAGCACCATTGGCAGGATGCCGCCGTGCCGATAGTATTCCACCTCGATGGGCGTGTCGATGCGCGCCAGCACCTGGAAGATGCGCTCAGTGCCGTCGGGCTTGACGGCGCGAACCTGCAGCACCTTGCGTGGCTGTAAGTCGGTAATGCCCTCGATATGGAACACCTCCTCGCCGGTTATGCCGAGCGTCTGCACATTTTCGCCGGGCATGAACTGCAGGGGTAGCACGCCCATCCCGACCAGGTTGCCCCGATGGATGCGCTCGAAGCTTTCGGCGATCACGGCGCGCACGCCCAGCAGCGCCGTGCCTTTGGCTGCCCAGTCGCGCGAGCTGCCGGAGCCGTACTCCTTGCCCGCCAGCACAATCAGCGGGATGCCCCGCGCCCGATACCGCTCGCACGCCTCAAAGATGGTGGTGCGCTCGCCCGTGAGCCAGTCGAGGGTGTAGCCACCCTCCACGCCTGGCAGCAGCAGGTTCTTGATTCGGATGTTCGCGAAGGTGCCCCGAATCATCACCTCGTGGTTGCCGCGCCGCGAGCCGTAGGTGTTGAAATCGCGCGGGTCGACGCCCCTGCTGATCAGATACTGTCCCGCGGGGCTATCCACAGGGATGCTGCCCGCTGGCGAGATGTGGTCGGTCGTGATGCTGTCGCCAAAGATTGCCAGCACGCGCGCGTTGCGAATATCCTGCAGAGGCGGCGGCGTGTCGGGCATGCCATCGAAATAGGGCGGACGCTGGATGTAGGTGCTGCGGGGGTCCCACTCGTACACCTGCGAGGTGGGCACAGGCAGCGATTGCCACCGCTCGTCGCCCTCGAACACGCTGGCATAGCGATGCTTGAACATCTCGGAGCGGATGGAGCGGGCAATCGTTTCACGGATCTCCTGCGGGCTGGGCCATATCTCGCGCAGGTACACGGGCTGACCGTTCGGGTCATAGCCCAGCGGCTCGGTGTACAGGTCGATGTCGATGCGCCCTGCCAGCGCGTAGGCGACCACCAGCGGCGGCGACGCCAGATAGTTCGCCTTCACCAGCGGGTTGATGCGCGCTTCGAAGTTGCGATTGCCCGATAGCACCGCTGCCACCACCAGATCGCCCTCGCGCACAGCTTTCGCGACCGGTTCGGGCAAAGGACCGCTATTGCCGATGCAGGTGGTGCAGCCATAGCCAACCACATGGAATCGCAACGCCTCCAGATAGGGCAGCAATCCCGCCGCCTCCAGATAGTCCGTCACCACGCGGCTGCCGGGCGCGAGGCTAGTCTTGACCGTCGGCTTGACCGTCAGCCCGCGCTCGACGGCTTTCTTGGCGAGCAGTCCTGCTGCCACCATCACGGCGGGGTTCGAAGTGTTGGTGCAGCTGGTGATGGCGGCAATCACCACACTACCGTGCTGGAGGAAGCACTCCTCGCCGTCGATCAGCACGGGCACGCCTGTCTGACCGCGCTCGGCGGGCGTGCTTTCGGCGGGCGATTCGGTGTCCCAGCGGTCGTTATCGGGCGGGGTCAGCCCGAAACCGCCCTCACGGATGGTCATATAGAGCGCTTTGCGGAAGCTCGCCTTCACCTCGCGCAGCGGCACGCGATCGTGCGGGCGCTTCGGTCCCGCCAGGCTCGGCTCCACTGTGCCGAGATCCAGCTCCAGCACATCCGAGTATTCGGGATCGGGCGTCTCGTCGGTTCGGAACAGCGCGTTCGCCCTGCAGTACGCCTCCACAAGGCGCACAAGGCTCTCGTGCCGACCCGTGAAGCGCAGATAGTCCAGCGTGCGGGCGTCCACCGGGAAGAAGCCCATCGTCGCGCCATATTCGGGCGCCATGTTCGCTATCGTGGCGCGATCCTCCACGCTCAAACTGCTCAAGCCGGGTCCGAAAAACTCCACGAACTTATCCACCACGCCCTTCCTGCGCAATAGCTGGGTGACGGTCAGCACGAGGTCGGTTGCGGTCGCGCCTTCGGGCAGCTGCCCTGTGAGCTTGACGCCGACCACCTGCGGGATCAGCATATAGTAGGGCTGTCCCAGCATCACCGCTTCCGCTTCGATGCCGCCCACGCCCCAGCCGAGAATGCCCAGCGCGTTGATCATCGTGGTGTGGCTGTCCGTGCCGACCAGCGAGTCGGGATACGCCCACATCTCGCCATCGACCGCCTTCGTCTGCACCACCTTCCCCAGATACTCCAGATTCACCTGATGCACGATTCCGGTGCCGGGCGGCACCACGCGGAAGTTATCGAACGCCTGCTGTGCCCAGCGCAGCAGCAGATAACGCTCGCGGTTGCGCTCGAACTCCTTCTCCACATTCAGGATGGAGGCGTATTCGGTGCCGAAGTAGTCCACCTGCACCGAGTGGTCGATGACCAGATCGGCGGGCACGGTGGGGTTGATTTTCTGCGGGTCGCCGCCGCGCTCCTTGATGGCGTCGCGCATGGCGACCAGATCGACCACGCAGGGCACGCCTGTGAAGTCCTGCAGGATGACGCGGGCGGGCATCAGCGGGATTTCGCGCGGTTCGGGCTGCGGCTGCCAGTTCGCCAGCGCGTCGATAATTGCTTCTGCTTCATCCCCCAGAATCGTGGCGCCCTCTGGCGTCGCTGCCAGCCGGAGCATATTCTCCAGCAGCACCCGGATTGAGAAGGGAAGTCGGTCGATGTTGCCGATGCCCTGCTGCTGCAGTGCAGGCAGGCTGAAAATCGTGTAGGTTTGCCCCTCCACAGTCAGCGTCGTTTTCGTGTTCATCGCCCTGTTCCTCCACCCCTATTGTACCTTGCCGTTATCCACAGAGGATGGTTTCTGAAGCCCTCACCCCCAGCCCCTCTCCCACGCTGCGGGAGAGGGGGGTTCTGAATCCCTCTCCCCTTTGGGGGAGAGGGTAGGGGTGAGGGGGCAAGAAGCGTACCCCTGCGAGAAACCCCTCACCCCCAGCCCCTCTCCCACGCTGCGGGAGAGGGGAGCCGTGTAAGCGCACCCACACAAAAACCCCCTCTCCCCAAGCCTGGGGAGAGGGGAGCCGTGTAAGCGCACCCACACAAAAACCCCCTCTCCCCAAGCCTGGGGAGAGGGG
>JBBIJY010000050.1:0-6806 GCA_037445735.1 Armatimonadota bacterium | reverse complement strand
CGATCTGTGCTCTTATGGAAGCTCCTGGGGTCTCAGAACAGACTCCATTTCCTGTCGCGAAACATCGATCAGAATTTCTTCCGTTCCAAGTAAGCGTAATTGAAAAGTTAATGCTTCCACCTCTCGAATCATAGCCAGTACCTAAATTAATGGATATCGGATTTTGATATCCAACCTGGCATCCATTGAAAGCCGTTGCTGCAAATTGACATGAACCACCATGAACGTATACATTGATCACTCCTGCCGCTATGGCGGCATTATCTCCTCCAAACCCTTGTGAGCCACTGATTTCGACTTTGCCTTTAAATTTTGGAGCAGAAGTTGCATTGACTCTCTGCCAATTACAGGGAGGGCGAATATTCACATGCACTAAGGAAGCATGCACCTTACCTGTCACTAGGCAATCCGCATCAGCAATGCATCCAACACAGTTATCCTGTGCTGAAGCTTGTCCTTCAATATAAGAGCCTGCAAAGCCTTGATATTGATATTCACAAATTGCACCTTGTGTTAGACACCAACCACTAAAGAAATAATCGGTACACGATTCTGGTCTGCGCCCGACACGAGGTATCCATTTGCACTCAGGGCCCCCGGGTGGGGGGGCACAGAGCATAAATAAACCAGTGTTGAGAAATTGCTGTATAATTGTCTCTATATTCTCGCTAACCATTACCTTTAACGGGGATGGCAGGGTTTCTATAACGAAGCTGCTTTCTGGCGAATCAGAATCACTCGCCACTCCTAACACAACAAAACCACTTGGCATTTTATGCACGGATGTTTTACCTCTAAAATGAACAATAACTGTTTGATTTATGCAATCGCATAGCGCCGCTTCATCTTCGCTTGGAAGCGGGATGGGATCGCTAACTGTAGCACCATCCTCGTCTGTTAAGAGCATAGTCCAAGAATAACGACTAACCCTGCAAAGGGCGACATTCTGAAGGCGTGGGTCGTGTGGATCAATCTGTAGCTGCGGATAAAAACTGGGATTGCTTAAAAGCAGCAGTGCCTCAATACTCACCGTCCCTGACAGCATATCCACTCTGTAATCTAACCAAAGAGGAGTAATTTCCGCTTGGTATTTGGGCACATCGAGCACTTCAAAAATGATGGAATGGATGCTTTTGTTAAAGCGGTTATCCTCTGCCTCAACTTTCAAGAAGTAAATGCCGGGATTTTCGATGAGAGCAGGTGATGTGACATCCACAAGTTGTCCGTTGAGCCAAGCAGAAACACGCGGATTAGGGTCATGGTCATCGTTTGCTACTACCTTAAGGATAGGCGGCTGTCCAATCCAATATGCTGCAAGATCAGGAATGCTGACGTAGATCTTGGGCGGCAGATCCTCAGTTTGTGCATGAGCTACATTGAAGAAAGCGTCCAATGATAGACAGCAAATATCTATCATCGCACTTAACAATCCAAGAAGTATCCATCTCTGCCTCGACATTTTATTATCCTCCATATGCCCTTAATATAGCACATAGCCCTCTCTGCTTGTCAAGTCCAAAAGGACGATTTTTTTTTGCAACCTTCGTGCCAGCAGGACACCCTCAGTGTAGACCGAATCTCCCTCTGACGAGGTGAGAGCATGCAACGACACAAAGTGATGGTGCTGACAAAAAACCCTCTCCTAGGACGCTATCTGGAGCAACTGCTGAGTACCTGCCCAGAAATTGAAGTGGTGCAGGCAGGTGAAAAGCCCGACGCCACCGTTGTTGAAAGCTGCCTGTTGAGCCAAACGGAAAGGAAGGTGCTGGAAACAGTAGCTCTGTGCGGCGATATCAAAACAGCAGCAGAGAAGCTCTGTCGCTCGGAACGCACGCTCAAGCGGGAGCTGGCAGCGATTCGGGAGAAGCTGTGCGTGCGCAATACGATGCAGGCGGTGGTATGGGCTTTGTGGAGTGGGTTGATTAGCATAGACGGAAATCAGCTCATCGGCAGCGCGTTCCGCAAAGGGAGCAGGAAGTGATCCAGGGATGATCTTTTCCTCAGCTCCCTGATTCACAAGGGAAAGCGAGCAGGCAGGATTCTTCCACCGACATCGTGAAAGAGAAGATGATGCGGTTGCTGATGGTCGTGGCGTTGATGGGGCTGGCGGGGTGTGCCTGGTCCAATATGGGCACGGCTGTCGTGATTGCCGCCGCGATGCACTTCGTGCTGTGCAATCCGCTGGTGGCGCTGCTGGAAGCCGCATTACTCACCCGCTGGGCACAGCTGAACTTCGCGCGTGCCCTGACTATTACGCTCAGCGCGAACTACCTTTCCTACTTCGCAGGACTGCTGCTGGGCAATCGCATCTCGCTCACACTGGGCGGAATCGATCGGTCGCTGCAGGGTAGCGAGATTGCCTTTCTCCAGTCGTTGCCCTATCTGCTCATGCTATTCGCGGTGCTGCTGTTCGCGCTGACAGCGTTTATCGAGGCGCTGCCGCTCTACCTTGGGGGCAAACGCGACTGGCACTGGGCAATCGGCAACTCCGCAAAGGTGAACCTCGTCAGCTACGCGCTGCTAACGCTGTTCTATCTGTCGTTCAGCGACTTCGGCTTTTTAGGCAACCGCTTCCAGCCCGACCTGCGCTTTGTGCAGACCGCACCTGCCACAGTGTATTATATTGCGCCCGACGGCAACCTGATGGCGATCCCCATCACCGGCGGCACGCCGCGCCTACTGCACAAGCAGGTGATAGAAGATACGCGCCCACTTCGATCCGCTTACGCGCCCGGAGGACTGTACCTGAAGCGCGAGAAAAAGAGCCTTCGCTGGTGGCTGACCTTCAGGAACCAGCGGCTGTTGCCCCTCGCCATCGATTCGCAGAGGGTGCGCAACCAGAAAGCGGACGACGAGATTCGCGCACCCGACTGGCGCGAGGGAGATGCCCACTGGCGAATCATCGGGTGGGCAGAGAAGCCCACCGTACGCTATGACGAGCAAAAGCGCTATCCTGTTGGGCTGGCGTTCCCGTTCCAGTTTGACCCCCATCAGAGCATGGGCATGTTCCCGCTACGGGGTTTATCGTATCTGCCAGGCGATTATGCCGTGTTTGAGCTGGGCGGGCGCATCTGGGTGCTGCACCTGCCCACGCGCCGAATCGGCTTGCTCGCGACAGGCTATATGCCCATCGCGATTATAGAGACCCAATCATCAGGTTAGCCCTACCCCGACTGCGCGATCAGAATCTATTTACTCACGAGGTTCAGGCAGGCTCCAGGGCGGTTTCAGGCGACCATCTGGCTCGCGTTCCAGCCGCACAATCGTCGGGTCGCGTGTGGCGACATGCCCGTCCACATGCAGCACATTCACGCCCTTGCCGTGAAAGGCGCGCAGGTTGCCCGCTTTCCAGTCGGCTGTCGCATCCAGACGCCACACCGCCAGCCGCGCGATGTAGCGGCTGCGCGCCGTGGGGGCGAACAGACCATCATCAAAGCCCAGCACGAAGCCGTCGTTGCCGTTGAGAAGCGGCTGCGGGTCAAGCGTGCCCAGCTGACCGCCCGCAACGCTATCAGCAATCAGAATCGTCTGACCCGGCTGCGCCACATCGGACACCTTGCGACCCGATAGCGGCGCATAGAAGCCGTACGATAAGCCAATCGCACGGTTCGGGTCGCGCGGATGGCTGATTCGAGTGCTGCCGCCCAGCGGGTCAGCAGGACATAGCAACACCCGCGCCGGGTCTTTGCGCACATAACCGCTGATGCCCAGCGCCCAGCTGAGCGGGCGACCGCTCGCATCGAGCTGGGGCTGACCATCGCCCTGCGCATAATAGGCAACGGGCAGACCGCCCCCGTAATCCATCTGATACAGGCTCAGCGCGGTGGCAATCTCCTTGAGATTGGAGAGGCAATCGGAGGTGCGCTTGATGTCCACCAGCTGCTGATAGAGCGGGATCAGCACCAGCATGGCGACGACAGCTGCCGCACCAAGCGCGAGCTTCTCCAGGCGGGACAGACCGAGGCGGTTCATCGCGGGTTCGCGGGGCTGTAGGAAAGGCGCGGATCGTCCCAGAAGCCCATCTCGCGCAGCAGCCGGGCAGCCTCCTCGCGCTTCACAATCAGATCCGTGCCGCGCCCGTTGCGCACAGGCAGCGTCTCGGTGCGAATGCGCTCCTGCGGCAACTCGCGGGCAAACAGCGCCAGCGCCAGAATCTGCTCGTAGTCCAGTGTGGTGCGCGTATGGCGCAGCGCAGCACTCAAAATATAGGGCGCCCGCATCCACACCGATGGCTGCCGCAATCGCTCCTTGACCGCCCGCAAAAACTTCTGCTGACGCTGAATACGGTGGAAGTCGCTATCCGAATGGCGGAACCGCACATAGCCCAGCGCCTGTGTGCCGTTGAGATGCTGCACGCCCGGCTCCAGATCAATATGCAAATCGCCCCAGTTATCGTGATAATGCATCGGCTTCTCCACCTCGATCGTCACGCCGCCCATCGCGTCGACCGCCTCCACAAAGCCTTTATAACTCACAATCACAAGGTGATCGATTTTGATATTGCCCAGCAGGGTGCTGACCGTTTCGGCGAGCAGCTGGGGTCCGCCCAGCACATGCGCGGCGTTGATTTTGCCCCAGCCGCGGCGGGGGATTCGCACCAGCGTGTCGCGCGGGATGGAGAGGGCATCCACGCGCCGATTGCGGAAGTCGAACCGCGCCACCATGATGGTGTCGGTACGGGCAGCCGTATTGACCACGCGCTTGCGGCGGTCACGGTTCTCGTCCGCGCCAACCACCAGCACCGTGACAGCATCCTGCGCGGGGAAGGCGACCTCCGGGCGCGTTTCACCCTTCATATAGGCAATAATGGCGCGTCGCACCGTGCCCTCGCCCGCAAAGGAGAGGTAGCCCAGCATCGCGCCCAGCAGCAGCCCGAACAGCCAGAAGATCGACCAGAAGAGTGCCCACAGCACGCGCCGCGCCCGCCTCCGTGCAGGCGCCGCCCGCCGATTGCGCCCCACCTCCATGCTCCTCGCTCGCATAGCCGCCCTCAAGGATACCCCATCGAGCAACCCCGCCCGCTGCACCCGCGACGAGGGTGTTCGAAAATTCGCGGGCATCCTATCCGCCTGTGTGGAGCCACCCCACCCATACCGTCTCCCCCGCAGGCGGGGAAGAGGGGTTTAGCTGCTCCCTCTCCCCTCTGGGGAGAGGAAGGGGGTTTAATTCCCCACGCCTCCACCAGAGAGGGGTTTAGCTGCTCACTCTCCCCTCTGGGGAGAGGGTAGGGGTGAGGGGCATCCTCTCCTCTGGTTGGATTTTTCGAACACCCTCGCTCGCGACTGAAAACCTGCCCCCGAATCGAGCAGCAACCCCACAAAGCGCGAAAAAACCCCGAAAAATCCCCCTCGAAAAGGGGCAAATCAGGACTTTAGTCCCTACCATCGGACGAAAAAGTATGCTATAATAGGACTGGTATCGTCAAGAGCGGACAGAGCTGATGGACACGCAGCTCAAGCCATTCAGGTACTGCCAATCTTGAGCGAGACGCCCCCAGCCCTTCCCCCTTGAACCGATGCCCAATCTCAAGTGAATGGAGGATCAAGCGATGAGAGGCATTGTGAGTAGCACTGGGCTTATCGTGATGCTGGCGCTCGCGTGCGCCCACCAGCCGTTCACTTTTCAGGGCTTCCTGCGAGTTGGCGGCAGCCCTGCGAACGGCACCTACGAGATGCTGTTCCGGCTCTACAACGAGGACGGTACCGCCTTGTTGCGTTCCTCGGGTCCGCACAGTGTCACGGTCAACAACGGTTTGTTCACCGTTGTGGTGGACTTCAACAACTTTTTCGGCTTTCCGCCAGAGGGTATTCCTCACCATTACCAGGTGGAGATATGGGTTCGTCGGACAGCCAGCGATCCGTGGACGACCCTCTCACCGCGTATCATCCTGAACCCGACCCCGCTGGCTTTTTACGCTGTTCGGGCGTGGATGCCCATCGGGCCGGCTGGCGGCGACCTGAGCGGTAATTATCCAGACCCGCTGGTGGATGGCTTGCAGGGTCGCCCCGTATCCGGCACTGCACCCAGCAACGGACAGGTGTTGAAGTGGAATGGCACCGCCTGGGCGCCGGACACCGACCTGCGCGACGCCTTCTGGCAGGCGTCAGGAAGCAATATCTTCTACAATGCAGGGAATGTCGGGATTGGAACGAGCAGTCCTGCCTGACCGCTCCATGTGGTAAGCAATCAACCGCGCGCCATCATGGGTATGACTACCTTTACCGGGAGTGGTTCGGACCAGGCCGACGGCGTGATGGGATACGCTCAGGCTGCCGCTGGTGATGTGCACGGCGTGCATGGTGAAACCAACAGCACGGGCGGAAAAGGCGTGTTCGGTTGGGCGACTGCTTCCACAGGTCCTGCCTGGGGCGTGGCAGGCGTAAGCAACAGCTCTGCAGGGTATGGCGTGTATGGCGCCGCCGCTGCTGACACCGGAAGCACTGTCGGCGTGCATAGACGAGCGGTCAGTCCCGATGGCACAGGCGTTTACGGCTTGCACGCTGCCACCACGGGCACCGCGCCCGGCGTTCACGGCATCACAAACTCCACCAGCGGCTCTGCCGTGGGCGTGCTGGGCGAGGTCAGCTCCACCAGCCCGGGCGCCTTTTCCGCTGCGGTGCGCGGGATCAATCGTGGCACGGGTGAACTTGGCATCGGTGTCTGGGGTTCCCAGGCTGGCTCTGGCTGGGGTGTGCTGGGAGAAGTCCCTTCTGACACTGCTGGCTACGGTGTCTATTCCTTTGGGCGGCTTGCCGCCACAGGCACCAAGGCGTTCCAGATCGACCACCCCCTCAGCCCCGAAACCC
>JBBIJY010000049.1:0-6950 GCA_037445735.1 Armatimonadota bacterium | reverse complement strand
CAGCCCCGACGGGCGCTATATCGTGGGGTACGGCTACAACGCGGCGACGGGGCGTGATGAAGCGTACCTGTTAGACACCCGTTGCACGCCGCGCAACGGCGATGTGGAAGGCGACGGCTGTGTGGATGACGCTGACCTGCTGATGGTGCTGTTCGCCTTCGGCGCAACGGGCGTCAACCCCGCCGATGTGAACTGCGACGGACTCGTGGACGACGCCGACCTGCTAACGGTGCTGTTCGCCTTCGGCAGCGGGTGCTGAAAACGCCTGCAGTTCGCCCTTTGCCCAGTTGTACCACCATGGCATGCCGCGCGGAGCGAGCATGCCATGGATTTGCTGGAGGCGCAGCCACCAGCGCTGCGCCTCCGCATGCAAACCGCACTGGCACAGCACCCGAATCCAGATGAGCGCTTTGTTGATGCACTGCTGAACGCCCTGCTCTTCAGGGTCCGCCAGTGAGGGGTTATCGGTGAGCAGCCGGAGCGCCTGCTCGCTCTGACCCAGATTGGCCAGCACCAGCGCGTCCGAGAGAAGGATGTTGGGGTCACCTTCGCGCCATGGGTCGCTTTTGCGTCGGGCGACGGTGTGGGTCTCCACTGCCTCGTGGCGATGGCGTGAGAAGCTCAGGTACTCCGCGCTGTTGCGCCAGAACCATGCAGCATGTTCAGGTGCGCACTGTTCCGCCTGGGAGAGCCAGCGCCGAAGGATGACAACCCCTTCCATGGGGATGAGGTGCGGGCTGCATTCCGCTGCACCTTTCGCCTGCGCATGCACGATATAGAACCAGTGAGGTCGCAGGGGTTCCGATCGGGGCATCAGGCGCAGGGCACGCTGAACGGATAGCTGCGCCTCATGTACCCGCGCCTGCTCCACCAGATAGCGGCAGTGATAGGCAAAGGCGTCGATCAGCAGGCTCTTCGGGGCGCGGTTCACGCTCACCATCTGCCACAGGCGCCCCTGAACGCAGCGATAGAGCAGGTCGGTCATGACGGGGTCGATCGGGAGCTGATCGGTGTTGACCGCTTCCAGCAGCTCTTCCATCTCGGCGGCGGACGCCACCTCGAAGGGCAACCAGGTCAGCACGCCGCGCCCGTTTTGAAGCGCCTGATGCTCCGCCTCGCTCGCGCCCAGCACGGTACACAGGCGTCCTAACTGCTCGTCGGAGGGCCAGCTCTCGGAACGCTCCCAGCGACTGAGCGTGCTGACCGTCACGCCCACATGCAGGGCGACCTGTTCGAGAGTCCAGCCGCGCCGCCCCCGCAGCGCTCGCAACAGCTCGCCCCCTATCGGGGCAGCGCCTGACGGCGAAGGCGCACCTTCTCTTACCCCCACTGCCATCGGGGTCGCGCGAGGGGCATCCAGAAGTTGCCATGCCTGCGCACACTCGGTCTCTGTAGCCCGCAGCGCGGTCAACACCGCCCGCAGCTCATAGACGCGCGGGGTGGTCATCCCCGCTTCCCAGCGGCTCAGGGTGGACACATTCACTCTGGCAGCGCGCGCCAGCTGACGCAGCGTCAGCCCCCGCGAGGCACGCATACGACGCAAATGCTCTGCCAAAAACACACCCCAACACCTCATCGACATTATACCACAGGTCGCTTCAAAAATGCTCTTGACAAACGCCTGATGCAGGGAACCATCGGTAAACGCGCAGGGTATAATAGATGTGATGCCGTTGCACAGCAGGCGCTGGTGGCGCATCGCGCTCTGGATGCTGATGGTCTGGCTGGGGCTGGCACCGCTCAGCTGGCTCACAGTGCATTCGTGCGACTGCTACCGACCGGTTCGCACCCACGCATGCTGTGCGCCATCCCCTGCAACGGATCAGGCATCCCCTGCGCCCCATCCGCGCAGCGATTGCCCGCACTGCCAGCTCTGCCAGGCAAGCCATCCGAACCCTGCCGTGCTGACGGGCGGGACGAATCTGCCGGACCAGAGCTTCACCCTGCTGATGCCCCCGCTGCAGGCGCAGGTGGTGGTACAACCTACCCGCACCCCGCTTTATCACCCACGGCTTCAACCCCTCATTCAGACCACTTTTGCGTGCTGGGCGCCGCGCGCCCCTCCTGTGTGAGTATATAATCACATCTATCATCACCGCATCCTGCGGCGATGCGATTCGTTCACCTGAGTTGCACGCTCGTGAGACGAGCGCAGACAATCATCACACAGGAGGAGATGAACCATGCAAAAAGCAGTCTATGGGGCGCTGCTGAGCGCCGTAATGACGCTGGTTTTAGCGGGTCTGATGACCGCTCAACCGAAGCAGGAGCTTCGCACCGTCGCTATTCGGGTTAGCGGACTGCACTGCGAGGGCTGTGTGGAGCCTGTGGTGAAGGGGCTTCGGCGGGTGCGGGGCGTGCAGTCAGCTCAGCTCGATTTTAAGACGGCGACGGCGATTGTGCGCTACGACGAGGCGCAGGTTGCCCTCTCGCAGGTCGTGCTGGCGTTGCCCAAAATTCCGCACGCGATGGGACCCAGCTCCCGAATGCGCTATTCGGGTCAGCTCGCGCTGAACCTGCAGAAGGGCGATGCGCAGAAAGTCGCGCGGGCTTTGCAGAAGGTCGCCGGCGTGCAGAAGGTCACGGTCAACAAAAACACCCTGCTGGTTCAGTTCAAGCCGAACGCTTCGGTGCGCTATGCGCAGCTGGAGCAGGCGGTGAAAAAGGCAGGAGGCACGCTGGCACCCGTGCAGACGGCTGGCAAGCCACACCAGCACAACCATGAGCATCATCACTAAGCTGGAGCAGGGGCGGTGCCTTCACCGGAGGCACTGCCCCTGCCGGAGGGAATAAATGATGGGACACGCACACCCTCACCCTCATCGGGTTCATGCACCAGCGCCGCTGCCTGACCATCGTGAGCATCGCGAGTCGGCTCATGATCAGCATGCGGGGCACACCATCGCGATGTTCCGCAATCGCTTCGTCGTCTGCTCCGTGCTGACCATTCCGATTCTGATCTGGAGCGAGAGCATTCAGCAGTGGCTGGGCTTTCAGGCGCCGCGCTTTACAGGTAGCGATGCCGTTGTGCCCGTGTTGAGTGCGGTGGTCTTTCTCTACGGCGGAACCCCCTTTTTGCAGGGCGCGGTGCGCGAATGGCGTGCCCGCATGCCAGGCATGATGACGCTGATTGCGCTGGCGATCAGTGTGGCATTCGGGTACAGCCTTGCCACCACACTGGGGCTGCAGGGCATGCCTTTCTACTGGGAGCTGGCGACCCTGATCGATGTGATGTTGCTGGGGCACTGGCTGGAGATGGCGGCGATTGGCAGGGCGTCGCAAGCGCTGGAACATCTGGTCGCACTACTGCCCCCGCAGGCGCATGTGTTGCGCGGGGAGCAGGTGGTGGATGTGCCGCTGGAGGCGGTACAGGTGGGCGACCGCGTGCTGGTGCGCACGGGCGAGCAGGTGCCCGTGGATGGGATTGTGCTGGAGGGGGCGTCCAGCGTGAACGAGGCGTTTCTGACGGGCGAGTCGCGCCCTGTGCCCAAGCAGCCCGGTGAGGAGGTCGTGGCTGGCTCCATCAATCTCGAGGGGCGACTGGTTGTGGAGGCACGGCGCGTGGGCGCCGCCACCACACTCCACCAGCTGATGCGATTGGTGGAAGAGGCACAGCACACACGCAGTCGCTTTCAGGTGCTGGGCGATCGACTCGCCTTCTGGCTCACCGTGGTCGCGCTGCTGATGGCGGCGGGAGCAGGCATCGCGTGGCATCTCGCAGGCGCTGACTGGCAGTTCACACTCGCCCGCGCCGTCACGGTGCTGGTTATCGCCTGTCCGCACGCGCTGGGGCTGGCGATCCCGCTCATTCTGGTGCAGGCGACGGGGCGCGCTGCCCGAAACGGCATCCTGATTCGCAATCGTGAAGCCATCGAGCGCGCCCGCACCATTCAGGTGGTCGCGTTCGATAAGACGGGCACGCTCACGGAAGGGCGGTTCGCCGTCACGGGCATCTGGGTTGCAGGGATGGAAGAAACGACCGCCCTGCGAATCGCGGCGACGCTGGAACAGAACACGAGCCATCCGCTGGCGCAGGCTCTGCTCGAAGCAGCCCGGGAGCGCGACATCCTGCCCAGCAGGCTGGACGAGTTCCGAACTGTGCCTGGCAAAGGTGTGGAAGGGCATATCGACGGTGCGCTTTACCGACTGGGGCGCCCCGAATGGCTCGCGGAACTCGGCATTGAACAAACGCCTGCACTTCAGAGGGCACTGGCGCATGCCGACCAGCGCGGCGAAACCACCATCGTGCTGTTCAACACGAACGGTGCACAGGCAGCGTTCACGCTCGCGGACCGCGTCCGCACAGGCGCAAGGGAAGTTGTTGCAGCGCTCCACGCGATGGGCATTCAGGTCGTGATGATCACAGGCGATGCTGAAGCGGTGGCACGCACCGTCGCCGAGCAACTTCAGGTCGATACTTACTATGCGCGAGTGCTGCCTGACCAGAAGGCACACATCGTGCTCCAGATTCGTGAGCGGGGTCAGCGGGTTGCCTTCGTGGGCGATGGCATCAACGATGCACCTGCCTTGCTCGCCGCCGATATCGGCTTCGCCATCGGCGCGGGCACGAATGTCGCTATCGAATCCGCGGATGTGGTGCTGGTTGAGAACGACCCGCGCGATGGGGTCTTCTTCCTGCGACTGGCACGATTGGGCTATGCCAAAATGGTGCAGAACCTTTTCTGGGCAACTGGCTACAACCTGATTGCCCTGCCGCTGGCGGCGGGCGTGGCGGCACGCTGGGGACTGCTGCTCTCGCCCGCAGTGGGCGCGTTGCTGATGAGCCTGTCGACAGTGATTGTTGCGATCAATGCGCTCCTGCTCCGTCGTGCAAGGCTCGATAACGGCGAAGACATCCCCCATGAGCATCGCCACACAACTCACGCCTTAGGAGGGAAACAGCCATGAAAAAATGGTTCCCGATAGTCAGCAGTCTGCTCTTGCTGGGCTTGCTTGCAGCGGGCACATGGTGGGTGGTGCAGACAAAGCGCCCGCCGGGCGCGATGACCCCGCTGGAGGCGCAGGGGATGGACATGAGCGCGATGAAGCCGCCGCGCGGCGCGTTCCCGGTGGGCACGGAAGAGGTTCAGCGGCGCCCGTTTCTGCCCGCCGTCGCCTACCCTGCCACCTTCCGCGCCTATAACGAGGAGATTATCCGCGCCCGAATCACGGGCAGGCTCATCGAGACGCGCGTCTATCCTGGCGACCGCGTGCAACCGGGTCAGTTGCTGGCGCTGATTGAGCCGGCGGAGTACGAGGCGCGCCTTCAGGAAGCACAGGGCAGCCTGCAGACGGCGCTCGCTGACCGCAGCGAAGCGCAATCGATGGTGCAGGAAGCGGAAGCCAACCTTCAGGCGGCGCAGACACGCCTTCAGCAGGCGCAGGCGGAGCGGGACGAAGCCCGTCAGATGCTCCGCGCCACCGAAGCCGAGTTGCGCGCGGCACAGGCGGAGCTGGATCAGGCGCAGGCGGACGTTCGCGCCGCCCAGGCTGATGTGGACTACTGGCAAGCCGAGTCGGAACGCCAGCAGGCACTGCTGCAGAAAGGCTTCGTCGCCAAACGCGATGCGCAGGCAGCCGCCACCCAGCTAACCCAGGCACGGGAACGGCTCCGCGCCGCCCAGGCGGAGCATCAGTATCACACGGCGCACATCGACCAGCTGAGAGCCAATCGGGACGCGATGCAAGCACGCCTGCAACGCGCCGAAGCCAGCATCGAGACCGCCGAGCGTGAGCTGCAGGCGGCGCGGGCACGCCTGCAAGCCGCTCAAGCGCGCCTGCAACGCGCCAACGCCCAGATTCGCGCCATGCAGGGCGGTAGCCGTGCCGCCCAGCTCTATCTGAGCTACACACGCCTTACCGCGCTCAATCAGGGCACCATCACCGAGCGCCTCACCGAGCTGGGCACGCTGGTGGAACCCGGCACGCCCATCTTCCGCCTGCAGAACACCACCCGGATTCGTGTGCAGGCGAAGGTCGCCGAGCAGGACGCCGTGCGAATCCGCGTCGGATACCCCGTCTGGATACGGCGCTACGCCGAGCCGAACCGGGTCTACAGGGCGCGCGTGAGCGCCATTTTCCGCGAAGCCGACCCGAACACCCGCACGATGATTGTGGAAGCCATCCTGCCCAACCCCGACGGGCGTCTTAATGTGGGCGAATATGCCGAGATGCGGATTGGGCTGCGCGCAAATGCCAGCCCTGCGCTCACCGTGCCTCAGCGCGCCATCCAGCACGACGAACATCAGCGCCCCTCTGTGTGGGTGATAGAAAAGGTGCATCGCCACACAAACCAGCCCACCACCTACTACTGCACGATGCACCCACAGATAGAGCAAAACCAGCCTGGAATCTGTCCCATCTGCAAGATGGATCTGGTTCCCAAAGAGCAGCCTGCTGACTCTGTGGCACGCCGACGCTATGTGAAAGTGGGACTCTCCGACGGCGAGCGCACCGAGATTCTGGACGGACTCAAGGCGGGCGACCAGGTGATCGTGTTTGGCTATGCGAGCCTTGTGGAGGGCGACCCTGTGTTTCCCACTGAGTGGACTGCACGGGGACCCCGCCAGATTAACCTACCCCAGTTCCAGCCATCCACACCTTCGCACGGAGGGCATGGGCATTGAGAGGGCACAGCCGTTCTCTGGGGAGTCTATTCCGCGCCGAGCTGGTTCAGGAACTGCTGCACGCTCACGACCTGAATGCCGAACTCTGCCATCTTCTGGATCAGCTCGGGGTCGCGCTTGAGGTCGTCATCGCGCGTGACGAGGTACTCTGCGCCGCCCTTGATGGCGGTTTCCAGAAACATATTATCGTGTGGATCGCGGCAGAGGTTTATTTCATCTTGAATTTCCACCCATACGGCAATTTCCACCCATACGGCTCGCGCTTCGAGCAGGTTAATCAGTTCCTGCACAAGGTCGGGGTGGTAAGCCATTCGGCGTATCAAT
>JBBIJY010000048.1:0-7207 GCA_037445735.1 Armatimonadota bacterium | reverse complement strand
GCAGGGGGGAGTCGTGGGTTCGTCGGTGGTTGGTGGCAGTGCTGGAGGCGTTGCGAGCGATGGTGGATGAAAATGGCAAAAAAGGGGATTAAAAGGCGCCTGCTCCGTGGCCATTTTGAGGGTTTCGGGCTATTAATTTTATTAAGGGTGGAGGGGTAAAGCGGAACCCCTACCGTGAAACGAAGGAGGTGCTGGTGATGAAATGTAAGATGGTGCTACTGAGTAATATTATTGCGCCATTAATCATGGCGAGCTTAGTGCCTGGATGGGCGATTGTATCAAGCAATCAGGATGACAGCCACCAGGCATTACCTGGGAAGCAACCCTATAAAGACCAGCGCTGTGTCTTAGTGGGTGATCCAAATGATCAGGAACCAGACAGAATATCATGGGGCTGTACAAACTCTGGAACAGGCTGCTCAGGTCCCTGCTACGAAGGGATATACGCGCAAAGATATCATGTATGCAAGCCTCATCCAGGATCGGTGTGCGCGGCTGAAAAAGGGAAAGTCCGAGTTATTAAAAAACCAATGAAGGCGTATGTCTTAGCAACTGTTCCTGCCAATCACTTCGACCAGTTCCGCATGAAATAGTGGAGCTCGAGGCATTGCTATGTAATACTTGAGGCAAAAAGAAGCAGTAGAGCCTGCAAAGACTCAAAGCAGGCTCTACTGCTTCTTACAAGTGGAGGTTAGCATGGTGAAGAAATCCATCTTTCGGCGAGAAACACGATCTGTTGAAGAACATCTTCTAAATCAGAAAGACGGAATAAATCAAAAAGAGCAAACGCGATCGCGCTATCATGACTTAAGAGAAAAATTTTCTGCAACCATAACTTTCGAGTGGTCTATTGAAGAGAGCCGTGTATACAATAAGGATTATTTAAATAAAGAAAATTTATATGAAGAAACCAATACAGGGCGCCTTGATAAAGATGTTGTTGATATTAATAATCAGCAGATATTAATAGAGGGACTGAAAGGAATGTACATTATTCAACGCACTCCTCAACTAACCTGCTTACATATGAGCAAAGAAGTACCGTATATTACGCGTGGAATGGTGCGTAAATTTGACCGACCACTACTTTGGGATTGTTATTACTTGGGTGAAACAGGCGAAATTATCATCTATGTTTCTCGTGATCTGAATGATGCAAAGGTTCATTTTGTAGATGTTAGCTTTGCAGGGCACAACGGTTTCGGATTGCCTTGTCCCTTTGGTGGACCACTAACAGGTGATTTGATCTTCTTAGCGGGAGTGTTCCCGCTACGTCTTTTGAGTGCAGAAATTAGCGATTGGAAGTTGATTAGTGTCGATGAACAGGAATGGGTGTTTGATCTGCACCCTGATCAAAAGAAGCGGCAAATGATGAGAGGGATGTTGAGTTTCGATCAGGTTCTGATTTACTTAAATCGGAAGCGTGGTGATGCTCCTGCACAAGCCGAAATAGTGGCAGGCAGCGCTTACGAGCGATGGAAAACATTAGCATACAAGCAAGTGCGCGGCGTCTGGATCCCCTCACGGATCATGCTGGAGTATAAGGTAGCTACTCAAACAGGTCAGCTTCTATTCGAACTGGTGCATTTTACACCTACGAGAGGTGCAGTGATAGAGGTGCCACAAGGAATCCCTGTGCGGGATTGGCGCCAGTTAGGACGCATGGTTTGGGAGCGACGGGATGAGCGAGAATGCCAAAAAGCAACATGGGGGTCTGAACTACTTGGCAGCATATGGCGGCAGTTGCGTTCTCATAAATGATTGAGCCTCAATAGCAAAGTGAACTGAACCGGCTCTGATTCGCTTACAGCAAACGAAGCGGGGTGGTTTGCTGGCGTATGACGATTATGTGGGGATTGTGATTGATTCTGCTGGAAAGGGATCTGCCTTTCCATCTGCACCGTGCAGGACGAACTGCAGCGGTGCGGGCATGCGGTGTGGGTTTACGCCCTGCATGCGCCGCGATAGGGCGCTGCGTGAACCATCGAACCTGTGAGGGCTACTCCACGCGGAAGCGCACATTGCCAAAACGCAGGATGTCGCCCGCTTTGAGCGGCTGGCGACTGACGCGCTGTTCGTTCACGAAGGTGCCGTTCGTACTGCCCTCGTCGTAGACCACCAGCGTGCTCCCTTCGGGCACGATGCGCGCGTGGCGGCGGCTGACCGTCGGGTCGGGCACGATCAGGTCGTTGCCCGCTTCGCGCCCGATTCGCACACCTGTTGGGGGCACCATCACCCGCACGCCTGCCACCTGCGGGTCGATGCCTACCAGGGTGGTCGCCGCGCCTGTCGCGACGGCGGTCGTCGCCCCGGCAGCGGGCGTCGGGATGGGCGGGAAGCCTGCGGGTGCGGGCGAACCGCCTGTGGGAACGGCACAGGCGCACGCGCCCGTTAGCGGGTCATACCGCTGACCGCAGTAGGGGCAGTGTCCGGCGGGCACGGGGGGCGGTGGGGGCAACGGCGAACGCGCCACATCCTGCGGCGACCGCACCGACGCGCCCTCCCGCAACTGGAACATCAGCTGAAACGAGCCAATCTTCAGCTGGTCGCCGTCGTTCAGCTCCACCTGACCGCTAACAGGCGTGCCGTTGAGCATCAGCGGCGCGTGCGTTAGCAGCAGATAGCGCCCGCTGGCGATGTGAATCTCGGCGTGGCGGGGCAGAACCTGCGGGTCGCCGCGCAACGGCACATCGGCTAACTCGTCGCGCCCGATAATCGCGCCTGAGCGGTCAATCGGATAATCTTTGCCCTCGTTGCGCCCGTAGAGGACGCGCACCCACGCCTGACGCGAAATCAGCTCCAGCAGCCCGATGAACAGCCCGATGCCTGCGCCGATCAGCACCAGCCCGACCATGCGGGAGAACATGCCGGGCTTATGCTCGGCGCCAACGGCAGTGCTGATTGCGCCGCCGATTGTGAACCCCAGCAGGTCGAACAGCGCGCCGCCCAGTGCGCCGCCGATGGCGCCGCCAATCGCGCCCTGGCGCATCCGCCGAACCGAACGCCCCACCACCCCCTCCGCGATGCCGATAAACAGCCCGAACATGCCCCAGCCCAGAATCCGCCCGATAATCAGCCCGATAATCGGCAGCGTGAGCTGAAGAATGCTGAAGATTATCTGCCCCAGATAGATGCCCATCATGCCGCCCGGCAGCCCGATCAGCGCGCCCAGCATCAGCCCGCGCAGGGCGTGCGCCACTGTGCCCAGTGAGAGACCGCTGGCGAAGCCAATCAGCGCGCCAATAAAACCCCCCGAAATCAGCCCATAGAGCGTCAGCTCCATGTAGTCCACCGAGCGGCTGAACTCGTCCACCTGGAACGGTTCCGTCACCGCCCATGCCAGCAGCCCGCCAATCGCGCCGAACACCATCAGATAGAGCAGTTTCTGAATCATCATGAAACCCCTTGAGCCAGCCGCTTCCGCTGCGGTCGTTACCCGCTCACTCCACCCGAAAAGTTGCCATGCCGAACTGCACGGTGTCGCCCACGCGCAGGGGTGTCGGTGCGCTGATGCGGATGCCGTTCACGAAGGTGCCGTTGGTGCTGCCGAGGTCCTGCACGGTCAGCTCCCCGTTCTGGCGCATCAGTTGCGCGTGGCGGCGGCTGACTGTGCTTTCGTTCGATAGCACGATGCCGTTGCCTGCGTCGCGCCCGATGGTGATTAAATCTGCGCTGATGTCGAACACCTGCCCCGCGTAGGCGCCCTGCAGACCGACGAGTCGGGTCGGCACGGCGCTGGTGGCGGAGGGGGCTGGCGCGGTCGGCGCGACGCCCGCGCTCTCCAGCGGTGGCAGGTCGGGTTCAGGCGGCGTGGTGGCGGTCGCGCTCGCCGACGGTGTGCCCGTGTCCACCGACGGCAGTTGCACGCCCAGCCGCTGCATCGCGTCAGCAAGCGGCTGCTCCTTGCGCAGCGCGAGCCGAATCAGGAACAGGATCACGCCGATGCCAACGGCAATCGCCAGCACATACATGATAATCGCGCCGATGCGGCTCTCCCTGCGTTCAGGTTGTGCTTCGGCGGCTTTCGGCGGCGCGAGCGTGGCGACCTCGCCGCTGAGCGCCACATTGATCACGGGCACGCGCGCGTCGCGTTCCACGCGCAGGCGCATCTCCTGCGACACCTTCTGCTCGTCGCCGTACTCCACCAGCACCTTGACCGTGCCCAGCGGCACACGCTCAAAGACCACCATCCCTTCGGCGGTTGGCTCCAGCACGCGCGTTCGAGTGGCGCCGGTGCTGTCGGTGAGGCTCACCCGCGCGGCGGCGACAGGGCGATCCTGCGCCCGCACATTCACCTGCAGGCGCGCCACATGGGTCCAGCCTACTCGCCCGATGACCAGCGCGTCCCTGCCTGCGAGTTCGCTCGCATCGAATCGCGCCAGATTGCCCGATTCGGTGTCCAGAATCCAGAGCGTGGCGAAGTCCTGCGGCAGCGGGAGCGTGGCTTCCAGCTCGCTGATCTTTTGCGGGCTGGTGAGCGGCGTGCCGTCTTTGCCCTCTGCCCACCACCAGCGTTCGCCCTCCGTGCGGAACTTGACCTTGATCTGGCTGGGTGGCGCGGAAGGCGCTGGCTTCTCCTGCTTTGGCGCAGGTTGCGCAGGAGCAGGCTTCGGTTGGGGAGTCGGCGATGCCTTCGGCGCCTGCCCCAGCCCACCTGCCATCAGGCTCACCATCAACCCACACAGCCACACCGTTCGCATAGAGACCCTGTTCCTTAGACGACACAAAATTCCTGCAAGTTTTCGCATGGGGGCGCTATTCAGCCCAGTCGTGAGAGGCGTCGGAGGCGGGGAAGCATCGCGCTGGCATACAATAACACGCTGCTTGCCTCCAGCACACGCCCCGTCAGCAGAAGGGCGCCCCAATCTGTCCACAGGGCAACGCAGCTCAGTCCGATGCCTGTGTTGAGCGTGCCGAACGCCGCCCACACACGCGATTCATACCCGCGCTGGTTCTGTTCATTCAGGCGGGGCAGAATCCAGTAGCTCACGCCCATCGCCAGCTGGATCAGCCAGCCCACCATCAGCACCTCTGCGTGCAGGGCACGCCACGCTCCAGCAACCGCTGCCAGCGAGAGCACCTTCGCCATCAGCATCCACGCGCCCAGCGAGAACCCCGCCACCAGATAAAGCAACGCACAGCGCACCAGCCAGCAGCTCAGGCGCGGCATCTCACTTCTCCTTCACCCGCCGCCAGATAGTTGCCACAAAGATGACCCCCGATAGCCACTGCAACAGGGCGGAAAGCAGTAATGCCCATGACCAGACGGCTCCAGCGGACAGCGCCTGCATCGGTTCCGCCAGCAAACGCACACTCAGCCCCAAGTTCAGGCTGACAAACACCACGCCCGCCCATCGCTCCGAGCCAGAGGGCATCGGACGCGAAGCACGCGGGAACAGCCAGTACGCCACCCCGAAAATCAGCTGGGTTGCCCAGCCGACCACCAGCAGGTGGAAGAGCGCAGGCGTTGCGGCTGCCAGCCACGCGAACGCGCGCACCCACGACGGCACACTGGTTGCCACGCTCAGCCCCAGCCCTAACAGCAGATACAGCAACGCGCAGCGCACCATCCAGCGGCTCCAGCGCGGCATCATTTACCTCCGCGTCCACACAATTGCCGACAGCGTATTGAGCAAAAAGATGACCAGCGCCAGACCGTTCAGCAAGCCGCCCCACTGACGCCACGCATGCCAGCCCAGCCCATCGCCCACCAGACGCACCAGCAGGGAGCCATTCAGCAAAATCACATGGCTGTAGAATCGGCGATAAAATGGTATCCGCCAACCCAGCACCGATGGAAAGATAATTGGCGCGTGTCCGAACACCATCGAAAAAGCAAAGCCCAGAAAGAAGGCGTGCAGGAACGCATCCGCCCCCACGCCCACCGTCAGTTCGGGCATCACCAGCGCCACGACGCCAGCAATCCCCAGCCAGCAATAGCCCGCCGTCAGCGTGCGACCAGCAAACGCCGTCAATCCCGTTGCCCGCATAGCATAGCGCGCCGGGTCAAAACGGACCAACCACACCGCAATCGTCAGCAGCCCGCTACCAAACAGCATCAGTCCCGCTCGTCCCATCAGCGCATGAATCAACAAGCCCATCAGCAAGGCAACAAGACCACCTGCCATCCAGAGACTGCTTCCCAGCGTCGGCTTAAGAAGCCGATTGAGCTCCAGCCGTTCCGCCACGATGGTCAAAAGCAGAAACATGCACCAGCACAGCACCCCCGTGTAAGCCAGTGGGGTGAGGCGGAACTCTGCCATCCACCAGAGCAGATTGCCAGCAAGCCAGCAGCATGCCCCCAGCCCCATCAATGCATGATAAAAAAGGCGGTGCTGGCTATAGAGAGCGCCATACAGGGCAATCAGCACGAAACAGCCAAGATTTACCAGCAGCCAGCCGGGAACTTGGAAGGGATAGAAAAACATCAGGAGCGCCCCGACGCCGCTGCAAGCTGGCGCCAGGTAGCCCCACCGACGCTGAATCGCCACCGCTCGCTCCAGGCTGATCAGCGTGCCGAAAAAGCCGCTGACCATCAACCAGCTATGAGAGAGCGGCAGGGCTGACAGCGGCAGGCTCCAGCCCAAACGCTGAAGCCCTATCGCCATGCCCAGCAGCAACGCCAGCATGCCCGGCACTATTAACGCCAGGCGAAACCCCCACTGTAGGGAGCCACCTACTTTTTGAGCTGGAGCTGACATTCCAGAAACTCCCTGAGCGCAACGGCATTATTATGCTTGGTATCCCGCGCGCTATAAAGCAGGGTAATCGTGCCCTGTTGCGCCTCCTGCAGAAGCGGCTCCCAGTAAGCCCGCTGCTGCTCCAGCTCCACGAAATAGCGCGTCCGAAACTCGTGCCATTTGCGCGGGTCATGACGAAACCATCGCCGCAGGGCGTCGCTCGGCGCCAGCTCCTTCAGCCAGCCATCTAATTGCAGGCGCTCCCTGCTCATCCCCCGCGGCCAGAGCCGCTCCACCAGATAGCGCCTGCCATCCGACTCCTGCACCGGTTCATACACACGCTTGACCTGAATCACACCTGTGCCTCCTCCCGTTATGCGGTTAAGCCCAGAGCCAGGATGCTCGTGCCTGCAGCACTTATCGCCTGATGAGATAGTACCCCAATGATTGGGGCAGCAGGAATCCTGTCACCGCCCGCGAATCTTATCAACCCGAAGGAGGACAACGATGGCAGCACCGTTGCTGAC
>JBBIJY010000047.1:0-7271 GCA_037445735.1 Armatimonadota bacterium | reverse complement strand
ACGCGCCCGCAACTCGGGCAGATAACCCCGCACCGTGCTGGCTTTCACGCCCAGCTGACGCGCAATTTCTTCCCACGAAAAGCCCTGCAAGCGCAACTGCACCACCGCCCGCAACCGCGGCGGCAACTGCGCCACAAACGCCTCGCCGTCCACATCCCCCTGCACCTGTTCGGCAATCGCCACGCACGCGAGGCTTTCGGGCAGGGTTTCCCACGACAGCGACGGATGGCGCCTCAGAAATTCCATAAGGGTGGTTCGCACAGCTTCTTCTTCGCTGGCGAACCAGCCCTCGCGCACCAGTTCCTGTAGCAGCTGTGCAAGGCGTTCAGGCAATTCAATCTGAAGGGTTGCCATCTGGAATCACCGTTTAGATTTTACCGAAAGCGTTAGATAAAGCTTATCCCTTCCGCACGCGCTCGACATAGGTGCCCTCGCGGGTGTTGATTTTCAGCACATCGCCTACCTCGATGTGGAAGGGCACCTGCACCACCGCGCCCGTTTCGAGCTTCGCGGGCTTGGAACCGCCCGATGCCGTGTCGCCCCGAAAGTTCGGGTCGGTCTCCACCACCTGCAGCTCCACAAAGTCGGGCACCTCCGCGCCCACAATCGCGCCCTCATGATAGAGCAGGTAGACCTCCGAGCCTTCCTTGATGAACTTTGCGCCGTCCCCGAACTGGGTTATCGGCACATGAATCTGGTCGAAAGTGTGGGTGTCCATCACCACCCAGTCATCGCCGTCACGATAGAGAACCTGCATCTGCTTGCGTTCGATATAGGCCTGGGGGAACCGCTCGCCTGACTTGAAGGTGCGCTCATAGATGGCACCGTCGCGCAGGCGCTTGAGCCGCACGCGCACAATCGCGCTGCCGCGCCCCTGATGCGATTGCTGATACTCCAGAATGGTGTGAATCTCGCCATCAACGATGATGTTCAGTCCGTTGCGGAAATCGCCTGTTTCGACCATCGGTCACCTCCGTCACCGTTCTGGTGGGATAATTGTACCCGCCACGCGCTGTTGGGGTGAGGGGTTAGAGCGATTGCACGCCGAGTGTGACCTTCAGCTTGAAGGTCTGTCCTTCGCGAATCAGCACGATTTCCACCTGCTGGTTGGGGCGTGCATTATAGAGGGCGCGGGTGAGCGCTGCTGCGCTATCGATGGGTTGCCCGTTGAAGCCCACAATCAGGTCGCCGGGCATCAGCCCTGCGCGCTCGGCGGGGCTGTTGGGCATCACGCGCGCCACCTGTGCGCCGCCTGGCACCGTGCGATAATCGACGCCCAGCCATGGATGTTCGGCGCGCCCGCGCGTGCGCAGGTCGTTCACCACGCGCTCCACGATGGTTGCAGGCACGGCGAAGCCCGTCACGGCGAAGGCGCCTCCTGCTGCAGGTGCGCCTGCGCTTCCGACAGGCATCCCTTCAACTGCGCTGAGTGCGCCGATGATGACGCCGATCACCTCGCCGCGCGTGTTGAGCAGGGGTGCGCCCGGCTCGCCCGCGCCCACCGTGCCGTTGAACTGCAGCAGGGGCACCACACGCTGGGTCTGCGGGCGCACGCCGACCCGATCCTTGCCGCCAATCGTGCCGACCGTCACACTGCCCGCCAGACCACCGCGATTGCCGATCAGCACGGCGGTCGCGCCCACAGGCACTGCCTCCGAGTTGCCGAACCGCAGCGCTGTCAGCGGACGCGGCGGGCTGATCTTCAGCAGAGCGATGCCGGTGATGGCGTCGCTGCCGATCAGCCGCGCCGAATGAACCTCGCCATTGACCAGCAGCACCTGCAGCTCGCGCGCGTTCTGAACCCCATCGGAGGAGGCGACGATATAGCCCGATGAATCGATAATAAAGCCGCTGCTTTGCAGGGGTCGCGCGGGCATCTGCGCACGGCGCACCTGCACCGTCACCACCGCAGGGCGTACCCGTTCCACCATCTGCCCGATCTCGGCATCGGCACGCTCCAGCAGCGAGGGCGTCTGGCACCAGCCTGTGCCAAGCCCTATCGTACCCACCATCATCGCTATCCACCAGCACGAAGAGGGACGCTTAGAATGAGTACACATGGTTCACCTCCGCTCCACTGTACTGGATGGGCAGATAATCGGTATTTTCGGACACCTCCGGGCGCAGGCTGGGCAGCGGCAGCGCAGCAACGGCGGCGGTGGCGTTCGGCTTGCCTGCAGCACGCGGTTCGGATGTTCGTGGGGCAGCGAAGGCAAGCGCTTCCGCCGGTGTTGCCCCGCGCTTGCGCCCCTGCGTGTCTGCAAAAGGTGAGTTCAGTGCCGATTCTGGCAAGGTCGTGCCCTCGCCCGCGTGTAGCATGATCGCCCCGCCCGGGGCAGTTCCCTCACCTGTACCCTCTTCCCCACTGGGGGAGAGGGCTTTAGATTCTTCTGCGCGTGGCTCAGGCGTCGCGATCCGGGTAAACCTCTCACCTGTGCTCTTTCCTCCGCTGGGGGAGAGGGACGGATTAACCCTCTCGCTCCCGCTGGAGGTGAGGGACTGATCAGCCCCCTCGCTCCTCTGGGGTAAGGGGTTCTGCCCGGCGGGATGGGCAGGACGGCTTGCCATTACTCTGGGTGACTGGTCAGCAGGTGTTCGTGTGGCGAGCGTGGGCGGGGCAGGGCGTTCAGGCGCATAAAGCAGCCAGCCTGCTATCACCAGCATGCTTGCCAGTGTGGTGGCGCACGCGCCTGCGAGTGTGAACCGCCAGCGGATGGTGCGCTGTCTCACCGCGCGGGCAGTTAGCTGTGCCTGCACCTGCTCCCAGCGCACGGGGCACGCAGGCACGGGCGTACGCCGCACGGCTTGAACGGCGCGATGATACGCCTGCTCGCGCCGCCAGGCAGCCGCGCACTCCGCGCACTGCTGAAGATGCGCCTGCGCCCACTCAGGCGGCGCATCCACCCACTCCACCATCGCGTCTCTCAACCGATTGCACTCTCTGCGTCCCATCATTCGATTTCACCTATCGCTCGCAATAAGGGTTCCAGCTTCGCTTTGAGGGCGCGGCGGGCGCGCATCACGCGCAGCTTCACGCCGCCCACTGTGCAACCCAGAAGGTGTGCCATCTCTTCATATTCCATCTCTTCCAGATCGCGCATCACAATCAGCTGGCGCTGTGCCTCTGGCAACTGCTGCAAAGCCTGATAAAAGAGGTCCCGCACAATGTTCTCGTGAACCACCTCGTCGGGGTCTGGTGGGTAGGGATGGGTCATCCAGGCGAGCTTGCCCGCCGCCTCTTTTTGCAGCAGCTCCTGCCGCCGCTTCTGCATGCGCGCGTGGTCGGTACACAGGTTCAGCGCGATGCGCATCAGCCATGTGCTGAAGCGGCTCTGCTCGCGGAAGGTGTGCAGTCGCTCAAACGCTTTGATAAACACCTCCTGCGTGATGTCTTCGGCGTCGTCGCTGTTGCGCACCGAGCGATACACGAGCCGATACACGGGTTGCCGATAGCGCAGGAACAGCTCTTCGAGGGCGGCGCTGTCCCCCTCGCGTGCCCGTACCACCAGCTGTTCATCGCTCAATGCACTTTCGGCAAGTCGCCCGGCGAACTCATCCATATAGAGCCTACCTGCAAGCTCCATCTCATGCGTCAGACGCGCGAGTGAGTATATCGTTTCGGTGCAGGCGCACATAGAGGCAGCGACGACAGTCGGTCTCCACCCGCGCGCGTTCCGCAATCGTATAACCCGGTATCCACAGGATGCCCTGCTCATCGCACAGCAGGGGCAGGCGGCGGCGCTGCATAAGAGGTACTTTGAGGTCGATAAAGATTCGGCTCACTTTTTTGCCATGCGGGGCGACGGCGGGGTCGGCGCGAGGCATTCCCAGCGGCACGAAACGGTCGCCTGCTCGCCAGTTGCGCACGCGCAGCTGCCCCTGCAGGGCGTCGGCGCACAGCCACGCCTCATCGCGATTGTCGGTGTGCACATCGGACGGGCACGCCCGCCACTCCGACTCCAGCCACATGCCCAGCTCTGGCATCAGCAGCGGCACGCCGGGCGCAACGGCATATTCGTAATCGTCAGGCGGCGGCGCGTCGTGCAGAATCTGCAGCGACTCCTCGTCGATCACCAGCCGCACCGTATCGCTCAGCTGCCATGAGGAGGGACGATTTACAATCGCCGCGCGCCGAATGGCTTCCAGAATCTCGAACGGGGGCAGCTGTTCGGTACCCACATGCGGGCGCAGCCACTCGCGCAGCAGTCGGCGCTGAACCGCAGGATGCAACCAGCGCAAAAAATCGAGGCGCAGCCGATTCGGGTCGCGCTCTTTCAGTTGCTCGCGAATCTGCGCGTCCCACCACGCCTCCTCGTTCTCGATAATCTGCGCCAGGCGCAGCAGGTGGCGGTCAAAAGTGGGCGCGAGCGCGAACAGCACAGGCATCAGCTCAGTGCGCACCCGATAGCGCAGCTGGCGCGGGTCTTCGTTTGTGCGGTCATAGCAGGTGGGCAGGTTCTGCTCGCGGCAATAGGCATGCGTCTGCTCGCGTGAGACATCGAGCAGCGGACGAATAACGCGCCCGCGCTGATAGGGCATCCCGCGCAGACCACGCGGTCCCGTGCCGCGCAGCAGATTGATGAGGATCGTTTCGATCTGGTCGTCGCGGGTGTGGGCGGTGGCGATGGCGACCGCGCCCACCTCGTCCGCCACACGCTCAAAGAAGGCGTAGCGCGCCCGCCGACCCGCCTCCTCGATGGTGAGACCCTGCTCTTCGGCAAAGCGCGGCACATCGACGCGCTCCACATGCAGCGGCACGCCCAGCGACTGACACACCGACTGGCACAGCGCCACATCCTGATCGGCTTCGGGGCGGATGCCGTGATGCAGGTGCGCCGCATGCACCCGAATGAGCAAATCGTTCTGCAGGCGCGTGAGAATGTGCAGCAGCGCGGTCGAATCGGCGCCGCCCGAATAGCCCACCACAATGATGCCCCCTTCGGGCGGTATCAGCTGCCGTTCCACAATGGTCGTCCGAACCTGCTCTAAAGGGTTCATACTAATGCCTTGCTAAAAGTATATCAAGGGCTTGCAACACCTCTATCAGCCGTTCCTGCGACAATGTTCCTATTAGGGAAACTGCTCCCAGCTATAAAGCCCCATCTGTTGCCAGGCGGCAAGCTCCTGCAGCAGCGCGTCCGAAGGGGGTTCGGTCAGTGGAATGATAAGGATACCCACCTTCGTCTCCACGAGGCGTACGGGAATGTCTGGCTCCAGATGATAACGCGCGCGCATCTCCTCTGGCACTATCAGCTCGCCCTGTTTGCCTATAGTAGCCTGTTTCATCCTGTCCTCCGGCTAATACATTTTCCAGTAGCGTCGGATGAGTTCACGTGTTTTGCGGATGCCCTCGATGGGGTCGCCCTCGCCCAGATATTCGATGGAGAGCGCGCCGGGGTAGCCGCTCAGGCGCAGGTAGCTCAGCAGCCGCCCATACTCCAGCTGGCTCTCCTCGCCGCGCGAGTCGAAGGTGCGGCTTTTGGCATGCACATGCATCGCGTAGGGCGCCAGCATCCGACAGGAATCGTAGAGTCGCTCAGGCTGCCAGTTGCCGAAATCGAGGCAGACGCCGATCCAGCGCGGGTCCAGACTACGCACCAGCGTCAGCAGGTTCTCGGCGCGGCGAGCGACGCCATCGCGATTCTCCAGCGTGATCCGCACCTGCCGTTTGCGTGCCTCTAACAGCAGCCGTTGCAGGAAGAGCGCGGCGCGCTCCAGGTTCACCGTGTCGTCCTCGCGCTCGTTATTGCTGCCGCCTAAGTGCAGGCGGATAAGCGGTGCGCCCAGCCACGCCGCCGCCTGCAACCGTTCGATGCACTCGTCCAGCCGGCGGCTGAGGTTCGCCTCGTCGTGCACATCGATGGGCGTGGCGACCATCAGCCCCGTGATGACCAGCCCGTGCCGTGTGAGCATCTCGCGCAGGGGTTCCAGCACGCGCGGTTGCAGGCTGGGCAGATGACGGTCGCTCAGGCTCACCCCCCGAATCTCCAGCTCGTGCAGCAGCGCGGGCAGGCTCTCCAGCGTCAGTTGCCCGCTGCTGATGAGCGCGTGCAGGCTGCGCGTCTCACAGCTCAACACGGGCTGAAGTGGCATCGGCTTCGGCTCGCGGCTCTCCAGCAGTTCCGAGACCTGCTCCAGCCGCTCAAAGATGCCGCCGAACCCCGCCCGCACCAGCGAACGCAAGCCTTCCCTCAAAAAATCGCGCCGACTGGTCGGTCGCTCGTTCCGACTCATCGCTAATCAATTATACCGCAATCGGGCGCAAGGTACACTTCTTCTGTATGAGCCTGCTGCTGAGTCGGGACGAAAGCTACTATGTGAATCGTCTGCGCCAGATTCACCTGCGCCTGCGCGACCACCTGCTGCGCTTCCTGCGCCTGCAGGACCCCGCCACGCTCGCCGCCGTCAGCACCGACACGGGCGGCGACACCCAGTACTATCTGGACACCCACATCGAGCGGCTGCTGATCGATCTGTGCCGCGAGTGGGCGCAGGAGACGCCGTTCGTGCTGATTGCGGAGGGGTTGGGCACGGACGGCTGGCTGCCCCTGCCCGAAGGCATGCCCGCCCAGAACGCCGAGTTTTTGCTGATTATCGATCCCATCGATGGCACGCGCTCGCTGATGTATGACAAGCGCAGCGCGTGGATATTGAGCGGGATTGCCCCTAACTTCGGCAGGGAGACCGAGCTGGCGCATATTTTGATTGCGATGCAGACGGAGCTGCCCATCTCGCGCCAGCATATTGGCTATCATGTGTGGGCGATTCGCGGTCAGGGCGCGCATGCCGAGCGGCACGATGTGCTGACGGGCACGGTCAGCCCCGCGCATCTGCAGCCCAGTCGCGCCACCACGCTCGCGCACGGGTTCGCCTCCTTCGTGAAGTTCTTCCCGGAGGGCAAGGCGATTATCGCGGAGCTGGAGACGCGCTTCTGGCAACGACTGTTCGGGGAACAGCCCAGCATCAACCCGCTCGTGTTTGAAGACCAGTACATGACCACTGGCGGTCAGCTCTTTGAGCTGATGTGCGGGCATGATCGCTTCGTGGCGGATGTGCGTCCGTGGGCGTTTCGGCGGCTGGGTGTGGACTACTCGCCCCTGACCTGCCATCCGTACGACATCTGCACCGCGCTGATTGCGCAGGAGCTGGGCGTGCAGATTACCGACCTGCGCGGTCAGCCGTTGAGTGTGTCGCTGGACATTCGCGAGCCTGTCGGCTGGCTCGGCTACGCCAACCCCACCCTCCGCCAGCAACTGGAGCCAATCCTGATG
>JBBIJY010000046.1:0-7705 GCA_037445735.1 Armatimonadota bacterium | reverse complement strand
GGGAGAGGGACTTTGAACGCCCTCTCCCCTCTGGGGAGAGGGTTGGGGTGAGGGGCGAGTCAACGCCCGACCGCGAATGGCTGATACGGGTCGGGCTGGAGCGTCAGGCGACGGGCAAGGAGATTTACATCCAGTCGCAGGGTGGCGCGTTCCGCTGGATCGATGTGGACACGGGTCGCACGCTTGGCGAATCGCCCGCTGGAACCCTCTGGCGCGTCGCCCGCCGTGGGGAAGCATTAACTGCGATTCAGATAGCCCCCTCACCCATACCCTCTCCCCCGCTGGGGGAGAGGGACTCAGAAACCCCCTCACCCGTACCTTCTCCCCCGCTGGGGGAGAGGGACTTTGAACGCCCTCTCCCCTCTGGGGAGAGGGTTGGGGTGAGGGGTTCCCTCTATCTGCTGGCGAACTCAGCCCCCTCACCCGTATCCTCTCCACCACAGGGTGAAAGGGATTCAGGCTCCCCTCTCCCACAGCGTGGGAGAGGGGCTGGGGGTGAGGGCAATCTCATCTCCGCACGGCGGCTGCGAGCTGAACCCGTCGGCGATGCTCTGCTCGCCGTTGGCGCGGCACCATCCCGCCTGAAGCCCTTTCGCGGCGCGATGGAGTGGCAGGCGAGCAACAATCGCCTGCTGACCATCAACTGGGTGCGCCTCGATGACTATCTGAAAGCGGTTCTGCCCGCCGAAATCCCGCCGCGCTTCCATCCCGAAGCGCTGAAGGCGCAGGCAGTCGCCGCCCGCTCCTTCACCTTCCGACGGCTTAACCGCCATCGCAATAGCGGCTACGATCTGTGCGACACGGAGCATTGCCAGCTCTACGGCGGTGTGGCAGGTGAACATCCCGCGACCAGTCAGGCGGTGGAGGCGACGGCGGGTGAAGTGCTGTGGTACAACGGGCGTGTGTTCGAAGCGCTTTACTGCAGTAATTGCGGCGGATACACCGCACCCGGCGAAAGCATCGGGAGCGCGTCCCAGGAGCCTCTGCGCGGCACGCTGGATTGGGACTTTCAGGCGGGGCGATACTATTGCGATATAGCGCCCAATGCTCGCTGGAGCCTGACCCTCACGCCCGATGAGCTGCAACGCGCCTTTCCCGATGCAGGCACGCCGCGCGAATTAAAAATCTTACAGCGGACGCTCAGCGGGCATGTGGCACTTCTGCAACTGCACGGCGAGCGGGCAACGATTGAGATTCGGGGTTCACTCTTCCGCCAGCGGCTGGGCGTGGCGCGCGTGCGGAGTTTGCTGTTCACGCTGGAGCCAGAGGGCAACAGCTGGCGTCTAACGGGGCGAGGCTACGGGCACGGGATGGGGCTGTGCCAGTGGGGCGCACAGGGACGCGCCCTCGCAGGACAAACCTACCCCACCATCTTGCAGGTATATTACCCTGGCACCAGCCTCGCCCCACTTACAACAGGTCTGGACTGGACAAACACACCTTTCGCGAGTCGAGAAACTCCTCAAAACTAACAAATCGGGGTGGGAAATCGGTCAGCAGGTTGCCTGTGCAGATGAGCTGGCGGGCGTACTCGAAGTAGGCAGGTTCCTTTTCGACGAGCAGGAAGTAGCGATCGGTCAGCAATGCGGCTTGCCCTACCGTGCCGCGCCCGGCGAATGGGTCAAACACCAGATCACCCTTATACGAGTAGAGCTGGATCACGCGCGTTGCCAGCTCCAGCGGAAAGACGGCAGGATGGATGGGGTCCGAAGCAGGCGCGATTTCCCACACATTGGTCGGCTCATAGTCGCCTCTCACACGGCTGGCTTCCACCACCTCGGATGGGTACTGCCGCATGTTCCAGTCGATGAGCTTATCCGTTGCTTTCCGATAGACCATCACATATTCCACGACCGAGTTCGCTTTATAGCCGAGCGGTTTGCGGTGCTGGAAGAAACCACCGTTGCGGTTCTTTGCGCTGCCGGGCGGCTTGACCCAGATGATGTCGTCGATGAATTCAAAGCCGATTTCTATCAGGCGCGGGTGGATGTCGAACGGGATCGCATAGCGCTTGCTGGAGTGCTGACGGCTCATGCGCGGGATCAACACGGGCGAGGTGTTCAACACAAAAAATCGCCCCTCTTTCGTGATGCGATGCACCTCGCGAAAGACGCGCACCAGAAAATCGAGATACTCCTCGTAGCTCTGATACAGGGTGTAATCGCGCGCGTTGTAGTAGGGGGGCGAGGTGAAGGTCAGATGAACCGACTCGTCGGGCACATGGGCAAGCATTTCCAGCACATCGGCGCACACCATCAGGTTCTTGAGCCAGTTGGGGCTGATGGGATGCGGCAAGCCAGCCGCGCCCGATCTGGAGGGCATCAGCTCGCGGCGAATGGAGGCGCGAACCAGCTCGTTCGGGTGGTCAGCAAGCGAGCGCAAAATCGCCTGCACATCGGTGTGCTGGCGGAAGCAGAGCAGCGCCCGAACCGCCTGCAGCACCACCTTCGGGTCGGCGTCGCTCAGGCATTCGGCGAGAATAGGGATTGCATCCGACATGCGCAGACGCCCAATGGCAGAAACCAGCTCCCTGCGGACCAGCGTGTTGCTTTCCGCACGCACGCGCTCGGTGAAGGTGGTCAGCAGGGTGGGGTTTTCGAGGCGTGCCAGCCCCTTCACGGCGGCAAGGCGTACTTCCGCGCTGGGGTGGCTCAAGAGATTCAGCAACGGTTCAGGGTCAAAATCGGGCGGCAGGCGACCCAGCCGCTCCAGCACCGTTAGCAGATGGCGCGTGCCATGCCGCGCATCCAGCATCTGGCGGAAGAAAGCCGCATCGCCCCGCTGTTTCGCCTGCTCAATCTGCTCGCGCGTGATCATGCCCCAGTGGAATCATACCCGTTATCCCTTCACCTGCTCAATAATTGCCTGGGCAAGCAGGGCGGTTTCGGGGTTCAGCACGCCTTCGGGTTCGCGTCCGCTCTGGATACAGCGCAGGAAGTATTCGGGGGCGTTGCGCTCGCCTTCGGGCAGCGGGTCAGGCGTCTCATACACAGGCTCCAGACCGCGCCGATGAAGGCGCACTTTGCCCTCGATCACGCCCGCCGTCGCCTCCGTGCCGTACACGATGGGGTTCGGCGCACCATCGCTGCCTATCTGCGACCATGTGGCTTCGATGACAGCAATCGTGCCGGGATAGCGCAGGATCAGGGCGGCGTTATCGTCGGCGACGGGGTAGGGCTTGGTGAGGTTGCCCCGCGCCGCCAGCACCTGATCGGGGCTGCCGAACAGGTCGGCACACATCACGGCGCCGTAGCAGGCGAAATCGGCTAATGCGCCCGCGCCGTTGAGATACTCGTCATAGAGCCAGCCGACGAAATAGGGATCACAGCCGATTTCGCGCGGTCCCGCGTGCCCTGCGCGGAACCGAAACCCGAAAATCTGCCCGAACTCGCCCGCTTTCGCGCGTGTCAGCAGGCTCTGAATCGCAGGGTTCCAGCGCGTGGGATAGTTAATCATCAGCAGGCGCTGGGTGTGCCGGGCGGTCGCCAGCATGCGCTGGGCATCAGCTAAATCGGCAGCCATCGGCTTTTCGACCATCACATGCGCACCGCGCTCCATCGCCTCGATAGCAATCCGGGCGCTGGTGCGGTTATCGGCGCAGACCAGCACAATATCGGGTTGCTCCTGCGCCAGCATTGCCTGCCAGTCGGTATAGGTGCGTTCGAAGCGCGGGGCGGCGCGCTCCAGCAGGGGCGTCGCGTCGGCGACCGCCGTCAGGCTCACTTCAGGCTGGGACGCCCACTGCTCTATCAGCCCCCACACATGCCCGTGCGTCAATCCCGCCACACACAATTTCAGGCTCATAATGGCTTGTTGATTCGCTAGGAAGCCGTCTTTGCCTGCAGGTTCAGGCGCGCTGGGTGAAGCCCCTCACCCATACCCTCTCCCCCGCAGGCGGGGGAGAGGGGGTTGACCACTTTCACGGCTGGCACGCGCTGCAGGGACCGCGCGAGCATTGACCCCGCGTGGCGCTGGGGTCATAATCTGGTCGGAACAGCCACGGGTTGCAGCCATCCCACCAGATGCTGCCTGGTTGACCCTGCGCGTTATACTGCGTGTAGGGGTCGGTACGCCAGTCGGTGTCGCTGGGGGCGAGCTGGGCGCCCAGCCGACGCCAGCGCGCACTGCCATCCGCCGCGATGAAGGTCGCGCCCTGCGCATGAATCCACATCGTGCCGTCCAGCCCGAACATCACGCCGCGCGGATAGGCGTCCGACACCACGCCGTTCAGACAGCTGAAGTAGCGGCAGGGGCGACTGGCATCGGTACACTCCAGCGACGGGTTGGTGAGCGCAAAGCCCTCCACCGCCACCTTGCCGCGCCCTTCCCATATCACTGGCAGGGTCGATGGGCTGGCAACCACCGCCTGACTCAACCCGTGCAGAAGCCCATTGTAGGTGTAGCTCACGCGGGCGGGCGGCGACACCGAATAGTTCACGCCGCTCAACCGCACCGACGCCCCCGACGGGCAGGCGTACAGCCCCAGATTCCTGATATAGGGCTGGATCGCGTTCGACCAGTGAACGGAATAGGCAGCCATCAGCGGATGATTGGGCGGCAGGTCGGGACGCCAGTTCGCGGGCGTCGCGTGGTAGCGGTTCCAGAGCCATGCGCCTGTGCCCCCTTCGCGCCCGAAACCGAGCGGGAAGGTCTCCTGATGGTCAGTCAGATAGCCCATCAGCGCCAGCCCGAGCTGACGCGAATGGCTCAGGCAGGCGGTCTGACGCGCCTTCTCCCGCGCCTGGGCAAACACAGGCATCAATATCGCCGCCAGCACGGCGATAATCGCTATCACGACTAATAGCTCAATCAAAGTGAACCCTCGTGCGTTTCGCATGATTTCCTCCTCCTCCTGATGCGATTGGATGGCCGACTGTTGATCGGCGAGCAAAACAGCGTAAGCGCGCAGCACACCGTTGCGTGCTGTGCAGCGGATCAAGAGCGGGACGCATCAGGAGGCGCACGCGGGGATTCAGGAGTCAGTGGGTGCAGGTGGGCGGCAAGGATTGGCTCCGTCCAGATTGGCGACGCTTGACCGACAGGCATCGGCGCCGTGCCCTCGCCCGTCAGTGTCGCCATCAGCGGCACGAAGGGCATTGGTTTCTTGGGCGGGTCGCCCAGTTGCGGCGCCTGCGGATGGCAGATTGCACAGTTCGGGCAGGTATCCGAATCGGGCGCGGTGAGCCAGTCTGCGGCAGGCACGCTCCGACAGCAGGGCGGTTCCTGCAGCTTGCAGGCGTACCAGCAGCCCAGCGCCATGCCCGCTGGCGCCACTATCAGCCACAGCGCCAGCGCCGAGGTGAGCCATCGCCGAATCGGGCGTGCCATTGCTGTTATTATACCCCAGCAGGTAGACTCTTGCCATGCGCATCTACACGCGAACGGGCGACACAGGCGAGACGGGACTGATTGGTGGGGCGCGCGTGCCCAAAGACGACCTGCGCGTGGAGGCTTACGGCAATGTGGACGAACTGAACGCCACACTGGGGCTGACCCGCTGCTTTATTGAGCATGAAGACCTGAACGCCCTGATGGAGCGCATCCAGCGGCAGCTGTTCGACATGGGCGCGGAGCTGGCATCGCCGCCCGAACGCGCCCACCAGTTCGCCACGCTCAGTGAAGCCGATGTGCAGGCGCTGGAGCAGGCGATTGACCAGCTGGAGGCGGAGCTGGAGCCGTTGCGTCAGTTCATTTTGCCAGGGGGCACGCCCGCTGCCGCCGCGCTCCATCTGGCACGCACCGTCTGCCGCCGTGCCGAGCGGCGCGTGGTCACGCTCCACCGCCACAGCACAGTCCGACCAGTGGTGATTCAGTATCTCAATCGTCTCAGCGACCTGCTGTTTGTGATGGCGCGGGTCGTCAATCACCGCGCCAGCGTGCCCGATGTCCCCTGGAAACGGGCAACTGATTAAATCAGATTGCCCATTCTATCGGCTCCCACAGCCCGCTGTCAGGGTTGCTCCTGCATCGGGTTAGATCGCCTCTGATAGCGGTTCACGATGCCTCTGGTGGTTCACTCTGCGCTTCTTCGAGGTCGATTTCCTGCCCGTTGAAGCCGCGCTTAATGGCTTCGACCAGTGCCTCGCCTTCGAGGGTGGGCTGTGCGACGGGTGGTGGGGGAAGCGTCTGCGAGTCGCTTTCGGGCAGCACCTCCAGAATCACCTGCGCCTGCGGCATGTTCACCTGTTTGCGCACCATGTCGACGAGGGTGTTCTCGCGCTGGGGCGAGTGGCGAAAATACTGGCGTGCCATCTCGCTGCGCAGGTAGAGGCGAACGGTATTGCCCTCGATGTGCAGGCGCGAGCCATCCAGATTGCGCCCTCCGACAGGGCTTTTCTCCTTGAGTCGCTGGACAAAGGTGTGCCATCGCTGGTTGATGGCGTCGGGTTCAGGAGGAGGCGATTCTTCAGGCGTCGCTTCAGCGGGTGCAGGCGCGGTTTCGGTCGGCTGGGGCGATTCGGCACGCGGTGCAGCGGGTTCAGCCGCTGCAGGCGCGGGCGATGGAGCGGCAACAGGCGTCGTCGGCTCGCTGGCGAAGGTGAGCAGGGTCAGCTCCAGTACGGCGCGCGGTGAGCCTGCCATGCGCATCTCGCTGAGCGTCTCCGCCATGCGCTCCCACCAGCGCAGCAGGCGTGGCACGGTCGCCCGCCCCGCCTGCTCCCGCATCGCGCCCCACTGCGCCGGGTCATAAGCCTGCTGGCGATGGTCGCCCTGCACGGCTGCCTGAATCAGCGCACGCCAGTGCTGAATGAGCGATTCTGCCAGCACGCGCGGCTCGCGACCCAGCCGCAGCTGCGCATCGAGCGTGTCCAGCACGGCGGCGGCGTCGCCCGCGATCAGCGCGTCGGTCAGGTGCATCAGCGTCTCGTCTTCCAGCACGCCCAGCGCGTTATACACCGTTTCGGGCGTGATGGTGCCCTCGCTGAAGGCGATCACCTGCTCCAGCGCGGTGAGCGCATCGCGCCATGAGCCGTCCGCTGCCCGCGCAATCAGGTGTAACGCCGCTGGCTCCGCCTGCAGCCCCTCCGCGCGAACCACATACTCCAGCCGCTCCACAATATCGGCAATCGTGCCCCTGTGGAAATCGAACCGCTGACAGCGCGAGCGGATGGTCGGCGGCACGCGATGGAACTCGGTGGTCGCCAGAATGAACACCACATGCGGCGGCGGCTCCTCCAGCGTCTTCAACAGCGCGTCGAACGCCTTCGCCGACAGGTCATGCACCTCGTCAATAATGTACACCTTGTAGCGAGCCTCCATCGGGGGATACTTGGCGTTCTCGATAATCGTGGTGCGCACATCCTCGATGCTGGTCTCGGAGGCGGCGTCCATCTCGATCACATCGACGCAGTTGCCTTCCTGGATGGCGCGGCAGAATCGGCACACTTTGCATGGGTTCGGTGTGGGACCCTGCTCGCAGTTGAGCGCTTTGGCGAGCAGGCGGGCGGCGGAGGTTTTGCCCGTGCCGCGCGGTCCGCAAAACAGATAGGCGTGCGCCCACCTGCCCTGCTGGATGGCGTTGCGCAGGGTGATGGTGACATGCGACTGCCCCATCAGCTCGTCGAAGTCCTGCGCCCGATATTTGCGATAGAGGCTGATATACGCCACGGTGCGACCACCCGCCAGATTTTACCCTGCTGGGGGTTTCTGATGGAAAATCTCGCCGTCGCGGCAGAAGTAGGCTTCGAATCGGTCGGGCTGGGTG
>JBBIJY010000045.1:0-10926 GCA_037445735.1 Armatimonadota bacterium | reverse complement strand
TCACCAATCCAACCACAACACCTCGTATCCACACAACCCGATTGCCGTCGATCACCGACTTTCCATCCCTTGAGTTCAAATCAACTCCCGATCGACGACACCCCTTGACTTCGCTGTCATCGATGGGGTATAGTACAAGCGCCATCGGGGCAAAGCTGTGCGTGCACCTTGACAATCGGGCGAAGGGTCCGATTGGAGTTCAGAGCTGTGCCTCTGAGCGGGTGGGCGTTCGCGCCTGCCCGCTGCAGGGGGTTGGTTTGTAGCCTACCTCTGAGGGATTGAAACGTTGCTCACCCTCCGATTGTTTTCGCTTCGTGGTTTGTAGCCTACCTCTGAGGGATTGAAACGTCTGCGCTTAACCATTCCTTGTTTGTAGCCTACCTCTGAGGGATTGAAACGTTCGATTATATCCACTCCGCGCTTAACCATTCCTTAACAGGGCAACGGGTAGGCTCAAAGTGTTATGACGCGCTGGACAATCCTGACGGTGCTGATCGCGCTGGCGGGGCTGATGGCGGGCTGCCAGCGCCAGGCTTCGAACGGCTCAGCAGCATCGGGTGGTGCAGGCGGTCTCCGCGGCACGATTATCGTGGACGGCTCCAGCACCGTGCTGCCCCTCTCGGAAGCCGTTGCGGAAGAGTTCCAGAAGCTGCACCCTAACACGATGCCTGCCGTCCGCAAGTCGGGCACAGGCGGCGGCTTCAAAAAGTTCGCCCACGGCGAGATCGACATCACAGGCGCCTCGCGACCCATTCGCCCCGTTGAAGACGAAGCCTGCCGAAAGAACGGCATCGAGTATATCGAAATCCCCGTCGCTTATGACGCGCTGGCGGTGGTGGTGAACCCGAAAAACACCGGGTGCGACGACCTCACGGTGAGCGAGCTGCGCAAGATCTGGTCGCCCGAAGCGACGGGCAAAATCCAGCGCTGGTCGCAGGTTCGCCCCGGCTTCCCGGACCGCCCGCTCGTGCTGTACGGGGCGGGCGTCGATTCAGGCACCTTCGACTACTTCACCGCTGCGATTGTGGGCAAGGAACACAGCAGCCGCAGCGACTACAACTCCAGCGAGGACGACAATACGCTGGTGCAGGGCATCGCCACCAACGAGAACGCACTGGGCTACTTCGGGCTGGCATACTACCTGCAGAACAGGGAGCGCCTCAAAGTGGTCGCGATTGACGACGAGAACCCGGCGAACGGCGACGGGCCCATCCTGCCCAGCGAGCAGACGGTTCTGAATGGCACCTATCAGCCGCTCTCGCGCCCCCTCTTCATCTATGTGAATGTGAAATCGCTGGAGAAGCCGCAGGTGCGCGCCTTCATAGAGTTCTATATTGAAAACGCGGGCGCGCTGGCGAAGGAGGTGGGCTATGTGCCCCTGCCACCGAAGGTGTACGAGCTGGCGAAGCAGCGACTGGAGCGGCGTATCACTGGCTCGGTGTTCGGCGCAAAAGGCTCGCAGGTGGGCGTGAAACTGGAAGACCTCTACCGAATCGAGGAGGGCACGGGAAAGGGTGGACAGTAAGGCTTCGCTCCCTGAAACGGATACCGGTCAAAGGGCGGTGGTCGCCTTTCCGTCCGCTCGTCGCCTGCGCTTTTCTGTGCGCGTTCGGGAGTTCTTCGTGCGCGTCTTCCTGTTCCTGTGCGCGATCGTGGGCATTCTGACCACGGTTGCCATCGTGCTGATCCTGCTGACGGAGAGTCTGGGCTTTTTCAAGGGGGTCTCGCTGCGGGAGTTTCTGACGGGCACGCGCTGGGCGCCGCTGTTTGAACCACCTGCTTTCGGGGTGCTGCCGCTGGTGATGGGCACGCTGCTCACCACCGTGATTGCGCTCAGTGTGGCGGCGCCGACGGGGCTGATTGTGGCGGTCTACCTGAGCGAATATGCCTCACCGCGCCTGCGCAGAGTGGTCAAACCCCTGCTGGAGGTGCTGGCGGGCATTCCGACGGTCGTGTACGGCTACTTTGCGCTCACCTTCGTCACGCCTCTCCTGCAACGGTTCATTCCCGGGCTGGAGGGCTTCAACGCGCTCTCGGCGGGGCTGGTGATGGGACTCATGATTTTGCCGACGGTCGCCTCGCTGAGTGAGGACGCCCTCTATGCGGTGCCGAACAGCCTGCGGTACGCCTCGCTGGCGCTGGGCGCGACGCGCCTGCAAACCACCTGGGGCGTGGTGGTGCCCGCCGCGATGTCGGGAATCTCTGCCTCGTTCCTGCTGGGTCTCTCCCGCGCGGTGGGCGAAACGATGATCGTCGTCATTGCCGCGGGGCAACAGCCGAACTTCACCTTCAACCCGCTGCAGGCGGTGCAGACGATGACCGCCTCCATCGTGCAGATTGCGATGGGCGATGTCCCGCACGGCACGCTGGAGTATCGCACCATCTTCGCGGTGGGGCTGCTGCTCTTTCTCATCACGCTCGCTCTGAACCTGGTGAGCGAGGCGTTTCGGGCGCGTTATAAGGAGGCGCGACGATGAGCCTGCTGATTTCCTCGCCGGCACACTGGCGGGCGATAAGGAGGCGTGAGAGGCTCTTTCTGCTGATTGCCTCCACGATGGTGCTGTTCGCATTAACCGCGCTCACCGTGCTGATCCTCAAGATTCTGCTGGACGGTTATGCCCGCCTGAACATCGGCTTTCTCACCTCCTTCTCCTCGCGCATCCCCGAAAACGCGGGCATCAAGGTGGCGCTGGTGGGCAGTTTCTATCTGATGCTGCTGACCGCGGCGATTGCGGTGCCGGTGGGCGTGGGCGCCGCCATCTATCTGGAGGAGTTCGCACGGCGCAACGGGTTCACCCGCCTGATCGATATCAACCTCACCAATCTGGCAGGTGTGCCCTCGGTCATCTATGGGATGCTGGGTCTGCAGGTGTTTGTGCGAACGCTGATGATGGGACACAGTTTGCTGGCGGGTGCATGCACGATGGCGTTGCTGGCGTTGCCCGTGATTATCACGGCGGCGCGGGAGGGCTTGCGCGCGGTGCCGCGCAGTCTGCGCGAAGGCTCGCTCGCGCTCGGCGCCACGCAGTGGCAGACCGTGCGCCATGCTGTGCTGCCTGTCGCGATGCCCGCTATTCTGACGGGGGTCATCCTGTCGCTTTCGCGTGTGGTGGGCGAGACCGCGCCACTGCTGGTGCTGGGCGCGTTCGTGTTCCTGCCCCGACTGCCCGATAGCCTCTCCTCGCCCTTCACTGCCCTGCCCGTGCAGATTTACGACTGGATTTCGCGCCCGCAGGTCGGCTTCCATCAGAACGCCGCAGCGGGCATTATCGTGCTGCTAACGCTGCTGCTGACGATGAACGCGCTGGCTCTCTATTTGCGCAATCGGCTCCAGGTCCGCTGGTAAAATGGGGCGCCCTACTCGTCCGGCTGCCAACCATACTCGCCCACAAGGGGTACAAACACACACTCGCCGCAGGTGCGGGTGGACAGCTGCTGCCCGCGCTTGATGATGAGTGTCAGCACCTGATGGGTGCGGGAGCCGAGCGGCAGCAGCAGGCGTCCCTCGTTCGGCGAGAGCTGCTCCAGCAACGGCGGCGGGATGCTCGGCGGCGCGCCCGCCGTCACGATAATCCGATCATAGGGCGCCATCGGCGGGAAACCGCGCGTGCCATCGCCAATCACCTGCACAGAGGGCGCAAAGCGCAACGCGGTGAGAACCCGATACGCCCGCAACGCCAGACGCGGGAAACGCTCCACCGTCACCAGCTCGCGACAGAGCAATATCAGAATCGCCGCCTGATAGCCCGAACCCGTGCCAATCTCCAGCACGCGCTCGACGCCCCGCAACTCCAGCAGCTCGGTCATCGTGGCGACCAGCGAGGGCTGGGAAATGGTCTGACCCTCGCCAATCGGCAGCGCGTGATCAATATAGGCTTGCCAGCGGTACTCTTCGGGCACCATCAGGTGGCGGGGCACGCGCCGAATCGCCTCCAGCACCCGCTCGTCCCGCACCCCTTTCTCGCGAATGTGCTGGATCAGCAGTTCCGCCTGCGCCGTGTAGTCCAGTCCATCGGGCTGCATGGAGCGTCTGGCTTATCGCCCAGCAACACTGGCTGATAGGGCGCTTCCGCGTCTACAGGCGAATATCAAGCAGACCGGAGAGACCGACGCCTTCCACCCGTTCGAGCCGCTTGCCAGGATTCCGGGTGGAGATGGGCACCAGCGCCCGGATACGCACCTGGCGCCCCGCGAAGTTGCTCTCGATCTGGGCGACCGCCTGCACTCGTTTCACCAGGTCGGGTTTGCCCATCACCTGCGCGGCGCCCACAGAGGCGCCCGTGCCAACGCTGATGATGGGAACCACCTTCGTCGCAAAACTCCGGTTCGGCTTCGTGTTGGTGAGCCGATTGACCGCCCTGTCCATTTCGGGTCCCAGCCGGTCCACAACAAAGGCGATGCCGCCCGCTTTGAGCAGCTTCTCCACCAGTTGCGCATGGCTGAGCAGCCCGCCCAGCCCAAGCAGAAGCCCTAACGCCACAACCATCCATCGGTTTCGCATGTCCATCTCCCTCCGTCTGTGGAAGTATACCGTGAGGGGATAGGGTATAATAAAGTTGCAGTCCCCTCACGCCTTGTAGGACTGCAGAGAGGGCGATGGAGTTCCGCCCGCCCCCGTTTGGGGCGAACCGCCGCCAGCGGCTGATGACTCCTGCATCTTTTCCTGGAGGTGAAGACAGTGGTATACGGTCACTGGCAGCTGTTACGGGCGCCTGCAACCGTCGTTGCGGGTTGCAACACGGCAGGGGGGCAGGCGCGATGAATGTCTGGTGGGTCGCTTTTGTGTGGATTGGGCTGGCGCTGATTGCCTCGCTGCTTTCGATGCGACTGGCGATCAGCGTGGCGCTGATGGAGATTATTGTGGGCACGATTGCGGGCAACCTGCTCCATCTTCAACCAAACGAGTGGATTAATTTCCTGGCGGGTTTAGGCGGCGTGTTGCTGACCTTTCTGGCAGGCGCGGAGATCGATCCCGATTCGTTGCGTCAGCACTGGAAGGCATCGCTGGCAATCGGTTTTGTCTCGTTTGTGGCGCCCTTCCTTGCGGCGATGGCTTATGCGTTCTCCATCGCTGGCTGGTCAGCGGACGCCTCCAGAATCGCTGGCGTTGCGCTTTCGACCACTTCGGTGGCGGTGGTCTATGCCGTGATGATCGAAACAGGTCTCAACCGCACGGCGCTGGGCAAACTCATACTGGCGGCGTGCTTCGTGACCGATCTGGGCACGGTCGTCGCGTTGGGACTGCTGTTTGCCCATTTTAACGCCTGGCTACTGCTGTTTGTGGGCGCGTCCATTTTGCTCCTGCCGCTGGCGCCGCTGCTGACCCGCTGGTTCTTCGCGCGAGTGAGTGTGCATACCAGCGAGCCACAGATCAAGTTCATTCTGGTGCTGGTTTTGCTGCTAAGTGCGCTGGCGGTGCAGGCGAACAGTGAGGCGGTGCTGCCTGCCTATCTGCTGGGGTTGGCGCTGGCGGCGCCGATGGCGCGCAACTGGGACTTCATGCATCGGCTGCGCACGGTGACCTTCACCCTGCTCACCCCGTTCTACTTCCTGAAAGCGGGTTCGTACATCGCGCTGCCCGCGCTCGGCTCCGCCATCGGGCTGGTGGCGATTCTCTTGCTGGTCAAGATCGTGGCGAAGGTGGTCGGCTGTTATCCTCTCTGCCGCCTGTGGCATATGCCCCATCGAGAGGCAACCTACACCACCCTGCTGATGAGCACCGGGCTGACCTTCGGTACCATCTCATCGCTGTTCGGCTTGACCCACGGCTACATCAACCAGCAGCAGTACACGGTGCTGGTGACGGTCGTGATTGGGAGCGCGCTGCTGCCCACCCTCATCGCCCAGAGCTTTTTCAAGCCCTCAACAGAAGTGGAGCCACTGGCTACTGAAGCGACGGAGTCTGTCCCTTAGCGAAGGAGGTGTTATGATGTATCGGCGGATACTGGTCGGCTTTGACGGCTCGGACGGCGCCCGCAAGGCGCTCGACACAGGGCTGGCGCTGGCGCAGGCACTCAACACCCAGCTGTTCGTGATAATGGTGGAAGAGGACCTGCCACGCTATGCAATCACCATCGGTGAATACGAGGAGGTCAAACATCAGCGAGATGCCTACTTCGCCCAGCTGGAGCAGGAGGTGCTGCAGGCGGCGCAACAGAGGGGCATGCCCGTTCAGACCCACATCGTGGCAGGACATGAGGTGTGGGCAATGGTGGAGTTCATCCACCACCATCAGGTGGATCTGCTGGTGATTGGGCACCAGGGGCACTCAACGCTCCATGAGCGGGTGTTCGGCAGTACCGCCTCTGCGCTGGTCAATCACGCGCCCTGCCATGTGCTGGTTGTCAAGTGAAGGGGTTGCATAAAGACCTGATGGGGTATAATAGAGCAGGAGACCGACAGCCTTTGGGGTATACTCCAGGGTGGGCGGGCAGCCGTCGACCACCGTTTGTAGCCTACCTCTGAGGGATTGAAACACACGGTTGAGGAGCAGGAGCAGCTCCTGCGCCTTCGTTTGTAGCCTACCTCTGAGGGATTGAAACGTTGTTGCCGATTTCCGCACGCGCGATATGGCGTACGGCGGTCAGGGCGCCCCCCTTGTGCCCTTCGTCGACTGGCTGCTGCTGAGCGATCGCACCGAGCCGCGAGCCGCGCTCAATATTGGCGGCATCGCGAACCTCACCGTGCTGCCTGCCAGCGGCTCCCCCAGCACCATCCGCGCCTTCGACACAGGACCGGGCAACGCGCTGATCGATCTGGCGGTGCGCTGGGGCACCGACGGCGCGGAACGCTACGATCGGGACGGCGAACGGGCGGCACGCGGACAGATTATCCCCGCGATGCTCGATGAACTGCTCGCTCGCCCCTACTTCCGCCTGCCACCGCCCAAATCCACCGGACGCGAGCCGTTCGGTGAAGCGTTGCTTCAGGCGATGCTGCTCGCCTATCACCTGCAGAAGAGCGATCTGGACAATCTGGTCGCCACGCTCACGGAGCTGACCGCCCGCACAATTGCCGACGCGATCCAGCGATGGGTGTTGCCCGAAGTGCCCGTGCGCCGACTCATCGTTTCCGGGGGCGGCGTCCACAACCGCACGCTGATGGCTCGCCTGCAAACGCTCCTGCCCGATACCGCCATCGAAAGCTCCGCGCTATACGGCATCGATCCCGATTTCAAGGAGGCCATCGCGTTCGCGGTGCTGGCGGATTGCTACCTGCAGGGTGAGCCGGTTGCATATCCGGGCACGACTGGCGTTCCGAAGCCTGTGTCGCTGGGCAAGCTCTGCTGGGAATAGGCAGCCTACAGCACCCGTACGAAGGTGCCGCCTGGCATGCGGCGTGCCAGCCCCATCATCTCCAGCATGGTCAGCTCCACCTGCACCTGCTGAATGGGCAGTTGCGTGGCGCGGGCGAGCGTGTCCAGATGTTGCGGTTGGAGCGAGAGCGCGTTCAGCAGTCGCTCCTGCACTTCGGTCAGCACGGGCAGGCTGGCGGTCGGCTCGTCGCGCGGCTGGCGTTGCACGCCGAGCGTGTCCAGCACATCCTGCGCCGAGTCGATGAGCATCGCGCCATCCTTGATGAGCTGGTGGCAGCCCTTCGCCTTCGGGTTATCGATATTGCCGGGCACGGCGAACAGCTCGCGTCCATACTCGGCGGCGAGTCGGGCAGTGATGAGCGCGCCGCTGGCTTCGGGCGCCTCCACCACCACTGTGCCCAGCCCCCAGGCGGCAATCAGCTGATTGCGCACGGGGAACCGCCACGCATCGGGTTCCGCCTCGTAGGGATATTGCGAGATGACCGCGCCCTGCATCGCGATGCGTTCGAACAGGCGACGGTTCTCGGCAGGGTAGAGCCGTCCCAGCCCGCTGCCGATGATAGCAATCGTGCGCCCGCCGCTTTCGAGGGCAGCCCGATGCGCCGCCGAATCGATGCCCAGCGCGCCACCGCTCACAATCGTCAGCCCCGCCTCGCTCAAATCGCGGGCGAGCCGCTCGGCGACCATCCGCCCATAGGAGCTGGGCGCGCGCGTGCCCACGATGCTCACCGCGAACCGATCGCGCTCCTGCAGCGTGCCCCACACGAAGAGCGCGACAGGGCTATCGGGCTGCTCGCGCAACGGCGCCGGATAGCGCGGATCACGCTCCAGCACCAGCTGCACAGTGCCGTCAGCAATCGCGGGCGGAATGGGGCACGGCTCCTGCACGGCGCGCATCAACGCCTGCACATCCGCCTCGCGTACGCCAGGCACCTCGCGCCACTCGGCAGGCGTCGCGCTCAAAACGCCCGATGCGTCGCCGCCGAACCGTGCCAGCAGCGCCCGCAACTTGCCCGGCGAAAACTCCAGATTCAACAGCCTCAACCACGCCTCTAACTCCGCCCGATTCATGGTCGCTCCACAAAATCCCATTCACGGCGTCGGAAATAGAACAGCCCGACCAGCGCAACACCTGCCGCCAGCAGCAGATGAACCCCCAGCAGCCAGTACGGCAGCGGCATATCGGGGAACTGCACCGGCTGGGCGCTGATGCCCGGATTCTGCTGCACAATCGTGATGGGCGGCAGAATCAGCTTGCGGTAGGCAAGCGCGTAGGTCGCCATCGGGTTCAAAAGATGATACGCACAGAACAGCGTCTCCCGATACGACTCAGGCACGAAACCCGCATAACGCACCTGTTCCGAAAAGTAGATAATCGGCGATAGAAAGAACAGCAACTGCAACCCGACGCTCACCAGATATTTCACATCCTCATAGAAGGCGTTCCAGCAGGCAATCACCAGCGACAGCCCCATCACCAGCAGCAGCTCCGTCAGCATCACCAGCGGCACCAGCAGTAGCCCCACCTGCACCGGCGCGCCCACATAGAGATGGAGATAGAGCAGCAGCACCACCATCGCCAGCACAAAGTGAATGAAATTCGCCAGCGTGGTCGCCAGCGGCAGCAGCGCCCGCGGAAAATAGATCTTCTTGATGACCGGCATATATGCCAGAATCGTCTGGCTCGAATCGAGCAGCGCGAACTGAAAGAAGGTCCAGGGCAGATAGGCGACCAGCACATAGGCGGAGTAGTTCGCGATGCGCATGCCCATCACATATTTGAACACGATGGTCATCACCAGCACCGTCACGAGCGGGTTGATCAGCGACCAGAAGAATCCGAGAACGGAGTTTTTGTAGCGCACGCGCAGTTCCCGGATGACGAGCGTCCATAACAGCTCGCGATAATGCCACAGTTCCGCCATCAGCGCCACCACGAGGGATGGAGTTCGATGCAGGCAGGCGTTTCCCTACTCGCGTCCGACAGGCTGGATGAGCGGTTGCACTTTGAGGAAGGCTTTCACCACGCGCGGGTCGAACAGGCTGCCCGCGCCCGCTTCGATGAGTTCGACGGCTTGCTGTTCGCTGAGCGCGGGTCGGTAGGGCATCGGGGTGCGCATGCCGTCGAACGCTTCGGCGACCGTCAGCACGCGCGCCGGCAGCGGTATCTGCTCGCCGCGCCAGCCGTGCGGATAGCCACTGCCGTCCCATCGCTCATGGTGACACTCGATGAGAATCAGCGCGTGCTGGAACCGCTGGATGCGCCGCAGGAGCTGCACGCTCAGGCGCGGATGCTCCCGAATCGCCTGCCACTGTTCGGGCGCCGGGTTCGAGCAGGTGAGCAGCTCATCGGGCAGCCCCAGCATGCCGATGTCGTGGAGTGCGCCCGCAATGCGCAACAGGCGCAGGGTGGGTCTGCTCAAGCCCAGCTCGCAGCCAATCGCGACCGCATAGCTCGCCACACGCTCGCTATGACCCGCCAGAAAGGGGTGCGCCAGCTCCAGCGCACTGATGAGCGCGCGGATCACATCGTTCTCCATCTGTATGAGCCGCTCGCGCGTCAACGCTCGCCTCCGTGCGCATGCGAATCGTACCCTATTTCATCGGGCGCGGCGGCAGATAGCGTCGGATAATCCAGATGCGCAGGAACGCCCACGCAATCAGCAATCCACCCAGCGCGATGCCCTCCAGCCGCCGATGCAGAACATAGTCGTAGTAGATGATTGCCAGCCCGAAGACCGCCATCAGCGCGCTGATCCCGTATCGAACCGCCATCGGCATAGGGGAAGGATACCCTACCCCCTCTTTTCGCGGCGGGCGAGCCGTTCGGCACGGCGCTGGTCCGCCTGGTCCCACTTGCGGCGGTCTTCGTCCGTTTCGGGCAGCACGGGCGGCACAGGCGTCGGGCGACCCTGCTCGTCCAGCGCCACATACACCAGATACGCCTGCGAGGTCAGCCTCCGCTCGCCCGTCAGCAGGTTCTCGGCTTCCACAATCGCCTCGATCTCCATCGAGGTGCGCCACGCGCGAGTAATACGCGCCCGCACATGCACCAGATTGCCCACATGCACAGGCGCCTGAAAACTCACCGAGTCGATCTCAACCGTCACCGATGGTCGGCGCGCATGACGCGAGGCAACAATCCCGCCCGCCTCGTCAATCAGCTTCAGAATCCAGCCGCCATGCACATTCCCCAGCGGGTTCGCATGCTCGGGGTTCATCATCTGGGTCAGAATGACCTCGCTCTCGCGCGGTGCCCTGCCCTCCATCACAGGGTAAAGTGTACCCGCTTCACCCGAAGGCAGAGCCGATGCCCACCAGTTAACATCCTTATCCCCCTGAAAAAAAAAGAGGGACACAGGCAGCAAAACAAAAACATCCCCAATCCCGACTAATCCTGACTGACCGGTCGTTCGACGACACTTCCACCACCATACCACCACCCGCTGTAGACCTCTCACCAATCCAACCACAACACCTCGTATCCACACAACCCGATTGCCGTCGATCACCGACTTTCCATCCCTTGAGTTCAAATCAACTCCCGATCGACGACACCCCTTGACTTCGCTGTCATCGATGGGGTATAGTACAAGCGCCATCGGGGCAAA
>JBBIJY010000044.1:0-10984 GCA_037445735.1 Armatimonadota bacterium | reverse complement strand
GGACGAGAGCGCTATCGCGTGAGCGCTCTGCCCGCTTATCAACAATCCGAGCCTCACACCGGGCAGGCATCGTTGCCTCCTGCTATAGCATATCGATTCGCCTTGTTCAGCGCGATTCCTGCTGGTTGGGATTAAACCTGGCGGGCGGCTTCTCCTGCACCTTCATGAAGGTCAGACACTCGATTGAGCCATCAGCTGCGCCACATGCTGCACATCTTTATCGCCGCGACCGGACAGATTGATTAAAATCACCGAGTTTTCGGGCAGCTGGGGTGCGAGAGTTTGCAAGTAGGCGAAGGCGTGGGCGCACTCCAGCGCGGGGATGATGCCCTCGTGTCGCGCCAGCCACGCGAACGCGCCCAGCGCCTGCTCGTCCGAAACCGCCACATACTCCGCCCGCCCAATCTCCTTCAGATAGGCATGCTCGGGTCCCACGCCCGGATAGTCCAGCCCTGCGGAGACCGAGTGCGTGGTGCGAATCTGCCCGTTCTCGTCCTGCAGGATGAGGCTTGCGCTGCCGTGCAGGATGCCGTACTCGCCCGCGACGAGGCTGGCAGCATGCTCGCCCGTTTCGAGTCCCCTGCCCGCCGCCTCCACCCCGATCAGGCGCACCGTTTCATCCTCAATAAAGGGATAGAAGATTCCAATCGCATTACTGCCGCCGCCCACACACGCCAGCACCACATCGGGCAGGCGACCTGCGTAGGCGACAATCTGCTCCCGCGCCTCGCGCCCGATCACCGCCTGAAAATCGCGCACCATCGATGGATACGGATGCGGTCCCACGCAGGAGCCGATGATATAATGGGTCGTGCGCACATTGGTGACCCAGTCGCGGATGGCTTCGCTGGTGGCGTCTTTGAGCGTGGCGGTGCCGCTCCGGACGGGATGCACCTTCGCGCCCAGCAGCTGCATGCGGAACACATTCAGCGCCTGCCGCGCCATGTCTTCCGCACCCATATAGATTTCGCACTCCAGTCCCAGCAGGGCGCAGGCGGTGGCAGTCGCGACGCCGTGCTGACCCGCGCCCGTTTCGGCGATAATGCGCCGTTTGCCCATCTTACGCGCCAGCAACGCCTGACCCAGCGCATTATTGATTTTGTGCGCTCCCGTGTGGCACAGGTCCTCACGCTTCAGATAGACCTGATGACCCGTCGCCCGACTGAGATTGAACGCGAAATAGAGCGGCGTCGGGCGCCCTGCAAAGGTGATCAGATAGTAGTTCAGCTCGCGCTGGAAGTCGGGGTCATCGCGAAAGCGCAGGTAGGCGTCGGTCAGCTCCTCCAGGGCAGGAATGAGCGTTTCAGGCACATATCGCCCCCCATACCGACCGAAATAACCCTTCTCATCAGGCAGTGTGTAGGTCATCGCAGGCGAGTATACCCCGCTACAGAATGCCCTCTGGCGGCAGAATGACAATCTCGTCGATGCTGGCGTCCGGTGGTGTGGCGAGAATCTGCACCACAATCCGGGCGACGGTTTCAGGTCGGATCATGCGCTCGCGTTCGGGCGCGGTCGGGAACGCATCCCACAGCACGGTGTCCACCGCGCCCGGCAACACCGCCGTGACCCGAATGCCACGCTTGCGCACCTCTTTAGAGAGAACGCGCGTGAACATCAGCCCGGCAGCTTTGGCGCAGCTGTACGCGCTCAAGCCCGTGAAGGCGCGACTGGCAGCAATCGTGAGCATGTTCACAATCTGTCCCCGCCCCTGCTCCAGCATAATCGGCAGCGTGAATCGCGTGGTCAGGTACAGCCCCTTCAGGTTGCTCTCCACCACCTGCCACCACTCGGCAGGATCGCTCTGTTCGATGAGTCCCGCCCGCGCCGAGCCAGCGTTATTGATCAGGATATCGATTCGCCCGGTGAGCTGGCGCGTGCGCTCAATCGCTGCGCGAATGGCTGGCTCGTCGGCGACATCGGCAACACAATAAAACGCCCTGCCGCCCGCCGCCTCAATCTGACCCGCAACCTGCTGAAGCTGGCTCTCGGTGCGGGCAACAAGCATCACCTGAGCGCCCTGTTGCGTTAGCAGGCGAGCGATACATGCGCCAATACCCCGTCCGCCACCTGTGATCAGCGCGACCTGACCCGCAAACAGCTGTTCCATCGGTACATCCCTCCGATGCGGATAGTTCACCGCCCGTGCGCCTCTTCCTGTCAGCAGGCAGGTACAATTCTCAACGGCACGATGGACGCACTACGCGATACACTCATGGAGTTGACCGATAGCCTGCGGGAGAAGATATTGACGGATGGCTCACCCGCCTGGCTGGAACTTGCCCGCTGGCTGCAGGCGGTGAACACAGGGCTGGACGCACTGGACGAACCGCTGCAGGAGAGCCTGTTAGATGCCTTTCAAGCGGCGCGACCGCTGAACCATGAGACTCTGCCCATTCTGCTGGAGCAGCTTGAAGCGCACGGCAGGGCGATTCGGCGCGCGGCGGTTCAGCGCGACCGCTGGCGCTATCCCACCGCGAGCGACCTCCAGCTGATCAACGAGCGCATCTGCCTCGCGCCGCCCGAGTGCGACGCCGACCGCCTGAACCGTGCGCGACTACTAACGATGCTGACCCCGCCTGATGCGGACGCACTTCAGCGAGCCGCCGCGCTTTTTGATGCGCTCAACACCCTGCAGCCGTTTCGCGAATACAACGCCACCACCGCATCGATTGCAGCGCTGGCGTTTCTGGGCGCGAACGGCTTCCGCGCCACGCTCTCGCCTGATGAGGCAGCCGAACGGTTGCTATCAGGTGAATGGGCATCGTTGTCCCTTCAGCCCGACGAGAGCACGACTCGCCTCACCTATGCCGACCTGATTGAGCAGATGATTGCCGATTATCGCGATTCGCTGGTGCGGGCGGAGCGAGCGCTTCGGGAAAGGCAGCAGCTCGCACAGCGCGACACCCTGCCCGCCATGATGCCTGTCAGCCCGCAGCCCGTGCCCGGTCCCGCCTCGCGCTGGCGATACCTCACCGTGCAGGACCTCATCTGGATTAACACCGAAATCACAGGCGCGCCCCAGCCATACAACTACGACCGCTTAGAGGAGGCGACCTGCTATCAATACAGCTATCGCCAGAGCATGGATGTACCGTTGCAGGCGGCGCGGTTCCTGTGGGGCTATCTGACCTATCGCCCCTTCGCGCGCGGCAATCCGGGCACTGCGCTGATTGGCGTGCTGACCTTCCTGCAGATCAACGGCTACGACACGCACCTGCCGCCCGACCAGGCATGCGACTGGCTGCTATCGGTTGCCAGGCGCCGTAAACACCCGCTGAATGCCATCCGCCAGATTATCACCCCCAGCGCCGCTGGCGCGAACCCCCAGCCCGTGCGCGAAGTCGTCCACCACCTGATAGAACAGTACGAGTCGGCTCTGCATCAGTTAGAGGAGGTGAATCCTCGTGAAGCTCAACACCGTTGAATCCACTCTATTTGGCATGCGCCTTCTGATTCAGTGTTTCTAGGTCTGGTAGAAAACCTTCCCATGTGTATTCGACCACTATTCCATTTCCCTTGTGCCAGAGGTTACCACCGCTTAATCGCCAATCACGCACGAAGGTACCCTGAGGCAGCGTGAAACAGGCGGTGCTCGCTGGCTTGGCACTAACCAACATGTAGCGACGCCTACTCATAGAGGGTCTGCTGCAACGATGTAAGGGTAGAGAAACGATCGCCTGCTCTCTTCCATTATCATCTTTCACGATATAGTTTTCTAAAATCTTCTCAATATCCTCACGAGTCGCAGGGGTTGTTAAGTCATAATATTCATATATCATTTCTATTTCTAATGGAAACCATTGTCCATCAATTTGAGTGAATTGCAGCACATTCCAATAGAACTGGGCACCAGTACGACGCATCAGAAGGCTCTTTGGGGCCCCTTTGTGGATTCGACTTACATGAAGTTCTAACTCCCAATTATCAGGGGTTTTGCGCTCATAAACCCATTCATCAGGAGTCGTGGCGACTAACTGCCAGTCTTTCTCGCTGCCAGCAAACATACAGAGAGGAGGAACACCCGCCAGAAAAACTAAAAATGCCGGTCCTATAAAGGTTTCGAAAGGATCACCCATGCTGACAGTACCTGCAGGATGGAGCGCAATATCCGCGACTACCGAACCCTGATTACGCAAATGAACAACGAGCTCGTTTTGAAAGTAAACTTCGAAGGTCTCCGCAATTTTGTCAGTAGCCTCATAAGAAGCCAGTCTTTCCCTATATGCGGCAATGTGAACAATGTGCGGACTATTGGTAATAATATAGTTTTCTGATATTCCAGAAGCAAATAAATCCATTTGCGGTGGATTAATCATTGAAATATTATATTTCCACCAATTAACTTGTTCAGAAGCTGACGAAATTTTTTGTTCTAATATTTTTTGAGCAATTAGTAAAGTACTTATCATATTCCCCCAAACAGCCTCCTTAGGAATATGCAGCATACCCGCCACATTCCAGATAAAAGTGTGACTACGAGCAACTTGTTGACGCTTTGCACTCCAATCAGCCAACTCGCTCTTAGAAGTCTCACTACAAGCAGCGATCGAGAACCGTATTGTAAGCCCCGCCACTGTGAACATGGAAACAAGTGCCCACCAGGCATGCCATTTTCGAATCATTTTCGATCACCTCCCTTAGTGCCAACGCGTTTCTATTGCGGTGGTGCTGAACAATCGGGATAAAAAATAAGTCGTGGTGGTGTGGATGGATCTGCAGGTCTCCAATCAATGCAATCGCATCCCGAACCAGCTGGTTCACAATCGGCAATTTCTGTTACTCTGATCTCAAAGGACCCCATCTGACGCATAAGGCAGCTCGTGCCACGATTAAATTCACATATATAAATGTCTTGATCTGTTTTACCTCTGAGGCATCCACCAGAGCAACCAAACAGGGTATATGCTTCCGTAGGAGCTGGGTTAGGTTCAATCGATTGCAAGCAACTGTTCTGCTGCCACAAGTAACCTGCCGGGCGAAGTACGCACTTGTGATCCGGAAGCTCCCTTGGCTCTTCCTGCTGACCGAGGGCATGAAGATATAACATCAACAACACCAGTATCCCCAACAACCGTACCGCGTTGCGCTGGTTCGCAACACCGTTCCTCATCAAAAGATCCTTTGTTTTCATTCTCGCACCTCCATTAAATGGAGTTGCCCCGCGATTGCTCTTTGTCAACACCTCTATCTCTCTTTTTGACCCCGATTCTCCAACAGTGCCCGCAGCTTCGCCTGCAACCGTTTCCATCGCCGATGCACTACCTCATGCGAGACTCCTAACTGCTTTCCAATCCACCGATACGAACGCTTCTTTGCTACCCACACCCATAACTGGTATTCCCACTCCTCCAGCTGACCCCGCAACCACTCCACTAACACCCGAGCCTCTAACTGTTCATAAGCCTCCATACTCCGCTCATCTACAGGCTCCCACACTTCGCCTGTTTCCTCATCTTCTTCAAATGCGACTACCGCCTTCTGATAACCCCACTCGCGGTTGGTGAAAGTCTTCAGATGAGCGCAGATGCGATCATAGGCGAACTTTTCCAGACACACACCCCGCTCAGGTTCAAACTCCTGTTCGGCTTGCAAGGCACATAGAACGGCTTCGTGCAGGAGTTCGTCCTGCCATTCGGACTGGCTCCAGTTCGGTGGTGGGCATGTGGGTCGGAAGCGCCGAACAGCGCGGCGAATGGCTTTGCGCAGAGCGGGATTGAGTTCAGCCAACTCAGGTTCACCCCCCCCCCGCGAAGTTGCGATGGTGGTTGAGATTTTGCTGGATGCACCGCTTGCTCCTTTGCTCGCTTCTTTGCGGGCATCGCTGACCTCCGCTGGATAAAAGCAGGATACCCTGTTCAAGACAGGAATGTCAAGGGGTTGCGAGGGTGTTCGAAAAATCCAACCAGAGGAAAGGCTGCCCCTTACCCCGACCCTCTCCCCAGCGGGGGGAGGGAGTCATTAGCCCCTCTCCCCCGCAGGCGGGGGAGAGGGTACGGGTGAGGGGGCTTCACTCAGGTCGATACTATGCCCCGAATTTCCGAACACCCTCAGGAGTTGCCCTCGCCCTTGAACCATCCTTCCGGAGGGAAGGCGGCTCCCAGAGGTGCAGCAGGTAAAATCTCTTTTACCGATGGAGAGGTTGAGCCGATGGTAAGGGTACGATACGCACCAAGCCCGACGGGAGCGCCCCATGTGGGCAACATTCGCACCGCGCTCTTCAACTGGCTGTTCGCTCGCCATCACGGCGGCAAGTTCATCGTGCGCATCGAGGACACCGACCGCAGCCGCTATGTGCCTGAATCGGAGCGCGAAATCTTAGAATCGCTGCGCTGGCTGGGGCTGGACTGGGACGAGGGACCCGAAGTGGGCGGTCCGCACGCGCCCTATCACCAGTCGCAGCGGCTGGCGATTTATCAGCAGATTGCGCACCAGCTGGTGGAGGCGGGCAAAGCATACAAGTGCTTCTGCACGCCCGAAGAGCTGGAGCAGATGCGAGCACAGCAGCGGGCGCAGGGTGCATCCGTCACGATGTACGACCGCCGTTGCCGACGCCTCACGCCCGCCGAAGTGCGCGCCCGCGAGGCGGACGGACTGCCCTATGTGATCCGTTTCGCCATGCCGCTGGAAGGCACGGTGGAGTACGACGACCTGATTCACGGGCGCACCACCTTCCGCAACGCGCTCACCGACGATTTTGTGATGCTCAAATCGGACGGCTACCCGACCTACCATCTCGCCAATGTGGTGGATGACCACCTGATGGAGATCACCCATGTGATTCGGGGCGATGAGTGGATTTCGAGCATGCCGCGTCATCTCAATCTCTATAGGGCGCTGGGCTGGAAGCCGCCCCAGTTCGCGCACCTGCCCCTGCTGCTCGGCGTCGACCGCCAGAAGCTCTCCAAGCGGCACGGCGCCGTGCAGTTCACCGAGTTCATTCGCGACGGCTACCTGCCCGAAGCCATGTTCAACTTTCTCGCGCTCTGCGGCTGGAACCCCGGCGACAACCGCGAGATTCTCAGCCGCGAGGAGATTATTCAGCTGTTCCGTCTGGAGCGCGTCTCGGATAACCCCTTTATCTTTGATCACAACAAACTGCTCTGGATGAACGGCTATTACATTCGCCAGCTCAGCCCGCAGGAACTGGTGGAGCGCTGCCTGCCCTTCCTGCAGGAGGCAGGGCTTCTGCCGCCCGCGCTGGATGACGAGACCCGCGCCTATGCGGAGCGGGTCATCCCGCTGGAGCAGGAGAAGATGAAAACCCTCAAAGATGTGGTGACACTGACCGACTTCTTCTTCAAAGAGGAGTTCCCGATTGACCAGAGTGCGGTCAAGAAGTGGTATGGTCTGCCGCACATCCCGCAGATGCTGGAGGAGCTGATCCGGCGGTATGAGGCGCTGGAGCCGTTTGTGGCGCCCGAGATTGAGCGCGTGACGCGCGAGGTGATTGCCTGGCTGGGCGTGTCGGGCGGGTCTGTGATCCATCCTGTGCGCGTGGCGGTCAGCGGGCGCACGACAGGACCGAGCCTCTTTGAGATGCTGGAAGTGCTGGGCAAGCCGCGCGTGCTGCGCCGACTCCGCCAGGCACAACAGTGGGTGTACACAGCATGAGAACGACGAGCGAACGAGAGGAGCGCTATCTTCGCATCTTACTGGACGCCCTCGAGGTTTGTCGGGGATACCAGCCTCGATTGGGTGGACAGGAACCTGTCTCCCTCGAGCGATTTCTCCAGCAGTATGCAGCTGACCCTTTCTATCACTGGATTGGTCTGGATACAACGCTGGTCTATAAAACACATCGTGCAGGTGGCGGTATCACTTCGCTGTACCGCCAGCTGGGGATTGGCTGCCAGAGACTCTTTCAACAAATAGTGATTGACCATCTGGGACTCAGTAAAAAGCAGATCGAATGGCGCTATCAGGTGCAGCGGGAGGCGGGCAGGATCGCCTTTCTGGAGCTGGATGCAAGGGTTCAGCGGGACGCCATCAGGTCCCCCGATGCTCGCGAGCGATTTTCTGCATGGATGCACGATGCCGCTCAGCGGCTGCAGGATGTCGATCCGGGGCGCCTGCAAGGAGTCGTTTTCGAGGTGCGACAGGGCTACAAGAGTCGCGATTCGAAGCGGCAGAACGCTGACATTCAAAGCGCAGTCCGCGCCTATGCAGCAGGCTATATGCCAGTGATGCTCGTGCTATCCGAACAGATTGACGAGGTGGTGGCTCAGCGATACATGGGTGCAAAATGGCTCCTCTTGCGGGGCAGTAGGGGAAACGATCCCACTCGTTCCACCTATGCGTTCTGCCACTCGGTCATCGGATTTGATCTGGCAGGCTTTTTCGAGCGAAATAGCTCGGCGTTGCGAGAAACTGTGCAGGGTATTCTGGGAGTGTTGTTGGGCGATGCAGAAGTTAACACGGCGGAGTGAGCTAACTTTTAAGGCGAACCTGCGCAATGGGCGGCATGGCTGGCTCCGACTAACGCCCGCCTATGCGGCTACCCTTGTGGAACAACTGCTTCAACAGGCGTCTGTTCATAGCAGAGTGTTAGACCCCTTTGCTGGCACAGGTACAACAGGGCTTGTCTGCGCTGAACGGGGCTTCCAGTGCGATATGGTGGAGATTAATCCATTCCTTGTGTGGCTGGCGCGAGCGAAAGTGCAGCAGTACCCGACGACCTGCGTCGAGCGCACTATCAATCTGGCTTATCAGGCTGTCCTTCAGAGCAAGCGCAACTTCTCTCAACCCCCCGAATGGATACCGCCTATGCATCGCATTGATCGCTGGTGGACACCTCAACGCCTTTACACACTGGCTCACCTGTATACCGCCATCCGCTGCCTTTGTGAGGCTGAACCTCCGCAAGTTGCCGATCTTCTCCTGATTGCTTTCTGCCAAACACTGATACGATGGTCAAACGCGGGCTACCATCACCCCTCAGTGACTTTCAAAGCGGCGGAACCCAGCTTATTTTTGCAGGAAGACTCAGGTCTGATACTGAATGATTTTCTGGACACTGCCCGCAGGATCGCGCGCTCTGCGCAGGAAGCGCTAAACGGCGAAGCGGAAGTCTTCGCTGGAGATGCACGCACGCTGGATTGCCTGCCAGGGCGTTTGTACGATATTGTCATCACCTCACCGCCCTATCCAAATCGGATGAGCTATGTCCGTGAGGTGCGCCCTTTCCTTTACTGGCTGGGCTTCCTGAAAGATGCCCGCGAAGCAGGTGAGCTGGACTGGCAAGCCATCGGCGGCACATGGGGCATTGCCACCAGCCGCCTGACAAGCCTCGAACTCAACGATCCATCCCTCTATGCTACCCTGCCCGAACTGCGCGAACTGGTACAGGCTATCGACAAGCGGAGTCATCTGCTTTCACGCTATGTCCTGCGCTATTTTCAGGACATGCGAACACACCTCCACAGTCTGAGTCATCTTCTGCACGCAGGGGCGCAAATATACTATGTGGCGGGAAACGCCAAGTTCTACGAAGTTATTGTGCCGACGGAACAGCTACTGGCACGCCTGATGCAGGAGACAGGAATAAACCATATTCGAGTCGAACCGTTGCGTAAACGCAACTCCAAGAAAGAGCTGGTGGAGTTTCTCATATCGGGTGTAAAACGGTGGTAAGCGGAGAGCGGTTCAATGAATTTTGATGATTACTATCATCACTGGAAAAATGCGACTCCTCCGTCGCATCTCCTCTCAATCACTGACCTTAATCGGGAGGCGGCGGAGGTGGTGCTGGCGCTGGCGCACGCGATGAAACGCGCCACCCGCGCGGGCGCCGAGCTGTTCCGATTCGAGAAGCCGACCGCCGTCGCGCTCATCTTCGAGAAGCCCTCCCTTCGCACGCGCGTCACCTTAGAAGTCGGGCTATATCAGATGGGTGCGCACGGCGTCTACCTCACTCAGTCGGACATCCAGATGGGCAAGCGCGAGGCGGTGATGGACATCGCTCGCAATCTGGGACGCTGGGTGCAGGGCATCATCGCGCGCGTCTACCACCATTCGGTGCTGGGCGAGCTGGCGCAGTTCGCGGGCGTGCCCGTCATCAACGCGCTCAGCGACCGCGAACACCCCTGCCAGGCATTAGCCGACCTGATGACCATTCAGGAGCGCAAAGGCGATCGACCGCTCGCCCTGGCGTGGGTGGGCGACGGCAACAATGTGTGTCACAGCTTCATCCTGCTCGGCACCTTGCTGGGGCACACGGTGCGCGTGGCGACGCCCGAAGGCTATGAACCCGACGAGCAAATTCTTGCACAGGCACAGCACAACGCTACGCAATCGGGCGGGCAACTCCTGCTCACACACAACCCGCATGAGGCGGTCGCCGACGCCGATGTCATCTACACCGATGTGTGGGTCTCGATGGGCTACGAGACCGAGCGCGAAATCCGCCTGCGCCACTTCCAGCCATTTCAGGTGAACCGCGACCTGATTCAGCATGCCAGACCCGACGCGATTGTGCTGCACTGCCTGCCCGCCCGCCGCGGTGAGGAGATCACCGATGAGGTGCTGGACGGCGAGCAGTCCGCCGTGTGGGATCAGGCAGAGAACCGCCTCCACACGCAAAAAGCGCTGATTGCCCTCATGCTCGGCGCGGTATAATCGGGTCGCCATGCGCACGGACTACTTTCAGCAGGTGCTGACCCGCCTGCAGGCGGTGATGGCGAGCCAGCAGGCGGTGATGGAGCAGGCGGCGCAGTGGATTGCCGACGCGCTCGCTGACGACCACCTGATCTGGGTGTTCGGCGCGTCGCACGCGGGCATCCTCAGCGAGGAGCTGGTCTATCGCGCGGGCGGGCTGGTGCCCATTAGCCCCATCTTTATTCCGGGCTTGACCTGTGATGTGCGCCCCATCACACTCACCTCGTGGCTGGAGCGGCTCGATGGCTACGCCGCGACGGCAGTGCGCGAGGTGCCTATTCAGGCGGGCGATGTGCTGATTGTGCATTCGGTGTCGGGTCGCAACGCC
>JBBIJY010000043.1:0-12118 GCA_037445735.1 Armatimonadota bacterium | reverse complement strand
GCGTGGGTACGCCTGAAGCACCAGTGCCCGTGGGTGCCGCCCTCCACAGTAGCGGTGCATCTGGAGGGCGTTGACCAGCTGAGCGCGGAGCAAGCCGCGACGATGGAGAACGAACCCCTCACGCTGGAGTTTCGCAATCCGGCGACGGGCACGCCCCTGCAGACCTTCACCCTGCCGATGGCGCGCCCTGACAGCCTGGGACAGGTGGCTTTAGAGGTGTGGACTGACCTGCCGGCGGGCTGGTACGAGGTGTATGTGCGTCCCTATCGGTCGTGGTTGGGACAGCGGGTGCGGGTGAACTGGCAGCCGGGTGGTACTTTGCTCATTCCGTTGCGGAATGGGGATGTGGTGAAGGACAATCAGGTGGATTATGCCGACCTGGTGCTGGTGTTAGAGATGCAGGGTGCGACGGGTTTGAGTGAGGCGGATGTGAACGCGGATGGTGTGGTGGATGAACAGGATGCGGCGATAGTGGCGCAGAATGTAGGCGAAGTGGGCGATGAGTGATCCAGAAAAACTTGGGGTTCAGAGGCTGACTGCCTCTGAACCCCTGAGTTGGCGCGAGGAGGTAGATGGAAGATGCAGACGCTGCGACGACTGAGCTGGCTCATAGGGCTGCTGGCGGGGTTGAGTGGGGGCGCGGAGGCGCAGCGCGTGGTCTTTATCGAGGTGCCTGGCGGCAGTCTGGGTGGCTTGCTTCTTTCTGGAGACGGACAAACGATTTATACTAACATAGCGCGATGGCGGGTAGGAGAGGGCTGGTGGTATTGGCGGGCAGATGGAAGTCTGACGCGCAACTTCAATGAGAGGTGGACAGCTAATCAATCTGCAAGGGGAGTGTCGTATGATGGGCGCGTGATTGTGGGGGAGGATTACAACTATTACATTCCGCATCCGTTTCGATGGGTGGAAGGGCGTGGGGTGGAGTATCCTTTTGGTGGTGCGCCGCGCGATGTTTCCTTTGATGGACGCGTGGTGGTGGGGGGTGGGCCGGCTGCGTTTCGGTGGGTAGAGGAGGTGGGTTTGGAGCTGTTGCTGCCATTTCAGCATTACTCCTCTGAGGCGGCGTCGGTAAGCTGGGATGGTCGGGTTGCCGTGGGGACTTACCGGTGGGATGAGTATGACTATACAGCCCGCTCTTTCTGGTGGCGGGAGGGCGTGGGCTGGCAGGATTTGCGGGAGGCGTTTGCAGAACTCTGGCCTGAATGGGTGGAGGAAGTGGAGGTGTATGAACTGTCTGCAGACGGACGGTATATGGTAGGACTGGTATATGATCAAGGATACAGGTTCAAGTTGTTTTGGCTGGACACGGGTCGGTTGGGAGATGTGGATGGGAACGGGTGTGTGGACGATGGTGATTTGCTGGAAGTGCTGTTCAACTTTGGGGCGAGCGGGATGAACCTGCGGGGCGATTTGAACCGCGACGGAGCGGTTGACGAGACGGATTTGCTGGAGGTGCTGCTGCACTTTGGGGAGGGCTGTTAGATGCGACAGAGTGTTGCAAAGCGAGTAATGCTTCGGAGCGTGGGCTGGGTGCGCGGGAGCCTGCTGATGGGGCTACTGTGGGCTGCGGCTGGTTGGCTACCTGCGCAGAGTTTGACCTATCTGGGCACGCTGAACAGTTTGTATGGGGAGAGCGAGGCGTTCGGAGTCTCGGTGGATGGGTGCGTGGTGGTAGGGTGGTCGTATTATGAGGCGCCCGATCGTCGCGGAGAGCGTGCCTTTCGCTGGACGCTGGAGCACGGAATGCAGGATCTGGGCACGCTGGGCGGTCCGTATGGGAGCGAGGCGTTCGGGGTGTCGGCAGATGGGCGGGTGGTGGTTGGCTGGGCGAACGATGCAGACCGTCAGCATTGCGCTTTTCGCTGGACGCCCGAAGGAGGGATGCAAAGGCTAAGTGCGCTGCCGCAAGGGGGCTGGAGCTTTGCTTACGGTGTATCAGCGGATGGCTCAGTGATGGTGGGGCGGGCGACCAATCGGGACGGATTTCGGCGGGCGGTGCGCTGGGTGAATGGAGTAATCCAGGATTTGGGCACGCTGGGGGGCAGCGAGAGCGCGGCTTACGGTGTCTCAGCGGATGGACAGGTGGTGGTGGGCTGGGCGCTGGATGCCAGCGGCTTGCCGCGCGCCTTTCGCTGGGTGAACGGGGCGATGCAGGACCTGGGCACGCTGCCTGGCGGCGCCTGGAGCCAGGCACAGGGGGTTTCGGCAGATGGGCGGGTGGTGGTGGGCTTTGCGGGCGATGCGCGGGGTTCACCGCGCGCGGTGCGCTGGACGCCAGAGCGAGGGCTGGAAGATTTGAACCTGACTTATGCGTCGTTGCTGGGGGCGGGTTCGGCGTTGCGGGTGGTGAACGCGGTTTCGCTTGATGGGCGGTATCTGGTGGGGTATGGCTGGAACGGGGCCAGTGGTCGGGGGGAGGCGTTTTTGCTGGACAGCTGGCGTGCGGGGGATACGAATGGGGATGGGTGTGTGGATGATGGGGATTTGTTGAATGTGCTGCTGGCGTTTGGCACGCCGGGCACAGGTGCCGCGCGGCATGAGGACCTCAACAGGGACGGCATTGTGGACGACGCTGACCTGCTGGTTGTGCTGTTCAACTTTGGGAGCGGGTGCTGAGGTTTTTAGTGGGATCCGCTTGCAAGGGGGTTGAGACTGGCTCCAGCGACGGTGCGCACACGGGTCTTTCAGGAGGCATTCCGTGCTATAATAGAGGCATGCGATTAAGGAAGGGGTTCACCCTTATTGAGCTGCTGGTGGTGATAGCGATTATTGCCATTCTGGCGGCGATTTTGTTTCCCGTGTTCGCCCAGGCGCGGGAGAAGGCGCGTCAGACCGCATGTTTGTCCAGCGCGCGTCAGTTAGCGATGGCTGTGCAGACCTATCTGCAGGATCACGATGAAACCTTCCCGCCGTCCACCAACTACGATGTGCCCACCAATGTGCCGGAGCGCATCTGGACGCGCATCGTTCAGCCCTATGTGAAGGACACGAACATCTTTGTGTGTCCGAGCGCGTCGAATTCGGGCTTCCCGTCGGATTGGGCGTCGCGCGGGATTGGCTCCATCGGCTACACGACCATAACCGCCTACGACCCGCTTCAGATAGAGGGCTTCGCCACGCCCGCCACTTTGCCGCAGATGGAGGAGCCAGCCCGCACGCCGCTGTTCGGCGACACCGCCAGCGGACCGACCGCCGACAAGTATCGCGGCTATGTGTTTGACCCGTACAACGGCGAGCCGAACCCGCGCGACCCGCGGCTGGGCACGCCGCTGGTGGCGGATCGCGACCTGGTGCGCGAGCTGAACCATCTGCCGCCCGCCCGCCTGAAGCCGCTCTATGCGCGCCACTTCGCGACGGGCACCAATCGCGGGCTGGCGACGCTCATCTTCGGCGACGGGCACGCGAAAGCCTACCCGGCGGCGTCCATCCTGGCTCAGGATCGCGGCGCGAACCTCATCTGGCGTTTCCGGTAAGGGTCGGGTAGAATCGGCGCGATGGTGAGCTTCGACTTTTCGGGCAAAGTCGCGCTCATTACGGGCGCGACAGGCGCACTGGGGCGCGTGGTGGCACGCCACTTCCTGACCGCAGGCGCCACGCTCGCGCTCACAGGCAGAGACGAAAACGCGCTCCATCAGCTGTTCGCCGACCTCGCGCTGAACCCCGACCACCTGCTAATCGGCGGGATCGACCTTTCAGAGCCAGAGCAGGCGGAGGCTGCCGTGCGTCAGGCTGCCGAGCGGTTCGGGCGAATCGATATTCTGGTGAACACGGTCGGGGGCTATAAGGGCGGCGCGACCGTCGATCAAACGCCCGTCGCCGACTGGGATGCGCTGTGGGCGATGAACGCGCGTGTGGCGTTTCTCATCTCGCGCGCGGTTGTGCCTGTGATGCTAACGGCGGGCGAGGGCAGGATTGTGCATGTGGCGGGGCGCGCGGGCTTGAGCGGCTCGACAGGCATCGCCGCCTACGCCGCCGCCAAAAGCGCGGTCATCCGCCTCACCGAATCGCTGGCTGCTGAACTGAAAGAGCGCAATATCAATGTGAATTGCGTGCTGCCGGGCACCATCGACACACCTGCGAACCGCGCGGCGATGCCCAGCGCCGATTTCCGCCGCTGGGTGCCGCCCGACGCGATTGCCGATGTGATTCTGTTCCTCTGCTCGCCAGCGGCGCGGGCGATTCACGGCGCGGCGATCCCCGTGTACGGGCTGAGCTGAAGCGCGTCAGGCACAGCCCTCCCCAAACGCGAACAGCACAATCAGCAGGTCGGCGTCGTCCACAGCGCCATCGCCGTTCACATCTTCAGGTAGCCCGCTGCCCGTTTGACCGAAGGCGAACAGCACGGCAAGCAGGTCGGCATCGTCCACGCAGCCGTCGCGGTCAACATCGCCTGCAGGCGTGAGCGGCAGCCGGATGCGCCACATGCCGCGCCCATAGGTCGCTGCCATCAGGTAGCCCGTGCCCGGCACCACCTTCAGCGTGTTGACCTGCACATTGGGCAACCCCAGCGGCGCGGTGCCGTTGCGCCATGTTGTGCCGCCGTCCAGCGTGTAGAACATGCCGATGTCCGTGCCCACATAGAGGATTCTGTCGGGCGCGGAGGGATCGATCGCCAGCGTATTGGCATGAATATCGGGCAACGCCGCGCTGCCCGACCCGCTGATGTTCACCCACTGCACGGGGTTCGCCAGCGTGTTGTCGCAACGCCACACATGGGGCGCGCCCGTGCCGCCCAGCGCCACATAGATTTTGTAAGGGTTATTCGGATGCACCGCAATCGCCGTGATGGCGCGGTTGGGCAGGGACGGGTTGCCCGCGTTGATCTGTCGCCAGTTGCTGCCGCCGTTCGTGGTCATCCACAGCTCGCCCTGATTGGAACCCGTGTAGATGACATTCGCGTCGCTGGGCGCGCCCGCGATAGAGATGACCACACCGTTCACCGAGAGCTGCTGATTGCCCAGTCGCGCCGTCCATGTGCGCGTGGTCTCGTCCCAGCGCCAGAGGTAGTTCGTGCCCGCCAGCAGATAGCTGGGCTGGGCGGGATGGATGGCAATCGGCGCGATAAAAGCGACGCGGTCGCTTCCAATATCGGGGCTGATGTTGCTGGATCTGCTCCAGTTGCTGGTGGTGCGCAGAACGCCCAGATATTGATAGGTGGCGTACTGGATGTTCGGGTTGTTCGGGTTGTAGGCGCAGTAGCCGCCGTCGCCGCCGCCCACATTGCGCCAGCTGTTGAGGTTGCCGTTCGCGCTCGGCGTGGAGTTGTCCTGTGCGCCGCCCAGCATCCGATTCGGGTCGGTCGGATGGAAGTCGGCGGCGTAGAACTGGGTGATGCCCAGATTCGCGTTCAGGCTGGTATAGGAGACCGTGCCGGTGCTGGGGTTATAAACCAGCCGGTAGACGCCGCCGTCGTTGCCCGCCAGCGCTTCGTTCGGGTTGCGCGGGTTAATCGCGAAGGCGTGCTGGTCCACATGGATCAGCGCGCTTTCGGTGAAACCGTACGCGATGGAGCGCCATGTGCCCGTGCCGGTGCGCTGCACCAGGTCCACCAGCCCCAGATAGATCACATCGTTGCTGGCGCTATCCTGCGACACATGCAGGTGCGCGTCGTACCACGACTGATAGAAACCACCATCTTCGGTCGGGTTGAGGGCGGTCCAGGAGTTGCCGGCGTTATCGCTGCGCCATACCTGCGAGGCGTTGCCCGACATCAGATAGACGCGATTGGGATTGGTGGGCGAGGCGGCGATGCGAAGCGCACGCTGGTTGCCCGAGAAGGGTGGGGTCAGCACTGTCCAGGTGGCGCCGCGGTCGCTGGAGCGCAGAACCCGCCCCGGATTGCCGTGCCCCACCGCATAGTAGTAGCGGATGCCTGTGCTGGGATCGCGCGCCCCCATCGCCATATCGCTCCAGATCGCGCTCACAGGGTTCACCTGCGTCCATGTCGCGCCGCCATCGGTGGAACGCCAGATTTCGCCCGGCACATTCTGATAGGGACCCCAGCCTGTGCAGGCGACGATAATATCCGGGTTTTCGGGGTCAATCAGGATATCGGAGACGCACTTGTAGCCGAACTGGGCGGCGCCGATGCTCTGCCAGGTCTGCCCGCCATCGGTCGACTTCATAATGCCGATGGAGAAAGGTCGCATCCGGCCCTGGAAATCGCCCGTGCCCACATAGATGATGTCGGGGTTCGTCGGGTGGATGGCGATGCAGGCGACCTGCAGGAACTGCCAGCTGTCGCCGAGCGGTTGCCAGGTGGCACCGAAGTCGGTGCTGCGCCACAGTCCGCCCTGCGGCGCGCCCATGTAATAGACGCCCTCCTGAGTCGGGTGATACGCCAGCGCGTTCACCCGCCCCGTGACGGGTGGGAGACCGAAATAGGTGCGGTACGGCACGCCCAGATTGCGCGGTCCGACAAACTCCCAGCGGGGTCCAGAGGCGGGGGCAAAGTCGGTCATCGCGTCGCGATGCTCGGCGGCGCGAATGTACGCCATCCAGTCCACCGAAGCATACGGATAGGCGCGCAGCTCCAGATAGAAGAGCAACGCCTCCAGATATTCGGTGGCTTCTTCGAGCTTGTGGCGCTGCGCGGCGGTTAACTTCACACCGCGCTTCTCCAGCGTTCGCAGGTGCTGCTTCGCCCGCGCCTTCTCTTTCTGCACCCAGCGCCTCAGCTCGCGAATCGAGTAAAACGGCGGCTGCGCTTCGATTCGTCGGTACAAAACACGCTTTGACCCGGCTGTCGCGCCGGCTTGCGGTAGCGCAGGCATCAGCGCCTGAATCAGCAGCCATGCAATCAACCCGAAACGGATTGCATATCTCATTTCAACCCTCCATCTATTTCACTCTACACCGGGCAGGCGGCGATTGCGGGCGACCGCGCTCAGCGGCGCGTCGAGGATCGCGTACACCCACACAATAAACAGCGCGAGCGTAATCAGCAGGTGCACCTGACTGATGTCGCCGCGCATGCGTGACGGGTTTACAACAAACGCGATCATGTTCTGCAGCGCGGTCTTCGCATCGCCAATCAGCATGAACAGCGACAGTCCAGCGAGCATGATGCCCAGCAGGATACCGCCTTTGACGATTTGACCGTTGTAAAGTTGCCCCAATCCGGGCATCACGAGCGAGAGCAGGAACGCCAGCGCGGGCTGGCGCGGGGGACCGAGTTCCTCTTCGGGCAGTTTGCCCTCGATGGCTTGCTGCCAGAGCTGGAACTGCTCCTGCTGGCTGGTGAGCGCCAGCACGGTCTGGGCGTATTTGCGCTCGATGGCGGCGTTATCGGGCGCCAGCTCGTGGGCGCGTTTGTAGGCGTCGTGGGCGCCCTGCATGTCGCCCGCCTGCTGACGCAGGTCGCCCAGCATCGCCCACACATCGGCGTCGTCGGGCATCAGCTCCAGCGCCTGCTGAACCGACGCGCTGGCGTCCTCCAGCTGCCCGCGCATCTTCTGCAGGTTCGCCTGCCGCAGCAGGCGCTCCACTTCGTCACGCTTGGGGTCCAGCTCCGAATCGGGTTTCATGGCTTGCGCTCTCGCAGGCTTTCGATGAGCGGGGCGTTCTGCCAGAAGGTCTCCAGCCCGTAGTAGTCGCGCTGCTCCTGACGCATAATGTGGGCAATCACATCGCCATAATCGAGCAGCACCCAGCTGGCTTCACGATAGCCCTCGACCCGCTCGGCACGCTCGCCCAGCTCGCGCAACTGGTCCTGAATCCGGTCGGCGATGGAACGGATATGCACATCGGAGTTGCCACTGCACACCACGAAGTAGTCGGCAATCAGCGTCTTGCCGCGCAAATCGAGACAGCTAATCCGCTCGGCTTTGGCGTCTTCCGCCGCGCGGATAACCGCCTGCAACTTCTGTTCGGTCGTCATTCTGTTAGCTCCCGTTATTTCGCCTCCCTGTAGAGATGGTGCGTCTGGATATATTCTATCACATTGTCAGGCGTTAAGTAGCGCAGGGTTCCGCCAGTGCGTGTTAGTTCCCGCAGTTGGGTGGCGCTGATGTCGAGCGCGGTCGACGGAATCAGACGCACGGCGCGTCGGATGGCTTCGGGCAGGCGGTTCAGGATCGGCTCCGGCGCGTAGCCGGGGCGCGCGCCGACCAGCAGGGTGCAGAGTCGGACGATTTCGAGCGGTTCGCGCCACTGCTCAAAGCTCGCCAGGCTGTCCAGCCCCATAATCAGGAAAAGTTGCGCCTCGGGAAGTTGCTCGCTCAGCTGGCGTACGGTGTCGATGGTGTAGGAGACGCCGCCCCGCGCGATTTCAAGGTCGGACACGGCGAAGGCGGGGTTGCTGCTGATGGCGAGGCGCACCATCTCCAGCCGATGGTGGGCATCGCTGAGCAGGCGGTCGGGTTTGAAAGGCGAGCGGGCGGCGGGTATGAAAATCACCTGCTCCAGCCCGGCGGCTGCACGCGCTTCTTCCGCCAGCCGCAGATGACCGTAATGCACAGGGTCAAATGTGCCCCCCAGCAACCCGATTCGTGCCGCCCTCCGCGCCACATCCCTCACGATACTGCCTGCTAACGGCGATTCCTGCCCTATTTGCTGGGGTAAGGCTCATCGGGCAGGGCTTCTTCGAGGGTGTGCCAGGGCAGGGTGGCACATTTGACACGCACGGGGAACTGGCTCACCCCGGACAGCGCGCTCAGGTCGCCCATCTCCTCATAATCGGGTTCTATCTCGCCGCGCAGCATGGCGTACACCTTCTGAATGAGTTCCCGCACCTCGTCCAGCGTTTTGCCCCTGACCGCCTCCACGAGCATCGAGGCGGATGCCTGACTGATGGAGCAGCCGCGCCCGTCGAAGCGAATATCGCTGATGCGCCCGTCCTCCACGCGCAGTTCGAGAATCACCTCATCGCCGCAGAGCGGGTTCGCGCCCTCGTGGTGAATCTTGGGGTCGTCCAGCCTGCCCCGCCCGCGCGGATGGCGATAATGATCCAGAATCGTATCCCGATACAAATCGCTGACCATAGACCGTTCACTCCATCTTCAGTATCCGAACACCTGGCGCACATAATACAGCCCATCGATGAGGGCGTCGATGTGGTCGGTGTCGTTGTAAACGGCGAGGCTGGCGCGCGCGGTGGCGGGCACGCCGAGCCGATCGCCCAGCGGATGCGCACAGTGATGCCCCGACCGAATCGCAATATCGCGCGAGTCCAGCACGGTGGCGATGTCGTGGGGATGAATATCTTCCAGCGTGAAGGCGAAGATGCCCGCGCGATCGGGTTGCGGACCGTAGAGGCGCAGCCCGGGCACCTCCTGCAGGCGCTGGAGCGTGTATTGCGTGAGCGCGTGTTCCTGCGCGGCGATGCGCTCGCGCCCGATGGAATCGATAAAATCGAGCGCGGCGTGCAGCCCGACGGCTTCGGCAATCGCGGGCGTGCCCGCCTCGAACCGCGCCGGTATATCTGCCCAGGTAACCTCGTCCCAGCTCACCCTGCGAATCATGCCGCCGCCTGTCTGATAGGGCGGCATCGATTCCAGCAGCGTGCGCCTGCCGTACAGAACGCCGATGCCCGTCGGTCCGTAGGCTTTGTGCGCCGAGAACGCCAGAAAATCGCAGTCGATCTGCTGCACATCGAGGGGCAGATGCGCCACGCTCTGGGCGGCGTCCACCAGGCAGAGTGCGCCCGCCTCATGCGCGACCCGACAGATGTCGGCAACGGGATTGATCGTGCCCAGCACATTGGAGATATGCACGACGGCGACCATGCGCGTGCGCTCGGTCAGCAGGCGACGCAGTTCCTCTAAATCGAGGCGTCCGTCGTCGGTGATGCGCCACACGACGATGCGCGCACCCTTTGCGCGGGCAATCTGGATCCATGGCAGGATGTTCGCGTGATGCTCCATCTCAGAGACGATAATCTCGTCGCCCTCGCGCAGGGTGCTGCCCCAGCTCGCCGCGACCAGATTGATGCTTTCGGTGGTGCCGCGCGTGAAGATGATCTCGGCAGGCTCGCGCGCGTTGATGAATTGAGCGACGCGCTCGCGGGCGGCTTCGAACAGCTCCGACGCCTTCGCGCCGACGCCGTACGCGCCCCGATGCACATTCGCGTTATGGTGCGCGTAAAAGTTGGTCAGCGCGTCCAGCACGCTATAGGGCTTCTGCGTGGTCGCCGCGTTGTCCAGATAGATAAGGCTGCGCATTTCGGGATGCGGCTGGAAGAAGGGGAACTGCCGCCGCAGCTCGTGCGCATCTAACACCGTCGGTATCGTCGCCATCGCCGTGTCTCCGCCTATAATTGTACCCACACCGAGCCGTCTTCCACTTTGACGGGGAAGGTTTTGATGGGGCGGATGGCGGGCAGCCCGCGCGCCTGACCCGTGTGCGGGTCGAACTTCGCGCCGTGATGGGGACACTCCAGCAGACCCTTGAAAATGCGCCCCGGGATGCCGTCGGCGTCCGACAGGGGCTGATTCTCGTGCGAGCAGCGATCCAGCACGGCGAAGTAGCCCTTCTCGGTGCGCCCGATCAGAATCGGCTTGCCCTCCAGCTCCACCGTGCGCAGCTCGCCCACTTTCAGCTCGTCCGGTATCGCCCGATGCCACATCGCGCTCACTCCTCGCTCAGCTCCGCCAGGTCCATAAAGTAGCGGGGCGCGTCGCCTTTGAGTTTGGACGCCAGCAGCCGCTGGATGGACAGTCGCAAATCGGTGGGCTTGATTTCGCGCAGAACCTGCTCAAAGAAGCCCATCACGATGACCGCTTCGGCGGTGGCGGGGTCCAGCCCGCGCGAGCGCAGGTAGAACAGCTCATCGGGCTGAACGGGACCGACCGTCGCACCATGCGTGCAGCGCACCTCGTTCGCGCCTATCTCCAGATTGGGAATGGAGTGCGCCCGCGCCTGATCGCTGAGCAACAGATTGCGGTTCGCCTGATAGGCGTCGGTGTGCTGGGCGCCCTGATGCACCCGTATCAGTCCAGAGAAGACCGACTGCGCTTCGTCGTCCAGCACGCCCTTGTAGAGCAGGTCGCTCGTGGTGTTGCCCACACGGTGATCCTGCAGGGTGCGGAAGTCGAGATGCTGGGTTTTATCGCCAAAGAAGAGTCCGAGCGGTCGCGCCTCTGCGCCCTGACCGTTCATCAGATGCTGCAGTACGGTGCGGGCGAGTTTGCCGCCCAGACCCACCGCGAGCGACAGCACGCGACTATCACGCTGCTGTTCGTAATCGACGCTGGTGATGAAAACCGTCTCGCGCCCCATGCGTTGCATCAGCGTATGGCGCAGCTGGCTATTGGGCGCGCAGAACACCTCCACCGCGCCGAGGCATACCATCGGCACGCCTTCGGGCGAGAAGAACGACTGCACAATATTCGCCGCGCTGCTCGCTTCCAGCGCGATCAGCGTGTGGGGGAAGTGCGCGCCGGGCGTTTCGAACCAGTGGATGATCTCTATCACGCCGGACACTTCAAGATTGCGCGGGATGAACACATACAGCCCGCTATCCCATGCAGCAGTGTGCAACACCGAGAACTTATCGCCAGGGATGGGCGCGAGGCGTCCCAGATCGGCTTCGAGCCGTTCGGGTTCGTTCAGCAGCACCTCGCGCAGGTCGCGCACCTGCACGCCGCGCTCGCGCCACTCGTCGGGGATGTGTGCTTCAAAACCGAAGCCCGCGCGGTGATAGACCCGTATCGTGGGTCGCTCCACCAGAAAGGGCGGCATCTGCACGGGCGGGTTCGCAGGCGGCTCGTCCTGCCACGCAACCGCTGGATAGTCCTCTAAATGGAGCATGGTGATGTCGGTATAGCGCCAGTCCTCCTGTTTGGGCGAGGGTAGCGGCAGTTGCAGAAAGCGTTCGAACGCCTCCAGCCGCCGCTGGATGTGCCAATCCGGCTCACCCAGCGCCCGCGCCAGCCGTTCTATCCGTTCAGTGGTCAAACCGGGTGGGGCAATCAGCGTTTCCGTTCGCATTCATTTTCCTCCCAGATGCTTAGCGTGGCTAAATTATGGCATATCGGCGTCTGGAAAGTCAAGGGGAGCTGAGGGTGTTCGAAAATTCGCGGGCATCAGATTCGCCTGCGTGAAGCCCCCTCACCCGTACCCTCTCCCCCACATGCGGGGGAGAGGGGCTTCGTTTCTCCCTCTCCCCTCTGGGGAG
>JBBIJY010000042.1:0-12972 GCA_037445735.1 Armatimonadota bacterium | reverse complement strand
GGTGTTCGAAAATTCGGGGCATAATATCGACCTGAGTGAAGCCCCCTCACCCGTAGTGAAGCCCCCTCACCCGTACCCTCTCCCCCGCCTGCGGGGGAGAGGGGTTCAGAAACTCCCTCTCCCCGCTGGGGAGAGGGTCGGGGTGAGGGGCATCCTTGCCTCTGGGTGGATTTTCCGAACACCCAACCAACCCCCTTGACAAAGCCCTCTGACCCATGGTATAATGTTGACCGATGGTCATCATTGACCGTCCATTCATTGATGACCGTCGGTCGTTAGAGATTCAATAAAATCAAGCTCTGGCTCATTATTGGTGAGACAGAGAAGCCGAAGGACTTGACAAAATTGAATGCCATCGGGTAAACTCTGGAGCGACAGGCGATGAGTACGCAAACGGACCTGACGGAGCGCAAGGGGCGGCGCGAGCGGCGCAAAGAGGAGACGCGCCAGCGCATCATCACCGCCGCGCTCGAACTGATGCAGGAAAAGCCCTTCGACCAGCTCACGGTCGAAGAGATCACCGAGCGCGCCGATGTCGCCAAAGGCACCTTCTTTCACTACTTCCCCACCAAAGAGCATCTGCTTTATGCCTACATGGAAGAGATGGCGGAGGATATCTACGAGTTTCTGGAGCAGCTCAGACCCCAGACGGCGGCGAGCCAGTGGGAGGTTCTGCGTCAGGTGATGTTGTTTATTGCCAGTCGGGACGGCATGTCGCTGGCGCTCACGCGCTCCATCATGGTTGCCTGCTGCCAGAATCCCGAACTGCGCCAGCAGATGATGGCGCTGGTTCAGGAGGCAACCCAGCATGCCCTGCAGGGCTTTATTTGTGGGCAGCAGCGGGGTGAGTATCGCACGGATGTGCCGCCCGAAGTGCTGGCGCACTATGCCGTGCGGCTCTATCGGCTCTGCCTGTTGGAGTGGATGATGGAAAAAGAGCATGCGCCGCTGACGGAGCTGGTGGAGCGCACGCTGGAGTTCTTCAAGCCCGCTTTTTTAGCTCAGCCGCACAGCGATGAAACGAGGTGAGAGTATGAGAGTACGGATGGGTGGCTTACTGATGCTGACGGTGGCGGTCGCACTAACAGGGGCGCAGACTGATCAGGCGCCGCTGACGCTGGAGGAGGCGATTCGGATTGCCCTGCGGAACAATCGCTCGTTTCAGATTGCTGAGCGCACGCTGCAAAAGGCGCGGGAACGGGTCGCCGAGGCGCGCGGCGCTGGCAATCCGCAGCTGCAGACCAATACGACCTATACCCGCTATGACCAGGTAAACACGGCTCGATTCGGGGCGCAGCAGGTGCGGCTTGGCTCCATCGAGAGCCGAATCGTGGTGGCAACGCTCACCCAGCCCATCGACATCAGCGGTCTCATCCGCAAAGGGGTGCATGCCGCTTCGCTGGGCTATGAGCTGAGCCAACTGGAGTACGAGCGTGCCCGCAACGACCTGATCCTGCAGGTGATTAACGCTTATCAGAATGTGGCGCGAGCGGATGCCTTTGTGCGGGTGGCGGAGGAGGCGCTCAAGAACGCGCAGGAGCGGCTGCGCATCACGCGTACGCAGGTGGACACGGGCGTCGCCTCGCGATTTGACCTGCTGCGTGCCGAGACTCAGGTCGCCCAGAGCGAGCAGGCACTGCTGAACGCGCGCAATCAGGCGGAGCTGGCTCGTGCCGCGCTCAACAACATTCTGGGGCGCGACCTCAACGCGCCTGTGCAGGTCGTGATGCCCGACAACCTGCCCCGCGTGGAATTGCCCGCGCTGGAGACGCTCATTCAGCAGGCGTATCAGCAGCGTCCGGAGGTGCGGGCTGCCGAGCGCAATCGGGAGCTGGCACAGGTCAATATCGACCTTGCGCGGCGGGGCAACCTGCCCACCCTTGCCCTCAACGGGCAGTGGAACTTCAATCTCACACCCACTCTCTTCAACCCGCGTCGGCAGGTGTTCACCGCGACGGCGGTGCTATCGTTCCCTGTGTTCGACGGCGGTATCACCCGTGCGCGGGTGGCGCAGGCACGCGAAGATTGGCAAATCGCCGAGATCAGCCTGCAGCAGGTGAAGGAGGGCGTCGCCCTGGAGGTGCGCACCGCCTACCTCAACCTCAAGGATGCTCTGCAGCGGCTGGAGGTCGCCCGCAAGGGGCTGGAGCAGGCGACCGAGGCGTTGCGCCTCGCCCGAATCCGCTACGAGGCGGGCGTCTCACCCCAGCTGGAAATCAGCGATGCCGAACTCGCCTACACTCAAGCTCAAACGAACCTGGTCAACGCGCAGTTCGATTACCTGAACGCCTACGCCGCTCTCCAGCGGGCAATCGGTACGATAGGAACACACTATGCGCTGAGCGCAGCTCATACAAATGGAGGCGGATGATGACGATGCGAAAACCGACAGGTTATGGATTGCTGTTTGCCCTTCTGAGCGTGATGCTGAGCGCGTGTCGGGGCGGTGCCCCCGCGCCCCGCGCCGGCGCGAACGAAACCAGCGCCGTCACAGTCGCCGTCGCCGAGATCAAAACGGGCAACCTGACCGAAGAAGTTGAGGTGACAGGCGATCTGAAAAGCTATCTGGACACGCAGGTCGCTGCCAGGATTGGCGGCAAGGTGGTGCAGGTGCGCGTGCGGGAGGGCGATCGCGTGCGCAAGGGGCAGGTGATTGCCATGCTGGATCAGAGCGACCTGCGTATCCAGTTGCGTCAGGCGGAGGCAGCATTACGCGCGGCTGAAGCGAACCTGAAGCAGGCGGAGGTCGCCGCGCGCGTGCAACCCGATTTGACCGATGCGCAGATTCAATCGGCGCGCTCCGCCCTGCTGGCGGCACAGGCGCGACTGCGAGCGCTGCAGGCTGGCGCGCGCCCGCAGGAACGCCAGCAAGCCGAGCAGCAGGTCGCCGCCGCCCGCGCCAGCTTCGAACTGGCGAAGGCGAACTTCGAACGCGCCCGCCAGCTCTACGAGCAGGGCGCAATCCCCAAACAGCAGTACGATGCGCAGAAAGCGGCGTACGAAGCGGCACAGGCGCAACTGCGTCAGGCGGAAGAGGCGCTGAGCCTCATCCGTGAAGGACCCCGCCGCGAGGATATCGAAGCCGCTGAGCAGGCTGTCAAGCAAGCTGAAGAAGCCTATCGGCAGGCAATCCTGGGCAAATCGCAAATCGAGCTGCGCCAGTCGCAGGTGGCTGCCGCGCGCGCCGCCCTCGCGCAGGCAAAGGCAAACCTCGCCTATGTCCGACAGCAACTAACAGACACACTCATCCGTGCACCCTTCGACGGCTGGATTGCCCAGCGATTCGTGGATGTGGGCATGACCGTCGGACAGGGCACGCCGATCGCCCGCGTCGTCGATCTGAGCCGTCTTTACTTCGAAGCGACGCTCCCCGAAACCCTTCTGCGCGAGGTGCGGGTCGGCATGCCCGTGTCCATCCGCATCGACGCCTTCCCGCAGCGCGGTTTCGCGGGCAGGGTGGAAGCCATCTATCCCGCCACCGCCGATAACGCCCGCAACCTGCGCCTGCGCGTCACCCTCACAAACCCCGCTGACCTGCCGCTCAAAACAGGGCTGTTCGCCCGCGGCACCATCCTCCTGCGCACCTATCGCAACGTGCCGCTGGTGCCCAAACTCGCCCTGATCGAGAAGGGCGATACGGCGCGCCTGTTCGTTGTCGAGAATAACACCGCAAAATCACGCCCCGTGCGCATCCGCGCCAGCAACGCCGAAACGGTCTACGCCGAAGGCGTCAAGCCCGGTGAACGGGTGGTCATTCGCGGGCAGGACCTGCTCAGCGACGGTCAACCCGTGCGCTGGAGTGCGGAAGCAGAGCTTCCGCACTCCCTATCGGGCGCATCAGAAAGATAGGAGGCAAAACCATGTGGCTGACCCGACTCTCGCTGAACCGACCGGTGACCATCACCGTCTTCATGGTCGCGGTGATTGTGCTGGGCTTCTACGCGCTCAGCAAAACGCAGGTGGAGCTTCAGCCGAAGGTGGACTTCCCCGTCATCACCATTCTGACGGTCTATCCGGGCGCCTCGCCCGACGAGGTGGAGACGCTCGTCACCAAGCCGATTGAGGATGCGGTGGCGGGCGTGGAGGGGTTGCGCCAGATTACCTCCGTCTCCCAATATGGCGTCTCGCAGGTCACGCTGGAGTTCTACATCGGCACCGATATCGGGCAGGCATATATCGATGTGCAGGCGAAGGTGAACGCAGCGATTGGTCTGCTACCCGACGATGCCGAACGCCCGGTCATCAGCAAGCTGGACACGCAATCCCAGCCGACGATGTATATCGGGCTGACAGGCAACCGTCAGCCATATGAACTGCGCGACCTGGCGGATAACATCATCAAAGATCGGCTGGCGAGCGTGCCGGGCGTGGCAGCCGTCACGGTGTCGGGCGGGCAAAAGCGCGAGATCCTCATCGCCATCGATAAGGAGCGGCTGAACGCCTACGGGTTGTCCATTAATGCGGTGGTGCGCGCGCTGCAGACGGCGAACCTGAATCTGCCCGCCGGGCGAATCACCGAAGGTGAGCGCGACTACAATGTGCGCCTGCTGGGCGAGTTCCGCTCCATCGAGGAGCTGCGCAACCTGCGCCTCTATCTGCAGAACCCGCGCAACCCGATGGCACAGGGCGCCACCCTCCGCCTGCAGGATATCGCCGACATCCGCGACACCGTCGAAGAGCGCACGGTCATCACCCGCCTGAACGGCAAAGAGAATGTGACGCTGGTGGTGCAAAAAGCCAGCGACGCGAACGCACTGGAAGTCTCAGCCGGCATCCATCAGGTTATCGAGCGCATCCAGAAGGAGTATCCCGACCTGAAGTTCGAAATCTCTTTTGATCAGGCGGATTCGATCAAAGAGAGCCTGACCGATTTGCGCATCGCGCTCTATCTGGCGATTATTCTGGTGGTGCTGATAGTCTATCTGTTTTTATACAATGCGCGCGGCACCTTTATTGTGGCGCTGGCGATCCCGACCTGTATCTTCGCCTCCTTTATCGCCATCTACTTCTTCGGCTTCACGATTAACTTTATGACGATGCTGGCGCTGTCGCTGGCGGTGGGCGTGCTGGTGGACGACGCGATTGTGGTGATTGAGAACATCTATCGCCACCTGTCGATGGGTGAGACGCCGATGGAGGCGGCGTACAACGGTCGGACGGAGATCGGGCTGGCAGCCATCACGATTACCTTTGTGGATGTGGTGGTGTTCCTGCCGATAGCCTTTATGGGCGGGGTGGTCGGTCAGTTCTTCCGCTCGTTCGGCTTGACAGTGGCGGTGACGGTGCTCTTCTCCCTGCTGGTCTCCTTCACGCTGACACCGATGCTGGCAAGCCGTTTCTATCGTCGGGGCGAGGCTTTAGAGGAGCCGAAGGGCTTCTTCCGCTGGTTTGATGCCCGCTATCGGGCGCTGGAGCGGTTCTATCGCCGCTCGCTGGCGTGGGCGCTGCGCCATCGCTGGGTGGTGATCCTGATCGGCAATGGCGCACTGGTGGCAACCCTGCTGCTGATTATTCTCTCTGCACTGCGGGGTAACCCTCTGCTGCCCTTCCGATTCGCGCCCTCGCAGGATCAGGGGCTGATAGGCATCTCGGTCAAACTGCCACCCGACGCCGCGCTGAGCGAGACCGACACCGTGGTCAAGCGCATCGAGCAGGTGGCGCTCACCATCCCGGAAGTGAAGTTTGTGTCGTCGCTGGTGGGTGCATCGGGCGCAGGCTTTATCGGCGCCGGCGATAGGGGACCGCGCTTCGCCAGCATTCAGGTGACGCTCCATCCCAAGAAGGCATTGCTGGATAGCCTGATGTTCTGGGTTCGGCATGAGGAGCCGTTGCGCACGCGCTCCGATGTGGAGGTGGCGGGCGAGCTGCGCGAAAAAATAGGCACCATAGCGGGCGCCCAGATTTCGGTGAACGCCCTCTCGGGCTTTCGGGGCGGCAGCTTCGGGCAGCCCATCCAGCTGGCGATGGTTGGCAAAGACACCGCCACCCTGCTGGAGGCTGCCGAGCGTGTGCGTCAGGCAATCAGCCGCCTGCCTGGCATCAAAGACCCCGACCTTTCGTGGTCAGCAGGCAAGCCCGAGCTGCAGGTGATTGTGGATCGGGAGCGTGCCACGCGGCTGGGTGTGAGCATCGCTGAGATCGCGCAAGCCCTGCGCACCGCCTACGAGGGCGACACCAGCGTGAAGTACCGCGAGGCGGGTCAGGAGTACGCCATTCGCGTGCGCCTGAACGAAGCCGACCGCCAGCGCACCAGCGAACTGGGCAATCTGGTGGTCGCCACTGTGCAGGGTGCACCCGTCTACCTGCGCGATGTGGCGACCGTTCGCCTGAGCGAGGGTCCCACCCGCATCGAGCGTGCCGACCGCCAGCGGCGCGTGATGGTGCTGGCGAACCTGCAGCCGGGCTACTCGCTGGGCAACCTGCGCGTGCAGATAGATAGCCTGCTGCGCGAGCAGAATCTCGTGCCCCCCGGCGTGCAGGTGCAGTGGTTCGGTGAGGGCGAGGTGATGGCGCGCGAGGGCGCGTATATGATGCAGGCGCTGCTGCTCTCGTTCATTCTGGTCTACCTGCTGATGGTCGCGCTGTTCGAGAACTGGCTCTACCCCTTTATTATCATGTTCAGTCAGCCGCAGGCGCTGGTGGGCGCCCTGCTGGCGCTGATTGTTGCCCGCTCCGAGCTGAACATCGTGTCGATGATCGGCATCATCATGCTGGTGGGGCTGGTCGGCAAGAACGCGATTCTGCTGGTGGACTTCACGAACACGCTGCGCTCGCGCGGACGGGCACGCGAGGAGGCGCTGTTAGAAGCGGGTCCCATCCGCCTGCGCCCGATTCTGATGACCACGACCGCGCTGGTGCTGGCGATGATTCCGATTGCGCTGGCGGTCGGGCGCGGCAGCGAGTTCCGTGCCCCGCTGGGAATTGTGATTATCGGCGGCATGCTGGTCAGTACCTTGCTGACCCTGCTGGTCATCCCCTGCATGTATACGGTGATGGATGACCTGACCCGCTGGCTGCGCCGCCTGCTGTTCCGCCGCCGCCCACCTGCGGAAGAAGTGGTCATCGAGGAGCCGCGAGAAGTCGTGCATCGTTAGAGGCGATCTGGGAAAATGAGCGAGCCATAAAGAAAGCCCGACCGTTTCTCCCAACGGCTGAAGCTGTTCCTATGAAACGAAGCCGATCTCTGTCGGCTGTTTTTGGAGCAGGGGCGTGCCATGCGCTCATAGCCAGCGGAGGCTGGCTTTGTTTTACAGGAGCGGGTTCAGCCGTCTGGTTCAGGTAGTGAATTCTTGGACAGTCTCTCCCACGGATAGCAGCCAAAGTGGTTCACGAAGGCGCAGAGGCAGTCGTGCGCGAGGTCGGCGGCGTCGTCTGCGCAGCTGGTGAGTCGGGCGGCGCGCCGCTGCAGCTGCTGAAGCCATTCGGCTTCCGTCCAGTTGTGGCACCCGGATGGGTGGTGCATCGGTGCACTCTTCCGGTGCAGGTTTGGTTCGGGGCGAATGAGCCGATTCCTGCTGTTTGGACTCTTTCCAACTCCCGAAACTTACCTGCTTTTTGTTCGCCTGAAGTGGAATAACTGCTGCACAGGAGGCGTTTGGGGCTGGATGTTTGTTATTGTTGGCACGCTGGTGCTGTTCGGTGCGATACTGGGCGGGTTCCTGATGCATGGGGGCAAGGTCGCCGCGCTCATCCAGATTTCGGAGTTCATCATTATCGGGGGCGCTGCGATTGGCTCCATGCTGGTGGGTAACCCACCCGCCATCATCAGTCAGGTCATCAAGGCGGTGCTGGGCACACTCAAGGGCAGCCCCTACAGGAAGGAGAGTTTTTTAGAGCTGCTGCGTGCGCTGTTCGCGCTGTTCACGCTTGCCCGCAAGGAAGGGTTGCTCGCGCTGGAGCAGCATGTGGAGCGTCCGCACGAAAGCACGCTGTTCCAGCAGTTTCCAGGGCTTCTGAACAACCATCACGCGCTGGCGTTCCTGTGCGACACGATGAAGGTGGTGCTGACGGGCGCGGTGGGCGCGTTCGAACTGGCGGAGATGACTGAGATGGACATCGAGCGCCACCACGAAGAGGCGATGAAGCCCGCGCATGTGTTGAGCAAAGTGGGCGATGCGATGCCCGGCTTCGGGATTGTCGCGGCGGTGCTGGGCGTGGTCATCACGATGGGCGCGATTGATGGTCCACCCGAAGAGATCGGGCACAAGGTCGCCGCCGCGCTGGTGGGAACCTTTCTCGGCGTGCTTTCAGCTTATGGCATCTTCCAGCCGCTGGCGTCCGCTGTGGAAAACAGTGTGCATCCTGAGGAGCAGTACCTGCAGTGCATTCGGCAGGCGCTGATTGCATTCGCGCGGGGCGACGCGCCGCTGACATGCATCGAGTTCGCCCGCCGCAGCATCGAACCCACCCTGCGACCGAGCTTCCAGGAGATGGAGGAGGCGGTGCGCAACACCAGCAGCGCATCGACAGCGCAGGCGGCATAAGGAGGCGCGATGGCACAGGCAGAGGGCGAGATTCGGGTTGTTAAACGCAAAAAGGGCGGGCACGGGCATCACGGCGGCGCATGGAAGGTCGCCTATGCCGACTTCGTGACCGCCATGATGGCGTTTTTCCTCGTGATGTGGATTGTGGGGCTGGATCAGGAGATCCGCAAGGCGATTGCAGGCTACTTTCGCGACCCGACTGGCTTCTTCGAGGCGCAGATGCGCTCGAAGGCGGTCTTCACGGTGAACGATGCGCTGCCGCCAGGAGGCAAGAACACGATGGAGATGCCCCACACGGCGGGCAACGAGGGTTTCAAGCCGCCGGGCATCTCGAAAGGGACACAGCGCGAGCGGGAGCGACTGGAGGCGTTCAGGCAGTATCTTGAAGCCGCGCTGGCGACCATTCCTGACCTCGCTCGCCTGAAAGAGCATGTGAAAATCGAGTTCGTTCGGGAGGGTCTGCGCATCGAGCTGATCGAGGGACCGGAACCTGTGTTTTTCAGGACGGGCAGCGCGGAGGTAACACCGGCAGCTCGCAAGCTGCTGAGGTTGATTGCTCGCGAGGTGGGCAAGCTGGACAACCGCGTGGTGATTGAGGGGCACACTGACGCTCGCCGCTATCAGTATGAAAAAGTCTATTCCAACTGGGAGCTGTCCACCGATCGGGCAAACGCGGCGCGGCGCATCATGGAATCGAGCGGTTTATGGCAGGGGCAGGTAGCGGAGGTTCGTGGCTACGCTGCCACCCGCCTGCGCAACCCGAAGGATCCCTATCACTACTCCAATCGCCGCGTCTCGCTGCTGATCCCCTATCAGTCCGGTTCGTGAGCCTACTCTGGAATCAGATCGAGGGTGCCCTTTTGTTCGTTATAATAGGCTTCGAGGATGCGCAGTGCCACATCATCGGGCTGGAGTGCTTTGGGCGGTAGGCGGAACGACACGCGCTCCCAGAACCGTGTGGCTACAGCTCCTGGTCGCACAAGGGTGATCTTCCAGAGTGGATTCTCGCGCATCAGCACCTGAACGAACTGTTCCAGCCCCGCTTTGGCAGCGGCATATGCGCTTAATCCAGGCAGAATCAGGCGCTCACTGAGCGCCCCAATATAAAACAGGTGTGGAGCGGCGCTGAAGAGGGGCGCGAACTGCATGGTGGTCAGATAGACGCCTGTCAGATTGGCGTTCAGGACGCGGTTCCAGTCGGCAGGTTGGATCGCCGTTGCTTTTTGGGCGACAATATCACCCACTGCATAGACAAATGCCTCTACAGGTGGCTCACCGACGGCTTGACGATATGCCTGAAGCGCTTCGAAGGTCTGGGCGATCTCAGCAGCATTGGACACATCGGTGATGCGGGCACTCCACTGCACACCGGGGTGGAACCGTTCGGGGTTGCGTCCGATTGCCCATACTTGCCATCCGTCTTCCAGAAACGCCTGTGCAACACTGTGACCAATAGTGCCATCGGCACCAATCAGCAGCAGATTGCCCATAGTATCCAGAGTGTACCTTGAATCAGCCCTTGACTTTTTGTCCGATGGGGTATAATAGCCCCCGCGTGCAGCCCGTGGGACGGGTTGCAGACGAACCCAAAGGGGGAGGCGAAGCGGGCGCTATGTCGCGGTCCAACGCGGTGGGCGAATGCGTTTCCGATTCGTTTGCCGTTTTGGATTTCGCCATAGGCGCTTCACCCTTTTGAGCGTCTGCGGGGCAACGCCCTCTGCAGGGCGGTTGACCCACCATGCCGAACCGACCGCGCAAATAAACCCAAATCGCCTCCGGGGTCAGCACGGCTTGTGCCGTGTTGCACTCGGTTCAGCCTGATGGCTGAAAAAATGAACGGTTGAACGGCTGTCGGCGCGAGCAGCGTCCGATGGCTACAGGAGGCTAACGATGACTATTCGGGTTGGTTTGCTGGGGAGCCGACCTGCGCGGTCGGCAACGGGCTGGCTGGCGCCCGTCGTATCGCTTGGGCGCTGGGTACGCGAGCGCCTGATGCGACTGGCACGCGCCGTGCCCACCCATGCGGTCGTGCCCGCTGGTTCCCATCGCTTCGATATTGAAATCGCGCCCACCACCCTGCGGCAGGACGATCGCCGTTCGCTGGGCACGCACCTGCTGGTGGAGCTGTACGGCTGTGAGCCTGGCACACTGGAGCGGGTCGACGCGGTCGCCCACACGCTCATCCGCGCCGCCCACGCCTCCAGAGCCAATATCGTCAGCCACTTCTTCCACGAGTTCGAACCCTACGGCGTGTCGGGCGTGGTCATCATCGAAGAATCGCACTACACGATTCACACCTGGCCCGAGCATCGCTACGCGGCGGTCGATCTGTTCTTCTGCTCGGAGAGCGTGGAGGCGGAACGCGCGCTGGAGGTGCTGCGCGAGGCGTTCAAACCGGAGCGCGTGGCGGTCATGCTGGTGCGCCGCGGCGCCCCACACCGTTCGCCCACTTGACTGACCACGCCATGGCGAGCGATGATCGGGCATGCACAGGTGGTGAGGGCAACCGATGAAACCGTTAGACGAGCCAGAGAGCAGGGCAGCCGTGCTGTCCGAACAGCCCGAGCGCAGCGTCGGGCTGGTGCAGACTCAGCATCTGCGCCTCGACGAGGGGCTGACGCTTGCCTGCGGCGCGCGCCTGGCGCCCGTTGAGGTCGCCTACGAGACCTATGGCACGCTCGCGCCTGAACGCGAGAATGTGATTTTGCTCTGCCACGCGCTCTCGGGCGGCGCCCACGCCGCCGGCAGGCACCACCCCGACGACCGCAAGCCCGGCTGGTGGGACCTCTATGTCGGACCAGGCAAAGCGCTGGACACCGAGCGCTTCTTTGTCATCTGCATCAATGTGCTTGCCAGTCCGTACGGCACCACCTCGCCGCTCTCCATCAACCCCGCCACAGGCGAACCGTACGGCTTGACCTTCCCGCCGATAACGGTCGGCGACTGGGTGGAGCTGGAGCGGGCGGTGCTGGAACGGCTGGGCATCGAGCGTGTTTACGCGGTGGTGGGCGGCTCCACAGGCGGCATGCGGGCATTCGAGTGGGCGGTGCGCTATCCGGAGCGCGTGCAGAAGGCGATTGTGATTGCCGCGCCCGCCCGCTCCAGCCCGATGGTGATTGCGCTCAATCACATTCAGCGTCAGACCATCCTGATGGGGCTGATGGCGGGCGGGGAGGCAGGTGCGCGGCGCGGGCTGGCACTCGCCCGCATGCTGGCACATCTCTCCTACCTCTCCAGCGACGCCCTCTGGCACAAGTTTGGACGCGAACGCCACCCCGAAGCCGACTTCTGGGGCATCACCTTCCAGATGGAGAGCTATCTGGAATATAAAGCCAGCACCTTCCTGCAACGGTTCGACCCCTACTGCTACCTCTACATCACCCGTGCGATGGACACCTACGACCTCGCGGCGACCTATGGCGCGGGCGACCTGGAGCGCGCGCTCAGCCGCGTGCAGGCGGAAATGCTCTTCATCAGCTTCACCTCCGACTGGCTCTTCCCACCGCAGGGTCAGGAAGAGGCGGTGCGCACGCTCCAATCGCTCGGCAAGCGCGCCCAGCATGTGATTATCGACAGCCCCTGGGGGCACGACTCGTTCCTGGTGGAGCGGGTCAAACCGCAATTGAGACCCGTGCTGATGGCGTTTCTGGAGGCATCAGCGCCAGCCCAAACACCGCCTCAAACTGCCGAACCACTCGCGCTTTGACCTCCTCCATCGGCACAGGACGCTGTTGGAGCAGGCTCAGTGATGTCACGCCCCTATCGGCAATCCCGCACGGCACTATCAGCCCGAACAGCCCCAGATCGTTGTTCACATTCAGCGCGAAGCCGTGCATGCTGACCCAGCGGGCGACCTTGATGCCAATCGCTGCAATCTTCGCGTTGCCCACCCACACGCCTGTGTAGCCGGGCGAGCGCGACGCCTCGACGCCGTACTCCTGCAGGGCGCGTATCAACACCTCCTCCAGCTGGCGCAGGAAAAGATGCAGATCGCGCCCGTGCGCCCGCAGGTCAAAGATGGGATAGCCCACGAGCTGACCTGGCATATGGCAGGTGACATCGCCCCCGCGGTCGGTCGGGCAGACTTCGACCCCGCGCTGGGCGTAGAACTCCGGGCTGAAGAGCAGATGCTCGGCGCGGGCGCCTTTGCCCAGCGTAATCACAGGCGGATGCTCCAGCAGCAGCAGAGTGTCGGGTATCTCGCCCGCGACGCGCGCCGCGTGCAGGCGCGTCTGCAGCGCATACGCCTGTCGATAGCCCATCAGCCCCAGATCCAGCACCCAGCCGTTAGCAGGCATACCTCGATTGTACCGTGTAATACCCTCTCCGCCCAGAGGCAAGGATGCCCCTCACCCCAACCCTCTCCGCAGAGGGGAGAGGGAGTTATTAGCCCCTCTCCCCCCAAAAGGGGGAGAGGGTATGGGTGAAGGGGCAAATCAGAACTTTTGTCCCTCCCATCTCGCGAAAAAGTGGGGTATAATAGAACTGG
>JBBIJY010000041.1:0-15538 GCA_037445735.1 Armatimonadota bacterium | reverse complement strand
CGGTTTGTAGCCTACCTCTGAGGGATTGAAACGAGTCGCGTAGAGGTCTACCCCTCATCAAATTGCCCGTTTGTAGCCTACCTCTGAGGGATTGAAACGGTCGCCTGGGGGTTCGAGTTGGAGTTGGAGTTTGAGTTTGTAGCCTACCTCTGAGGGATTGAAACGCGCGATAGACACTCGCATTTGTGTAAGCACCCATGGTTTGTAGCCCATCTGTGATTGCCCCTCACCCCCTTGCCCCCTCTCCCACGCTGTGGGAGAGGGGGTTGCCCCTCGCCCGTACCCTCTCCCCAAAGGGGAGAGGGTTTTGGTTTTTTTTACGGCTGAAGCAGCGGAGGCAGGTCAAAGAGGGTATCTTCAAGGGGGAGGCTGTGGATGGGACAGATGTTGCAGCGATTTGTTGCAGAGCATGAGGCTTTGATCAGTCTGGCGATTTTCGGCGTGCTGGCGATGATGGCAGATTTGTGCAGCGACATCGGCTGGACATGGGTGGCGGCAGGATTGCGCATCGCGGGCATCGTCGCCCTGATCGGGTTGCTCATCTATGTGTTCTACGGGCGGCGGCGGGTGCGTCTTTTCCCCGTGCCGCTGATGTTCACCACCGAGGGCGATCGGGAGAAGGCGCGTGCCCTGTTTGAGCGATTTGTCAGCTCGCAGCGACTATCGGTGAAGCCGATAGAGCGCTGTACCCCTGTTCCAGCTCACGATTTGCTGATCGTGGTGCGGCGGGACCCGCGCGAGGCGCAGGAGCCGTCAGCGTGGGAGGAGGCGTGGCAGAGCCTGGTGCGCGAGTGGGAGCAGGAGGTGGATCGGCGCCTGATGCGGAGCCTGATGCCGAACGAGCAGCTCCGCTATCATCTTTGCCCGCATCTGTGGTTGCCGCTGGCGTTTGCGCTGGGCGCCGCGGTCGGCTTGCGACGCGCCATCGTGCTGTACCATCGCCAGCAGGATCGGTTCTATCGCGTGCTGGATCTGAGCAATCCGCGCTGTCTGTTCGAAGAGCCTGCAGCGTCGGTGCCCCCGCCAGAGAGGGAGCCGCCCGATTGGACCGCGCTGCCTGCAGGGGAGCGCCTCGCCCTCCATATCGGCATCACCGATCGGCACGCTTTTCCGGAGTTCAGTGCCCACCCGGACCAGGAGCGCATCATCAGCGCCGCGCTGGTGTACCGTCAGGCGTTGAACCCAGAAAGGGACTGGCTGCCTTATGTTCAGTGGCTCTATCGGGCGGCGCAGCCACTGCTGGGCAACTATCCGCAGGTGGATGTGTGCCTGACGGTGCCTGTGCCGATAGCGTTCGCGCTGGGGATGGCGTGCTCCCGAACGCCCAAAATCAGGGTTTGTGACTATCGGCAAGCGGGTCAGTATGTGCCGGTCTTCTCGCTCGCCACCATCGAGCAGCGGTTGCCCTTTGACTGAAGCGGTATAATCTTTTTTGATGGGCGTGGAGCGCGGGGCGCGACCGATTCTGGTGGTGATTGATGGGCACAGCCTGCTCTATCGGGGGTTCTATGCCACGCGCATGCTGACCACTTCCGACGGGCGACCCACGAACGCCGTGTTCAGCTTCACCAACATGCTGCTGTCGCTGCTGAACACGGTGGAGCCAGCGGCGATTGTGGTGGCGTTCGATGCGCCTGCGCCCACCTTCCGCCACGAGGCGTTCGTGGAGTACAAAGCGCACCGTCAGGAGACGCCCGACGAGTTCCGCCCGCAGGTGGAGATGACCCGCCAGCTGCTGCAGGCGTTGGGAATCCCCACGCTCGCCGAGCCGGGCTTCGAAGCGGACGATCTGGTCGGCACGATCGCCCGCCACGCGCCCGAACAGGGCTACGAGGTGCTTATCTTCACGGGCGACCGCGACCAGCTGCAACTCATTAATGAGCATGTGCGCGTGTGCGCTCCCCTGCGCGGCGTCAGCGACCTGCAAATCTTCGACGCGCAAGCCGTGCAGGAGCGCTACGGCATCCGCCCGGAGCAGATTCCCGACCTCAAAGCGCTCGCGGGCGACCCATCGGACAATATCCCCGGCGTGCCTGGTGTCGGCGAAAAAACCGCCGTTAAGCTCCTGCAGCAGTTCGGCACGGTGGAGAACCTGCTGATGCATCTGGACGAGGTGAGCGACCCCAAACTGCGCGAGCGGCTCGCTGCCATGCGCGACCAGATCCGCCAGAGCAAGATGCTGGCGACCATTCTGCAGGAGGTGCCCATCGATCTGGGGCAGATCCCGCCGTTCCAGCTGACCCCGGAGCGACTAACGGCGGTTCAGCGCGTGCTGGAGGACCTGGAGTTTCGCTCCATTCTGCGTCGGCTGCCCGCCCTGGCGCAGAAGTTCGGTGGGTCGGCGCGCCTGCCTGCCGTCTCCATTCACGAGACCCTCAAGGTCACGGTGCTTCGCGATCCCGATGAGCGCACGCTGTCGCGCCTGCTGGCGGGCGATTCGCCCGTCGCGATTCGGCTGCAGGGCGAGCTGCGCCATCTGCGCGACGCCGAAGTTCATCGCATCGCGCTGGCTGTCGAGCCGAACCGTGCCGTGCTGATTGACCGCGCCGCGAGCCTCTTCCTGCCTGAGCCGCTCCTGCGCCTGTTGAGCGACCCGCACCGCGCTCGCCTCGCCTATGACGCCAAAACCGACCTGTTGCTAACGCGCGGCGCAGGGCTTTCCGTTCAACCGCCCCGCTTCGATGCGCTGATAGCGGCTTACATCTGGCAGCCGAGCCGTGTCAGTTACCCGCTCGACTGGCTCTGCGAGGAGTTGCTGAACCTGCGCCTGCCAGAGGGCGACGAGCGCATCGCGGCGGAAGCTGCCGCCCTGCTGATGCTGGAACAACCCCTGCGCGAGCGCCTGCAAGCCGAAGAGACGCTGCCCGTGCTGGAGAACATCGAAATGCCGCTGATACCCATCCTCGCCGAGATGGAGTGGCACGGCATCCGCATCGACGGCGCGTACCTGCAGGAGCTGTCGGGGCGACTGCAAGCGCAGCTCGAATCGCTCGCACAGGAGATCCACGCGCTGGCAGGCGAACCGTTCAACATCGGCTCGCCCAAACAGCTCGGCACGGTGCTGTTCGAAAAGCTCAGGCTGCCCGTCATCAAAAAGACCAGAACGGGCTACTCCACCGACGCCGATGTGCTGCAGGCGCTCATCGATCAGCACCCGATTGTGCGCCGGATTATCGAATATCGCGAGTTGAGCAAGCTGCGCTCCACCTATGCGGAGGCGCTGCCGAAGCTGGTGAACCCGCTCACAGGGCGAATCCACACGAAGCTCAATCAGACCGTGACGGCGACGGGTCGCCTCTCCAGCAGCGAGCCGAACCTGCAGAACATTCCTATCCGCTCGGAGATCGGGCGCGAAATCCGCCGCGCCTTTATCGCCGATGCAGGTTTTCAGCTGCTCTCGCTGGACTACTCGCAGATTGAGCTGCGTATCCTGGCGCACATGTCGGGCGATCCGATGCTCCTTCGCGCCTTCGAGCAGGGTGAGGATATCCACACGGCGACGGCTGCGATTCTGTTTGGCGTCGCGCCTGACCAGGTCGATCGGGAGATGCGGCGCAAGGCGAAGACGGTCAACTACGCTGTGCTGTATGGCATGAGCGACTACGGGCTGTCGCAGGAGCTGGGCATCGAGGTGAGCGAGGCTCGCCAGATTATTACACACTACTTCGAGCGGTTCCCCCAGATCAAAGCCTTCACGCAGCAGATACTGGAGGAGGCGCGTCAGAAAGGCTATGTACGCACTTTGCTGGGGCGCAAGCGCTACCTGCCTGACCTGCACAGCGCGAACCGTAACGAGCGCATGGCTGCCGAACGCGCCGCCATCAACATGCCCTTTCAGGGCACGGCTGCCGACATTATGAAGCTCGCCATGATTCGCGTCTGGAACCGCCTGCCCGCGGTGGAGCCGCAGGCGCGAATGCTGCTGCAGGTTCACGATGAGCTGCTGCTGGAGACGCCCGACAACAATGTGGCAGGCGTCGCCCGCGCGATTGCCCGCGAGATGGAACAAGCCTGCACCCTGCGCGTGCCGCTCACTGTCGAAGCCAGGATCGGTCCCAACTGGCGCGATCTACAGCCTATCGGCTGATCTCCAGCCGTTTGGGGCGGGTGAGGGCGCGGGTGGTGAGCTGTCCGCCCAGCGCGATGCGAGCCACCGCAAGGCGCAGCAGCGTGATCATCAAGCCGATGGCAAGACCCAGCAGCGCGGCGGCAATCAGGCGTCCTGCGCCATCGTTCAGGTTCACCAGCGCCCAGAGGAAACCGATGGCGCCCAGCAGCCCGCCAGCCGCGCCTGCCAGCCGTGCAGGGTTCAGCGGCAGGTTCGGTACGCAATGGTGCAGCCCGTAGCCCAGCAGTCCGCCCAGCGCCATCAGCCCCACGATTCGGGCGAACGGCTCGCCAATCGGCGCGAGCAGCGCGAAGAGCAGTTGCCCGATTGCGCCGCTGAACGCGCCTATCAGTCCACCGCCAATTGTGTTGCCCAGCACGCGCTCCCAGCGGAACAGTGCAGGATCGACGCCGAACCACCGCTGGGGCAGGCGGAGCATCAGCGATAGAGCCAGCCCCAGCGCCGCGCCCCAGCCCGCCACGACCAGCAGCGCCAGCCAGCCGCGCGACTCGCCCTCCAGCCGCGCCCAATCCTGAACCTGCGCGGGGTCGAACCGCACATGCTGGCTCTCCTCGCCCGGGCGCAGGCTGCCCCGAAACTCGCGCACGCGCCCGTTCGCCACGATGCGCAGGGTGTAGGGCGTCGGGTCCGGCGCACCGTGATTCGCATAGTGATGTACATACACCTCGTAAGTGCCCTGCGGCGCGCTGTGAGGTGTCCAGTAGATGTTCTCCACAGGGCGAGCGGTGCGCGTGGTCGGGTCCGCGTTGGCGTCCACATCGAGTTCGCCGCCGGTGGCTTCGTTGCGACGGTTGCGGAACCAGATGTGCATGCCTGTCGGCTCGATGCAGTGCAGGTCGAGGTCGTTGATGTTGTGCCACATCAGGGAGAGCTGGGGGTCGCCGAACTGGGCGCCGCGCTCCCGCAGGCGTCGCACGATTTCGGGGTCGGTATAAAAGAGCAGGGCGCGCGTGCCCTGCAGCGCATCGGGCGTGCGAAGGGCGGCGAACAACCACTCCATGCCGCCCGCCATCAGCAGCGCGGCAATCAGCCCGACGACGCCGAAAAAGAGGCGCGTGCCCATCGTTTAGCCCCGTCGGAACGAGCGCATCAGCCGTCGGAGCAGCGTGTCGGGCGGCTGACCATCACCCTGCAGGCGACGATTGAACGGGACTTCGCGCCCGCGACGCGGCTCCTGCTCCAGCCGTTTCAGCAGCTCGTCCCAGTAGCGTTTGAACTCCTGCTGGCAGCCGATGGCGTGTGTGTAGGCGGAGTCGAGCCGCTCCTGAACCGCTTTGAGCTTCTCGCGCAGGATGTTCAGCCGCTGCTCCAGTCCGACCACCTCTTCGGCGAGTCGGAACGCCGCCTGAACCTCTGGCTCGCTGCGTCGCTCCTCGATATGCTTCCAGCGCAGGTAGGCGATCCGGGACTCGCGCAGGCGCAGCTCGCCCTGCCGCCAGCCGATAACCGCCTTATAGATCAGGTAAGGCAGGCTGATAACGCCCGCGGCAATCAGATAGACCCAGAACGGCAGCAGCTCGCCCGCTTCCGTGCCGAGCAGTTGCGCCTGCTGGATCGCCTGCTCGTGCAGCATGCGCAGACCGAGCGCGTCGACGGTCATCACCGCCGCGCCCAGCAGGAGTGCCAGCAGCCCGAATCCGAGCAGGGAGAAGGCGGTGCGCAGGCGGGGGAAGGGGCGCGCACCCTCCTCGTTCAAGGGACGCTCGCTCGCCTGCGCCAGCGAACTGCTCAGGTGATACCACACGGCGCCGACCAGCTTCTCCACAAAGAAGCCAATCACCATCGCCAGCGCGACCAGCCACATCTGCTGACCCTTGCGGAAATCTTCGAGTTTCAGGAAGCCGGTGATGACCGCGATATTGACGCCCAGCAGCAGTCCTGCCACGAGCGGCGCGAACAGCTCCATCAGCCACTGCCCGACATGCGTCCACCAGGTCTCTCTCGCGCCTGCTGGCGTGACGCCGTGCTGACCGCAGATTTCGTCGGCGGTGGCGAAGTCGTGCGTGAGCGCCTGCTCCACCAGTTGCGGCGAGATGGCGATGGGTTCCGTCTGCATCGCTACTCGACGCCGTTTGGGAGCTGGTTCCGGCAGGGGCAGCCGCGCCCGACCCATCTGCTCGATGAACTCGGTGCGCTTCGCCTCCAGCTGCTTCTCGCTCTCGCGAATCTGCTGCTCCAGTTGCTGGCGCACTGGCTCCAGCTCGTGGCGCAGACGCTCGTAGCTATAGCCCGATGCCTTCACCAGCGTGCGATACTGCTGTTCAAGATTGATGGCTTCTGCCTCATAGCCCGCATAGTGCAGAAAGTCCCTGAACCGAAGGACGACCTGCTCCGTTTCCGCCGAGTGGAGATTGGGATAGTAGGGCACATCCATGTAGGTTCGGGGTGGCAGGGGCGTCTGGAGGAAAGGCGCCGTCTCTGTATAGAGGTCGGGATGAAGGGTCGATGGAGTCGCTGTATCGGGCACCGCAGGCGTGCCGTTCGGTATCGGCTCCTCCTGCTGGGGTTCGGCTGGCTCGCCCGCTTCAGGGGGCATCTGCACCGCTGCCTGCTCGCCTGGCAGCACAGGCTCGTTTCGAATCGGCTCATCCATTACTGTTCTGCCTCCTTCGCCAGTCGCTGTTTCAGATCGTCCACCGCGCGGCTGGCATCGCCCATTCCGAACAGAATGAGCTTGCCGCTTTCCTCAAGGGGCTTCAGCCGCTGGCGGAAATCCAGTCGGAACTGCTCTTCCAGCGGACCGACCAGCACGGCGCACACATTTGGCAGAGCGTTGATCTCACGCACCAGCTGGGCGGTTTCGTTCGGCGTGTGGTCCTCGCCGTCGGTGAAGAGGCACAGCACCACCTTCTCGTTCGGGTGACGGCGAGCGTAGTCCAGCATTTGCTGCAGGGGCAGTTTCTGATAGGTGCCCCACTGACCCATCGATTCGGTGATATTGCGTCGCGCGAACTCCTTCAGCTCCGATGAGTAGCGGGGTCTATCTTCGCGTGATTCGTGGATGCGTTCGGCGTAGACCCAGAGGCGCATCGGCGTCTGATTGGGTAGCACTTCATCGATCAGGGTGAACAGCACGCCGACCGCGCGTTGCTTCTCGGCTCTGTGCATCGACTGGCTGATATCGAAAGCGGCTCCGAGGCACACGGGCAGGTTCAGACGCTGGGATTGACTGTATCGCCAGACCCACCACCCCAACGCGCCAATCAGAGCCAGCACCGCGACGAAGGCAACAACTGGCACCAGCGGATTGGCATCGCCCATTCCGCCCGTTCGGGCGCTCTGTCTGGAATGTCGCACTCTATGAACCTCCTCAAAGGGGGAATACGCAATTTCAGTGATAACAGTTCCCCCGACTGTCCCCGCTCCGCTCGTTCTGGCTGCATGCAGCCATCTCTATTATACACCATCGCCCTGATCGGGTTCCGCGCTTCAGGCGTCTAATGGAGTGGGTACACTTAGAGTGACGGAGGCGATTGGTGATGATGATCCACAGAATGGCACTGACGGGGCTGGCGCTAACCGGGCTGGCGGCAGCATTTGCCGACATGGCGCTCTATCGCGGCTTGCCGTCGACGGAAGCGGGCATCACTTTACGCGCGTGGGGTTCCGGCACGATTGAAGAGGCGACGGAGACCACTTTTGTGGGCAGCCGTTCGATCAAGCTGTCCACACGCGGCTACTTTGCGGGCGGCTGGATCGAGTTCAGCACCCCTGTGGATTTGCGCACGGATTTGAACGCGCCCGATAAGGTGTTGCGCTTCGTGTTGCGTTTTCCGGGCACGGCGACGGTCGCGGCAGGTGGTGCGCCGGGCGGTCCGCCACGCGGCGGCGGTCTGGGCGCACCCGGTGGTCCCCCGCGCGGTGCAGGTGGACCGCGCGGCGGCGGTTTCAGTGGCGAATTTGGCGAAGGTGGTCAACCCCCTGCGGGCGGAGGCGGCACAACCACCGCGCCACCCACCCTCCAGCAGCTGCGCATCGTGCTGGAGACCAGCGACGGCAAACGCACCGACTTTCTCCTGCCCCTGCAGGGCGTGCGAGCCGACGAATCGGGCTGGCAGTCGGTCAGCATGCCGCTGAACGCCATCCCGCTCCTGAAGCAGACGAACGGGCAGATCGCGCGCATCGGCATCTTCGGCGATGCCAGCGCCACCTTCTATCTCGGCGAGATTCGCACCCTCTCCGAGCAGACACCCCTGCAGGGCTACATCTATGTGCAGAACAGCTATGGGTTCAGCTACGACTCGCGCCGCGATAACAGGATTGTCATCGCGGCGAACGATGAGCTGATTTTCTACGGCATCAGCGAGTCGGGCACGATCCCGGTGGTCTTCCGCTGGAGCTTCGGCGGTGATCCCAGTGTGGTGGACGGCGAGGGCAGCGTGATTCGACGCCGATTCCCCAGGAAAGGCACCTTCACCGTATGGCTCACGATTGCTGACCCCTACGGCGCCCGCAAACCTGCCACCGCCCGAATCGAGGTGCAGGTGAACTGATGGCAGCCTGGGGCTGGTACTGGCGATGGGGGAAACCCCTGCACAAGCTATGCGAACCTATCGCTATCTGATTATTGGAGGCGGACTGGCAGCCGATTCGGCGGTGATGGGCATTCGCGCCGTCGATGAATCGGGCAGTATCGCGATTTTGACGGAGGAGCCGCATCCGCCCTATCGCCGCCCCATGTTGAGCAAGGCGCTCTGGTTCGGCACGCCGCTCGATGAGGTATGGCTGCCGACCGCCGATGCGGGCGCGGAGATTCACACAGGGGTGCGGGTCGTCCAGCTCGATCCGGGTGCAAAGCGCGTGCTGGATCAGCGCGGCAACGAGTGGGGCTTCGAAAAACTTCTGCTGGCGATGGGTTGCATGCCGCGCACCCTGCCGAGCGCGCCCGACGGCGTGCTCTACTTCCGCACCCTGAATGACTACTTTGCCCTGCGCGAGCAGGTTCAGAGCGCGGAGCATATCGGCATCATCGGTGGGGGCTATATCGGCTCGGAGCTGGGCGCCGCGCTCGCTGCCAGCGGCAGGCGCGTCACGATGCTCTTTCCCGAATCGGGCATCTGCGCTCGCCTGCTACCCCCGATCCTCAGCGACTGGCTGAACGCCTTCTATCGCGAGCGGGGCGTCGAGGTGCTGACCGGCGTGCTGGTTCAGGCGGTGGAGCGGGGCGAGCGGTGGCAGGTGCAGCTGTCCAGCGGGCAGACGCTCGCGTTCGACGCGCTGGTGGCGGGGCTGGGCGTGCGACCCCGCGATGAGCTGGCACGCTCCGCTGGACTACCCACGCCCGACGGCATCCGCGTCAATCCCTTCTTGCAGACGGAGCACCCCGATGTGTATGCGGCGGGCGATGTTGCCTGCTTCCCCTACGCCGCACTGGGCATCGAAACGCGCGTCGAGCATGAAGACCACGCGATTGCCAGCGGCTTCTATGCGGGTCAGGCGATGGCGGGCGCGGCGCAACCCTACGAACACCTGCCGATGTTCTACAGCGAGCTGTTCGGCATTCGGTATGAGGCGGTCGGGCTGATCGATAGCCAGTTAGAGATGCGCATCGAGGGCGACCTGCCCGAGGGCGCGGGCGTGGTCACCTATTATCGCGATGGGCGGCGGGTGGGCGCGCTCAGCTGGCGCCACGCCCGCCCCATCGACGAGCTGCGCGAGTGGCTCGCGGGCGAGTAGCAGGGCTACTCCGCCGAGTCGAGCGCGCTCAGGTTCACCATTAGCTCTGGCAGCCGGTTCGCCCGCAGCTGCTCGTTGAGCTTCGGCACCTCCACGCGCAGATAATCCCGCATCGCACTGATGACCGACTCCCACTCGGCTTTGACCTCGTTGAAGAACTCCACCTGCGCGGCGGTGGGTCCCGTGTTGCTACCCATCATGCCGTAGACCGAGTTGAGCCGCGCACGCAGGCGCGGACCGCGCGAGTAGGCAGGTCCCGTCTGCGGGTTCTCCACCTTCGCCTGAAGCTCGTCGAGCTTTTTGACCTGCTCAGTTAGCAGCTCGTTCAGCTCGCGCGGGAGCCGAATGTCCTGCTGGCGAGCGGTCTGGCGCAGGTTGTTGATCTGCTCCTCGACGCTATTGAGCAGGCGCATCGCCCGATCCAGCTGGCGGATCATATCGAGCGTCTCCAGCGCGAACTGGAAGCCCGCCTTCATACTGGCGAGGTAGGGTTCCAGCGCGGGTTCCACCTTCACGGTGAGCGGCTGCTCCTGCTGATAGTCGCCGAGCATCAGGCGCACGCGATAGGTGCCTGGCAGCACCTGGGGTCCCATGACGGCACCGCCACCGCGCCGCCCTGTTGGGGATGGTTGAGGCGTCTCCTCCTCGTCGCGCGGGCTGACCCGCATGCGCAGGTTCCACTCCACACGATGGATGCCCGGCTCCTGCGGCAGGCGACGCAGCTCCTGAAGCACCTTGCCCTGCGAGTCGAGAATCTGGATGCGCAGGCTACCCTGCTGGGGCTTCTCCTTCAGGTAGAAGGTGAGCATTGCCCCTGCAGGCGGGTTCGGCGCGACGATGGGGCGGTCGCCCCGACCGTAGCGAGCAAAACGCGTCGAGTAGCGCCACGCCACACGCGGCATGAACAGATAGGCAGGCTTCTGCAGCACCTCCGCGCTGATCTCGCGCAGCGGCGTGATGTCGTCCAGGACCCAGATACTGCGCCCATGCGTGCCCACCACCAGATCATGCTCCGTCGGATGAATCTGGATATCGTCCACGCGCACGGGTGGCAGCCCCGGCAGCCGCTGCCACCGCTCGCCCGCATCGAACGAGACGAACAGCCCGCGCTCCGTGCCGCAAAAGAGCAGGTTCGGGTTTTTCAGGTCTTCGCGCACCACGAAAATATACGCCTCGTCGGGCAAGCCGCTGGTGATCTTGCGCCAGGTTTTGCCGCCATCGGTCGTCTTGTAGAGGTAGGGCTTGTAGTCATCCAGCATGTGGCGGTCAAACGCGACATAGGCGACCTGAACCCCTGTGCGCGACGGCTCGATGTGGGAAACAGCGGAGCTGGGCGGCAGATCGGGCACATTCGGTGTGAGGTTGCGCCATGTGCGCCCGCCATCAAAGGTCACCTGCAGGTTGCCGTCGTCCGTGCCCGCCCAGATGACCCCCGCCTGCACGGGCGACTCAGCAATGCTGATAATCGTGCAGTGATACTCGGCGGTCGTGTTCTCCACCCACACGGGACCGCCTGCATCCTTCTGCTTGTTCTTATCGTTGGTGGTCAGGTCAGGGCTGATGGGTGTCCAGGTCAGCCCGAAGTCGGTCGACTGGAAGACCACATTGGCGCCCACATAGACGGTGTTCGGGTCGTGCGGGCTGGGCACAATCGGCGTGTTCCAGTTGAAGCGGTACTTCAGCTCGCCGACGGGACCGCCGTCGTTGCGACGCGGCTGAGGGCTGACCTCCAGCTGGATGCCCGTCGCCAGATCGGTGCGGTAGAGATCACCGCCCTGCGACTCGCTGAGGATCAGGTTCGGGTTCTGCGGGTGAATGACGCAGTGGAAGCCGTCGCCGAAGCTGACCATCTGCCAGTGTTCGTTCACGATGCCGCCCTCTTTAGTGCGCACGAAGCCGACCCAGCTGCCGTTATCCTGCAGTCCGCCCGCCACGCGGTAGAAGGGCGACTCGTTGCTCAGATGAATCTGGTAGAACTGTCCCAGCGGCAGATTGCTGACCACATCCCATGTGCGCCCGCGATCCATCGAGAAGGCGATCCCGCCGTCGTTGCCCAGCCACAGAAAGTTGGGATCGGTCGGGTCGATCCAGAGCGCGTGATGGTCGCTATGCACACGGTTGGCTATCGGCGTGGAGGTGCGCCCGCCATCGATGGACACCCGAAAGCTGGTCGCCAGAAAGTAGAGGCGGTTCTCGTCTTTCGGGTCGACGCGCATGTCGGTGTAGTAGAAGCCGCGCGAGACGATGGCGGTCTCGGTGGAGACGCGCTCGAAGCTCTCGCCGCGATTATCGGAGCGGAACAGCACGCCGTCGTTCGACTCGGCAATCACATAGACCACATTCGGGTTGCTGGGCGCGACCTTGACCCCGATGCGCCCCATCAGCTTGGGCAGCCCGTTCTCCAGCTTCTTCCAGGTGCGCCCGCCATCGGTGGAGCGGAACACGCCACCCTTCTCGCTACCGCTGGTGAAGGTCCACGGCTTGCGCTCAAATCGCCACATGGCGGCATAGAGGATGTTCGGGTTCACCGGGTCGATGTCCAGGTCGGCGGCGCCGTGATACTCGTCGATATACAGCACCTTCTGCCAGGTTTTGCCGCCGTCGGTGGTCATGAAGACGCCACGCTCCTCGTTGGGTCCGAAGGCGTGCCCCAGCGCGGCGACCCAGGCGGTGTTCGAATCGCGGGGATGCACAATAATGCGGGTGATGTGGCGCGTTTCGCGCAGACCCAGAAACTGCCAGCTTTTGCCGCCATCGGTCGATTTATAGACGCCCGCGCCGATGCAGACGCTGTTGCGCGGATTGCCCTCGCCCGTGCCCACCCAGATAATGTCGGGGTTCTGCGGATCGATGGCGATATCGCCGATGGAGAGCGTCTCCTGCTCGTCGAACAGCGGCGTCCAGGTGATGCCCATATCGGTGGTCTTGAACAGCCCGCCAGACGCCGTTGCCACATAGACCACGCGGGGATTGCCGGGCACGCCCTCGATATCGGTGACGCGCCCGCCCATGTTCGCTGGACCGATATTGCGCCAGCGCAGGTTTTTAAACAGCTCGGCGGAATAGGGCGCGGAATCCGTGCCCCTGCTCTCGATAGACGCCCATGCACAAACGCACGCGAGAAACGCGATTCCGAATAAAAAGGCTCGCCCTCTCATACCAGCGGGTTTCGCCGCCCGCAGGCGCGAGTCCTGCTGATGGAGTTCGTCGATCTGCCTTCTGGACTAACAGCCGTTGCCGAAGTTAAAGAGCACCATCAGCAGGTCGGCGTCGTCCACAACCCCATTCTTATCCATATCTTCATGGCGGGTATAGCCCGTTCCTGCTGAGCCGAAGGCGAACAGCACATTCAGCAGGTCGGCGTCATCCACACAGCCATCGCCGTTGGCATCACCGGAACGCCAGGTATCCAGCAGGAAGGCTTCGATCCGCCCCGTAGCCCCATTTTTGCCAGCTCCGACAATGTAGCGTCCATCCAGCGAGGTTCCCAGCGCGCCCCACAGCTCCGAGCCTGAGCCGAGCAGCCCGGCATAAACCGTGTTCAGATTTTCCATCCCGCGGGCAGCCGTCCAGCGGAAGGCGCACTGCCAGTTGCTTGCGTTATAGGCGGTGCCAACTATCGTCGTGCCCGTTGCTGAAACATCGTTCGCAATTGCTTCTGTGCCGCCGAGGGTGCCCATATCCTGCATACCCTGATTGGGCGTCCAGAGGAAAGCCCGCAGTTGCGTCCATATGGGTTGCCATGCGCCCACGATGACGGTTCCATCGGCGGAAACGCCCAGCGCCCAGTTGGCAGTAGCAAGGGCGCCGCTGAGAATCTGCAAACCCGTCGCCTGTGTCCAGGAAAAAGCGCGCTCCTCGTTCGGGATGCCCACCCCGCCGACCACGATGGAGCCGTCCGGGGAAACATCGTAGGCAGTGCTTGCACGACCCGGATCGGCATCCAGCACCTGCAATCCGTTTACGGTGGTCCATCGAAAGGCGACCCGCTGGAGGTTCGGCAGCTGGATCATGCCCACCACGACAGACCCATCCGCGGAAACGCCATACGCGACTCCGTATCGATCCGCCGGATCAATCGCCTGCATGCCGTGTGTGGTCGTCCAGCGGAACGCTCTTGACCAGTTGCCTGTGCGATGCGCAACGCCCACCACCGTGGTGCCGTCGTCCGAGATCGCTTTTGCCAGACTTTCGGAACCACCCAGCGTGCCGAGGTCCTGCATCCCTGAGCTGATCGTCCATCGAAAGGCGCGTCTATATCTTTCAGCGGTGAGAGACCAGCCCGCAACGGCGGTGCCATCGGCAGAGACGCCTACCGTCTGACTCTGGCTGCCGCCGAGTGTGCCCAGCCATGTGAGTCGCTGGGCATGGACAGAAAGGGGGCACAAAAGCACCGCGAGGAGCAGGGCCAGGCTCGCTGTGCCACGCTCCAATAGTCGGTTCAGCAGCCGACGCGGACGCCGAACCAGCAGAGCCAGTAGACCGCCCGCCATCAACAGCCCGCTTGCCGGTTCCGGTACAGTATCCAGCCAGAAGGCTTCCGTGCGCCCCGTCAGCGCGTTGTAGCCACTGCCCACCAGATAGCGTCCATCCGGTGAGAGATCGGTTACCGATAAGAGCCGGGAGCCTGGCGTTAGCAGCGCGGCATAGGTGAGGTTCAGATTTTCCAGCCCGCCAGCCACCGTCCAGCGGATAGCATGCTGAACCCCTGCGGGATCGGTTGCAGAGCCAACCACTATCTGCCCATCGGCAGACACAGCGTTCGCCGCCGCCAATCTGCCGCCCAGCGAGCCTAAACGCTGCATCCCGGTCTCTTCCGTCCAGCGGAAAGGGTAGTAGATGTCATCAGAATCGGTCGCTGCTCCCACAACCACCGAGCCATCCGCTGAAACGGCATAGGCGCCGCTCCAGCCGCCTCCAAAGGTGCCATAGCCCTGCATGCCACGCGCAACGGTCCAGCGAAAAGCGCGCCCTCTCTGAAGCAGATCGCTGGCTTCACCCACCACGGTTGTGCCATCATCGGAAACACCTCTGGCAAAGCTGGACGCTCCACCCAGTGTCCCAAGCCATTGAATGCCGCCCGATACAGTCCAGCGAAATGCCTCCTCCAAAAAAGAAAAGATGTCCCGCATCCAGCCGACCACCACGGTGCCATCGGCGGAGACATCGGTCGCTGCGCCGCTGAGCGTTCGGTAACTCCCCAGCGAGTGCATCCCCCCCGGCAGGCGTCCAGCGAAACGGGAGTCGATACTGCTGAGCGTTATGGGCTGAGCCGACGATTACATTGCCGTCGGCCGATACGCCAAGGGCTTCGCTTTCGGCACCACCCAGCGTGCCCAGATCGCGCATGCCTTCATCGATGGTCCATCGGAAGGCGCGGGCTTGACCGCTGGCGTTGCGCGCCGTGCCGACCACGACCGCGCCATTCGCGGACACGCCGGAAGCCGAGCTTTGATCGCCGCCCAGTGTGCCCAGCCAGATCAGGCGCTGGGCAACCCCTGCAGAGAAGGCGCATCCGCCCAGCACCACCGTTAACAGGCTCAATCGAAGCGTACGCCCGATCCCGCTTTCGGAAACAAGCCGCCCCAATTGACCGATCCATCTCATCGCCACTTCCTCCTCACTGCCGTTCGCGCTCCTTTCAGCAAGAGCCACCTCTATTATATCCCACTTTCAATCCCTCAGAGGTAGGCTACAAACTGGCTATAACGGAGCGTGTGTACGGTGTGCGCG
>JBBIJY010000040.1:0-17176 GCA_037445735.1 Armatimonadota bacterium | reverse complement strand
CCTCCCATCTCGCGAAAAAGTGGGGTATAATAGAACTGGTATCGTCAAGAGAGGACAGAACTGATGGACATGGGACTCAAAATGCGCCAGCACCACCTATTTTGAGCCAGATGCCCGCAGACCTTCCCCCCTTGAACGAATGCCCAATCTCAATCGAACGGAGGATCAAACCATGCGAACCATAGGAGGTATCACTCTTGTCCTGGCGGCGCTCCTGCTTGGGCTGCCCGTCATTCCCGTTTCCGCACAGGTCGTGTTGGCTGCTTCAGGTCCCATCCAGCCTCGATCTTGGCGACCGTGAATCAATACCGAAACCTTCTGGGTCCCCTCAATCCCAACAATCCGGGAATAGCGGACCCCAACGGTCGGCGCGAGATCAACTGGGATGCGGTGCCGGATGCTTTCTCGGCTCCGAACCTCTTTCCGGGCGACTTTCTGAATGCCCCTGTTTTTCCCCGGGCGCGTGGTGCGGAGTTTACTACGCCGGGGTCGGGCTTTATGCTCAGCGCGGATGATACCAATCCCACGAACACCCCCCCCTGAGTATGCCAATATCGACCCCAGTTATCCCGGTAACTTCCAGGTGTTCAGCCCGCAACGGCTCTTCATCGCGCTGGACAGCGTTATTACAGATGTATTCTTCTTTGTTGCCGGAACCGATTTCCGGGCAACAGTTACCGGGTTTGGCGCGGTGTTCAGCGATGTGGATCTGCCGAACACGACGAAGATGGAGTATTACGACATCCATGATAACCTGCTATACTCTGCCTTCGTGCCTCCGGGAGTCCCTGACAGTGAAAGCCTGTCGTTCCTGGGGGTCAAGTTCGACAGTCGTGTGGTGGCACGGGTTCGGATCTTCAGTGGCAACACGCCCTTGAGCGCTGGCGTGCTGGACGACCCGGCGGGTGGAACGGACCTCGTCGTGATGGATGATTTCATCTATGGCGAGCCGGTGCCTGAACCCGCGACGCTGACGGTGCTGGGGATCGGGTTGGCGGGCTTGTATCGGCGCCGCCGACGCCTGCTCCTGTTGAACCGACCGGTCCGTAAGCGCTGAGTAATCCCCTCCCCTGTCGGGGGAGAGGGTACGGGTGAGGGGGGCAAACCTCGCCAGAAGCCGATGCAACCCCTCACCCCAACCCTCTCCCCAGCGGCGAGAGGGGGTTCTGAGTCCCTCTCCCCCGCAGGCGGGGGAGAGGGTACGGGTGAGGGGTAACCCGCTCCCCAGAGGAGAGGGGATGTTCACTGACAGCGGCTGTTTGGGCTATAATATTGCTGATGAGAGCGGCTATAGTGGCACGGTGGGGCGCGATTCTATTCGCGCTGATCGCGCTGGTGCTGTCGGCGCAGGCGCAACTGAACTGGGTCGGCAATACGCGCCTCTATATCACGAACATCGGGCAACTGTCCGCACGCAACGGCATGCTCGAACCCACCCAGACGCTCACCATCACCACGCAAACCTCCCCCATCGCGCCCGGTCAGAGCGTGTACGCCGTCGTCACCACCGATAACTGGACAACTACACGAGAATTCGTATTCACATTCGACTACAACACGGGCAACAACACGCAGTGGTACCTGGTGCTGGGACCCTACCCCGCTGGCACCTCTGTGCAGTTCTATATTCGGGCGCAGGACAGCAGCGGGCGCATCCTTTATGATAATAATGGCGGCTCGAACTATTCGGTGTGGGTGCGTTATGCGCCGCTGTATCGCGACACGCCGATTCTGCAGTGGTTTGAGACCGACTATCGCACCATTATGAAGCGTTTGCCCGAGGTGGTGCTGGCGAGCTACGGCGCCATCTATCTGCCATCGCCTGTCAAATCGGGCGGCGGCGGCTTCAGCACGGGCTATAACCCGTTTGACCATTTTGATCTGGGTGACCGCCTGCAGAAGGGAACCGTCGCCACCAGCTACGGTACCACGCAGGAGCTGATGGAACTCATTCGGCTGGCGCATCGGCTCGGACTGGAGGTCTACTGCGATCTGGTGGTGAACCATGCCGATAATCGCGTTAGTACCGCCATCGACCGCTATCCGGGGCTGATCCCCGAAGATTTCCATATTCGCTCCACCGCTGACCCGACCAATAACGAGCTGGATTTCAATAATGCGCCGCCGTTCGGCTTCAGCACGCTGAACTACGATGTGGTGGGGCTGGCGGATATTGCGCAGGAGGACGGCAACAATGTGCGTCAGGGCGCGTTCAACCTGCCCGCCTACGCCAGTTTTAATGCGTGGGGCAAGCCGAGCTTTGTGCGCCATCCTTTGAACCCGTACTATTACCCCGGCGGGGCGCCCGCCGCCGAAGATGTGCGCCAGTACCTGCACCGCTGGGGCTGGTTCCTGACAAATGTGATCGGCTTCGACGGCTATCGCATCGACGCGGTGCGCCATGTGCCGCCCGCCTTCTTTGCGAAAGTGCCCCAGCAGCCGGGCGGCATCGTGAGCGTGGGCGACTTCCTGCCCGCGCTCTATAGCCTGAAGCCCTCGCTCTACATCTTCGGCGAGGTCTACAGCGGCAATAGCTACGAACTGCGCGAGTATGCTAAAACGGGCATGAACCTGCTGGACTTCCCGATGAAGTTCATGGCGAGCAATCTGTTTAATGCGAACGGCTACGGCGATCTGGGCGCGAGCTTGAGCAATCCGATAGGCACGGATAGCGGCACGGGACTGCCCTACGAGCTGGGCGGGCTGGCACGCTATCTGGGGGTCGGCTTCGTTCAGAGCCATGACGAGGGTCCGCCCACCTCGAACAACCTCGCCTATGCGTGGCTGCTGACGCGCCCCGGGCGACCCAAGGTGTATTACGATGGCAACAATATCGCGCCCGATGACTGGAGCCACTTCCCGCGCCCTGGTCGCTATAATGCACTGGGCAACGGCGACGATACCCTGTTGCGCTTGCTGGATGTGCGCAAGCGGTTCGCCCGCGGCACGGTTGTGAACCGCTTCGTGAGCAGCGATCTGTACCTCTATGAGTGGCAGGTGAACGGCAACGCGCTGCTGCTGGTGGGGCTGAACGATCGGGGTGATGTGCCGCTGACGGCTTCGGTGCAAACGGGCTTCGCGCCGGGCACCGTGCTGGTGGATTACAGCGGTCAGCGTCCGGCAGTGGTGGTGGGTGCGGGCGGCAGCGTGACCATCACCGTGCCCGCCAACAGCGCGCCCGGCGCCCCCAACAACGGCTACGGCTATGTGCTGTACGCGCCGCAAACGCCCCGACCGCTGGCGGGCGAGCGCGTGATCCGACTCTTCGACCCGCAGGGCAACCCCATCCCGTTCGACACTATCCCGACACCAGGCGGGCAGTACGCCAGCGGACGCAGCTTCGAAGCGGCAACCATCACTTTGCCCGCGCAAAACCCCCTCACCCTCGTTGCCCGCACCGATTCGTCGGGCGTGCAGGCATATCTGAAGCTCGATAACGGGATACCCGTCGCCGGTCGAACGCCTCTGCAGAACACGCCCGAAGGGCTGACCGACGGCTTCGTGCCGATGGATCGAGTGGCGAACGGGCAGTTCGAACTGCGGGGCGTTGATCTGAGCGGTCTGGCAGCGGGGTTGCATGTGTTGCGCGTGCGCGTGTTTGCCGACACAGGCTCGCGCCCCGCGCTGTTCAACGAGTTCATTACCTTTTTCTATCTGAAGCGAGCCGAGCGCGGCGTTGTGGTGGACGGCAACCTGCAGGAGTACGGCGAGCCGCTCGCGGTGCAGACGCGCACGCCCTCGTCCAATCTCAATCGGCTGGACGCGCTCTATGTGCGCAACGACCATCGCTATCTCTATATCGGCATCGCGGGGCGGGTGGATACCGCTGAAAATCTGGCGAATGGCGTCGCGCTCTTCATCGATATGGATTACGGCGCGGGCACGGGCATCCGCCCGCTGGAGGTGCTGAACGATGATAGTGGTCCCGCGACGCGCCTGCTGTCCAACCAGCGTCTCACTGCGCCGACGGGCTTCGGAGCCGAGTTCGCGGTGGGCGTGTTCCGGCATAGCGGTCTGCACTCGGCGCCCGAAGCGCCTTTTGCGGGCGATGCGGTTGTGCCCCCGGTGGTGGGGGCGCAGGCGGGCTTGTATCGGCTCGATGTCGATCGGCTGAACTGGCTGCCTGCCGAGCCTGCTCGTATCGCGTGTCAGCCCCGCCTGAATCCGACTGACCCTCCGACAGGCTGGGAGATTGCCCTGCCGCTGGAGGCGCTCTATCGCGACCGCAAGCCGAGCCGCCCGATCGGGCTGTTCGCTGTGCTGCTCAACACGGGCGAATCGGGCGCGATATTTTCGGCATACGATTCGCGGCGGGGCACGCTCGGACCGCGCCCGCCCGCCACCAGCTGGCTATCCAACCAGTTCCTGCCGCCGCAGCCGACCATCGTGAACGACCCGGGTGCCGTGCCCATAACCCTTCAGGCGGTGGCGACCTACAGCCTGCAGGCGATGCCGCGCGTGCCGACGCCCTATCGGATTATTCTGGGCGCGATGCGCTATGATCCGCGTGTGGGTGCCTATCGCGTGCGCGGGCGCGTGGTGAACGCCAGCGATCAGCCGATCCCTGCGCCCGTTGCGCTCTGGATGCGCCTGCCGAACGGCGCTGAGCTGCTTAACCGCACGGGCAACAGCCTGCTGGAGGCGGGCGCGGCTTATCTCATTTTGCGCGAGGACGACCTGCCTCCCGGCGGTGTGGTGGAGTTCGAGCTGCGCTTCCGCGCCTCCAGCCCGCGCGGCTTGCCACCCAGGCTGGAGCTGCGAGCTGGTCTGGGCGCACTCTGAAGCTGGAACCTTTTGCTCTTTCTCGCGCGTCTATTTTTCTGGCAGTTTTGCCGACCACTGTTGCTGCACCGTGTGGAAAAGCAACGGTGGGAGACTATCACCCGGCTGCTGGAGGGGTGAATCGAGCCCCTTCAGGGCTATAAGGAGGAGGAGCGATGCACAACCGAATAGTTGGGCTGTATGCCCTCGCTGTGGGTTTGCTCGCCGTTGTGCTGAGTGGATGCGGAGGAGGAAGCTCAGACACAGGCATGCAGGCAGGCTCGGTTGGGGTGTTCGTCACCGATGACTTCAGCGCCCAGTACCGTCAGGTCGTATTTACACTCTACAGGATCGAAGTGGGGCGTCAGGGCGACGCGAGCAGCTTCCACACCGTGTTTGAAGAGAGCGCAGGACTGGCAATCGATGTGCGTGCGCTCAGCAATATCGCCCAGTTTCTCGGCGTCGGCTCGCTGCCTGCGGGTGTCTACAACCGCGCGCGGATCACCGTCGCCGACAAGATTCAGGTCACCACGATCACGGGCGCCACGGCCACGCTGGATCTGGACGCAGGGATTGGCACCCCTGCTGGCAACGGGCAACTGCAATTTGAGTTCCCGGTTCAGATCAGCGTGGCGGCATCGGGCAACACCACGCTGATAGTGGACTTCCACCTGCCGTCGTTTGAGTTCATTAATGGGCTGGTGCGCCCGGCGCTCCGTCATCTGCGCGAGAACGAGATGGGCAACCGCCAGCGTCGTGCGGAACTCAACGGCACCATCACCGCCCTCTCCGCCAGCGGGTTCACCCTGCGCCTGCGCAACGGGCGAATCGTGCAGGTGGAGACAACACCCTCAACCATTATCATGAGCGAAAGCGGCACCGTTAGCACGCTCGCTGTCGGGCAGCGCGTGAAGGTGGACGGCGTGGTCAATCTTTCCACCTTCACCATTACCGCCCTGCGCGTGAAAATCAAGGACCCGAACGACGACGCGCCGAATCGGGTAGAAGTGAAGGGCGTCGTCACACAGGTCGGCAGCGGACAGTTCACGATCCGCCTGATGCGGGCGCAGGACTTCACGCCCGAAAGCCCGGAGATCACCGTTAGCTACAGCGCTCAGACCCGCTGGATCCATGACGAGGGTCAATCTGCCTCGCCCGACCAGCTACGGGTCGGCATGGAGGTAGAAGTGAAGGGCACGCTGGTCTCGCGACGCGAGATCCAGGCGGTGCTGATTGAGATGGAAGTTGAGGAGGACTGAGTTAGCGGGCTGATGGACTGGGAGCGTGTCTGGGAGCGCCAGCGTCCGCCGTTGAGCTTGCGGGCGCTGGCGCGGTTCTATGTGGCGGGCTGGCGCCTCTATGCCAGCCTCTACGATCGGGGCTGGAAGCGACGGGTGCAGCTGCCGGTGCCCGTGATAGGCGTCGGCTCGCTGCTGGTGGGCGGCGCGGGCAAGACGCCTGTCGCGATTGCGCTCGCCCGCTTGCTGCGCGATTGGGGACGGCGTGTGGTCGTGCTGTGCAGCGGCTACGGCGGGCGACGGTTCCCCCACATCACCCTGCTGGAGCCAGGCACGGACGCGGACCCGCTGCTGGTGGGCGACGAGCCAGTGGAAGTGCTGAACACGCTGCGCGATGTGCCTGTCGCGGTGGGGCGTCGGCGCGTGGCAGTGGCGCAGGCAGCCATCGAACGCTGGCAGCCCGATGTGCTGGTGCTGGACGACGGCTTTCAGCACCTGCCGCTGGCGCGCACGCTCGACCTGCTGGTGCTTCCCGCTGATCGCCCGTTCGGCAACGGCTACTGCCTGCCCGCCGGACCGCTGCGTGAGCCGCCCGACGGCATCGCCCGCGCCAGCGCGATCCTGTTTACTCTATCTGAACCCCTCTCCCCCAGCGGGGGAGAGGGTATGGGTGAGGGGGCTTACCCACCCGCCTTCACAGTTCTCGTTGAACCCGAAGGGCTGGAACAGCTCGCGACGGGCACGCTTCTGCCACCCGATGCCCTCAAAGGGCGGGCGGTGATGGTTGTCGCGGGAATCGCGCGCGCCGAACGATTCGTGCGAACCGTCCAGCAACTTGGCATGCAGGTCCGCGAAACGCGCCTGTTCCCCGACCATTACGCCTTTGAGCGCGAGCGGTGGGGCTGGGCGCAAGGCAACACGCTGGTCATCACCGCCAAAGATTCGGTCAAACTGCGCTCGCGCCTGCCTGCCGATTGCGAGGCGTACGCCCTGCGCATCCGCGCCTGCCTGCCACCTGACTTTTGCCAGTGGCTGAAGCAGCAACTGACGGATGGGATATAAGTGTCGCTTGCTGATGGCTATAAGGTACAATCCCGCTCTGATGGACATCGAGCAGCAGTTGGCGGTTTTGAGGCGAGGCGCGGAGGAGATTATCACTGAAGAGGAGCTGCGGGCGAAACTAACGCGCGGGAGACCGCTGCGCGTGAAGCTGGGCATCGATCCGACCGCGCCCGATGTGCATCTCGGCTGGGCAGTGGTGCTGCGCAAACTGCGCCAGTTCCAGGACTTCGGGCATATCGCCTGCCTCATCGTGGGCGACTTCACCGCGATGATTGGTGACCCGACAGGCAAATCGAAAACGCGCCGCCAGCTCCCCCGCGAGGAAGTGATGCGCTATGTCGAAAAGCTCAAGCCGCAACTGTTTCGCATCCTGGACCCCAGCCGCACCGAACTCCACTACAACGCCGACTGGCTGGGCAGGATGAGCTTCGCCGATGTGATCCAGCTCGCCAGCAAGTACACCGTCGCCCGCATTCTGGAGCGCGACGATTTCGCCACCCGCATGGCAACCAATCAGCCACTCGGGCTGCACGAGATTCTCTACCCGCTCTGTCAGGGCTACGACTCGGTGGCGATTCAGGCGGATGTGGAGCTGGGCGGCAGCGACCAGCGGTTCAATAATCTGGTGGGGCGCGACCTCCAGCGCGAGTTCGGACAGGAGCCGCAGGTGGTGTTCCTGATGCCGCTGCTGATCGGACTGGACGGCAAGGAGAAGATGAGCCAGTCGCTGGGCAACTACATCGGCATCAACGAGCCGCCCGATCAGATGTTCGGCAAGGTGATGAGCCTGCCCGACGAGCTGATGAGCCACTACTTCGTGCTGTGTACCGATGTGCCGCTGGAGGAGGTGCAGGCGCTGGAGCGCGACTGGCATGAGGGGCGCATCAACCCGCGCGATGTGAAGCGTCGGCTGGCACGCGAGATTGTCGCGCTCTATCACGGCAGCGCTGCCGCTGAACAGGCTGACGAGCAGTTTATGCGAATCTTTTCGAAGCGGGAGCTGCCTGAAGAGGCGCCCGAAGCGCCCATCCCGATGCATCTCATGCGTGAGGACGGCACCATCGCGCTGGCGGCGCTGATTGCCGCCATCGGGCTGGCGCCCAGCAACTCGGAGGCGCGACGGATTATGCAGGGCGGCGGCGTGGAGCTGGACGGTCAGCGCGTGCAGGACCCCAACGCTCGCTTCACACCCGAGCAGCTCGTCGGGCGCCTGCTGCGCGTCGGCAAACACCGCTTCGCCCGCCTGCAAGCCCCCGACAGATGAAGAACGCTGAAAAGAGCACGGGTGAAGAGCTGAACCAAAGCCGCGACTTACGGGGTCCTGTGGGGTGGAGCGCCCGTTATCTGGGGCTGATAGACCCTCTTTTCAAACCGCCCTGCCCACTGTGTCGCGGCAGGTTCCATCGCACGGGTGAAGCGAAGAGGCTGTAAGCCGATCCAGAAAATCAGCGCGATCAGCGGCAACACCAGCGCGAACTCCACAGGCTTCAGGTCGCGCACCGTTTTCAACCGCTCGGGAAGGGGACCGTAGAACACACGCTGGAACATCCAGAGCATATAGACCACCGACAAAATCGTGCCCGTCACGCCGATCACCACCCACAGGAGCGGGGTCAGCCCCTCGCGCGATGCCTGATACGCCCCGAACAGGCACAGGAACTCGCCGATGAAGCCGTTGGTGCCTGGCAGGGCGACCGCCGCCAGCAGCGCAATCAGGAACAGCGCGGAAAGCAGAGGCATCTGCGCCTTCAGCCCGCCCAGCCGTCCTATCTCCAGCGTGCCCGTGCGCGCCTTCAGCAGCCCCATCAGCAGAAACAGCGCGCCCATCGTCACCCCGTGATTGAGCTGCTGGATCACGCTCCCCGTGAAGCCCGCCTCATTCAGCGCGAACAGCCCCATTATGATGAACCCCGCATGGCTCACCACCGCATAGAGCGCGACCTGCTTCATGTCGGTCTGCATGGTCGCCACGATGGCGGCGTACACCACCGCAATCGCTGCCAGCGCCATGCCCAGCGGGGCGAATGCCTGCGCCGCGTCGGGAAACAGCGGCAACGCGAAGCGCAAAAAGGCGTAGGCGCCCGTCTTCAAAAACAGCACCACCACCGGGATGGGCGCCTCACCCATCGCGAGGGGCCACCAGGTGTGAAACGGCACAAGCGGCAGCTTGATTGCGAACGCCAGCGCGAAGCCCAGAAAGAGCCACTTCTGCACCTCGAACGGCACACCCCCCTCCGCCACAAACGCCTGCAGGCGCATCAGCTCGAAGGTCATCGCGCCCGTCGCCCGATAGTGTGCGAACGCCAGCCACAGCGCTGCCAGCAACATAAACAGCGAGCCGAAAAAGGTGTACAGAAAGAACTTCAGCGCGGCATAACTGCGCCGCTCGCCGCCCCAGAGCGCAATCAGAAAATAGGTCGGCACCAGCGTCAACTCAAAAAACACATAGAACAACACCAGATCGAGCGCCATGAACACGCCCAGCAGAGCGGTCTCCAGCAGCAGCAGGTGAAAGAGAAACGCATGCAGGTGTTCGAAGGGTTCCGCGCCGTCCGTGCGGGCTGCCATCAGCCCCAGATAGCCTATTGTCAGCACGCCCAGCGTCGCCGTCAGCATCACCAGCCATAAGCTGACTCCATCGATGCCCAGCAGGTACGAGACGCCATAATCGGGCAGCCACGCCACGCGCTCCACGAACTGATAGCCCGCCGCGGTGGGATCAAAATAAGCCGCCAGCAGGAAGGTCAGCCCCAGCGTGAGCAGCGCGAACACCATCGCCACCGCCCACGCCGTCCAGCGCTGGGAACGCGGCATGAGCAGAACCAGCAGGGCGCCTATCAGCGGCATCCAGAGCGTCCAGCTCAGCACCCTCGTCGCCCACTCCATAGCCGAACTATTGTACCCAGCCTAATAATAGGGATACTCCTCCTGACCTGCCATATATGCCTGATAGCTGAGCAGGAGCGGGATTCCAGCGAGGATCAGCAGCAGTAGCAGGCGCAGGGCAAAGAGGGCAATCGGATTGAGGCGAGCGAGCGGTTTCAAGCGGTTGAGGGCGAGGCTTGCACCCGACAGATAGAGCAGCGCCAGATAGCGAGCAGGCAACTCCGCATAGCCATAAGCCAGCACCCACAGCAACGCCAGCATCATCAGCGCGACGCTCACCACGCCGCGCCGCAACCGAAAGTCGCGCAGGAGCCAGCCAATGGGTACGCCAACGCCCACAATCGCGCCCAGCGAACCTGCGAGCTGACCCAGCGATGCGCTCTTATTGTAAAAAATCAGTCCCGCGCTCAGCCCGCCCAGTGTCGCCAGCAAAAAGGGTAAGCCTGCCCCGCGCTCCTGCTCCCCATTCGGCGCGACCAGCACCATCAATAGCCAGGTGGCAACCGTCAGCACCAGCATGATGCGAACACCGCTGACGGGCGTCCAGTAGCCCGATTGGATAAGAGGTTTCAACGCCAGCACCATCAATCCGCCCAGCAGCAGGAGCGCCAGTGCGCCCCACAACCAGCGATAGTCCGCCGGTATCTCTGCCAGCCAGCCGAGCAGAATGCCCATCAGCGCAAAGTAGAACAGCCAGTGCGTGGCGTCGGTCGGCGGGAAGACGGGTCTGCCCACGATCAGCCCGCAGGCGAGGCAGACGCTCCCGCCGAACGCCAGCGGATACAGCACTCCCTGAAAGCGTGCCAGCGGCGGGATGCGCCCGCCAAGCAGCCATATAACCCCAGCCACCAGCGCGGGCACACCCGCCGTCAGCAACGAGTGCCATACCACACTCACTGCCGAATCGCCTCCACCGCCACCGTCACACGAACATCATCCGCCAGACCGCCGTTCAGTCCCCAGTTAACTCCGAACTGGCTGCGCTTAATCGTGAAGGTGGTCTCGAAGCCGATAATCTCCTGCCCGCGCGGGTTGCGCCCTTTACCCACATAGGTCACGCGTGCCGTCAGCGGGCGAGTGGTGCCCCGAATGGTGAGGTTGCCCTTCACCTCCAGCGTGGTGTTGTTAATCTTGCGCACGGAGGTGCTGCGGAAGGTGATTTTGGGGTACTGGCGCACATTGAAGAAGTCGGGCCCGCGCAGATGGTCATCCCGCTGGTTGTTGCCCGTGTCCACACTATTCACATCGATCTCGAACTCCACGGAGCTGTTGGCAGGATTGCGCTCATCGACAACAATCGTGCCGCGGAACGAGTTGAATCGCCCGTAGGCATACGCGGTGTTCATGTGCTTCACGCGGAAAATCACAAACGAGTGAACGGGGTCGACCTGATAGGTCACCCGCTGGGCGTACGCGCCCGGCAACGAACCCATCAGCAATCCGAATGCGCTCAGATATGCCATCCAGCGCCCTGTGCATGTTTTGCTCATAGCAATCCCTCCTTGTGAGTGTTTCAAGCGTCTATTCGGTGGGCGCAGGCTCCACCAGTTGCTGAAGCTGCTGGCAGAAGGCGCGGAGCGTATCCGCCTGAAGCCGAAACAGGTGATATTGCCCCTGCTTGCGCATTGTCACCAGTCCCGCACCGATCAGCACATTCAGATGATGCGAGACGGTCGCCTGCGCAATCGGGAACCGCTCCGCCAGCTCGCCGCAGGACAGCTCGCCATGCTGGGCAATCGCCCGCAACAACCCCAGCCGTGTCGGATCGGCGAGCGCCCGCGCCACCTGCACCCACTGCCTCTCGTCCATCGCCTCACCGATATATAGACGCTTGTCTATATATCTATACGAACGACGCCCGAAAAGGTTCCCTGTCGCGAAAAAGCAGGAATCGTGGCAGTATGCACGAATGGAGAGGGTGTGCAGCGAGGGTATCTGGTGGTGAACCCCAGCGCGGGGGGAGGGCGCGCCACGCGACGCCTGCGTGTGGTGCGCACCGCGCTGGAACACTGGCGCACTATCTGCACCCGCTCGCTGGAGGAGGGGATCGAGGTCTCGGCACGGTTAGCCAGGGAGGGTGCGGTCTGCGTCGCGGTCGGTGGCGATGGCACGCTCAGCAGTGTGGTGGGCGGCTACCTGCGGGCGGTGGAGCGTGGCGAGGTGGCGGACACCACGCGCATCGCGTGCCTGCCCGTTGGCACCGCCAACGACGCCGCGCGCGAGCTGGGCGTGCCCAAACGCCTGCAAAGCGCTTTGCCCGGGCTGGCGCAACCCACCTGCCAGACGCTCGACGCCGGGCGCATCCGGTTGCCCGACGGACGCGAGCATTTCTTCTTCAATGTGGTCGGCGTCGGCTTCGATGCCCGCGTGAACGACGCCACCAGCGACCATCTCAAGCGGCGCTGGGGACGGCTGGCATACATCGTGGCAATCCTGAAACAGCTCTGGCACTATCAGCCTGTGCCGCTGCTGCTGGAAATCGATGGACAACGCATCGAGCAATCGGCGCTGCTGGTGGCGATTGCTAACGGGCGCAGCTATGGCGGGGGCATCCGCATCGCACCTTTCGCCGAGTTCGACGACGGCTGCTTCGATGTGTGCCTGATTGAGCATATCCCGCGACTGGAGTTTTTGCGCCAGTTCCCGCGTGCGCTGCGCGGTGAGCATCTGGGGCATCCATCGGTGCATCACTGGCGAGCCAGAAGCGTGCGCCTCTGGCTGCCCGATCTGGAGCCAGTGTCGGTCGATGGCGAACTCATCTACACGAGCCACCTGCACTGTGAGGTGCTGCCCGCGCGTGTGCCGTTCGCCCTGCCACAGGTATAATCTCGCCGATGCAACCGAACCACTGGAGCGCGATAGCCGAGCAGTTGCGTCAGCAGCTGGAGGAGCGTCATCAGGCACGCGAGGAGGCGTTGCAGGCGTGCCGAAAAGCCATCCAGCTCTGCGCCCGCGCCATTCGCAGCCTGCATCGGCGCGAGTTCGATGCCTGCCGCGCCCTGCTCAGCGAAGCATATCAGCAGATTCAGGGCGCACGGGAGCGACTGACGCCCTATCCGATGCTCTATTACGCGGGCTTTCTGCAGGATGCCGAAAAGGAGTATGTGGAGGGCGAGGCGCTCTACGCGATTGTGCTGGGAAATGCCCTGCCAGAACCCGACGAGCTGGGCGTGGAGTGCGGGGCGTACCTGAACGGCATGGCGGAAGCCGCCTCCGAGTGCCGCCGCTATGTGCTGGATTTACTGCGAGCGGGCGAGCTGACGCACGCCGAGACCCTGCTGAAAGTGATGGACGAGATTTATGACGAACTGATTACCTTCGACTATCCCGACGCGCTCACGATGGGTCTGCGACGCACCTGCGACGCGCTGCGTGCCGTGCTGGAACGCACCCGCGCCGACCTCACCGTCACCATGACGCAGAAACAGCTGGAAGCCGCCTTAGCTCAGGCGCTGGAACGCCTGCCCGCCGATTAGCGATATTCCTCGACAAGGTTTCGTGCCCGTTCGTCAAACAACGGCTGGTCTACTGCCCGCCCCGTCCACCGCTGACGCGGCACACAGGTCGCCCCCACCTTCAACCACTTCGCCGAGCCATCACAAAACACCCAATTCACGCCACCCTGATGACTCTGCAACAGACCCTTACCGTGTACCACGCCCGTGCGCAACACCAGCTCCTGCGTCAATACCCAGCCCCCCAAATCGGGATAGTTCACCCGTGTCTCCGTCAACAAAATCAACCCGCTCGGCTCCTCTATCTCTGTTAGATACCGCGCCCGCTGATATGGCTCGCCCAGCACTCGGATCGGTATCCCCTCGTGAAAGAAGGAACCATTATAGGCATACGAAATTGGCAGCTTGAGGTTCCACGCCCAGTTGCTCTCGTCGCCCCCTTCGCCTCCGAAGTTCTCTATGAAGTCGGCGCTCCAGAGATAGGCGTTGGAGGGGCACTCTAAAAGCTTCACGCTTTGTAGATAGGGAAGCAGGGCGCGTTTCCAGTTGTAGCTGCTGCCCTGCAGACCGCCCCAGTCGCTGTTGATTGGATGTTGGGCGTCAGGGAAGCGGTTCATCGGGAAGGTCTCGTTGTAGTCGCTCAGATAGAGCTGGAGTCCCATTCCGATCTGGCGGGTGTTTGCGAGGCAGCGGGTTTTGCGTCCTGCTTCGCGCGCGTTGTTGATGACGGAAAGCAGCAGGGCGGCGATGATGGCGATAATTGCGATTACCACGAGCAGTTCAATCAGGGTGAAGGCGTGGCGGTTCATGTGGTTTCACCTCCATCGCACTGACCATACCCCAAAAGCCACCTAATAATGCCATCGCCAATGAGTCCGCGATGGGGTTCATGAAAACCAGGCAGACTACCGTGGCGATGACGCCAAGCCCCCAGAGCCCTACTGGCATACCGTGCTTGCCACACTTCATAACACGCCATCCGAGCACGCTGACAATTCCAAGTAGCAGAACCAGTGGTAGAATCCCATACTGGACGCCAATATCCAAGTAAAAATTGACCGTAGAACCGGCTGCCATATACTCTTCTATGGTATCACTATATACCTCCGTAATCCCAAAAGGATATCGAATTAGATGGGAAGGCATTTGCATCCATAACTCCAGCCGATTCTGCACAGAAGGGTCTCCTTGCGCAGCATAAACACCGCGCTGCCAGCCTAAGGGCAACCCTACGGAGCAAAGGAGAAAAGTCGCCAGCGTAACCCAAAGAGGCACCCAGAGAGCTTTCTGATACCGCGCAAAAAGAAACCCAACCAGAAGCGCAACACTCAAACCCAACCATGCGCTGCGTGAGAATGTGAGATAGACCACTGCGGTGCTCAACCCCGTGAGTAACAGCCCTGCGACGCGGCGCCAGCCTTGCTGTACACCCCACCCAAGCCCCCATGCCCAGCTCAGAAGGGCTACCAACCCCGCCTCCAAGGGGGTAAACAGGATTCCATGAGGACGATAGTACCCCTGAAAAGAATAAACCTGTGAATAGTTGATGAGCTTAATACCACTCGCGTGGAGCATGGTCGTGAGAAGCGCTATTCCAAGCAGGGAACCACCTGCCATGCAATGGAACCACCTCACCCTTTTTGCTGTGGTAAACGACAAGTTGGTCATCAGAAAAGCGAAAATCCATATCCATGGACTGAGTGCATTATGTAGTGCCCAGAGAGAGGTTCTCAGGACAAATTCTGGAGACATACGCCCCAAGACACTTATCGCCGCCGCCAGCGCGACGAGCAATGTCAAGCCCCAAGCAGCCCAATTCGCCTCCTCCGAAGTGGGCTTCAACAACCCATTCAACCGTAGTCCTATGATGCTTAACAGCCCGGTCATTAGAAATGAATCGATTATCAGAAGTGAATTAATCATCATGATCGGTTTCCCCTCACGGAGGAGGAGCAACGCGGCAGAGGTCATTGTCGGCGTGTGCGCCACCACCAGTAGCCGCCAATAGCAATCAAAAGCAGGGGCGTTCCCCACTGGATGAGATACAGGATCAACCGAGGTCCCAAATTAGGACGCTGATTAAGGGCAAGCGACTGCTGGCGCGCTATTTGCTCAAGGCGTTCACGGGAGGGTAACTTCCCTTCCCATTTATACGAAGCAACACGCTCGTCTGGAACTACCCCCACATCTCCGAATGGAATATCAGTGCCAGCAAGTCGAAAATCCCAGACAAAAGTACCTGGGGGAAAGCTCGTTTTAATGCTATTAATTTCAAACCTTATAGAATCCAAAAGAATCAATCTTTTTTCTACGTGAAACACTTTTATATTCTTGCCAACCTGTTTACCAAGTTGTCGGACGCGCTCCCATCGTTGAGGCATCCAAAATTCCCCACCCTTTTCCACTCTAAAACTTTTATACTTATCACAGGAAATGATTGATAATGTACTTTGTTGTCCATTGTTATTTTTGCGGGCGAGTATTCTTCTACCCAGCTCGGTGCATAGCCATGTCTTCTGGACAAGCCCGCTCGCAGGAGACGGGGATTAGAATAGGCAGCACCACCACCTATTTCAGCCTCCAGCACAACTTCCGAATCGGTTTGCTTGATGACTCGCCATGCCCCTTTTCTATCGGCGCCTCTAATTTTCAAGACAGAGAAGCTTGCTAAAAATACCCAATCGGACGGATAGAGGAACTGTGTTCCACTGATACTGTTCAGAGGAACAGGAGATGAATGACTGAAAATCCACATCTCAGGCGCATCGCCAGAAGATCCGCCCATGACAGCAGCCCCATAAACTATACTATAGCCTTCATTATCATCATAGAGTATATAACGAGCCATTTTGTCTATATGACCATCCACGCAAGCACCACCCTCCTCCGATTGTACTGAAGTGCGCGGCCCGTTTCGCCTAACCACAATAGTGGTCTGGTAGCGACACCGGTGAGTCCGTTGTGCCCTTTGTAAAAACTCCCCTTTTGCTTCGGGGGTTATCTCCACATCTGGTCGCTGGCTATCCCATTTCTCCAGAGCTTTCAAAAATGCTTCGGGGTTCTCCATCGGGTAATCGATTACCTCTATCTGGGCATCCCATGCGATAGAGCATCGAGCAAAGAATGATTCACGCCGCTGCAGGGCTTGGGCTATGGTCTGAAGAAGCTGATTATTCTCAGACAGCCCAAGCCCGGTTGTCCACAGCGTGCAGACGAGGGTAAAGACACTCTTCAATCGTCTATGCATACCAAGCAATACCTCCTCAGGATTCTTCAACATCTGAGGATTTTGTATCGGATTCGCCGACGCCTCCAGTCCCCGTTACATTGGCAGCTTACCATGTTAGGAGAACAGGTTGCAGCTATTACTTCCTCCTCTCGCTCTTCCACGGTAGCCCAGCAGGTAGAGTTCGGAGATTCATCACAATAACTCCCTCTCTGGGTGACTACCACGCAGTAATTTTCGCAGAAGGGATCCTCATAAGGACCACCGCGAAGGCACATGTTGATCCGGTCAGGAGGCTGATCTACCCGCTTGCAATATTTACGAGGTACCTTTCTCTTCGGCGGTGGCGCTGGCTCAGGCTTTGGAGCTGGCACCATTGGGTTATAAGGAACCTGCTGACTGTAGATAACACCTTCTATCAAGAGCAGTGAACCTATCAATGACGCTGCTCCATAAGTGAGCATCTTCCGCATTGTCCTCAGCATCTTCTGTCCACCTCCATCTATATTAAGCGCTTCCAAGCCCCATCAGGGGACATCAGGGCACTA
>JBBIJY010000039.1:0-17219 GCA_037445735.1 Armatimonadota bacterium | reverse complement strand
AGGTGGTGGATCGGTATGCGTATGATGCGTGGGGGAACCTGAGTTATCGCGAGGGAACTACACGCCAGCCGTTTACCTGGAACGGGGCGTATGGATATGAGTGGATACCGGAGGTAGGGCTATATCATGTGGGCGCCTGCGCCTATGACCCCCGCACCGCCCGCTGGCTGCAGAGAGACCCGATAGACGCCGCCTCGGGCGACCCGAACCTGTATTGGTATGCAGGGAATGACCCAATCAACTTCGTTGACCCTACAGGCACCGACTGGAACTATCACGACCTGTTAGATGCCGCTGGCTTCATCCCTGTCATTGGCGACCTTGCGGATGCGGCGAATGCGATTGGCTATGCGCTGGAGGGGGATTATGTGAACGCTGCCATCTCGGCGGCGAGTGCGCTTGGTGGGGATGTGTTGAAGGCGGGTCGTCTTGCCAAGAAAGTGGTTCAGGAGGTGGTGGAGGAGGGCGCGGAGCAGGTTGCAAAACGAGAAGCTAAGAATGCCTTGCAGGAGCAGGGGAAGAAGCACGCGAATCGAACATCGGGAAATAATCCCTATGCTAAATCAGGTAAGGATGTGCATAAGCGTTTCGCCGAAGAGGTAGAAAAGCGCGGCGGTAGTAAAGGTGGTAGAATACGTGGTACGAACTATATTGCAGACGCCTTTGATGAGTGTGGGCGTCCGATGGAACTCAAGCCCAACACCAAACGGGGCAAGGAGCGCGGTAGGAAGCAAGCACAGGAATATGCAGACGCCTCTGGCGAAGAAGTCGTACTGATTTACTATGATCCAAACACTGGAGAGATCCTGTGGGATTCGAAAGAAATCATTAAGTCAAGACGGAGGTGATTCACTTGCTCACACCAAGAGAGCGGTTTAGTTCTATACTCAAATTTGTCAATCAGGTGCTCAAAGAATACGGCTTTCTTCGTCGTGGACAATGTTTTTACTATCCATTATCTGAGTTGTGGCGGGTGGTTAGGGTAGTGCGTTCACGCTGGAACACAGCTGACGACTGCGATTTTTGGATAGAATTTGGTGTCTATGTGCCGAATGTGTTTGCCTTGATCCATCCAGAGATAAAAGAACCAGCATGTCCTGATGCTTCCAACTTGACTATTTGCTGGGTTTCAGGATTTCAACATCCTCCTTTCTTGCAGCGCTCGTGGCAACTGACTTTACAAGATATGTTGCCACAAAAGGATGAAGAGGTTCGTTCCGAGGTTGAAGATGAGTTGATGAATTATATATTGCCTTTTTTATGGAAATTTACAGATCGTGTTGATGTGATAGAGTTTTTAGAGTGGCTTCGGAATCATCGCGAAGAGATTCCTGGTGGAGTGCATATTTACCCGAATGATGTATGGCTTCCTGTAATTTTAGCAGTTCTTTATTGGCAGCATGGGGATAAAGATGCTTGTCAACAGTTTCTAAAAGCTGCCCTCAGCAGGGAAGAAGCAGGTATTATGTTTCAGGATAAGGTAATCGCGCTTCAGCGTCGCCTAAATGTCTAAAGACACCTACACATAGCGGTGTGGGAAAGCTCCTACCGATTTGTTTGATACTCAAGACCCCTCTATCGCTATTTGTACACCCACCATGCGTGGGGGAACCTGCTTAATCGGGTTGGCGTCACGCACCAGCCCTTTACTTGGAACGGGGCGTATGGGTACGAGTGGATACCTGAGGTCGGCTTGTATCATGTGGGCGCCCGTGCGTATGACCCCCGCACCGCCCGCTGGCTGCAGAGAGACCCGATAGACGCTGCCTCCGGCGACCCGAACCTGTATCGGTATTGCGGGAATGAGCCTTTGGGTTACCAAGATCCTGAAGGGCTAAGATCTGCCAACAAAAAGCGGTGGGGCAGAAAGAACTGCGAAGATTTGGCGCGAAAAATCAAAAACCTTATAAAATCTCTTAGTGAGCGTATTTCCAAATATGACCGAGAAGCGGATAAACAACCACACCCATTTGTGGATCGCGAAACGGGGAAAACATGTTATACTCAACCATACGGACATTATCGTAAAATATCTGAAGAATTAAATGCTTTACAGGAACGACTACAGCAATGGTACGATCACTGTGATGGACCAGACAACAATGACATTCGCCCCGATATTTCCAAAGCGAATGAACTGCTTCAGTGGAACGAGCCTATCCCTTACCCTGGATACACAGGATGGATTCCCCCCGCACTTGGCGGTGGCTTCTATGAACCAGGGCTTATAGATATGACCCCTATAATGGCAGGGGGGATAGCAGGAGCTCACTTAGCCGCCAGCGGTACTGCAGGGGGCACCGCTGGTACGACGACTGTCGCCGCTGCTGCCAACAGCCCTGCTTGGAAGGAGACAATTGCCGCTGCTCTGAGCATAGCAGCTGAAGCCGTTCGCAGGGCTCTTCGGTCATTCGGTCCTATTTTAGGGTGGTAAACGGGGTAGAATCTCAAAATGAACTGGCGATTGCTACTCTACCACGCATTCCCGAATCGGTTTCGTCCTCAGTCAGAAGCAGACGGGGGCGGCTATCGAGGCACGGGTTCACTGTCCGATTTAGAAGATTTACACGAGTATGCCGTTTTTTTGAGGTCGCGGTTTAGTGTATTGTCTTCGAAGGAACAGATGGAAAACCTTCCATTTGTGCTTGAGAATCTGATTGATACCTATATCTGGGACTCGCGAGGAGCTGACGCTTTTCTGGAGTGGCTTAACCCCTTCAATGATTACCGGAATTCGGAAGTTTTGGACAGGGCTACCTGGATAGCCGAACGATACCTGGAGGGAGAGAAAATCCCTGAAATGGAGATTGCCCATTTGATGAGGCGACTCGAAAGGCTCCCAGTATTACAAGGGGGACGCCTGGAGCTCTTCTCGTCTCTAAGCCCTCTCCAGCGAGTTGCTATTGCCGAAGCCTTGCAATATTTCGAGGCGCAATACGGAGCGTACCTTGGCTGGATAGAACGCCTGGAGCTGTCTATGGCTCTCCTTTATTGGAGACACGCTGCTGCTGGTTGGTCCCAAAACGAAGCCAGAAGGCTGCTGGGAAAGCACTGGGCAGAGATAGGCGAATCTTCGGAGCTGTCCGATTCCCGCTGGGCGCCTCTCCGAGTTCGGTTTGAGCAACGGAAAGCAGAAGATTGGGTCTTTTTTGCTTGGAGAGGTCCCGAAGAGGTGAACTATGTAAGCGAATTTGCGCTGACGCCCAGCGCCTCCTCTCAACAGCGTACAGAGTTTACGCGGGATCTATCCACTATGTCTATGGAACAGCTTGCTGCGCTCCCGTTGCTTTACGCATGGGTCTATCGGGGTGATTCGGAGGCGGATTGTTTTTGGACCCCATGGGGAGCGAACCTTCTCTCCCCCAAAGTGCGCAATCTGCTGGAACAGATGGGATTATCGGATCCGGTACGGTACGTCCCGGTAGAACTGAGAGACGCAGAAACGAATGCGAAGATAGGCAACTACGACTTAGCGGTGTATCAGGTACGTCTGGTTTGCCTGAGCCGTGAGCGGACAATAGGGATCTGGGATCCGAACTTTGAGAGGGTCTTAGATTTGCATCGCCCTGTTCTGGTATGGAGCCGCGTGAGGGGGCACGACCTGTTTGTGGCGGCGGAAGACCCCGGGCTGATAGCTGTTAGCAAGCGTCTCAAGCAAGCCCTTGAGAAAGCGGAGGTTCGAGGCTGCGTGTTTGAAGGGTTGATGGTGGTTTGACGCTCACTTCACTATGAGTGAAGAGGTTAGAGGAATGGGGTCTTTATTCAAGGTTCTGCGCCGTCGTTCTCCGTTTGCTCCTGTAGAGCGTGCGCTGTTTCAGGCGCTCCAAAACCATCTGCCTGAGGAACCCCGCGCCATTCTCTCACAGCAGATAGAAGCAGTCCATCGCATCTACCGCGATAAAGAAAGTGGCGAGGTGAACCTCTACACGCCCAAACACAAGCCGCCCCCGCGCTTCCCCAATCAGCGGTTGGAAGCCCTGTGGTGTACCGTTCACTATCGCGTGCCCCATCTACCTGAACGGCTGAAAATGCGCATCTATTTAGTGAGAGGCACAGTATTCACCCTCGCCTTCGGCAGAGTCTACAGGCGGATTGCGCGTGAAACCGAAGTCCACATCGAGCGTGTGGTGTTCCATACCGATGTGATGGAACCTGTCTATGAGCCGCTGCCTTCGCTGGAGGGGGCAGGTACGGATTTACTGGAGTCGTTGCCTGCGTGGTGTACCGCGCTGAGGCGTCGGTGGGCGATTGCGGGAATGCTGCCGCCGCTTTCTGATGAAGAGCAACAGCGGCGTCTGCAGGCGATAGAGGCTGCTTTGCCAGCGGACTATCTGGAGCTGGTTCGCGTCTGTGAAGGCTTTCAGATTGGTGACGCGGTGGTGTTGGGGCTTTCGGAGGTTCGGGAGGTGTGGCTGTCTTCAGGGGCGTACTACATTCTGGCGGAGCGGGGTGGTGGCTTTTTGGGTGTTGCCGAAGGCGAGCGGGCGGGGCGTGTTGTGTATTTGCATCACGAGCATTCGGAGCCGTGTACGGTGTTTGACACCTTTGCCGCGGCTTTGGAACACTTACTGACTCGTCCTGAACTGCCGTAGGGCTGTTGGAAGCCTTCTTCTCGCAAGGGGGCGTATGGGTATGAATGGATACCTGAGACAGGGTTGTACCATGTCGGCGCTCGCGCGTATGACCCCTGCACCGCCCGCTGGCTGCAGAGAGATCCGATTTGTTACCGGGGGTTGTGCTGGCACTTCTAACGCCCTGTCTGTTGAGCAGATGCCGTGTCTATATCAGGTGATTCCTGCTTTGAGGAGATTCAGCGGCGCGGTCTGCGGCTGACATGCGGGCGCGACCGCAAAACCACCATGCTGATGAGAGCGCCGAGCGTGAGCATGAGAGCGCAACCGATGAAGGGCACGCGGCGCGAGGGGATCACGATCTCGCCCAGCCGCAGGTTCAGGTGTTCGTAAAGGACACCGCCGAGCAGGGCGCCCAGAATGCTGCCGATTCCCTGCGCGGTGCCCGCTGCGCCCAGAATCACGCCACGCCGTTCGGGATAGACCTCGCTCAGCTCCGCCATCCATGCGGCCAGTGCCAGCACGAAGCTGAGTGCACCCGCGCCTGCCGCCAGCAGCACCAGCAGCAGGTTCGGCTGGGCGGGCAACACCACCAGCCACATCACCAGCGCACCGCCCGCCAGACCCAGCTGAACCGAGCGCCCATGCCCGATCCGATCCGACCAGCGCCCAATCGGCACACTCAGCGCCCCGATCAGCAGCGCGGGGAATACCAGCCCCAGCCCGAACACCGTCTCACTGACCCGAAACTCCTCCATCGCGTAGAGCTTGACCAGCAGCATGATCAGCCCGATGCCGAAGAAGACCACGAATGCCAGCAGGAGATGCCCGGGCACCAGGCGCACCGCGCTCAAGAACGCCCGCAACGACACTTCGCTGCGATGCGCCTCTTCCGAATGGCTGCTGCCGCGCCGATCGCAGGGATAAAACCGCCAGAGAATGAACGCCGCAATGGCAAACAGCGCTGCGACCAGATAGAACGAGGCGGTTTTACTGCCCGTGAGGTCGTTAGCCAGCCCGCCTGCCAGCGGACCGAGCGCGACGCCCGACATGTAGGTCATATTCAAAAAGCTCATCGCCCACGAGCGGCGCTCCGGGGGCACCGTATCGCCAATCGCGGCGTAGGCAGCGGGCCAGAGCATCGCCGCGCCCAGCCCATCCAGCCCGCGCAACAGCAGAAACCACACGGGATGCTTTACCCACACCGTGCAGAGCGCGGTGCAGGTCGTGATCAGCGGTCCCACCAGCATCAGGCGGCGGCGTCCGAACCGATCGCTGAGCATGCCCATCGGCGCCCGAAAGAGCGCCTCCGTCAATAAAAAGATCGAGCCGACCGCCGTCACGGTCGACTCGCCCAACCCGATGGTGTAGCGCAGATAGACGGGCATCGCCGAGATGTTGAGCGTGACATAGCCCAGCTCGGCGCAGCCCGCCATCAGCACCAGCGCCCAGAACGCCCGCATCCGCCGCGCGTCGTCACTCACCCATCGTCCCTCAGGTCCGTATCGATGGCGACCTCGTGCCCCGTCTCCGACGATTGATAGATGGCGTCCAGTATCGCGTTCAGAACGAATCCATGCTCACCCGGCACAGGCGACGGCTTGCCCTGCTCGATGGCATCGATGAACGCCTCGATCTCGGCGTGATAGGAGTTGATGCTCGGCAGGTGCGCCGGCTCAATATTGTAGAGCGTGCGGTTGTGTTCGGTAAAGATTTTCACCGGCGGCTGACCAATCGGGTTGGCGAACACGCCACCCCGATCGCCCAGGATCAGCGTGTTGAACTCATCGCCTTCAATATTGGCGCAGAAGCTCGATTCGAGGGTGAGCGTCGCGCCGTTTTCGAAGCGGATAAGCCCGACGGCAAAATCCTCAACGGTGAACTTTTTGGGGTCCCACTGTCCCATCAGCCCCACCACATCGTCACGATTGCCGAACTTGGTGTAGGTTGCACCGAACGCCGACACGGGGCGCGGGTAACCCATCAGCCACAGCGTCGCATCCAGAATATGCACGCCGATATCGATCAGCGGACCGCCGCCCTGCTTCTCCTTATCGATGAACACGCCCCAGCCGGGGATGCCACGCCGACGCAGAGCGTGCGCCCGCGCATAGTAAATCTCGCCCAGATTGCCCTCCTGCTGGATGTATTTGTACAGGAACTGCGCGACGCCCGTGAAGCGCCACTGGAGCGCGACCTGCAGGATTTTGCCTGTGCGCCGCGCTGTGAGCACCATTTCGCGTGCCTCGCGCGCGTTGCGGGCTAACGGCTTCTCACATAGCACATGCTTGCCCGCCTCCAGCGCGGCAATCGTCGCCTCCTTATGTAAATAGTTGGGCGTGCAGACGCTAACCGCCTGAATATCGTCGCGCTGGAGCAGCTCGCGATAGTCGGTGTACACATAGGGCACATTGAACTTGGCAGCGGCAGCCTGCGCGTTCTGCTCGTTAATGTCCGCCACCGCGACAATCTGAACCCGATCGCTCAGTCGCGCATAGCCCGGCATATGCTGGGACTGCGCAATACCACCGGAACCGATGATGCCCACGCCTATCTTGCCCAATTTGTCTCCTCCTTGACCTGAATAGCGTTGCCATGCAGTATACCCGCTCGCCTGCACAGCGCCTGCTTCGACTGTGGCACCATGGTCGGGTGGTTGTTCCCCCGATGGGGAAGGCGGCGAGGGTTTCAGGTACAATACAGACTGCAGGGCAACCTCTGCCAGTCCGGTGCGGCGATGAACGAGGAAATCACGGCTGAATTGAGCGTGGAGGAGTTGCAGGCGGCGCCTGCGGAGCCGCTGCGCGTGCTGCCCGTCGTGAAGTTCGTCGCCCGCAGCGAGATGGGCAAGGTGCGCGAAAACAACGAGGATAAGTTCGACTTCTACGAGCCCGACGAGCCAGAGCGACTGGCATCACGCGGCAGCGTCTATATGGTGTGCGACGGCATGGGCGGGCACGAGGCGGGACAGATTGCCAGCGAGCTGGCGTGCAAACTGTTCCTGTACCACTACTATCACAGCGACGGCACACCCCAGCAGGCTGCCGAACGCGCCGTGCTGCAAGCCCACACCTACATCCAGCGCATGGGTCAGGCGATACCCTCGCGCAAAGATATGGGCACCACGCTCACCGCGCTCATTATCCGTCAGGACGAGGGCATGCTGGTGCATGTGGGCGACAGCCGTTGCTATCGCCTGCGCGAGGGCGAACTGCAACTGCTCACGCGCGACCACTCGCTGGTGCAGGAGTGGGTCAGTCAGGGTCTGTTGCCGCCCGAAGCCGCCCGCTATCACCCCTATAGCAGTGTCATCACGCAGGCAATCGGCGTGGAGGGCGAGCGGGGCGGTCTCAAGGCCGATATCGAAACTTTCCCCCTGCAGGTGGGCGACCTGTTCCTGCTCTGCTCCGACGGTCTGACCGATATGCTGGATGATTCCGAAATCGCGGAGATTCTGCGCACCTGCCCGCCCACGCAAGCCGCCTGGACGCTCATCGACCGCGCCTTAGCCGAAGGCGGACGGGACAACATCACCGTCGTGCTGGTGCAGATTCGCGACCTGCGACCTGTTGATGGCGGCTTCAACTCCGTTTGAACCGTCGTTCCAGCTCGTCCCAGCTGAGCGTGAGGGTGATGGGTCGCCCGTGCGGGCACAGGTAGGGGTTCTGCGTGCGGGCGAGGTCTTCGATCAGCTTCTGCATTTCAGGCAGGTTGAGCGGGTCGCCCGCCTTGACCGCCAGCTTGCACGCGGTGGTAATCCAGATTTGCTCCCGTGCCAGCGGCAGCCGTCGCGCGACCGACAGCTCCACCAGTTCGTCGATGATGTCGCGCAGGGTGTTGATGGCGTCGCGCCCCGTCAGTGCAGCGGGGATGGAGCGCACCAGATAGGCGTCGGTGCCGAACGGCTCCAGCTCGAACCCCAGCCGATTCAGCTCATCCAGTCGCTCCTGCAGGAGCAACGCACTGCGTCGGTCGAGCGTGAGCGGCTCGGGCGTCAGCAGGGGCTGGCGTGGCACGGGTGTGCCGCCGCGCTGCTCGCAGAACTGCTCGTACAGCACGCGCTCGTGCGCCACATGCTGGTCGATAATCACCAGCCCTCTGCGCGTGGAGGCAACGATGAAGGTGTTCTGTACCTGCCCCAGAATGCGCAAATCGTCCAGCAGGTGCGCGAAGGGCAGGTGAGCGGTCTCCAGCGGCGCAGTTTCAGCGGGTTCGAACTCCAGCAGCGTCTCTGGCTGGATGGTTGCGGGTGCAGGTGCGGCTGGCTCGGCTTCAGATAGCTCGGTTGGTGGCGCGGTTTCCTGCGGCGCCAGCCCCGCGCGCTGCAGCAGCAGCCGATGCACCGTGCCCACATCGGGCACATACGGCTCGGCACCTCCTCTTCCCACTGGCGCAATACCCTCCGAACTCCCTCTCCCCGGAGGGGAGAGGGTCGGGGTGAGGGGCATACCCCCCTCGCCTGCAGCGTCGGGCGAGGGGCTGGGGGTGAGAGTTTGGGAAACATGGGGGCGTGCTGGCGGCACCGCCGCGCCACCGACCGCCGACGGGATCATTCCATGCTCCAGTAATGCGGCGCGAATCGCCTGCACCACCGCCTCGAACACATCGCCCTCGCGCTGGAACTTCACCTCGATCTTGGCAGGATGCACATTCACATCCACCTGACGCGGGTCCAGATCGACCATCAGCACGCAGGCGGGATAGCGCTTTTCGGGTGTGAGCGTACGGTACGCCTCATCGAGCGCGGCGGTCAGTGTCTTATTGCGCACGGGGCGCAGGTTCACATAAAAATACTGGTGCTGGCGTGTGGGGCGCGTGTGGTGCGGCGGCGCAATCAGCCCGTACACATGGATGCCGTCCCGTTCGTAGCTCACCTCCACCATGCCGCGCACCACATCGCGTCCCCAGATAGCGGCGACCGCCGCCAGTCGCTCGCCATTGCCTGGTGTGAACAGCAGCTCCTGACGCTCATGCACCAGTCGGAACGACACATCAGGGAAGGCGAAGGCGTAGCGTGTGACGGTCTCCAGAATGTGCCCCAGCTCGGTGGGCACGGTTTTGAGGAACTTGAGACGGGCGGGCACATTGAAAAAGAGGTCGCGCACGGTGATGGTGGTGCCAATCGGTGCGCCCACCTCTTCAACGGTGGTGATCGCGCCGCCCGTTGCGACGACCCGCGTGCCAATCTCCTCCTCGTAGGCGCGGGTAATCAGCTCCAGTCGGCTCACAGCGGCGATGCTGGGCAGAGCCTCGCCCCGAAAGCCCATCGTCTGAATGCGCAGCAAATCGCTATCGGTTCGGATTTTGGAGGTGGCGTGGCGCTGCAGGGCGAGCAGGGCGTCCGCGCGCGTCATGCCGATGCCGTCGTCGCGCACGCGAATGAGCCTGCGTCCCCCCATCTCCACCTCCACCTCGATTCGGCGGGCGCCCGCGTCGAGGCTGTTTTCGATCAGCTCCTTGACAGCGGACGCAGGGCGCTCCACCACCTCCCCCGCCGCGATGCGGTTGACCACCGATTCGTCCAGCACCTGCACCGGGCGCCGCTCCGGGCGTGTTCGCATAGACAAAAGTATACCCGCAGGTAAGGTATCCTTCAGGCTATGCGAGTCGAAGTGGTAGCGAAGGGGCTGGAGGTGCCGTGGGCAATCGCGTTTGCGCCCGACGGACGAATCTTTTTCACGGAGCGCCCCGGTCGCGTGCGCGTGATCGAGAAGGGGCGACTGCGCCCGCAACCGCTCGGGGTGATAGCCGACTGCGTGCATCGGGGCGAGGGCGGGCTGATGGGGCTGGCACTGCATCCTGACTTCGCCCGCAACCGCTGGCTCTATCTGGCTTACCTCTACAACCAGAACGGGCTGAAGGTGAAGGTGGTGCGCTATCGCGAGGCGGGCGACCGACTCGTGGAACCGAAGGTGATTATTGAGGGCATCGAAGGCAGTTTCGTGCATGACGGCACCGCGCTCGGCTTCGGACCCGACGGCAAGCTCTACATCACCACGGGCGACGCCGCCAGACGCGAACTGTCCCAGCAGCTGAACAGCCTCAACGGCAAGACACTGCGCCTCAACGACGACGGAACCGTGCCGAAAGATAACCCCTTCGCAGGCAGAACCGACGCCCGACCCGAAATCTGGTCGTACGGTCACCGCAACGCGCAGGGGCTCGACTGGCAACCGGGCACGGGGCTGATGTTCCAGTCGGAGCATGGTCCGTCGGGCTTCGATGGACCAGGTGGAGGCGATGAGGTGAACATCGTGGAGCGCGGCAAAAACTACGGCTGGCCGCTGATCCACCATCGTCAGGGGGGTAGCGGGCTGGTATCGCCCCTGCTGGAGTACACGCCCGCCGTCGCGCCCGCAGGAGTCGCCTTCTATCGGGGCGACCGCTTCCCCGAATGGAAGGGCAACCTGTTCGTCGCCTGCCTGCGCGGGGAGCGACTGATCCGCGTGGTGCTGAACGGCAGGCGCGTGGTCAAAGAGGAGGCGCTGCTAATGGGCGAGTATGGACGCCTGCGAGCCGTCGCCTCCGGACCCGACGGCTACCTCTATGTGTCCACCTCCAATCGCGACGGGCGCGGGCGACCCCACCCCGACGATGACCGTATCCTGCGCCTCGCACCACGCTAATCAGCGGGTATACTCCCATCAAACAGGAAGGAGGAGCCATCAACGATGAAGATTGTTGTGAGCGTCAAGCGCGTTCCCGATCCCTATGCGAAGGTTGCACCAAACGCCGACGGAACCGATATCGCGCAGGATGGGCTGCAATGGGCAGTGAACCCCTTTGATGAGATTGCCCTGGAGGAAGCGATTCGCCTGAAGGAGGCGGGCAAGGCAAACGAAATCGTGGCGGTCTCCATCGGCGGCGAGGCGTGCCAGGAGCAGTTGCGTACCGCGCTGGCGATGGGCGCCGACCGCGCCATCCTGGTTCAGACCGCTGAACGGTTAGACCCCCTCAGCATCGCGCAGATTCTTGCCCGAATCTATCAGCGCGAGCAGCCCCAGCTGGTGCTGATGGGCAAACAAGCCATCGACACCGATGACAATCAGGTCGGACAGATGCTGGCGGCGATTCTGGACCTGCCGCAGGCGACCTTCGCCTCAAAAATCACCCTTGAGAACGGCACGGCAATCGTGGAGCGCGAAACGGACGGGGGCATAGAGACCCTTCGCGTTCCCCTGCCTGCGGTGATTACCGCTGATCTGCGTCTGAACGAGCCGCGCTATGTGGCGCTGACGGGCATCGTGCGCGCCCGCAGCAAGCCACTGGAGGTGATCACACCCGCCGATCTGGGCGTGAACCCGCAGGTACGCCTGCGCCTGATTGCTGTGGAGCGCCCGCCCGCGCGTCAGGCGGGCAAGCGCGTCGCCGATGTCAAAGAGCTGGTGCGCCTGCTCAAAGAGGAGGCGCGAGTCATCTGAAGGAGGCAAGCCAATGAGGATTTTAGTTGTTGCAGAAACAGACGGTCAGCAAGTTTCGGACAGGAGCCTGCCCGCAATTGCGTTCGCGCAGCAGGTTGCGCCCGATTCGTTCGAGATTCTGGCGATGGGGCACAGCATCAGCGGTGTGGAACGGCTCACGGGCTACGGCGCACAGGGCGTGTGGGTCGCTGACGACGCGCGTTTAGCTCGCCCGCTGGCGGAACGGTACGCGCCCGTCGTGGCGCAGGCCGCTCAACAGACAGGCGCCGAGCTGATTGTGGCGACCACCAGCACCTTCAGCCGCGACCTGCTGGCGCGTGTCGCAGGGTTAATGAATGCGCCAATGCTGAGCGACATCACCGCCTTCACCGCCCAAAACGGGCGATTCACTGTCAAGCGCCCCATCTACTCCGCCAACCTGATTGGCACTTTTGAGGTGGAGGGCACGCCGGTGGTGCTGACCGTGCGTGGTCCCGCCTGGGGCAAGCCGACCGCCCACTCAACCCGCTCGCCGATTCAGAACTTTGCGCTCGCGGTGGAACTGCCCACACGCTCCGAGTGGCTCAGCCTCAAGGGCAGCGCGGGTGGACGCCCCGACCTCACGCAGGCGCGCGTGGTGGTGTCGGGCGGGCGACCGCTCAGAGACCCCGAAACCTTCGAAAAATATATCGGCGGCCTGGCTGATGTGCTGGGCGGCGCGGTGGGCGCGACCCGCGCCGCCGTCGATGCCGGCATCGCCCCCAACGAACTGCAGGTCGGTCAAACGGGCAAAACGGTCGCGCCCGAACTCTATATCGCCGTCGCGGTCTCCGGCTCCGTGCAACATCTGGCGGGCATGAAGGACTCCAGAGTGATTGTCGCCATCAACATCGATCCCGAAGCGCCCATCTTTCAGGTAGCCGACTACGGGCTGGTCGCCGACCTGTACGAGGTCGTGCCGCAGCTGATCGAGGAGCTGAAACAGGCAAAAAGCGGCGGTTAGGGGTCAGACTTGAATCTTGAGGGAGTGAACCCCCTCCCCATACAGGAGAGGGGGTTCGCTTAGTGTGGCTGATTGAGCGAGCGCGTTCAGTCCCCGCCGTCGCTGAAGAACACCTCCACAGGGATCAGTCCCATCTGGGCAGCCCGACGGAACGCCTTCACCCGATTGTTCACATTGAGCTTCTCGTAGATGTTCGCCAGGTGGAAGTCGACGGTGCGCTTGCTCACAAACAGCGCGTCGGCGACCTCCTGCGAGGACCGTCCCTGCGCGATCAGGCTCAGCACCTCGATCTCACGCTTGGTCAACCGAACGGGCTTTTGCGATTGCCAGTTCCTTTGGCTCATAGTTTCTCCTCCGCTCTGCTGTTGAGTGTTGCCGCCGCCCGTATCGGTCTTATTCCACATCCGTCTGCGCCGTTTCACATGCTGGCTTCCCATTCTGGCAGGGTCAGGGCTTTGGACGCGGTTGGGCTGGGTCAGGTTCCGCTGGTGGGGGTATAATCGGGCAGGAATGCGTGCGTTTGCCCGATTCGGCTGGCTGGTGCTGGCTTACAATGTGCTGGTGATTGTGTGGGGCGCGTATGTGCGGGCGACGGGCAGTGGCGCAGGGTGCGGCAGCCACTGGCCGCTGTGTAACGGCGAGATTATCCCCCGTGCGCCAGCGGTGGAGACGCTCATCGAGCTGACCCATCGGCTCACCAGCGGGCTGGCAGGGCTGCTGGTGCTGGCGATGGTCATCGGGGCGTTCCGGCTCTACCCGCGGCGGCACATCGTGCGACTGGGCACGCTGCTGAGCCTGCTGTTCATCATCACCGAGGCGTTGATTGGCATGCTGCTGGTGCGCTACGAGTGGGTCGCGCGCGATGTGTCGTACGAGCGGGCGGTGATGATGGCGGTGCATCTGGCGAACACGCTCCTGTTGCTCGGTGCGCTCACATTAACGGCGTACTGGGCGTCGGGCGGGACACGCTTTCGAGTGCGCGGGCAGGGCTGGATAGGCGTCGGGATTCTAACCGCGCTGGTGCTGATGCTGCTGGTCAGTGTCAGTGGCGCCATCACCGCGCTGGGCGATACCCTGCTCAAGCTGGGCGCAATCGACCAGTCGCCCGTTATCGGACGGACGCTGCTGGCGCTGCGAATCTATCACCCGTGGCTGGCGATAGGCGTCGGGGTCTACTTCCTTACGGGGCTGACCGCGCTCACCCTGCAGCGGTTCACGCGCTTCACGGTTCGGCTCTGCGTGGCGTTCAACCTGCTCTATGTGGGGCAGTTGCTCATCGGCGCGCTCAATGTGTGGCTCAAAGCGCCCGTGTGGATGCAGCTGGTGCATCTGACGATAACCGACCTGCTGTGGGTGCTGCTGGTGCTGCTATCGGTGGGCACGCTATCGGTGCAGCCGCAGGGGGCGACCGCTGGCGAAATGCGCCACCATCCCGCGTGAATCGAGCAGGAATCGGAAACGCCATCCCGAACTGAACCAGTCCAGCCGATAAAGGTGGAGAGGGCGTGCAGGCTTTGTCTGACAGTCGCCCCAAACAACACGGAGGTTACTACCGATGCGATATCTGCTCAAAGATATGCCGTTGTCGACCGCGCTGCTGGTGCTGGTAACGCTGTTTGTGCTGGCGGGCAGCGTGCATCATGTGGCGTACACCTTCAGCACGCTGGAGGGCGGTCATCTGCTGTGGGGCTATGTGCAGGCGCTCGGAATCGATCTGGGCATTCTGGGTCTGGCGTACGGCATCCAGCTACGCAAGCGGCAGGGACGCTCCACCGCGCCCCTGTGGGCGGTGCTGATTCTGGTGACTTTTATCAGCGCGTACGCCAACTATCTCTATGGCATCATGCACCAGCAGCCGCTGGCGACCGCGAGCGCGTTCGATCAGGTGGTGGTGTTCCTGCGTCCGTTCCTGCTCTCGGTTACCCTGCCCATCATCATGTTCGCGCTGATCGAGATTATCGGCGAGGATCGCAACTACGCGCTGCGCATGCAGGAGCAGGCAAACGCGGAGCCGACACCGGAGCCGCCCATCCGCGTGCCACCCGAGCCAGCGCAGGCGGTGGTCGCTATGGCGCCTGAACGCAACCATCTGCCGCCCAACAGAGAAGCCACGCTGGAGCAACTGCTCTATCTGCTGTATGAGCAGCCGACCCTCAGTCGCACGCAGATCGCGGCGATGCTGGGCTGCTCACGCAAAACGCTGACGAACTACCTGCAGGAGCTGGAGGCGCGCGGCTACATCCGCCGCAGGGGCAACCAGTACGAGACGGTCGTCACGCCCCTGCCCCGCAACGGCAGCCGCGCCCGACGAACCAGCAGTTCTACCAGTTTTGTCCAATCCCGCGAAAACTCTTGACTCCGCTGTCATCCAGCGGGTATAATCGCCTCTGGAGAACCAAACCCAAAGGAGGTACGCTATGGAGACGGATCACATGCATCATCTGACAGAGCGCGAGCGGAACGCTATCCGTCTGTTCGCGGAGGGATTGACCCCTGAACAGGTTGCCGACCATCTGGCGATTACGACCGAGCAAGTGGAACAGATTGCCATGACCATCCTGCACAAACTGTTCGCTGGCTCTGTACTGACCACCATCCAGACCGCTGAAACACCCGCTGAAGAGCTGATTAGCGTCTGACAAACCCGATGCTGCACACAAAAAGAGGTAGCCCATGAGCGGGCTACCTCTTTTTTTTTGAAAAAAATGGGCGACGCTGTCGAAAGGAGGATCAAAGCCCAGCGCCGCCGATGTCTCTAAATTTTCGCCCTGTTGGCTGACCCCTGTGAGAGGTCATCCACCCTTAATAGACTCAAAAACCCCCAAAAAGCGGACATCGATTCGGGCGATTCGAGCCAATCGCAACGACTTCGAGCAGGAAATCTTACAGCAGTGAGGTATAGAAAAACCAGTGGAGGTTCAAAATGATGCAAGGAGCGCGATTCCTGGGTATGGCGCACCGCTTTGCGTGCGCGATTGTGTGGATGCTTGTCGGCTATTCAACCGTTTCCGCCCAGTTGAGCCTGCCTTTCACAGGGTCTGGCAATAACAGCACCTACCTCTTCCAGATCACCCAGAACGGCACGGGCGCCGTCGCGAAGTTCTTCATCGCCAACAGCAGCGCGACGGAACCCGCTCTCTTCGTGCAGACCGTGGCTCCTGGTCCCACCATCTTCGGCAAGTCGCTGGCGACCAGTGGCTTCACCTATGGGGCGCGGTTTGAGGCGCAGGGTCCGCAGGCGCGTGGCGTGCTGGGCTATGCGCTCTCCACGACGGGCGCCTCGTTCGGCGTGTACGGGTTGAGCGACAGCGTGTCGGGCACAGGCGTGTTCGGCTGGACACGCGCGACCACTGGCACGACCTACGGCGTGTACGGGCAGAGCAGCAGTCCCGATGGCACAGGCGTTTACGGCTTGCACGCTGCCACCACGGGCACCGCGCCCGGCGTTCACGGCATCACAAACTCCACCAGCGGCTCTGCCGTGGGCGTGCTGGGCGAGGTCAGCTCCACCAGCCCGGGCGCCCTTTCCGCTGCGGTGCGCGGGATCAATCGTGGCACGGGTGGACTTGGCATCGGTGTCTGGGGTTCCCAGGCCGGCTCTGGCTGGGGCGTGTACGGCACGAGCGCGTCAGGTACAGGCGTGTTTGGCTGGGCGACTGCCACCACTGGCTCCGCCAGTGGCGTGGTTGGTTATAGCTCTGGCAATTCGGGCTATGGCGTGTGGGGTGAGGCACTCGCCACCAGTGGCACCAACTACGGCGTGTATGGGCAAAGCCACAGCCCCGATGGCTACGGCGTCTACTCTCTCGGTCGCTTCGCCGCCACAGGCACCAAGGCGTTCCAGATCGACCACCCCCTCAGCCCCGAAACCCACTACCTGAACCACTTCTGCACCGAAGGTCCCGAACCCCAGAATGTCTACAACGGCATCGTTGTGCTGGACGCGCGCGGCGAAGCGTGGGTGCAACTGCCCGCCTACTTCGAAGCCATCAACCGCGACCCGCGCTACACGCTCACACCCATCGGCGCGCCGATGCCCAACCTGCATGTCGCCGTGGAAATCCAGAACAACCGCTTCAAGATAGCGGGCGGCGTGCCGGGCAAGAAGGTCAGCTGGGAAGTGAAAGCCATTCGGAACGACCTGTGGGTGCAGCGGTACGGCTACCAGACCGAGCAGGAGAAAGAGGATGCCCTCAAGGGCAGGTACCTGCATCCGGAGCTGTACGGTCAGCCGAAGGAGCGCGG
>JBBIJY010000038.1:0-18099 GCA_037445735.1 Armatimonadota bacterium | reverse complement strand
GAAATTAGGCAAGATGATAGATGGTATCAATGGGTACATACAGCTATGACACAATGATCCTTGTCCGCCGCGGAGGTGGGTTGTTAGCAGGCAGGGGTGCGCCCTTCTGAAGAGGCGGTGGCGAAGGTGCTTCAGTGCAACAAGGAGCTTATCTTGCAGAAGGAGGCAAGGCAGTGATAGTACGCGGTGGCTGGAGTCTGAAGCAACTGCTGGTGGTGCTGGCGATTATGGTGATGCTGGCTGCGCTGGTATTTCCTGTGTTTCAGATTGTGCGCTATCGTGTGCTGGAGGCTAAGTGCCGCGCTAATTTATGGGCAATCTACACCGAATATAAATTGCTTAAGATTCGCAATGGTGGACGCTGGGATAGCAACACAGCCAAGGAGCTTAATCAGTGGCTTATATCGCAAGGTCCAGAAATTTTGAGATGTCCATTAAGCGGTGATAATTACAATATTGTTGCATTAAGATTTCATCCAATGTATGATATTTCCAATCCTTACCTATTATCTGACTTCGGTAAATGGGGTGTATACTATCGCGAAGGTTTGGTTGCAACTTGTGAATGTCACACGCGTCCACCTCGTCCACGCTGTGGGCGTCCCTATGTCGGGCCAGCTTGTGTGTTATCCGTGCTGGATATTGGTGACGGAAAGATCGGATATTATTTTGATATTTATACAAAAGATCATCGAACTGGCGAGATTATTTCCCCTAAAGAGGGTTACCAGTGCCCTGACCCGCGGCAGCTTCCCGATGTATCGGAGGGTTATTAGCCTGCTGGAGCTGCTTTGTTGCGGAGGTAGATGACTACTCCGCGCTGTGTATCTTTCGTATGTCGCATGCATGACCTGCCGATCCAATCCTGCAATTCGTGGTCGGTCTGCCCCGAACGCCTTATGCATGTGCGCACAACGAGGTTAGCCACGAGGTATCCCAATCTGATTCTCCAACCGACCTTTGTGCTCACCATCTACTGCTGGTGATTAGCGAATGCAAATTCGTCGCCACTGCCTGCATCTGACTTGCAGGGATCTGATAGGAGGGATGTTTCCCAGAGCGAATGTGCAGTAGAAGAGGAGGCGATATCGATGAGACCACTGGAGGGTTTTGAGGGTGCGGGTCCCCTGTCGCGGCTGATTTATCGGCGGGAGGGGCGCACGAAGCGCGTTTCGAGCTGGGATCGCACGGGCGGCAATCGCGACTTTTTGACCATTCCTGCGGGTCAGACGGCGACTCTTGCCGAGATTCAGGGCGCTGGCTGCATTCGGCACATCTGGATCACGGTCGGCTGTCGCGATCGGCTCTATCTGCGCAAGCTGGTGCTGCGCATGTTCTGGGACGGCGAATCGGAGCCGAGCGTGTTGAGTCCGCTGGGCGACTTTTTCGGGCTGGGGCATGGCATCGCCCGCTCGTTTATGTCGCTGCCGCTGACCACCGTGACCAGCGAGGGCAACGAGGGCAACTATGGCGGCGGCGTCGCGCTCAACTGCTACTTCCCGATGCCCTTCTCGCAGGGCGCACGGATTGAGGTCATCAACGAGTGCGAGGTGGAGGTTGGCTCGTTCTATTACTATGTGGACTATGAGCAGTACAATGCGCCGTTGCCCGATAATATTTTGCGGTTCCATGCCCAGTATCGTCAGGAGTATCCGACGCGCGGTGTGCAGGGCAATCTGTTCGAGCAGCGGCGCAACTACTGGGAGCTGCTCGATACGCCGAACCTGAGCGACGCCGAGAACTACCTGGTTCTGGAGGCGGAGGGCGCGGGGCACTATGTGGGCTGCGTGCTGTCGGTGGACAACATCGATCCTTTGCCCGTGATTCGTCGGCTCGGCTCGCAGGAGCAGGTGATCCGCGAATACACCTGGTGGGGTGAGGGCGACGATATGATTTTTATCGACGGCGAGCCGTGGCCGCCCTCCCTGCACGGCACCGGCTCCGAGGATTACCTCTCGCAGGCGTGGGGCATGCATCCGCGCGCCTATCTTTACGCGGGCGCGTCGATCTATGAGCATGACCCGAAATTTCCCGACAGGCATCAGTGCACCTCGTATCGGTTCCATATTGAGGATCCGATCCTGTTCACGCGCTCGATACGGGTGAGCATCGAGCATGGGCACGCGAACCTGCAGGAGAACGACTATTCGAGCGTGGCTTACTGGTATCAGACGGAGCCGCACAAGCCGTTTCCGCCGTTGCCACCTGTGCAGGAGCGGTTGCCGCGCAATATGCGGGACGCGAAATGAGTTCGGTATGGATTTTCGGGGTGGCGGTGGGCGCGGGCGCGTTCGGCTCGATGCTGGGGCTGGGTGGCGGGATTATTCTGGTGCCTGCGCTCACGCTGCTGTTTAATGTGCCCATCAAGCAGGCGGTGGCTGCCAGTCTGGTGGGTGTGGTGGCGACCTCGTGCGCGGGCGTGCAGGGCTACCTGCGGGCGGGTCTGGTGGACTGGCAGGTCGCGGTTCGGCTGCTGGTTCCGACGGTGCTGGGTGCGATTGCGGGCGGGCTGCTGGTGGGCTATATTGCGCCGAAAGCGGTGGCGGGGCTGTTTATTCTGCTCGCGCTCTATGTGATGGGTCAGATGGTGTGGGCGAGCCGCTTTTTGCGCTCTGCCGATTTGGACGGTGAAGTGTGCCGTGCGGTGTGGAAAAACAGTTCCCGGAAGTGGCTGGCGGCGACGCTTTCGGCGCTGGGCGGTCTCATCTCGGCGTTGCTGGGTGTTGGCGGCGGGCTGATTCAGGTGCCTGTGCTGCACACCATACTGGGCGCGTCGTTGCGATGCGCCATGGGCACCAGCTCCTTCCTGATTGGCACAACGGCGTCCACCAGCGCGCTGCTCTATCTGGCGCAGGGTCAGCTCCAGCCCGATGTGGTGGTGCCCGCCGCGCTGGGGGTGCTGATCGGCGCGAAGCTGGGCGTGCAGCTCGCAGCGCGCACCCCGACAGGCGTGTTGCGGGGTATCTTTATGGCGGTGATGGTCTACACCATCATTCGGCTCTATCTGAAGTGGTTCGCTGGCGGTTAACCGTCAGGTGTGTGCGGGAACATCTCAGGTTCAGGAGCGTCGAACAGGCGAGGAGGTCAGCACCTATGCGAAGGAACGAGATAGTGATGGGATTGGGCACGGTTTGCCTGCTGCTGTTATTGATCGCTGGCTGCGGTGGTGGCGGAGGCGGCGGTGGCAACGGTGGCAATGGCGGCCCAGCGGTGACGGCGACCATTACGGGCGCCGCGTATGTCGCCGTGCAGGATGGTGAGAACGGTGCGTGGCAACGGGTAACTGCCTCTGGTGATAACTACAGTTTCCGGGTGACTTCTGCCGACGGTCGCTACTCGGTTGCGTGGGTCTGCGAGGGCGAGAAGCCGCAGGTGAATATCGTGCATGCGACCACTGCCGAGACGACGAGTTTCGGTGCGGCGTGTCCCGCTTCCCCGAACAGCATCACGGTGGCGGGCACCGTTCAGGGGTTGCGCTCAGGCGAGTTTGCCCTTGTGTCCATTAGCGGTGCCAGCCAGACAGTGGGCGCGAATGGGGGTTCGTTTAATCTATCCCTGACGCCCGGCATCTACGACCTGATAGGCGTTCGGATTGGTGACGCGGGTCCCAACAGGGTCAGGTTGGAGCGAGATCGATCGTTTACTGGCAATAGTTCGGGGCTGGTGATCGATTTCAATCAGTCGGACGGGGCTGTTGTGCGCGTGTTCGATGTGCAGGCAGGTAGCCTGACGATAGAGGGGGTCAACCCCATAGAGGAGTCGGTAACCAGCCAGGTCGCGCTTCAGAGCAGCACTCGCTTCTCCCTGATAGGGGTTGGCGCCTTTCTTTCATTACAGTACCCCATTTTCCCATCCGGGATTCTGCGGGCAGGCGAGAGTTTTCGGGTTCAGGTGATTACGGATCGGCAGCGGGGTGAGGTTCAGGGACTTGGCACGCTGCCGGACAGTCTCACCATCACCGTACCACCCCTCTTCGATTCGCCCCAGTTCGACTTCACCCCGAGCGGTGATCTGGCTTTCACGGCGCGGTGGAGCGCGTATGTAGAAAGCCCCGTGCGTGGATATGTGTTCACTCTGGGTGGCAGTCAGCAGGCGCGCAGCTGGCGGATTTTTATCAGCGCGGGCTGGCTCGGCGGTCGAACCTCCTACACCACGCCTGTGCTGAACGGGTTGCCTGGCTGGAACAGCGGCGCGTGGGACATCCAGCGTGGTCGCGCTGTGGATGCCAGCTTCACGGCGTTCGTGAGCCAGAACACGCTGCAGGAGATACTGAACTACGAGCGCGCTGGCATCGCGCCTGCGGGCTTTCGCCTGCGCTTCGCCACCCGCAGCGCCACACTGACACCCTGACCGATGAACATCAGCGACTGAAAACAGCCCTCCATGCGGGGTATACTCCCTGCGTGGAGGGCTTTGTCGATGCGCACGCTGAAAGTGGGTTGTGTTGTGGTTGTGGTACTGGTGCTTATCGGGGTGGCAGGCATCTGGATATGGGCATCGCGACCGCCCTACCTGAAGGTACCTGTTCGTCAGTATCCTCGCCTGCGCACGGAAATGACGCTCCTTTCAAAGGGAAGCCCCATATCTGTGAGGCGCCTGTCCATCGGGTACAATTGATTGTGATGAGTACGCCGATTGGACGCGAGGTGTTGCAGGTTCCCGTTGAGGAGGAGATGAAGCGCTCCTACCTCGACTATGCGATGAGCGTGATTATTGCCCGCGCTCTGCCCGATGTGCGGGATGGGCTGAAGCCTGTGCAGCGGCGCATTCTGTATGTGATGCGGGAGCTGGGGCTGACCCCCGACTCGGCGCACACCAAGTCCGCCAAAGTGTGTGGGGAGACCACTGCGAACTATCACCCGCACGGTCAGGAGGTGGTCTACCCGACGCTGGTGCGCATGGCACAGGACTTTAATATGCGCTATCCGCTGGTGGACGGGCAGGGCAACTTCGGGAGTATCGACGGTGATCCGCCTGCCGCGATGCGCTACTGTGTCACAGGCGATACGCTGGTGCGCACGGAGCAAGGGCTGATTCCGATCGGGCAGCTGGCACAGACAGAGGAAATCGACATTCTCGTGCGCTCCGCAGGGGGACGCGTGCAGCGGGCGACGCGCTGGTTCGATTGTGGGGAGCATCCAACCCTGCGCGTGCGGACACGCTATGGCTTCGAGCTGCAGGGCACGCCAAATCATCCCGTGCTGGTTTGCGTCGCCGACAGCGACGGCAAACCCCGACTGGCATGGAAAACGCTCGCCAGTCTGCAGAGGGGAGATTATCTGGTGATCGACAGGGGTGAATCGGAAGCGCAGGCTGAACCTGCTGACCTGACCGCCTATTACCCGACCTTTGCGGAAGGTTCACGCGTGCGTCGCCATTCGCTCCCGACTCATCTGGACGAATCGCTGGCGACATTGATGGGCGCTTTGATTGCGGAAGGCACGCTCGCATCCGAGCGCATCGAGTTCACCTGCACACCGGGCGAGTTTGCCGATGAGTTTGTGCGCTGCTGGGAGCGGTGTTTTCCTGATTGTCGCCTGCATCGATGGCTGCGGGCGCCTGTGGGCTTTGGCAAGCGTCCCTTCTGGCAGATGCAGGTGGTGAGCCAGCAGGTGGTGCGCTTTTTGAACCATCTGGGGCTGAGCGGTCGGTCGGCGGAGCGTGGGGTGCCAGCCGTGATTTTGCGCTCGCCACAAGCGGTGCAGGCGGCTTTCCTGCGCGCGCTGTTCGAGGGCGATGGCGCCGTCGAACGCTCCGGGCGCAGCCTGATGCGGGTGAGCCTCGTCTCCAGCAGTCAGCGCCTGCTCCAGCAGGTGCAGGTGATGTTGCTCTCATTCGGGATTGTGGCTCGCCTGGGGAAGGAGGCGCGCGGCAGCACCTATCGGTTGACCATCAACGGCTCGGATAATCTGCAGAGGTATCAGCAGAGGATTGGCTTCCTCTCGGAAGCAAAGCGCAAGGCGCTGGCGGAGATGGTGGCGTCGATGTCGGGGCGTGTGCTGTCCAAGACCGACGCGGTACCCTTCTTGAGCCAGTATGTGCGGCGTGTGGCGCATCGCCATCGCGAGTGGCTGGGCAAGCACAATTTTGACCGACTCAGCCGTCTTGCCGACGCCATGCCGAAGTTGCTGGAGGCGCTCAGCCCTGAAGATGCCGAGTTCCTCTGTGCCCTTATCGAGAGCCGCTATTTCTTCGATCCTGTTGTTTCGATAGAGGACGGGGGCGTTCAGCGGGTGTACTCGATTCGTGTGGACAGCGAATGCCACTCGTTCGTCGCCAACGGTTTCATCAATCACAACACCGAGGTACGCCTCACGCCGATTGCGATGGAGATGCTGGCAGATATCGATAAGGAGACCGTCGACTGGATGCCGAACTATCTGCAAAGCACGGAGGAGCCTGTGGTGTTGCCCGCGCGTTTCCCGAACCTGCTGTGCAACGGGGGCAGCGGCATCGCCGTCGGCATGGCAACCAACATCCCGCCGCACAATCTCAGCGAGGTGGTGGACGCGCTCATCTATCGGCTGGAGCATCCGAACTGCACGCTGGAGCCAATCTTGAAGTTATTGCCGGGTCCCGATTTTCCGACGGGCGGTCTGATTCTGGGCACGCGCGGCATCCGTCAAGCCTACGAGACGGGACGCGGCAGCATCGTGATGCAGGCGAAAACGCAGATTGAGCCGCTGGATGGCGGCAAAAGCGCGATAGTGATTACCGAACTGCCCTATCAGGTCAGCAAGGCGCGCCTGATCGAACAGATCGCACAGCTGGTCAAGTCGGGCAAGCTGGAGGGCATCACCGATATCGCCGACTACTCCGACCGCACAGGCATGCGCGTGGTGATCGAGCTGCGCCGCGATGTGAATCCGAACCGCATGCTGAACAACCTGCTCAAGCACACGCAGTTGCGCACGACCTTCGGCGCGATTCTGCTCGCGCTGGTGGACAATGTGCCGCGCGTGATGAGCCTGCTCGATTTGATGGATCACTATCTGGAGCATCGGCGCGCGGTGATCCTGCGTCGCACGCGCTATGAACTGTATCGGGCGAAATCGCGCGCGCATGTGCTGGAAGGGCTGCAAATCGCGGTCAACTTTCTGGACGAACTCATTCGCCTCATTCGCCGCTCGGAGACGGCAGAGGTTGCTCGCCGCGAGATGATCAAGCGATTCGGGCTGACCGCGATTCAGGCGGACGCGATTCTGGCGATGCAGCTGCGCCAGCTGGCACGGCTGGAGCAGGAGAAGATTGCGGACGAGTATCGCGGGCTGCTGCGCGAGATTATGCGCCTGGAGCATATTCTGACCGACCCGCGCCGTGTGGAACAGATAATGAAGGAGGAACTGCTCGCGCTCAAAGAGAAGTTTGGCGATGCACGGCGCACGCGCATCGTCGCCCGCGAAGCCGAAGAGATTTCCGAAGAGGATCTGATCCCTGAAGAGGAGACACTGGTGCTGATCACGCGCGACGGCTACATCAAGCGCGTTTCGCTCGACGCCTACCGCTCGCAGAAGCGCGGGGGCAAGGGCGTGATTGCGACGACCGCCCGTGAAGAGGACGAGGTGGAGCATCTGTTCCAGGTCAGCACGCACCACTATATTCTCTTCTTCACTGATCGGGGGCGCGTGTATCGGCTCAAAGCGTACGAGATTCCCGAAACCTCGCGTCAGGCAAAAGGCACGCCTGTCATCAACTACATCAGCATCCAGCCTGATGAGAAGGTGACGGCGACCGTCTCCGTGCGTGACTTCGAGAGCGAGGGCTACCTGACGATGATTACGCGCGGGGGCGAGATCAAGCGCACGCAGCTGAGCGAGTTTGCGAACCTGCGCAGTAATGGGCTGAACGCCTTCGATCTGGAGGCGGGTGATTCGCTCGGCTGGGTGCTGCACACCAGCGGCAGCGATGACATCCTGCTGGTGACGCAGGCGGGCTTCGCCATCCGCTTCCCGGAGAAGGATGTGCCCGTGCGCTCGCGCACGGCAGGGGGCGTGATTGCCATCCGCCTGACAAAGGGCGATACGCTGGTGGCAGCCTGTCGCGTGATGCCCGGTGCGCTGCTGCTGGTCGTCTCCGAGAACGGCTACGGCAAATGCACGCCGCTCAGAGAGTATCGTGTGCAGTCGCGTGGGGGCAAGGGCATCCTCACGATGAATGTCACGCGCAAGACGGGACGGGTGGTCGCCGCCGAAGTGGTCGAAAAAGATGATAAGCTCATTCTGGTGACCGCCAACGGCAAGGGTATCCGCCTGCGCGTGGGCGACCTGCGTATCACGGGGCGGATCGCGCAGGGTGTCAAGCTGATCGATCTGGCGGAAGGCGACCGGGTGGCTGCTGTAACCCGCATCGTGCTGAACAAACGCCTGCAGGAAGCGGACCAGAAAACGCTCGCGCTCACAGGCAGTGAAACGGGTTGACCACATCCGCCCATAGCATTCCCTCCTATCAGGAGGAATGCTATGCCGCTGAAGTTTTTGAAACAGAGTGGCTCACAGCCGCTGCTGACCAGCGTGAGCGCGGAGAACCCGCTCCCTGTGCGGGTCTATAACACCGACACGATCCCGACCGAACCTGTCGGGGTTGACACTCTCTTCTACGGCGCGACCTTCACACCTACACAGAACACCAGCGCCTCGCCGAGCAATACCGACCTGGCGAACAACACCGACCCCGATACACCCACCATTATCAACGCCTCTGCCTATCGGCGGTTCATTCTGGTGGGTTATGCTGCAGGCGCGATTGATTTGACGGTTGACCTCTATGCGCGGGCGACCGACCCCTTCGGCGCACCGCTCCATACCTCCGGGTCCGGCGTGTGGTTTGCTGTGGGCAGCTTCACCGTCTCGCTCACCGCGGCAGGCTATTTCCGACTGGTTTTGCAGACCACTGACGGCACACCGCTCGGCTGGGATCAGTACCGAATCACCGTTCGGCGAGGCACTGCCTCTGCCAATATCGTGTCTGTCTTGCGAGGTGAACGCTAATGTGGAAAACGCTTCTGAGGCTCTTCAAGCGCCCGATTGGGGAATGGCTCTTTCGGCGAGCGTTGTATCTGAGCGACGAGGATTTGAACCGTATCGCGGGCGACGATCCGAATATGCGCATGCTGGTCAAGCTCGCTTATCGGCGCCTGATTGACCAGCTCCAGCGTCAGTGGGAGGAGTTGTAAAATGCCGAAGGTCTTGCTGGTCAGCGGGCTGGACACCATGCAGCCGTATGTGGCGCAGACGGCGTTGCGGGCGCTCGGCATAGAGAGCGATATTCTGTTTGTGGTTTCCAGCGCCAGCTATCGGCTGCTGACCCCTGTGGCGGGCATTACCGCGCCGTTCAATCCGACCAGCAGCCAAATGCGCGACTTCTTGAAGCGGTATCAGGCGGTGCTGGTCTGCTGGACGCAATCGGCGACCACCACCTTCACGGGTTATGACCCGACGCTGACGACCTGGCTTTCCAGCTGGAACGCGGCGGACGATCCGCCAGTGGTGCATTTCGGTGCGGCAATCAGCACGAGTCGCACGCTGAGCCTGCCAGCGAACTTCCCGATTATCCCGTTCGATTCGGCGAACCCGGACAGCACCGCTTACCGCTGGGCGAACGGGATATTTACGACAGCGGGCGGCTTTCGGAACCGTATCGGCACGCGCGTCTCTCTCACCCGCGAGAACCGCACGGTTTATGTCCGCGCGTGGAACTACCGCTGGAGCAGCGATAATGAGTGCGCAGCGTATCTGGTGGATCAGAATCTGCTCAGTAGCGAGAGCGAGATACTCGCCATGCCTGACTTTCCTGACGCGCAACGGCTGAACCAGCCGCCGACGGGCAAGCTGCCTGTGTTCGGCTTGCGGTATCGGAACCATTACCTGTTGCCCGCGCTGCAGGGACCGAGCAGCACACGCTGGAGCAGTCGCCACAGCAGTTATAATGCCTTTCACCCATTCTGGCTGCTGTACGCGCTGAAGCTCGCGGGTATCCAGCCAGTGCGGAAGTTGCCTGTTGTATTTGAGTTTGACCACCCGGCGGAGGTCAGCAGCAGCAATCCGTATGTGTCGCGCGAGCTGGACATGGTGCGGGCTATGCGCGAGACTTTCGAATGGGTGCGCGATTTCGCGAAGGCACGCGGGTTGCAGATACTGTGGAGTTCGCGTACGGGTGCACGGTATGAGACCGTCACGGGGTACTGGTGGGACATGCTGTTTGGCACGGGCGACGCGCCGTTTGATCCGGGCGACGGCGCAGCGGGTCGTGCGGAAGCGCAGCGCATTCTGCAGCTCATTCAGCAGAACCCTGACTGCTTTGCGTTCGGGGTGCATGACCACACGGGGCCGTCGGGCGACGGGTTCAACGCGCCCGCATGGGGCAGTCTTGCCCGCACACGGCACAGCGATCCTGGCTATGAATGGGCGGCGCCGAACCCGTTGCCGATCTGGGATCAGCGCAGTTCCACGCAGGGTTATGCAATCAATCGCAAGGTGGCGCCCACTTCGGCAAGCGGGTTCAACTTTGAAATGAACGGTCAGGCTTATGTGCTGGTGAACGCGCCGACCACCACGCAGGCAACCGCTACTGTGCCCGCTGGCAGCTACTTCACCGCCTGCATGCTGCTGGAACGGGCGCTGGCGGAGCATGCGCTGCTGGGCTTGCCGATAGACGGCGGTGTGGGCTACACGAACCATGCGGGCAATCGGCACGGTGGTCGTGGCTGGTGGGAGGCGTGGCGGCGGTTCGGGTTCAAAGGCTTTCGCTGGCAGCCGGGCGCGGCGCTGGAGCTGGGCGCTCCGAACGGCGACCCGCGCCGCCTGCGCTATCGCGATCTGGACTTTGTGCCGACTGCCAATCTGGATTTTTCTTTGAGCTGGGCGGGGTTGTACCATTCGGCGGCGAGCTATGCGGATACGGCGCTGGGTCGGTGGGGACTGGAGAACGGCACGGAGTTGCGCGGTGCGAACAACGAGTGGAGCAACGATATGCAGTGGCGTCGGGAGAAGGGTGTGGTGGCGTTGCGGCGCTGGCTGTCAGCAGCGATAGATAGCTGGCTGTTTATGGTGCTGGCGGTTCAGGGCACGGGCTATGTGCACCCGAACAACAGCGCGTTGCATGTGCGCCGTTTCAGCGATAACGGCTGGGATCCGATTGGCGACTGGCTGGAGGGTTTCCCTGGCAATCAGGTGTGGACGGGCGTGTTCAATCCGACGAAGGAGCTGCTCGTGGAAATGGACAGCGTGATAGCCGTGCTGAGCGATTATCTCAAATGGGGCACGATACGGGAACTCATGCAGGTGAGGAGCGAGGTTGGGTGAAAATGAACGGGGCTGAGCAGCGCACCGCTCATCCCCGCTCCTGATCGCTTATTTTGACAGACCGGGTGCTGGTTGAGGCTTTTTGGCAGGTGGTGGGGCACCCTGCCCGTCACCTGGCGGGGCTGTCAGCCCCTGCTGTCGAATGAACATTCGCGCCTGCTTGGGATAGAGTTTGATGCGCGTGCCAGCCGGATAGGTCTGCTGCGTAACCCACTCATAGTAAGTGTCATCCAGCACCCATGTGAACACCGCACCGTCCTTCCAGTAGGGTGAGATATTGCCCGTCGGATTGACCAGCACAAAGCCGTTCTGGAAGCGGCGAAGGTACAACCCGCCCTGGTAATCACTGCTGCGGAAATAGACTTCATAGGGTCCTGTTGGTTGTCCCAGCGGCACATCGTAATCGGCGTCGGGACGCCACACGCGCTGACGACCAAATGGCTGACCTTCGTAATAGTGTTTGTCGAGATAGATGAAGGCAAGGTCGTTGCAGCCGAGCAGGAAGCTCGCCATCGCATAAAGCTTCATCGGCCGCATCCGTGCTGGATTGAGTGTGTACCCTGAATAATAGATACGGATTATGTTACTATACTCAACCAGAGTGTTAAGAGCAGCTTCCCAATAGGTGAAGGCAACATAGTCGGCAGGAGAGCTAAATATCCGTGTGAATGCTTCCTCATACAGAATGCCATCATAAAGTCCCTGGCGAATAAGGTAGGTGTGAATCCAGTCGCGCGAAAAGGTTCTCCCTGCTACATTACAAATCAGCATTGGTGGACCGAAGTCCTGTAACTCTCGCTTGAGCGTCATGAAATATTTGGTCGCTGCTGCAACGCGGCTGGCGCGGGTGGGATATCGGGCGCAACCTACCATACTCGAGATGAAACTGATGAACAGATCCATCTTAAGTGAATAGAACGCAAAGTTCGATTTAGCCATGCGCGCATAGATTCGCCGTGCAGCATGGCGTGCGCAGTCAGGGTTTCCCACATCCATAAAATAGCTTTCTGTAGCATAACGCAGGCGCTGACCGGAAAGATTCAGCAGGAACCATTCGGGATGATACTGATTGCAATAATGATAATCGAATGGATCGCGGATGACGGTCTCCGTTCCGCTGGCGTTCTCACTCACAAAGCCAAGATAGTAGGTGGTTGTTTTGAGATCGGGTCGATAGGTCAACATGCGTCGGAGTTCGACGGTTCCAAAAAACACGCCCACCATATCGAACTCGCGTGCGTAGTAAATCCAGTCGGCGCGCGCGTCGGGCGCGAAGGGATTGTAGTAAGTGAAGATTTTGAAGGAGCGCGGCGGGCGGGTGCGCCAGCGCTTGCTGCCGTACACCTCCAGATTATCGAGCCAGAGGGTGCCTGTCGAAGTGCCATCCAGGAGAGCAATTTCCAGGCGAATGTCGACCCCCTGTGGGTTGGAGCTGGGCACGACATAGGTGGCTTCCAGCCGAGTCCATGTGGGGGCTGGGTCGGTTCGGGAGATGAGTTCGGTGGTGGGCGACTGCCCGTCCAGACCCCGCGCCAGAAGGCGCAGGCGCGCGTTGGTCCAGCTGGCGGTTTTGAACCAGAAGCGGATGCGAATGGTTTCACCCACCTGCGGATAGTCTTCGGAGGGGAAGTAGAGGGGCACGCTCAGCGTGGCGGTTGCGCTGCCGCTGCCCGTTCGAGAGAAGGTGATGCGCTGGCTACCAGCGCCACTTATCTTCTCATCGGTGTCAATTGCAAAGTTAAAAAATTGGTTCGCACCTGAGCTGTAATACACATCGACATCATCGGAGATGCCGTCACCAAATTGCAAGCCGAAGCCTGGCGGCAGCTCATCGCTCTCAAACTCGCCAACCCCGGCAGCATAGTTGATCAGGGGCGGCTCCTGAGCGAACACCGCGCCGCACAGCAGCACGAGCCATCCGAACACCCATAAGCGCCTCATACCGACTCTCCTCTCCATCGCTCTATTATAGCACATGTGGGCATTCGAAATGCGCCTGATGGCGTGAAACCGTCAGGATTACAGGGTAAAATAGAGTCGGTCAGCGGAGCGGTGCCCGAGTGGCTGAAGGGACACGACTGGAAATCGTGTAGCCTCCGAAAGGGGGCTCGTGGGTTCGAATCCCACCCGCTCCGCCATTCTGTTAGCAGGAGGTCGGGGAGAAGCGTTGAGGCGATGGCTCTGGCGTGGGGTACTGACGCTCGGCGGATTGCTCGGCTCCTATGTGGGGATGAGCTGTCTGCTGTTTGTGCTGGGTCTGCACCGTGCCAGCCTCCCCCAGCAGATTGAGCGCTGGCAGCCCCTGCCTGTGCCGCAGCCGTCGCAGCGCGTTCTGGTTGTGGCGCCGCATCCGGATGACGAGGTGCTGGGTTGCGGCGGCGTGATAGCGGCGGCGGTGCGGATGGGCGTGCCCGTGCGGGTGGTGTATCTCACCTGCGGCGACGGCTATGCGGGTGCCGCGACCCTGCTGGCGCGTCGCACGCCGACCCCGGATGACTTTCTGGCGCTGGGCAATCTGCGCATCGAGGAAGCTCGGCGCTCGGCGCAGCGGCTGGGGCTGACCCCGGACGCGCTGGTTTTTCTGGGCTATCCTGACCGCCAGCTCTGGGCGATGGCGCTGGCGGGTTCCGACCCGCTTCGCTCGCCTGCCACCCACTGTGATCGCGTGCCCTATCCGCAGGCGCTGCGCCCCGGTGCGCCCTGCACCGCCGACGCGCTAATTGCCGACCTGCGCCGTGCCATCACCGATTTTCAGCCGACCCATATCTTCGTGACCCATCCGCTGGACGACCATCCTGACCATCTGGCGGCGCCACTTTATGTGTGGGAGGCGGTTGCACAGGCGTGGGAGCGCGGCGACCTGCTCGTGCAGCCGGGGCTGTTCTACTATCTGGTGCATCGGGGCGACTGGCCCCTGCCGCAGGGCTATCATCCCCGCCGTGCCCTTGCGCCCCCGCGCGGGCTGGAGCAGGTGCCCTGGCTTCAGCTGAAACTGGATGGCGAGCTGTTCAGGCGCAAGCAGGCGGCGCTGCGAGCGCACGAATCACAGTATGCCCTGATGGGGCGATTCCTGAACAGTTTCCTGCGCACCAGTGAGCTGTTTCTGCCAGCAGGCGTGCTGGAGCCGAACCCGATTGACGATAACCCGGTGCTCCATCTGCGTCCGGGGGCAGACCTGCAGCGGGTGGCGGTGCAGGCGAGCGATGCGGGTCTGCACCTGCAGGTGTGGACGCGCCAGCCGCTGACCGCACCGATTCAGCTCCAGATCACGCTGGTTGGCGTCACCCGCGAGGCGCGCTGGCAGGCGTTCACATGGCTCTATCGCCCTGAACGCCGACGGCTTTTTGAAGGGGCGGTGCAGGCGCATGGCGCCCATCTCACCTTCTGGCTGCCCGTGCGCGACCTGCGCTCGCTGAAGCGGGCGTACCTGCTGGTTCAGACGCGCCTCTATCAGATGGAGCTGGATCGGAGCGGGTTTATGCCCGTTCCGCTGGCATCTTCGGGCGTATATACGCTCGCGGCAGGGGATGACCCATCTCGCGCAGTAGCCCTGCAATCTGCTCCATCAGATGGTCGGTGAAAGCGTCGCGCGCCTCGCGGTCGGTGCGGGTTCCGAACATCCGGGCATAGGAGACCGGCTCCCCAAAAGCGACTTTCACTTTAGCAGGGCGGAACATTCGGGCGCCTCTTGGCATGGCGCGTTCGGTGCCGATAATGGCGGTGGGCAGCACGGGCGCGCCCGATTGACGCGCCAGCAGGGTTGCGCCGGGCGTTGGTGGGAGGAGGCACTCGCCCGTGCCGCGCGTGCCCTCGATGAAAATCAACACGGCGCGCCCCTCGCGCAGGTGGTTCAGCGCGGTGCGAATCGCGCCGATGTCCGCCGTACCGCGCTCCACAGGGAAACCGCCCAGCCGCCGAAACAGCGCACTCAACACGGGGATTCGGAACAGCTCCGCCTTTGCCACATAGCGCAGTTCACGCGGGCAGGCGCAGCCAATCAGCGGGGGATCGAGCGTGCTGAGATGATTGGAAGCGACCACCAGCGCGCCCGTCAGCGGCACCCGCTCCGCCCCATACACCTCCAGCCGAAAGAGCAGGCGTGCCAGCCCGCGCACCAGCACCCAGCCCGCCCGATAGAGCCAGTCGTCGGAGCGAACCATCTCCCTACCCCTCAATCTGGAACTCGGAACGCACCGACACGGGCACGCGCAGGGTTGCCGACGCCGAACAGTATTTCTCGTCGGAGAGCCGAACCGCGCGCGCCACCGCCTGAGGGTCTAAGTTATTGCCCTTCAGGATATGTGTGATGACCACCTCGGTGAAGTGGCGCGGATGCTCAGCGCGGCGCTCAGCGTGGATGCGCACCCGATAGTCGGTCAACTCCTGCTTCATCCTGCGCAGGATGGCAACCACATCGAAGGCGGTACAGGCGGCGACCGCCAGCAGCAGATGCTCCATCGGGCGGGCTGCCACATCGTTCCCGCCGCTTTCGGGCGACGCATCGAACAGAATGGTGTGCCCCGATGTCGCCACGCCCTCAAACAGCATATTGCCCTTCCACACCAGCTCGCCGTCCATCGGTAGCCGGAGTATACCTCAGCGATTGGGGCTGGCAGATTGAAGGAAGCCGTCGCGCCCCCTCCTGCGGGTTCCCCACACTTCGCGAGGGGAACCTGCAGGAGGGAATGCTGGTTGGTCTTTGCCCATTCACTTTCTTGGATCATCTCTAAGAACTGGTTACTATGATAGCAGCCATTCTTTCATCCTTGCTTGGGATCAATCGGTGGGCAGCAATTATTATACTTGGCTCCACTGGTCGCCTGACGGCAGTGAACTGGCTTTTAGCCACCCAGGGCAATGGGGTGGTGCAGCAGTGGACTTTCTCAAACGGGACTTTCGGGATGTCAGTGAGCGTTCTCCCTTCACCATCACTCTTCCTGGCGGTGCCATCAACGCTTTTGCGTGACAGTGGTGAAGCCACCCTGCTGAACCAAGAGAGGTGATAAACCATGAATGTGTTCAATCGGATGCAGAGAATCGGATATGGCGTGATGCTGATTGCCCTGCTGGGCGTCAGCTGGAGTCAGACCTTCACTTTCCATGTGGATGCAGGGGGGCGATTACCACCCGACGCTGACACCACTAAAGGCACCAGCATCTTTACCTTCACCGTGCAGCGCCCAACGGTGCTGACGGTGCAGGTCGTACAGCCCAACCCATGCGCGGGCAACCCGGTGCAGCTCATCGCCACCCTGTATGCGTTGTCCAATCGCATTGCCGATGTGAACTGCGATGGTGTGGTGGACGACGCCGACCTGATGATGGTGCTGTCCGCCTTCGGGGAGGGCTGTTAGGTTGCCCTCACCCCCTTCCCCCTCTCCCCAGGCTTGGGGAGAGGGGGAAGCCCCTACCTCCTGCTTCTTCTCACTATCCCTCGGTGAAGCCTATCCATGACCCTGCTGGGGGCTGATATGGCGCATCAGGGTAACGGCTATCTCTTCAAAGCGCTGCTTGATTAAAACGGGACTGACGGTTATCAGCATCTGCACTGGCCAGTCGCTCAGGTCATCCGAAAAGGTCTGCACCCGCTGGCAGGCGGCGGCGAACCAGTAGCGATCGAAGCCCGGGTCTTTCCGGGATGCCAGCGCCATCAGCGGCTCCAGCGGCTCTCGCTCCAGGATAAAATACAGGTCGACTGCATCGCGCGGCTCTGCGCGCCCATAAAAGGCGAGCAGTTTATCGACCTTGAGGTCGTCCCAGTCGTTCACCTGTACCCCGTACTCGGTGGGAACAGGGCTGTTGAAGCGGAAAGGGCTGTCGATAGCCATCTGGATACGCACACTCTCCTCACCCACCTGCATGGTGTACTCGGTGAAGGTTGTAAAGCGTCGGACCACTCTCAGGTCGAGCCGCTTGCGGCGGGCGCGACGCTCCAGCAGCTGGCAAAAGGGAGTTAGCAGCCCCTCTTCAGTGGTGAACAGGTCAAGATCATAGGAGTAGCGGTGGGCAAGGTAGAACTCTGCCAGTGCAGTGCCGCCTGTCAGATAGAACTGTTCCTGGTCGGGCAGCTCCGCAAAGAAGCGCAGGAACGCTTTTTGCCCTTCGGATAATAACCCGTTACCCTTCAACATAGCCGATCTCCGTCAGATAGCGTTTCCAGAGGCGATAGAGGTGTTCGGGCAGGTTCAGTTCGTCCAGCAGGGCGGCAACCTCTTTCAGGTCGAGCTGACGAATATCCTCTTCGCGCCCGTACAGCAGCACCTGACGAATGTACCAGCGTCGCTGGAACGGGCTGTCCAGATCGATGGTGTCGGTACTCCAGACGATATGGCGGGGTGGACGGATGCGCATCGTGTTTTGACCCCCTTACAGGTATAGCACGCGCCCGCGGTAGCGGCTCATCAGGCGGGCGTTATGCGCGTCGCCGCCCTCCAGATTCGCTGACATGAACACGGGTGGCTGGATGCCACGCTCCAGCAGGATGGCGCACGCCTCCGCCACAATCGCGTTCAGAATCGCTGCGCCCAGCACGGTGGACACAGGCGACACGGGCTGGGGAAAGCCAGGCAGCTGCACCACTGCATCACCGCGCGGCGCACCGTTGTCAATCACCAGATCGGCGATCTCAAACAGCCGTTTGCCCGTTTGCGAGCGCGGGCTGACCGCTTGCGAGTAGTCGAGCGAGGTGAGCGCAATCACCTTTGCGCCGCGCTCCCTGCCATAAAGCGCGACCTCGACAGGCGCGGCGTTGCGACCCGACACCGAATGCACAATCAGCACATCGCCCGCCTGAATAGGC
>JBBIJY010000037.1:0-18265 GCA_037445735.1 Armatimonadota bacterium | reverse complement strand
CCCTCTCCCCCAGCGGGGGAGAGGGTACGGGTGAGGGGTTTCTGAAGCCCCTCTCCCCCAGCGGGGGAGAGGGTACGGGTGAGGGGGCAAAGCGGCTCTTACCTGTGAAAACCCCTCACCCCAACCCGCTCCCCAGAGGGGAGCGGGAGAAACGAAACCCCTCTCCCCTGTTGGGGGAGAGGGGTTAGATGTCGCTTTTGTGCTGCGAACCGTGCGGTTAGCTGGGTGCGGTGCGTGGCTTGAGGCGCTTGGTGGTGGGGGACGCCTCTGCCGATTCGCCCTTCTCGGCGGGTTCAGTGGGGCTGGTTTCGGCAGGCGCGGTCGCAGCGGGCGCTGGCGACGCAGCGGGCGCCGTCTCGCCCTGAAGCAGCGCGAGGAACTCTTCGCGCGTGAGGCTCTCCTGCTCCAGCAGCGCCTGCGCAATCCGATCCATCTTCTCGCGGTTCTCCAGCAGGATTTGCCGCGCCCGCTCGTAGCAGCTCTCAATAATCTGGCGCACTTCCTGATCGATCTCGTAGGCGATTTGCTCGCTGTAGTTGCGGTCTTCCATCAGGTCGCGTCCCAGGAAGGGGCTGCCGTGCCGTCGCCCGAAGGTGAGCGGTCCGAGCCGTTCACTCATGCCGTACTCGGTGACCATCGCGCGGGCGATTTCGGTGGCACGGCGCAGGTCGTCCTGGGCGCCTGTGCCCACCTCGCCGAACACAATCTCTTCCGCCACACGCCCGCCCAGCAGCGCCGTGATTCGATCCAGCAGGGCAGCCCTGGTGTAGAGATAGCGGTCGCGCTCGGGCATCTGTACCGTGTAGCCAAGCGCCATGCCCCGCGGCAGGATCGAAATCTTGTGCACGGGGTCGGCGTTCGGCAGCATCTCACCCACAATCGCGTGTCCGACCTCATGGTAGGCGATCATTGTGCGCTCCTGCTGGTCAATCACACGGTTGCGCCGCTGGGGACCGGCGATAACACGGTCGGTCGCCTCCTCGAAATCTTCCATCGTGATGCGGGTCTTGTTGCGTCGGGCGGCGATCAGCGCGGCTTCGTTCACCAGATTGGCTAAGTCGGCGCCTGTGAAGCCCGGTGTGCGCTTCGCCAGCAGGTCGAGGTCGACATCGGGTCCGAGCGGCTTGCCGCGCGTGTGAACCTCCAGAATCTTGCGGCGTCCCTCCACATCGGGCGGATCCACGACCACATGGCGGTCGAACCGCCCTGGTCGCAGCAGGGCGGGGTCCAGGATGTCGGGGCGGTTCGTCGCGGCAATCACAATGATGCCGAGGTTCGGGTCGAAGCCGTCCATCTCCACGAGCAGCTGATTGAGCGTTTGCTCGCGTTCGTCGTGTCCGCCGCCCAGCCCTGCACCGCGCAGGCGTCCGACGGCGTCGATCTCATCGATGAAGATGAGCGCGGGTCGGTTCGCTTTGGCGTTTTCGAACAGGTCGCGCACACGGGCAGCGCCCACGCCGACGAACATCTCCACGAAGTCGGAGCCGCTGATATGGAAGAAGGGCACACCCGCCTCGCCTGCCACTGCCCGCGCCAGCAGCGTCTTGCCGCAGCCGGGCGGTCCCAGCAGCAGCACGCCTTTGGGGATTTTGGCGCCCAGCGCCTGATACTTGCGCGTGTTTTTCAGGTAGTCCACAATCTCAGCCAGCTCCTGTTTTGCTTCGTCGACGCCCGCCACATCGTCGAAGGTCACGCGCGGGATGCTCTCGTTGTAGCGGCGGGCGCGCGCTTTGCCGAACGAAAATGCCTGATTATTGCCTGCCTGCGCGGGGCGCACCAGCAGCAAATAGAACAGCAGCCCCGCCAGCACCAGCACGAAGAACATCACCAGCACCTGCCCCACAAAATCGGGCATGCGGCTATCTTCCGAGAACTTCAGCCGCACGCTGGCGTCGGTCATCAGCTTGTAGAGCTGGTTGCGGGCTTCGCCTTCGGAGGGCAGGGTGGCATAGAAGCGGGAGCCATCTTTGAAAGTGCCGTTGAGCCGCGTGCCCTGAACGGTCACCTCCGCCACGGTGCGGCTGCTCACCTCGCGCACCAGCTCGGTATAGCTCAACTCGCGTGCACCGTGAGGCTGCAGATGGGTCAGGTACTGCATCACCAGCAGCACAATCACCACCAGCACCACCAGGGTCACAACAGACCGTGCGTTCTTGCTCAACATACGCCTCCTGTAGAAACCGATTTAGCCATACGCTCCATGATGGCAGAGTGCCATGAGGATTATACCGCATGCTGGCTGAAAAAGTGCCAGCGAAGCTACTCCTCACAGATAACCCTGAAACCCACGAAGGGCGCATCGGAGAGCCACCAGCGGCTTTTAGGGTACTGGGGGTCGGTCATGTTCCACTGGGGTGTCTGGCGTTCGCGGGCGCCCGGATGCACTTTCTCGGCGGGGTCTTTGAAGGAGCCGCCGCAGGCGATGGGCTTGCCATCCAGACCCTGACACCACTCCATCACATTGCCCAGCATGTCATACAAGCCCCACGCATTCGGCGTCTTTTTGCCCACCGGCTGGGGCTTGTTGTTAGAGTTCTCTCTGTACCACGCCATCTTTTGCAGTTGTTCAGCGGGCAGGGGTTCGCGTTTCAGCATGCCTGCGCGACAGGCGTACTCCCACTCAGCTTCGGTTGGCAGGCGATACTTTTTGCCCGTTATGCGGCTGAGCCATTCACAGTAGCGCTGGGCAGCCACATAGGTCATACCGATTGCGGGATAGCCCTCATAGCCGTAGCCGCGATCGATGGCGCCGTACGGCTTGCTCGGCTTGGCAATCGCGTCGGCGCCGCGCTCCTTTTCCACCGACGCAATCTCCTGATTGAAAGCGTAGGTGCCGTACTCGTCCCAGGTGACCTCCGTCCTGCCAATCCAGAAGCGTTTGATGGAGACGGTGAGGGTTCTGTTCGGGTCGCCGGGATCGGGCATTTCAATCGTGCCCGCCGGGATTTCCACCATCTCGAACTGCACGGTGGTGCCGAGCAGGCGTTCCGTGAAAGTTTTCGGCTTGTTATCGGCTGCCAGCGCGAAGAGACCCGCTGCAATCGCCACAATCAGGACGCGCGTCTGCATGGGAAACAGTATACCCATGCCAGCCATCATCACAGGCTACAGGGTTGCCGCGGGTTCGCAGTGGGAGTTATGCCTTATTCGCTTTTCTGAATATTCTTTAAATGGCGTAAATAGTTGAGAAATTCCTGGATACGGGCTTCGTCGCCGCGCGCGGTGGGTTCATAGTAGGGCAGTTGCCAGTCGCCTTCGGGCAGATAAGTTTGGGGCGCCCAGCCTTGCGGGAAGTCGTGCGGGTAGAGATAGCCTTCCGCATGTCCCATCGCTCTGAGCGCGGGATGGGGCGCGTTCCGCAGGTGCAACGGGATGGGCGGCAGAGGTTTTTGCTGGACATCGCGCAGCGCCCGCTGCAGGGCGAGATAGCAGGCGTTGCTCTTGGGCGAGGTCGCCAGATAGACCGTCACATGCGCCAGAATGAGCTGGGCTTCGGGCATGCCGACGCGCTCGACCGCCTGCGCGCCTGCCGATGCCACCACCAGCCCCAGCGGGTTCGCGTTGCCCACATCCTCGCTCGCCAGAATCAGCAGCCGTCGCATGATGAAGCGTGGGTCCTCGCCTGCTATCAGCATCCGCGCCAGATAGTGCAGGGCGGCGTCGGGGTCGCTGCCCCGAACCGACTTGATGAACGCCGAGATGGTGTCGTAGTGATAGTCGCCCTGCTGGTCGTAGCGCACCATCGGTTTCTGCAGGAGCTGTTCGATCAGCGCGAGCGGGATGGTGCCGCCGGGCGGCGTTTGCATGGCGGCGGTCTCCAGGATATTGAGCGCGAGGCGGGCGTCGCCGTTCGCGCTCCGTATCAGGTGGCTCAGCGCGTCGGGTTCCATCTGCAGGTTCAGCTCGCCCAGCCCGCGCTCGGTATCGCGGAGCGCGCGTTCGATCAGCAGGCGCACCTCCTCGTCGCTGAGCGGCTGGAGGGTCAGCACCCGCGCCCGCGAGAGCAGGGCGTTAGAGAGGATAAAAAATGGGTTCTCGGTCGTTGCGCCCACCAGCGTGAAGGTCCCGTCCTCCAGATAGCCCAGCAGGGCGTCCTGCTGGGTGCGGTTGAAGTGGTGGATTTCGTCCAGCACCAGCAGGGTGGGCTGACCGCTGGTGCGCTGGCGGTGGCGGGCGCGTTCTGCCAGCTTACGAATCTCGGCGATGCCGACGCTGACAGCGCTGTGCGCTTCCACAAACGCGCCCGAATAGTGCGCGATCAGGTAGGCGAGGCTGGTCTTACCACATCCTGGCGGCGCCCACAGAATCACCGACCCCAGCGTGCCCTGCTCGATTGCTTGACGGATAGGCATGCCGGGCGCGAGCAGGTGCTGCTGACCCACGAACTCGTCGAAGGTGCGTGGGCGCATGCGGGTCGCCAGCGGCAACCGCGCCGCCGCCCGATTCTCCCCAAACAGACTCGATTGCATCCCGAATCAGGATACCTCCAGAGGGGTATACTCTATGGGTTTATCTTCCCCCGCGTGGAGGTGAGAGGATGCCGGAGCGTGTGGAGGCACTGGCGGAGCGATTGCGCGAGGAACTTCAGGCGACCGACGGGCTGATCCCTGCGATTGTGCAGGACATCCCGCCACAGGATATCGCCGAAGCGCTCACCCTGCTGGATGACCCCGCCCAGCAGGCGCTGGTGCTTGTCCAGATGCCCGAAGAACAGGCAGCCGAAGTGCTGGACTACCTCGAACCCGTGCTGGTGGAAGAGATTTTCGAACATATCCCGCTGGACAAAGCCGCCCGCCTGCTGCAGGCTCTGCCCGCCGACGACGCCGCCCAGATTCTTGAAGAGCTGGAGGAGCCAAAAGCCGAAGCCCTGCTCCAGCAGATGGCGCCACCCGAAGCGCGCGATGTGCGCGAGCTGCTCGAATATCCTCCCAACACCGCTGGACGCCTGATGGTGCGCCAGTATGTGCGCGTGCGACCCGAATGGACGGTCGAACAAGCCCTCGACCACCTGCGCCAGATCGGACCCGACATCGAGACCATCTACTATCTTTATGCGGTGGACACGCGCCAGCGGCTGGTGGGCGTCTGTTCCCTGCGCGAGCTGGTGCTGGCAGACCCCAGCAAGCGCATCGAGCAGATTATGGAGACCGACCTGGTGGTGGTTCAGCCCGCCACCGACCAGGAAGAGGTCGCGAACCTGCTCTCCAAGTATGACCTGTTAGCCGTGCCAGTGGTGGACGAGCTGGGGCGCATGCTGGGGATTGTAACCATCGACGATGTGGTCGATATTCTGGTGAGTGAAAGCACGGAGGATGTGCTGAAGCTGGGCGCGGTGGAGGCGACCGAAGAGCCGTATCTGAGCCAGTCGCCGTGGGATCTGGTGCGCAAGCGGGTGCGCTGGCTCATTCTGCTGTTTATTGCCGAGCGGCTCACGGGCACGGTATTGCGCCACTATGATGAGGAGTTGAGCGCGGTGACGGCACTGGCGTGGTTTGTGCCGCTGCTGATTGGTACGGGCGGCAACGCGGGCGCCCAGACCACCACCACCGTCACCCGCGCGATCGCCTTGGGTGAGGTGCGCTGGGGACAGATTCTGCGCGTGATGGGGCGTGAGGCGCTGACAGGGCTGCTGCTTGGAGCCATTATCGGTCTAATCGGCATCGCCAACGCCTTCTTCTGGACATGGATCGACCCCCGCCATCGCGCTATCGCGTTTGGGCTGGCGCTCACCGTTGGCATTGCGCAGATGCTGATTATTCTGCTGGCGACGCTGGTGGGCGCGATGCTGCCCCTGCTCGCCAAACGGCTCAATATCGACCCGGCGGTGATGTCCGCGCCCGCCATCACCACCTTAATAGACGCTGCAGGGCTGCTCATCTATTTTCTGGTAGCGAAGGCAATCCTGTTCTAATGGTGCGCCTTAGCGTCCCTTTAAATCGGGCACCTTGATACCGCTGGCATGTAGGGCCGCCAGCGCGATCATCGCTTCGCGCCGAATAGCCGGCATCGAATTCCGCTCCGCAATCTGAGCCAGCAGATTGATAGCCTGCTGACTTTTCGGCGCCAGCTCCAGCAGAACCTGTACGCATGCCTTGCGTATACGCAATTCGGGATCATTAAATGCAGCCCACTCTATGAAAACGCGCACCTCGGAGAGTTCCCAGCCTTGCCGCACAGCATGGAACACAACTGCCTCGCGTACCGATAGAGACGGCTCCATTTCGAAACTCGATCGCAGAACAGGAAACGCACGCTTGATATCTTGCTTGCTTAGCGCTTCCACAGCCAGCAAGCGCACTTGTTCCGAACCACTTTTCACCAGCTTCGCTACAGTATCCCAGAAGATAGGATGTGCCAGGTTAATCGCCACGCGCAGCCAGTGAATCTGGTTCGGCTCGTTGTTTTCATCGATCGCGCTTTGCAGATTGTTCATCGCCCAGGTAGCAAACTGGTCGATCAAGTTCTTCGCGCTGTCAGGAAGGGATTTAGCAAGGATACTGAGACTGATTTCCAGTGTTGAGCGGATCTCAGCATCGGCACTTTGCGCTTGCTGCCAGAGTTTTTGGAAGGTGTCAGGCGACGGTCGGCGCAACCAAGCGATTTGACGCGCTGCGGCTAAGCGCTTCTCTTCCGAAGAAGAACCTAATTGTTCCAACAGAATAGCTTGCGCTTCCGCTGAGGATGAATCGGTCAGAAGCCGCAGAAGAGTCCAGTAAAACTCATCAGCCGCTTCAGATTGTTCCAGCATTTTTTTAATAGCTGGGAACATTTTATCAGGATGCAAGGTAAGAGCCGATTCCAGCCGCAGCGCCAGTTTCGTTAGTAAATCCTGACGCCTCTGAGGATCGCTGGGTAGGTTTCGGCGCAGTGTTACCACCTCTTTCAAAAGCTGCTCCGGTTGAGTGCCTTGTAGAATACTTTGTGCTCGAAGAAGGCTTTGCTCCTCTTCGGTCGGCGGGGCATACAGCGAGTAACGGGGATGAGACTGAAAAACCTGTTCCACCTGACTTCGCAAAACTAATAAACGCGAAGAAGCAAGCTGCTGGCGCTTCTGAAGGGTGATTCGAATCGCCTGTTTTGTATTTGTTGTTGAAATACCATACAGATTCACACGCTCCTGGAGGGTTCCACTAACTCGCATAATGACACCTTTGCGGTCGATTTCATAAGTTAAGTACCCCTCTATTCGGTGCTGTTTACCCATTTGCTTTTCGGTAGCAGGAATCAGAACCTCCTCAACACTTTTGCGGTAGATGCGCACTGTTTTGGTCTGGCGTACCAGTCGATATCGGCAAATAATCATTCCGCTTGGATGTGCCTCCTTCACGCGCCATTCTGAGGCATTGCGAGATGGGCGTACAAATTGAAAGTACCAGAGTATACCACCAACGGCTTGGCGCTGCCACACCTCCTTAATGCGCGGGCATGCAAATTGCAGGTGCCCGCCAGAATAGCGATGCACATATATAGGAGTGATTTTTTGAACATAATCCAGTAGCGGCTTGAACGATTCGGGAATGAAGCCATTAATCTGCCAGTTTTTCCAATCTATTCGCCACAGATTCTCCCTTAGCAAGGTCAAGATAATATCATAAGAAAAATGATTAATAGCGCTCCACTCAGGCTGTTGGGTGGGTGGTTGATTCTGAAGCCCTTGCATCCAGAAGTGGGAGCGGCTCTCTCCGTCAACTTTGTAGTGAAGTTCGAGATTTCTTACCTGCGAGAAGGAACTATAAGAAGAAAGAATAGCTATGATGGCAATTGCTATCAGACGAATCATGGAAACCTCCTTAGACCCTCCCACGGGGAACCCCGTGGGAGGGATATAACCAGGTTTACCAGCAGTAGATCGGGTAAGTTCGGGAGAACTGACCTATTGTCTGATTCCAGTTCAGACCGTCCCAGGAGAAAAGGCGAATGGAGCCTTCTGCGCATCGCCAGCCGAAGAACCAGATGCAGCCGCGTGCGAAGGCTTCCACTTGACCACTTAGAGCGGAAATAGAGGCATTCAGCTGAGCATTAAAGTTATAGAGGGCGCAATTAGATGCGATGCTCAGGTTGCCAGTAGCACGCCCTTCAATGCCGCCGTTGAAGAAGTTGAGTGTGCCGCGCACACCCGCCTCTACACGCGCTAAGCCAGCGTTCGCACCAATCCAAGCAGCCGCCCAACCACTGGCGGAGCCATAGGGGCGCACAGAAGCAGTTTGGGCAAATAGATTAATATCGACGGATGCTGTGAGATATGCAGATCCGCTAACACCTACTTGCCCATTCAAGCAAATGGGAATGCCCAATATAGAGATGCATCCCAACTTGATGGTTGGACTAGACCAGTTAAAGCTGGCAATCTGCCAGTTCCAGCTGCGCGTATAGGAGAGGGGAACCTGCCCGGAACCACTGGGACCCCAGACCTGATTCCCAAAAACGCTGACGCTGATGTTGTAGCTATACTCTAAGTATGTTGACAGACTGCCACCAACATATTGCATCCGCAGGTTGCCGCTGGCAGCACCATTCGCTTGAGCAATGGTTCGGGTAAAATTGGCTAATCGCCCGTCCAGTTGTGCTTGCCCATTGACCGTGCCAGAGGCGATGCTCCCGTTGTTGCCTGGGAAGCAAGCTTGAAAACTTCCAGAACCATACAGGCGAAGACCCCACAGGCTGTTTCCATACCAGTTCGTGTCGAAACTTCGGCTATCGCCTGTACAGGCGGCGGGATAGAACTGATCTTCCCCAGGTTCGCCCTCTATCGGTATCCGCGCCTCAAACTCGCGCAGGCGACGCTCTGAATCGGCGATCTGGGCTTCCAGTTCCGGAGAGTAGTATTCAAAATGGGTATCCGTGCGGAGAGAGTAGCCGCGCTCGTTAAGCCAGCGCTCCATCTCGTTCAAACGGCGATAAAACTCGCCCGCCTTTACTCTGACACCGTTCACTTCGATCCAATCATCGGGGCGAACAGGTTTCCCCGTATTCGGGTCCACCATGTCAAACGGGGTGAACTTGATGGGGGCGCGTGGAACCAGCTCCCAGCTCAGATTGAGATCAACGGGGCCTTGCTCCTGAACGACAATCGACGGGGCGTAAGGCTCGGATGGTTGAGCCTTGACAGACTGCGCAAACGACATGCTTATCAGCGCCACCACTGTAAAGGCGCTCGCTCCAGCAATCCAGCGATTGCGTTGATTCATCACTGACCCTCCGTTTGACAGAATTTCGATCAGCAGCCTGCAAACCAAGCCTCATGCGGCTGTTCAGGCTACTGGGAATTAAATATACTACGCATGAAGCCGTTTGTCAAGTGGTACATTTGTCTACCTGACCACTTTTTGGGGTTTTTGCGCCGATTCGGTCGTTAATTTCACGGGTAGCGCGTCTCACAGCTTTATTTCGCCTGCGATTCGGGTATGCTTTCGCCAGTCGATGACGGTACTGGCGCGCATTCTGGAATCGAAGCGGGCGGAGGTGGCGGCTTGCCAGGCGCAGCTGCCCGAGCGGGAGCTGCGGGCGCGGCTGCGCGACCTGCCGCCCACGCGCGGGTTCCTGAACGCGCTGCGCCGTACGCCGAACCCCATCGCGCTGATTGCTGAACTGAAACGCGCTTCGCCCAGCAAAGGCGTCATTCGCTCGCAGTTCGACCCGCTCGCGATTGCCCGCCGCTATCACGAGGCGGGCGCGGACGCGCTCAGTGTGCTGACCGACGAGCCGTTCTTCGGCGGGCGACTGGAGTTCCTGAACCTTATCCGCCCGCAGGTGCCGCTGCCCCTGTTGCGCAAGGACTTCATCGTTGACCCCTACCAGATTTATGAGAGCCGTGTGATGGGCGCCGACGCCATCCTGCTGATTGTGGCTGCCATCGAGAGCGATTCCGCCCTGCGCGAGTGGCGTGAGCTTGCCGAATCGCTGGGGCTGGACGCGCTTGTGGAGGTGCATACCGCCAGCGAGCTGGAGCGCGCCCTCGCAAGCGGCGCCACGCTCATCGGCGTCAACAACCGCAACCTGCACACCTTCGAGACCAGCCTGCAGACCACCTTCGACCTGCTGCCGCGCGTGCCCGCCGATTGCCTGCTGGTGAGCGAGAGCGGCATCGAGACCACTGAACAGGTGCGTGCGCTCCAGCAGGCAGGCGTGAAGGCGATTCTGGTCGGTGAGACGCTGATGCGCGCGGATGACCCGCGCCCGCTGATTGCCGAATGGATGCGAGCCTGCCGATGACGCTCACCATCCTGCACACCAACGATGTGCATGGTCGCTGGAGCCAGCCGTTCGCCGACGCGCTGCGCCAGCTGCGCGAGCAACTGAACGCGCTGCTGCTCGACGCGGGCGACTGCATCCGCGCGGGCAACCTCGCCATCCCGCTCAAGCCCGAATCGGCGTGGGAGTTTATGCGTCAGGCGGGCTATCACGCCGCGACGATCGGCAACCGTGAGTTTCACTTTTTGCCCTCAGGCTTTCTGGCGAAGGTGCGGGGCGCGCCCTGCCCGCTGCTGTGCGCCAATCTGCGCTCGAAACAGCCCGACACGCCGCTACCCGTGCAACCCATCTGGCAGGGCGAGCATGCAGGCGTGCGCATCGGCATCATCGGCTTGACCGTGCCGATGATTACGCCCCACATGCGCAGTGCGTCCGTCAGCGCGTACCTGTTCGACCCGCCACTGAGCGTCGCGCAGGAGTGGGCGAGCCGCCTGCGCCCCGATGTCGACCTGCTCGTTGCGCTCACCCACATCGGCGTTGAGCAGGACCGCAAACTGGCGGAGGCGTGCCCACTGCTGGATCTGATCATCGGTGGGCACTCACACACGCCGCTGAAGACGCCAGAGCGCGTCGGGCGCGTGTGGATTGCGCAGGCGAGACCCTTCGCGCGCGGCGTGGGCATCCTGCGCCTGTCCCGCTGTGAAACCGACTGGGAACTCAACGGCGAAATCGTGAACCCTCGCGCACACAAAAGCGAGGTATACTATATGGGGGACGAAGAATGATTGGCGAACTGACAGGACTGGTCGCTGTGCTGTTTATCTTCGGACCTGCTGTCATTATCCCGGTGACAGCGATGGTGCTGAAGCATCGCAAGGACATGGCGCGGATGGAGCTGGAGCGGCGCGCGGTGGCAAACCAGGAGCTGATCGCGCAGATCGAAGCGCTGCGCCGCGAGCTTGCCGAACTGCGCCGTACCTCCACCGAGTACGACATGAGCCTGCAGGAAAATCTGGAGAACCTGCAGGAGCGCGTGCGCGCACTGGAGACCACACGCGAGAACCAGTCCGCAATCCGCTTGCCGTAAAGGGGTCGCCCTATGAAGACGGCGGTGATTATGGCTGCAGGCGAGGGCAGGCGATTCTGGCCCTACAACGAGGTGCGCAACAAGGTTGCCATCCCCGTGATGAACCGCCCGAATGTGCGCCGACTCGCCGAGAGCCTGATAGCCGGTGGCATCGAGCGGCTGATTGTGGTGGTGGGCGCGTTCGAGGCGTCTGTGCGGGCGTCGCTGCACGATCTGACCTGCCCCGTCGCCTTCATCCGTCAGAACCCGCCCGCAGGCACAGCATACGCCTTACAGAGCGCGCTGCCCCTGATCGGTGAGGAGCCGTTCCTCGTGGCGTATGGCGATATCGCGACGCCGCCGGGCACCGTTCGCCGCCTGATGGAGACCTTCCAGCGCACAGGGGCAATCGCGGCGGTCGTCGCCCAGCCCTACCTGCCAGAGCATGACCCGCGCGACTGGATTGGCGCCTATGTGCGTGAGGGTCGCCTGATGAGCATAGAGGGGCACAGCGCGGACACCACCCATCGGCTGGGCGGACTGTTCGCCTTCAGCCCGCATATCGCGCCCGTGCTGAACGCCCATCCGGGACTGATGACCAGCGTGCCCGTCGGCGGCATGCCGCCCGTCGAAGCCGAACTCGCCGAGTGCCTGCCGATGCTGCTCCGCCAGGGGCACGACATCCCCTGCGTCGAACCCGACGGATTCCTGGTGGACATCGACAAGCCGTGGCACATCTGGGAGGCGAACGCCCGCTGGCTCGACTGGGAAGCCCAGCAGCTTGACGCCGACCGCATCGGCAAGGATGTGCAGATCGACGACTCCGCCGAGATTGAGGGGCGCATCGTGGTGGAGGAGGGCGCATCGATTGGCAGGCGCGTGGTGATTGCGGGCAACGCCTTCATCGGACGCCAGACGCGCATCACCAACGGCGCGATTCTCAGGGGCAACCTCGCGATTGGCGCTCGCAGCCGCATCAGCGACTACTGCCTCATCAGCGGCACGACCGTCATCGGCAACGGCTGCATCGTGGGGCACGACGCCGAAATGGACGGCGTGATGCTCGACGGCGCCTTCCTGTTCCACTATTGCGAGATTATGGGCGTGGTGGGTCAGCGGGTGGACATCGGCGCGGCGACCGTGTGCGGCACCCTGCGGTTCGACGATGGCGACACCATCCATCTGGTGCGCGGGCGACGCGAACGCCCGGAGTTCGGCGCGAACGGCACCTACTTCGGCGACTTCTCCCGCACAGGCGTGAATGTCATCACCATGCCCGGCGTCAAGATTGGCGCGTACAGCTGCGTCGGCGCAGGCATTGTGGTCTATGAAGACATCCCCAGCCGCAAACTGGTGCTGCTCAAACAGGAACTCATCTATCGCGACTGGGGTCCCGAACGCTATGGGTGGTAAAAAAGGGGTGTGGGCGCTCTGTGAGCCGGGCTCCCTCTCCCCTCTGGGGAGAGGGTTGGGGTGAGGGGTTTCCTGCAGGCGTGCGGTATATAGCCCCCTCACCCGTACCCTCTCCCCCGCACGCGGGGGAGAGGGGCGAACGACTCCCTCTTCCCGCTGGGGAGAGGGTCGGGGTGAGGGGTTTCCTGCTCGGCTGTCCACGATGCTGTCGCGGTTCACAGCCTCGCGGTGTTGGCAAACTAACACCCGCTGCCGAAGTTGAACAGCACAATCAGCAGGTCGGCGTCGTCCACGATGCCGTCGCGATTGACATCGGCTGCGAGCGCGGCGCCGTGCTGCCCGAACTCGAACAGCACGGTCAGCAGGTCGGCGTCGTCCACACAGCCGTCGGCGCTGGTATCGCCATAGCGACGCACGAGCGCAATCGCGCTGACCTCCGTTGAAGACCGCCCGAACGCGCCCAGAGGGGCGTTGCCTGCATGCACGATACGCACGAACTGCGCCTGATCGATCTCGACGGGCTGACCCGTCTGCCAGTCCACCGCCCATTCCAGCTGGAAGGCGTCCCCGCCCGCCGAGAGACCCTGAATACCTGGCGTGAACGGGTCATCGGGCACGAGCGGATGCCCCTGATTGGTAATGGGCGTGATGTCGGCGTAGCCCACGATTGGCGTCGGGCATACGCTGAGCGAGCCGAACCACTGGTCGGGCAGCGGGAAGCGCGGGACGCCCGTTGCATCGCGCGGGTCGGGATGGCGCGGCAGCAGCAGGTACCAGTCGTCGCCACCATCGGGGACGCCGTTGCCGTTTCGGTCGATACCGACCTCCACATAGCCTGGCTCGCCCCACACCTGACAGGGGTTGCCGCCCACAGAGAAGGCGTTGCCAAACACAATCAGGTCGTAGCCGTCGGGATTGTGCGGGTCAAGCCCTGCGGGCAGGTTCTGGATGGGGCGGTCGAAGCCCACCTCGACGAAACCGCCCCATCCGAAGGAGAAGAGCTTAGTGTTATCGGGCACGCCTGGCGTCGCGTTCGGCGGCGGATAGCCCAGCACCTGTGTCGGGTCGGTGTTGAAGCCCGGCACGCCGTTGACACCGCTCCAGCCGAACACGCGCGTGGCGAAATCGCGCTCGGTGAAACTGCCCCGATACTGGGCGCTCGCCGACGCGACAGCGATCGCCAGCCCGATAGCAATCAGCCCGCGTGCGAGCATGGTTCACCCCGTCAGGCGCGGTGTGCCCTGCGGCGACGCCAGCCGAGCGCCATCAGCCCCGCCATCAGCATGCCGAGCGTGCCCGGCTCCGGCACGGGCGTGATGGCGAACAGCCCGCCCACCTCCGTGAAGCTGCCGTCCACGATTAACAGCCCGTCGCCGCTGAACGGCTCGAAGCGCACGCCGAAGTAAGCAAGGCTCGCTGGAAACGGATACGCGCCGCTGAAGATGCCAAACGGCGTCGCCGTCGACCCGCGCAGCTGCGTGAGCGTGCGACCCGTGCTGGCGATTAAATCGCCCTCCGAATCGAAGGCGAATCCCGCCAGTCCGGAGCCGCCTCCGCCTGCGAGGGAGAGCGTCGCGACGAGCGTGGCGCCAATCAGCAAGCCGTTGCTGTCGAAGTGCGGCTCGTAGCGCAGCACCTGACCCGGATTGCCCGCGAAGAGCGGGTCGTTCGTATCGCCCAGATAGAGCCAGCCGCCGCGCAGGCTCACGCCGCTTGCGTAGCCGTTGCCGTAGCCGTGGATAATCACGCTGGCGGCGCCGTTCGCCACACGATAGAGCCGATTCGCGCCGGGTCCATCCGCACCGAGCGCCAGCACCTGATTGCCCAGGATGAACACATCCGCCGCGTTTGGGATAGAGCCTTCGGGCGCGAGCGGGGCGACGCCCGTGCCGATGCGCCACTCCAGCACGGTGTCCAGATCGCCGTTCTCGGAGAAGACCAGCGTGTTCGCGTCGCGCCAGACAAGCCCACCGAAAAATTGCCAGCGACTGTCGCTGATGGTGGCGACCACCTGGCGCCCATCGGGGCGAATGCGGTCATACACGGTGATTGTCGCGCCTCCGCCGAACCGACCGCGTGCGACCGCCAGCTGCCCGGAGGGGCTGACAGCAACGACGCCACCGCTCAGCTCCAGCGAGAAGGCGCGATAGCCTGTCGGCGGGCTATAACCCGCCACCTGCGAACCTGCATGCTGCACCCACAGCAGCGTTAGCCCGATCAGGATGCTTCGTCCGTTCATCACATGACCTCCTTTCTGTGGGTGCGGGTTTAAAAGCAACACGCGCCCGACACCCGGTCAGGCGCGTTCAGGGCAAAAAGCGGATTTGCGCTATTTCCCTGACCGCACCCTGTGCTTCGCAGGGCTGCTCCCGATAGGGAGCGCGGTCGACCGTGGCTGGGCATTCGGGCTTGTCCCCTCTGCGCCCTCAGGGCGGCAGGAGGCTTACCGTTGCGGCACAGCGCCGGACTCTCACCGGACTTCCCCCAACTCGTCTCAAAAGCCGCTTTTGAGACATAGCCCCAGCACGACCTGGGGCGCACACGGTCTTTAGATGCGCCGGGGCGAGGCGCCCTCGCCCCTCTCACAGCCCACGATAGATGGGTTAATCATACCCGCTCCGCAGATATCGAATCGACTCGCGGGTAATCCGTTCGGGATCGGGCGTGTAATCGAGCGGCTCCAGCGAACACCAGCCGGCGTAGTTCACCTCGCGCAACGCCTGCAGGATCGGCGCGAAGTCGGTCGGTCCGAAGCCCGGCGCGCGCATATCCCTGTCGTTCAGATGCACATGGTGCAGGTAGGGCGCGTAGCGGCGGATGAGCGCGGGCACATCGTCGGTCTCCGCGAGCGCGCTTTTGACATCGAGCATTGTGCCCAGCGCGGGGTGCTGCACCTGCTCCAGCAGGGCGACCGCCTCGCCCAGCGTGTTCAGCACATCGGTCTCGGACGGCGGCAACGGCTCCAGCAGGATGATAATCCCGGCGCGCTCGCACTCGCGCAGGGCAGGCTGGAGTGTATCGAGCCAGAGTTGCAACGCATCGGTGGGCGTGAGAGGTGGGAGCGTGCGTCGCTGTTTCGGCGAGCCGAACACCATCAGCGGCGCGCCAACCGCCTCCGCAAAATGCACCAGCTCCACCAGATAGTCCGCCGTGCGACGGCGAACCTCTGGGTCGGGATGCGCCACATGCAGGTCGTCCCGACCCCACAACAGCATATGCAGCCCCACAATCTGCAAGCCGAACGCCTGTGCCGTGCACCGAATCGCCGCACGGGTATCGGCGTCAATCTGCTCCACCGACGGCGCGAACACCAGTGGCGCCAGCTCAATCCCCTCATAGCCCGACTCAGCAATCAGCCGACACGCCGATTCGAAGCTCAGGTGGCGCAGCACCTCGTGGCAAAGCGCGTATCTCATTGCTGTTTCAGCTCGTTCATGCGGTTGCGCACCTCGCGCCCGACCTGTTCGATGGGATGTTCCGCTTCGGCGCGGGCGAGCGCGTTAAACACGGGGCGACCAACCTGATTCTCCAGCAGCCACTCCCGCGCGAACTGACCCGTGCGAATCTCCTCTAAAATCCGCCTCAGCTCGGCGCGCACCGGGTCGCTGATCAGGCGCGGACCGCGCGTCATCGCGCCGTACTGCGCCGTGTCGGAGATGGCGAACTGCATGCCGCTGATGCCACTCTCGTAGATGAGATCGACAATCAGTTTCAGCTCGTGCAGGCATTCGAAGTAGGCGATTTCGGGCTGGTAGCCCGCCTCAACGAGCGTTTCGAAGGCGGCTTTGATCAGCGCGGGCACGCCGCCGCACAGCACCGCCTGCTCGCCGAACAGGTCGCTCTCGCACTCCTCGCGGAAGGTGGTCTCGTAGACGCCCGCGCGCGTGCCGCCCAGCGCCCGCGCGTAAGCGAGCGCAATCGCCTTCGCGCTGCCCGTGTAGTCCTGATGGATGGCAATCAGGCAGGGTGCGCCGTGCCCCGCCACAAACAGCCGCCGCAGCTGGGGACCAACCGCTTTCGGCGAGACCATGAACACATCGATATCGGGCGGCGGCACAATCTGACCGTAGTGAATGTTGAACCCGTGCGCGAAGCCGAGCGCAACGCCAGAGCGTAAAGCGGGCGCGATCGATTCGGTATAGACGCGCGGCTGCTGCTCATCATTAATCAGCATCATAATCACATCGGCTTCAGCGACGGCTTCAGGCACACTCATGACAGGGAAGCCATCGGCTTGCGCGCGCTCCCACGAGCCACCCTGCCGCACGCCGATAATCACATTCAGCCCGCTATCGCGCAGGTTCAGCGCCTGCGCATGACCCTGCGAGCCGTAGCCAATCAGCGCGATGGTCTTACCCTGCAGAATCTCCATCGGCGCATTCGCGTCCGTGTAAACGGTTGCCATTCAGCGTCTCCCCACTCTCTACATTCGTCTTCCCGCAGAAACTTCCTGTTTTGGAGGGTGTTCGAAAATTCGGGGCATAATATCGACCTGAGTGAAGCCCCCTCACCCGCACCCTCTCCCCCGCCTGCGGCTGATAAACTCCCTCTCCCCGCTGGGGAGAGGGTCGGGGTGAGGGGCAGCCTTTCCTCTGGTTGGATTTTTCGAACAGCCTCCTGACCCCTTGACAAACGCCCCCGAAATGGGGTATAATAGAGGGCAAATCAGGGGGAAAATGCCCTGACCCCTTGACAAACGCCCCCGAAATGGGGTATAATAGGGAGCAGTTTAGGGCTGATCTTGTGCTGTGGGAAAGAGGACACTTTGGGCTTCTTTCTTCCGCATAAACTTCAGCCACGCAGTCGATGTACCTTGCTGCAGCACCAATTTCGCAGTACCCAAGCTGTACCAAATTTTACATACTAATCAGGAAGGAGGTCACCAATGAGGCGCATGAGCAAGCGGTTGAATCAGGTAGGTGTCGGTGCGGCTTTGATTGCGGCGTTGATCATGGGAACAGCGCCGCGAGCGGTTTGGGGTCAAGACCCGCCGTATCGTCCCAGCTTGCAGTGGCATATGGCGGCGACGACTAATGTGATGCCCGTGGCGTTCACGGAGGACGGGGCGTATTTGCTGGCAGCGAGCGCGGACGGGTATCTGGCGATGGTGTTTCGGACACAGGAGTTGCTGGATCCGTCCACGCCGAAGGGGCACGCGCTGGTGAGTTATGACTATTGTCCGCAGGCGGTGTCGTTTTTCACGGATCGGGATGAGGCGAACAAGGAGTATGTGGTGGCGTCGTATGGGAACAGCATCCGGATGTGGCGCTGGGTGCGGGATCCGCTGGCGTTTCGGGGGGGTTATCTGGAGGCGCCGAAGGAGTGGGCGATAAGCGGATGGAATTCGCTTTTTTCTGTCGATATATATTCTTTGAGTACGGTATTGGTGTTGCGTGGGGATCGTGGGGATCGGCGTTATAATCGTTTGGTGGTGTCGGGAGATGGTTTGGGGAACCTGCGGATCGTGTTGCTGGACTATAATGCGACGAGTTTGAGTCCTGTGGTGGTGTCGGGGGCGCACGGGGGCGCGGTGACGGCGCTGGCGTATGACCCTGCGACGCGGCGTTTGATAACGGGGGGTCGTGATGGGTTGGT
>JBBIJY010000036.1:0-18657 GCA_037445735.1 Armatimonadota bacterium | reverse complement strand
TTGGTGAGAGGTCTACAGCGGGTGGTGGTATGGTGGTGGAAGTGTCGTCGAACGATGGGTCAGTCAGGATTAGCCTTGATTTTCGGGCTTTTTTGTTTCACAGTGTAGCTGGGCAGGGTGACCTGATGATGCAGGGGAGATGTTTCGCGGCGCATGTCATAATAGGCTCAGGGATGCACGCGCTGGGCGATTGGGCGGTGCTGGAGCAGGTGGCGGGCTGGTTCCCGCTGAGCCTGAGGCAGCGTGCCGCCCTTGAACGCTATCTGCAGTTGCTGTATGAAGCCAATCAGCGGTTCAACCTGACGCGCGTGCCCCCTGACGAAGCCGTCGGACGCCATCTGGTCGATTCGCTGGTGCTGCTTTCGGTCGACATGCCGCCGGAAGGCGCACGCTTGCTGGACATCGGCACGGGCGGTGGCTTGCCTGGAATCCCGCTCAAAATTGCCCGCCCCGATCTGAATCTGGTGTTGCTCGATTCGCATGGCAAAACGGTTGCCTTTCTGAAGGAGGCATGCGAGCAGCTGGGCTTGAGCGGGACGACGGTGGTGCAGGCGCGCGCGGAGGAGTGGGCGCACACGCCGCAAGCCCGCGAGCAGTTCGACAGGGTGGTGGCGCGCGCCGTCGCGAAGATGCCCATTCTGGCGGAACTGATGCTGCCCTTTGTGCGCGTTGGGGGCGTCGCGCTCGCCATCAAAAGCGCAACGGAACGCGACGAGATCGAATCGGCGCGTCCCGCTGTTCATCTGCTCGGTGGCGAGCTGGAGATAGTGGAGCGCACGCTTGAGCTGGAGAGGGGCACAGTCTCTCGCCTGATTGCGCGTCTGCCGAAGCGGGTGCCGACCGATTCGCGCTACCCGCGCCGATGGAGCCAGATGAGCCGCCAGCCGCTGGGGGTGGCGCGATGAAGATTGCCATCGATGCCCGCCTGCTGACGGGCGCCTACACGGGCGATCGCACCTACTGGCGCGGGCTGCTCAAGGCGTTCGCGACGCTGATAGACCCTGCCGAGCATCGGCTGATTCTGTTCAGCACGCGCCCTGTGCCTGCCCATCTGCTGCCCGAATCGCCTCTTTATGAGTTCGTGGTGCTGCCCGCCCGCAACGAGCGCGTCTGGAGCCTGATTCGTTTTCCGCGCGCCGCCCGGCAATATGGCTGTGCCGTCGCCCACACCCAGTACAGCCTCTCACCCTTTTTTCGCATCCCTGCCATCACCACCGTTCACGATGTGTCGTTCCTGATTAACCCGCGCTGGTTCCCGCTCAAAGATTGGCTGCTGCTGCGGTTGAGCGTGCCCTATTCGTGTCGGAAGGCGGCGCGCGTGCTGACCGTTTCGGAGACCTCTCGCCGCGACATGATTCGGCTGCTGAATCTGCCGCCGGAAAAGGTGGTGGCGACGCCGAACGGCTTGCCCGAGGGCTTCCATCCGATGGAGCGCGAGCAGGCGCAGGAATGGGTGCGCCAGCATTACGGGATTGAGCCGCCCTTTCTGCTCGCGGTGGGCGTGCTGCAGCCGCGAAAGAACTGGCTGCTAACCATAGAGGCGGTCGCCCGCGCCCGCGAATGGTCCGGCTTGCCGTTGAAACTGGTGCTGACAGGCAAGCCTGGCTGGGCACAGCGCAAGCTGGAGCATGCCAGACGCACGCTGATGGACGGCAACTGGCTCATCGAAACAGGCTATGTGCCCGACGAGCATCTGGTGTGGCTCTACAACGCCGCCGAGATATTTCTGTATCCCTCGTTCTACGAGGGGTTCGGGCTGCCTCCGCTGGAGGCGATGGCGTGTGGCACAGCGGTGATAGCCTCAAATGGCGGCGCACTGCCAGAGGTGGTCGGTTCTGGCGGGCTGCTGCTGCCCCCTGACCAGCCTGCGCAGTGGGCGCACGCGATTCTGACCCTTCTGCAAAACGAATCGTATCGCAGGGGTCTGCAGGCGCGCGCCCTGCAGCAAGCCAGCACCTTCAGCTGGCAAACCACCGCTGAGCTTACCTATCAGGTTTACCTTCAGGCGGCAGAAGCACCTGAATAAGCATGCAGGGAGTTATCCACAGCCACTGTGGATAACTCTGTGGATAAGTGCCGAATCGCCCTCCCAACGCCCGAGTTATCCACAGGTTATCCACAGGTTATCCACAGAGTTATCCACATTCTTTAGCCACGCTAAATAACCGCTTGTTCGACGATTCTGAGGGCGGTTTTGAGTTCAAAATTGCCTGCTGATTTTTCGAACAGTCGGTCAGTGCCCTCGAGTTATCCACAATATCCACAACGCCCGGTTAACATGAGAGTCTCTTAAAGCATGTATAGGGAAGAATCCACCTTGCATGTGGATAACTCGAAGCGGATTGTGGATAACTTCTCCTGACAGGAAGGCTCCTGTGAAAGCCGAACCATAGAGTGGGCATACCGATGCGGGTGCGTCAGCTGCGTATAAGAAACTTTCGGAACTATGAACAGGCGCAGATTGAGCCGGGTGCGGGGCTGAATGTGCTGGTGGGCGCCAACGCGCAGGGCAAGACCAATTTGCTGGAAGCCCTTTACTATGCCAGCACCTTTCGCCCGTTGCGTCCCGTTCGGGAAAGCGATCTGGTACGCTGGGGCGAATCGGAAGCCTTTCTTTCGGTACGCTTTTTGCGGCATGAGATCGAAGATGAGCTGGTGATCCGCACTCCCCTGTCGGGCAAACGCACGGTGTTGCTGAACGAGCAGCCTGTGTCGCGCCAGAGCGAGCTGATCGGGCGATTGAAGATGGTCTGTTTCACCGCGCAGGATTTGCTGCTGATTCGAGGCGAGCCTGCGGAGCGCCGCCGCTTTCTGGACAGCGAGCTGAGCCTCATCAGCCATCGCTATCTCTATTCGCTGGCGCAGTATCGTCGCTGTCTGGAACAGCGCAACACGCTACTGCGCATGCATCTGGAGGGGCACGCCACGCTGGAGAGCCTGCCTGAATGGAGCCAGCAGCTCATCAAATATGGCGCGCGCCTGATGGACGAGCGCCGCCGCTTCCTTGAGCAACTGCAAACATTCATCACGCCCGTTCACACCACGCTCACAGGCGGCAAAGAGGTCTTCCAGCTCCTCTATCAGCCCGGCTTGCCGCCTGCAAACGGGTATGGGACCGGCTTCAGCGAGCAGGATTGGGCGTATGCTCTGCAGGTGTCCCTTCAGGAGGTTGAATCGGAGGAGATTCGGCGCGGGATGACGCTGGTGGGACCCCATCGCGACGATTTTCTGATGCTCATCGACGGGCATGACGCGCGCCTGTTCGCCTCGCAGGGTCAGCAGCGCACCTGTGCGCTCAGTTTGCGCCTTGCTGAAGTGCCTTTGCTGGAGAGCCGGCTCGAAGAAAGCCCCATCGTCTTGCTGGATGATGTGTTTTCGGATCTGGACCCGGAGCGGCGCATGCGGCTGGTGCAGTTCCTTCAGCCGCGCGTGCAGACCTTTCTCACCTGCACCGATCTGGGCGCGCTGGACGAGATAGGGCTGAAAGAGGCGGTGTTGTTCCGCATCGAGAATGGGAGGGTTTATCGTGAGCGGCTTTGAGCCTGTGGGCAGATGGCTCTGGAGCGTGTTGCAGCAGCTGGGCATCGAGCGCGAGTTTCGGGTGCGCCGTGCGCTGCTGTCATGGTCGCAGATAGCGGGTGAAGCCGTTGCGCAGGCGGCGCGACCGCTGCGCATGGAGGGCGGCACGCTCTGGGTCGCGGTCAAAAGCAGCGCCTGGGCGCAGGAACTGCAGTTCCAGAAGGAAACCCTGCTGGAGCGGCTTAATGCCGAATGCGGTATCGATGCCTTCAGGGAGATTCGGTTCGTGGTGCGCAATCCACTACCCGATTTTGTCCCCCTCTCTCCAGGATCGGGGAGAGGGGGGCTGGAGGGTGAGGGTTCCATGAGTGAGATTTCCCCAGAGCATATCGAGCTCACCCCTGAAGAGCGGGCAGCGTTAGAGCGCAGTGTGGCTGTGATAGAGGAGCCGTCCCTGCGCGCGGCAATCTATCGGGCACGCGCGGCATCTTTGCGCTACGAGAAGTGGCGACTGGCGATGGGCTGGCGTCGGTGCGAGCGATGCGGCGAGTGGCACACCGAATCGGCGCGACTGTGCTTCATCTGTCGCGAATAGGCACTGATTTTCAACTGGCGCCGGTATGGCGAGCGCGTGTCGGCTTGCAGGCGGCGCTGGGGCTGTCCGTGGGCATCGCCTATCGGGAATGGCTCCATAATGCACTCGCTTTTCCGGCAATCGCCTGCCTGTCAGGAGCCGTGTTGCTGATTCTTATCCGACCGCGCTGGACGCTTTTTGTTATGGCTGCGGTTCTGGGCGGATGGCGCTATGATGGCTGGAGCCGTGTCGCGCCCGTGAACCCTTCTCGATTGCCTGTGGAGGTGCGATTAAGAGCGATTGGCAGCTATGAGCCGACACGCACAGGTGGCAGGCTGCTCTGCGCGTTTGTGGACGGCTCAGAGAAGGGCTACGCGCTGCTCTATTTCCGGCACACGGTCGCCCATCCGCCCGATTTTGGGGACGAGTTTATCGCGCGGGTGAGCTGGCGAATGCCACGCAACCCGCCCAATATCCCGTTTGACTGGGTGCGCTACCTGCAGCGGCGGCGAATCTTTTACATCGCCACGGTCTACGGCGATTCGCAGTTTCGGGTGGTGCGTTCCAGTCGGGCGAGCTGGCAGCGGTGGTTTCTGGAGCGGCGTTACGCCCTGCGGAGCCTGCTGCGTTCGCGTCTCCCTGCAGACGATGCGGCAATCGCGGAGGGCATGCTGGTGGGTGCGGCGAGCGATTTCCCGCGCCCGCTGCGGGAGGCGTTTATGCGCAGTGGGATCGGGCATCTGCTCTCCACTTCAGGGTTGCATGTGGCGATGCTGTTGCAGATGCTGTTGGTCGTGCTGATAGCTCTGCGAGCGTCTTTTCGCTGGCGGAGCGGGTTGCTGATTGTGGCGGCGTGGGGCTACGCGCTGTTAGCAGGGCTGAACCCGCCGATTGTGCGCGCGGCGACGATGGCGAGCCTCTATCTGCTGGCGCCCATCCTGCGCCGCGAACCCGATGGCTTGAACGCGCTGGGCTGGGCAGCCGCTTGCTGGCTGCTCTACGCGCCCTGCGCGCTGTTCGAGGTGGGATTTCAATACTCGTTTACGGCGGTGCTGTTCATTCTGCTCTTCTATCGTCGGGTGGAGCGGTTGCTGGCGCATGGCTGGATGCTGTTTGTTCGCGCACGCTGGGTGCGAATCGCGGGCGAGCGGCTGATTGTGCCCGCACTTGCCCTCACGCTCTGTGCGCAGGTGGGTATCGGGCTGATTCAGCTCTATCATTTCGGCTATCTGCCGTTGCTGTCGCCCGTTGCGAATCTGCTCGCTGCCCCTGCTGCCTATCTGATGCTGACGCTGGGTGGATTCTTCTGGGCTTCAGGGGGCATCGGCGCATTGCCGCTACAAGCCGTGTGCGCGTGGCTGAAGGTGGTGGCGATGCTCTTCGGCGCAGAATGGGTGCCCGCGCTGCGCATCGAATCGCTGCCGTGGTGGCTGGTGACAGCGTTTTATGGAGCGGTGCTGATCCTGGCGAGGGAGCCAGCCGTTGAGGAGGCTCAAACATGGTAAGAGGGGCGCACCCTGCGCCCCTCAATCAGCGTTTTGTTTGCTTTCCGCGTCGCCCACAGATATGGTTCAACCATACCGTTCAGAGGGAAAAGAGCTATTTCATGCGGCGGCGCAACAGCAGACCGCCCAGACCGACGCCCAGCGCCAGCAGGCTGGCAGGCTCAGGCACCCAGTCCTGCTCGACCAGCCCTAATGTCACGGTGGAAGGTCCCGGCGCCTGCGCCCCGTCGATGTGCATGAAGAAGGTCTCGATCACCAGGATGTTGCTGGATGGCGTGGACAGCGGGAAGAAGCCCGTTTTCTGGAAGGCTCCGTCCGCACCGCCGGGATAGCCATCCCCGCTGAACACCCATGTGCCCGCGAACAGCACTGCGCTTGTGTTGAGATCGACAACCTTCTTGCTCCAGAAAATCTGACCGAAGTCCTGCACGAAGCCGAAGACCACGAAGTTGAACCCGGTCAACGGGGTCTTATTGGTGTTGATGGTGTAGACGGCGGTGAAGGTGCCGTTGCGGAAAGTGGTGCCGTCACCCACAATCATTGGCGGGGAGCTGGCTGCGGTCAAGAAGGTCACTTTGGGCAGCACATTGATGGTCACCGTGGTGGGACCCGTGAAGGGACCCAGACCGTCGACGGTATAGGGCACCTGCGTGATCCCACCGCCTGGAAACAGCTGACCCTCACTTCTTGACACGCTCACCGTCCAGCCTGACGCCAGAGCGTTTGCCACAATCGCCACCAGGGCGATTCCGAGAACCGCGTATCGTCTCATAGCACATACCTCCTGATAGTTTTCTGGACAACCCCTTCTATGGCGTCTCTGCTGGTGGGAGCATCCACCCTTTAATGACTCAAAAAGGGTCAAAAAGCGGACAGCCATTTTCAAGATTCGGGGGCATTTCCCCGCCATCGGGCGGCAGAATCGGCTCTGTAAAGAGGAGGGCGTCAGAGCGAGTATAATAACCTCATAACCCTGTTTTACGGACGGGTATAACGGAGAGGACGGCGGTGTTGAAACTGAACGAGGAGCTGCCGCGTTATGTGCAGGTGAAGCAGTGGGTGGAGCGCCAGATTGCGTGTGGGCGCTGGAGCCCGGGCGATGTGTTGCCGCCAGAGCGCGATCTGGCAGCCCAGCTCAAAGTTAGCCCGTTGACGGTGAGTCGGGCGTTGCAGTGGCTGGCGCGGGAGGGCGTGCTGATTCGCAAGCGGCGTGTGGGCACCATCGTTGCCCGTGAGCTGCCCCTGCATCTGCTGCAAGCTGCCACCACCCTGCTGGTGCTGGGCATCGGCACGGCGACGCGCCAGACCGCCGATTTCTATTTCGGCGCGCTGCACCGCAGCATCCACACCGAGCTGGCGGCGTCGGGCATCCGCACGATATGGCACGATTATCAGTTCGATCAGGTGGAGCGCGAGCTGCGCTCTGCGGAGCTGGTGGGCATTCTCGCGATTGCGCCCACCGCCGAGCATATCGCGTGGCTGGAGCAGCTCTACGCGCGGGGCGTGCCCGTGGTGGTTGTGGGCGCCAGCGCGGACAACTGGACACTGCCTTTTGTGGACACCGATAACTACGCCGCAGCGCGGGACGGTGTGAGCTACCTGCTCAAGCACGGGCATCAACGCTTTGTGGGGCTGTTCGCCGCGCTGGAAACTTTCAATTCGCGCGATCGCTGGCGCGGCTTCCGCGACGCCCTGCAAGAGGCGGGCATCCCCAAAGAGCACATCTGGACCTTCATCACGCCCTACGCCGACGAGTTCGACGACGCCGTGCGCGAGGGACTCAGCACACTGATTCGCCTGCCGAATGGACCCACCGCCGTTTTTGCAGGCGGTTATTATCTGGCGCTGGCGGCTTTGCAGACGGCGCATGGATCGGGCGTGGCAGTGCCGCAACAGCTGTCGGTGCTGGGCTTTGATGACCCACCCTCCGCCGCCTTCACCGTGCCACCGCTGACCACCTTCCGCCAGCCGCTGGAGGAGATGGGTGTCCGCGCCGTGCGCAAAATGCTCCAGCTCATCCGCGGTCAACCGCCCGAACCGTTTCAGGAACGACTGCCTCTGGAGCTTGTGGTCCGCGAATCGGTAGCGAATGCTGGCGTATAGGGCTGGTCCATGCTGAGCATTTTCAGAGTGCCAGCCCGGCGACTGAAAACATATGGTATAATTGTGATGGGGCGGTTCGATGCTGGATGCAGAACAGCAACAGGTGCTGGCGCAGGCAATTCGTCGGCTGGCAGAGGCAGACCGTTCACGCCTGGACGCTCTTCGCCAGCAGGTGCGATCCCTGCGTGACAGCGTGCGCCCTATTCATCCCCGCACCACAACGGCTATCTCCCTCATGGCAACCGACGCAGGCGAAAATGTAATCCAGTTTGATCCCTATCTGCTGGTGCCTGTACGCGTGGTTGATTCATATGGTAAACCCCACTTTCTGGATGTGCTTTCGCCCTATATGGATATTCGCCAGCTGGACGAATGGCAGTTCGAGCAGCAGACCCCTCTGGGGATACTGATGCAGGACCTGGGTGTGCGCCACCTGTGGGAGCTGAGCCGTTTCATCCCCTGTCCAGATGGTTCCCATGAACCAGCAGCAGCCCGTCCACGCTGGTGGCAGGTCTATCGTGACCTGGCAGAATGGGCAGTTTTATACAAATATATCACGCGAAATCAATTTGCAACGGATACGCTACTGGTGCGTGACGGGTTTTTGCGCAGCCTCATCTTTGACGGCGACCTTTTTGCTTGCATGTGGGATCGGATTCGGGAGGCGGTGGAGCGGCATGAGCGTCAGGAGCGGCGGCGCATCTTTGTGGTCGGTGTTGCCAAGCGCAGCAAAGTGCTGGATCGATATCATCTTGCGCTGGTGATTGAGGGTGTGCTGGTGCAGCAAGGCGCCCGCTATGTGCGAATCCCACCAGCGATGGAGCAGCAGGTCTATCGCTGGACGCAGTACGGACGCTCGCCAGAAGGCGAAACCTTTGAGGACACCCGCTACCGTGTGGTTGGTGCCCTCTACCTGGCAAAGTTCGGTCCCCGGCGCTATGACCCCATCTACCCCGTGGATGTGTGGTATTATCATCTGCAGCGCAACGAGGTCGATGAAGTGTTCAGTTATCTGCTGGCTGATGCGCAGGTTGGCTTTCCCCAGCCTTACTACCCTCTTTGCCTCCAGAAAGCGCATGAACAGGCGAACCTGTCGGGGCTGGAAGGCGACATGCTGCAACAGTGCGTGCTGCGTGCTATCTGCGCCGTGATGGATCGAGAAGAGGTGGCAGCCCTCGAAGCTTTTCGAATGCTGGGCGCTCGCAGGAGGAAGATAGATTATGGGCGATGAGGCGTTAATTCGTGAAGATCGCATTGTGGGTATCTTTCGGGGTTTCAGCGAAGGTGGTCTGGAGTTCCACGCCGACCTTATCCTGCCTTATCGACCCGATTATCATATTCAGCCGATGCATGGTCAGTTCCTGCTGATTCAGCTGACGGACCATAATGAGGCGGTGCTGGGTCGGATCACCTCGCTGCGTTCGGAGGGACGGCTGGTCGACACGGAAGGGGAGGACTACCTGTTGCGGCAGGTGATCGAGCGACGCCACATCCCAGAGGATATGCGGGATCAATATCTCAAGTTTCGGGTCAATATTCGGGTGCTGGGTGTGCTGCGGCAAGAGGGGCAGGGATCATTCATCTTTGTGCCCTCCCATCGACGGTTGCCCCATGTAGGCAGCCCTGTGGCTCTGCCCACCCCCAGTGTATTGCGCTCCATCGTGGGACACGGCGATAGCGATTCCGCAGGCGCTGCGCTCGGCTTCCTGGCTATGGGCGAGTTCATCTGGGCGCTCCAGGACGATCATCAGCATCATCCCGACTTGCAGGTCCAGCCCTGGATGCGTCTGCTCCAGCCCACAATGCTGGTGCGGTTTCCCGTGAACAACTTGGTTGCACGGCGCACCTTCGTGTTTGCTCAATCGGGCTTCGGTAAATCGAACCTCGTTAAATTGCTCTTCTCGGAGCTGTATCGTACCACCCCCCTGATTCAGAAACGGGGTGGACGAATGGAATCGGTTGGAACCCTTATTTTCGACCGTGACGGCGAATATTTCTGGCCAGATGACAAGGGGCGCCCTGGTCTATGCGATGTGCCCCACCTTCAGGATCAGCTGGTGGTGTTCACCGATCGGACGCCTCCGTCGGCTTACTATGGCTCATTTGTGGCGGGGGACACCAAACTGGATATTCGCCGACTGCCCGCCGGGATGGTGGTGAGCATCGCGCTCTCACCTGAAAAGCAGGATCAGCAGAATGTGCGCAAGCTCAGGGGGCTACCTGCTGACCGCTGGAAGGCGCTGGTGGACTGCATCTACCAGAACGGCATGAACGCGCCGTTGCAGCAGGTTAGCGATCTGCTGGGCATGAGCAGCGAGGAGGGTAGCCTGAGCCAGGTGGAAGCGAACGCCGCCCGCAGCAACCTTTTCACCATCGTGCGCCTGCTGCACAACCCCAACAGCCGTCTGCTGGACATGGTGGAGCGGTCGCTCAAGGAGGGCAAAATCTGCGTGATAGACCTTTCCCGCCTTGCCGGTGAAGCGGCACGCATCCTGGCAGCGCTTATCCTGCAATACCTCTTTGAGCGCAACCAGGAAGAATTCACTCAGCGCGACGCTATGACCATCCCTGTGATCGCTGTGCTGGAAGAGGCGCAGAGCGTATTGAGTGAAGAGCGCAGCACCGCCCACGCGCCCTTCGTCACCTGGGTCAAGGAGGGGCGCAAATATGACCTGGGCGCCGTGATGATTACCCAGCAACCCGGAAGTATCCCGCCCGAACTGCTGAGCCAGGGCGATGTCTGGTTTGTCTTCCATCTGCTTTCGGAAAGCGACCTGAAAGCGGTGCAGCGCGCCAATGCCCATTTCAGCAGCGATTTACTGGCTACCCTGCTTAACGAGCCAATTCCCGGACATTGCATTTTCTGGTCAAGCGCTGGAGGGAAGCCCTATCCGCTACCGTTGCGCATCCTCTCTTTCGAGGCGCGCTACCAACCCGCCGATCCGCACTATAATCGCGCCGCAGTGCCCACCTATGCCAGCCAGCTCCGAAATGCTTTCTACCGCGATGTTTCTCTCGCTTACTCGCCTGCCGACGACGCCGACGGCGTCGATCTGCAAACCCCAGTGCATGCCGAGCTGGACTATCTCACACATGTGCAGGAAGCAGCATTAGAACGCTTGCGTACTGATCCTGACTTCATCGCGCAACTCCAACGCGGTGGGCCTATTGCCTGGGGTTGGCTGGTTGGAAAATTACAACAGTTTATTAGTGATATTAATTCAACCATTCAAAATCATCGTGAAATTGCCTATAACCTTGTTAGACCTGCTCTGGAACGCTTTTTCGGGCTTGAAGCGGAGGGAGCATGGGCTACCGAGCGCATTAACGGTCGCACGATGATTGTTATTTCTGAAGGGAGTCGCCTTGCGTTTCTGCAAACAATCGTGAGGTAAATGGATGCGAATCGGCTGGCAGGCGGGTGTTGGGCTGGCGATGGTGCTGAGCGGGTGCGCAGGGCGCATCGAGAAGCGCGACGGGCGCACCATCCTGCGGGTGTGGAGCATGTGGAGCGGCGACGAGGAGCGCGTGTTTCAGGGCGTGGTGGACTATTTCAACCGCCATGTGGCGCCGCGCCTGAACCCGCCCCTCTACCTTGAGAATCTGGGAGCCGTCGAGGACACCAAAATCATCCGCGCGATTGTGGCGGGCGCACCGCCCGACTTTTTCACCCTGCGTGAGCCAGGCTATCTGGCACCGCTCGCTGCCAATAACGCGCTGCTGCCTCTGGATGCGTGGTTCCGCGAATCGGGGCTGCGCCAATCGGACTTTATCCCCGCCGCGCTGGAGCAGGGACGCTATCAGGGTCGGCTCTACTCGATGCCCTATCTGCTGGATGCGCAGGCGCTCTTCTGGAACCCGTCGCTGTTTCGCCGGGCAGGCTTGCCGCCCCATCGTCCGCCACGCACTTTAGAAGAGATGCTGGCGTACGCCCGCCAGCTGACCCTGCGCGATTCGACGGGCGAGATTCGTGTGCTGGGCATGCGCCCGCCTGAACTCACCTTCATTATCGGCGCGTTCGGTGGACAGTTTGTGGACCCGCAAACGGGCGCCATCACCGCCGACCATCCCGTGAATCTGGAGGCGGCACGCTATTATCGGGCGCTGATCGAGGCGATGGGCGGCGGGCGGCGCGTGCAGGCGTTCACCGCCGGCTTCGGCAACGAACAGGGCACAAACAACCCCTTCTTTCTCGGCAAAATCGCCATGATGATCAACGGGCAGTGGAATCCCTACTGGTTCCAGAAGTACGCGCCCCATGTGCCCTACGATGTGGCGCCCATCCCCTATCCCGCGGATAAGCCACATCTGCAGCGCCCCACCTGGATCGGGCAGAACATGTTCTGCATCCCGCGTGAATCGAAGCATCCGCGCGAGGCGTGGCACTTTTTTGTCTGGATGCAGAGCGAGGAGGCGCAGGTGCTGTTCGCCGAGACGATGCACGGCATCCCCAACATTCGGTGTGTGCTGCGCAACCCGCGCCTGCGCACGCCCCGCTCGCCCGATGAAATCTGGAAGCGCGGCTATGCGAAGTTTCTGGACCTGGTGGACAGCCCCAACGCCCGCTTCTTCCCCACCACGCCTGTCGCCACGCTCTACCTGCACGAACTTGCAACCGCGCAGGACTTCATCATCAGCGGCAACAAGGCGCCCGAACAGGCGCTGCGCGATGTGCAGCAGCGCGTCGCCGCCGAATACCGCCGCTGGCGATAGAGCCTGAGGTATACTTTCGGTAGTATGCAGCAGGCGTATGAGGCAGGAATCGACAATCAGGAGGAGTATCCTAAGGTTACGAGCGACGACATAGTGGGAGGACAGCCATGCGCATAGTCAGCGTGCTTTTAGCAGTGATGGTTGTGTATACAGGGGTTGCCAGCGACCGCATCCCTGTGCGCACAATCTTACTTCACTTCGTTCCCACCGAAATGGCATTTCAGCCGGACGGACGCCATCTGGTATTGATGCGTAACCAGTTTCTGGCGGTTTACGATATGCTCCAGAGAAAGGTTGTCCGCACTTTGATACCCGAAAACTTTAACGCATCGTCTTTCGTGGCAACCAACGGCTCCGTGGTTGTTGTTCAGGGTGGAGGAGGATATGCGGTTTATGAAATCGATACATCACGCCTTATTTATCAGATTCAATCCGCTCTTAGATTTATAGCATTTTCGCCATCAGGAAACTGGCTTGTGCTGGGAGGTGGTAGTCAAACAAGCAGATATGCCAACTTTATCAATCTGTTCGATGGAAGATCATATACTTATTTATATGAAAATGTGTATGTAAACTATAACTCTATATTAATATATCCCAAGGTCTGTTTTACTCCTGACGAACAGCGTGCTGTGGTTATAGTTGCTCCGCAAGATTTTGGCTTGCCTCAGGCATTTGTGATCCGCCTGGCTGATGGAATCGTAGAGAATCAGTTCGCGTTTGGGGATTCAGACACTCTGCCCATAGATTTGTCTACCTCTCCGTCGGGACGCTATATGGCGATTTATGCTTGGGATCGTCGGGCTGTCAATGCAGGCCGCGTATTGATGCTGGATTTGCAGAGCGGAGCGACACAGCTCCTTCAGGGTGGTGGAGCTGCGTACAGCATAGCGCTTGCGTGGCTGTCTGACCAGACTTTACTTGCCAGTGCGGGTTACGGAATCGGGGTTTTTACCGATGGGATTCTGGAACGCAGTATCGCGACGGGATTCTTTGCAAGAAGAATTGTGATCCAACCGGGCACTCAACGCCTTGTGGCGACGCACCAATATGGGGTGCATATGGTCGACATTGAAGGGCTTAGCGCAACGACTTACCCTGACATCATCTCCCAAGAACGACGGTTTTTCGGGGATGCCTTGCTATCGCCCAATCGAGAATGGATGATTGTGCCGAAGTATCATTCCAGTCTCCGCTGGATGCTGTCTTTGTACCGTCTGAGCGATTTTGTTGAGGTACGGCAACTGCCTGTCAGCACCCCTATGATACCTATTGGGATTTCCGACGATGCCCAGAGAGCGCTAACACTCTCAAGCAATGGACGCTTCCACTTCATCGATTTGAACACAGGTCAAGAGCTCTGGACGCGCACCTACTCTACATCTTCTTCACACCCAACAGCCCTCTTTCTGCCTGATGGCAGTGGGCTAATTTTGAATATAGGAACGAGGCTATACCGAATACACAGCGATGGTACGGAGGCATGGCAGCATCAGGTTGTAGCCTTTGGATTGAAGCTGGTTTGTATCACCCCAGATAACAAAATTCTTGCCCTTCGCACGATTTTTAATGGTGCTGAATTAATAAGCATTGATATTGAATCGCTGGAAACCCATTTGCTATATCGTAGCGGTGGTCAGTTCACAAACGCGGCTGTGACTCCGGACAACAACTACATTGCCGTCAACAGAGTAGATAGTTCAAACTGGTGTACCCTTCTGGTCTTTCGATACCCTACGATGGAACAATTAAATGCGTTGCTTATAGAAAACTATTATCAATATGACCCTGTTGCTGGTACACAGCGTATTCCTACAGTTTTAGACTCATACGCTGCCAACAACGAGTTTCATGTGTTATCTTTGGGAACTGTGTTCATCATTGATGCAGAAACTGCTCGCGTTGTGCGCAGGGTTCCTCTGCAAAACCCGTACAATAGTGCTTTCTGGCGTATCCCTAATGGCTGGATTACCCTTTTTGCAAACCTACTTGGACGATCGGAGCTTGTGTATCATCCTGCCAGTGCCCCTTCGCAAGGAATCAGTGCCATTTCGGTGCCTGCATACGCGGCTCTATTTGCTGACGCCGACCAGGTTATTTTCACAAGGGATATAGGAGGGGTTCTCTGGCATGCAAACTCCGAGTCGTGGGACTACCAGCGAATTGCAATTTTTGTGCATGAGTTTGGGAGTGGGCCCGGCGCTGGCAACGGCGTTGTTGGGGGGGGCTACCTTTTGACCTTGGGTCATTACAGCAACCAACCCTACTGGTACGCCTATGAATGGCCGACACTACGGTTCGTAGCAGGAGAGTATGCACCTAATACCTCCCTTATCGAGAATCGGTTTGACCTGTTGGTACGCAACAGACAGCTGTACAACTGGATTACAGGAGAGACTCTCTGGAGCGCCAGCGACACAGGGCTGTCAGACATTCGAGGCGTGTTGTTCTCGCCCGATGGAAATTACGCCCTCATCGAGCTTGCTTCGGGCGTCTGCTGGATGTATGACACGCGAACCAATCAGCCACTCTGGAGCCGAACGCTCTATCTACCCTCCGCCAGATACTCCCGTGACTCGCGTTATCTGTTGAGCGGCTATCAGGTCTACGATGTACAGACAGGCAATCTGGTGAGTTCCTTTCCGCGACAGTACACAGTTGACTATTTTGATGGGCGTTTTGCTGTGGTTGCACAAAGTGACTCGATTGGCTATCAATACCACCTGATAGCATTCCCGTCTATGCGCACGATAGCGTCTTTCGATACAAGCCAGTCGCCAGTGCCGCCTTGGTCTAACCGGAAGGTATATGCCTCTGGGGATGATCGGTGGATTCTGTTCAACACGTACGAACGCAGTGTTTTGTATCCGAACCCCTATGGTCGCACTGATGGGGATGTGAATCTGGACGGCTGTGTGAATGACGCGGATCTCCTGTCCGTTCTGTTCAATTTCGGTCGTTCTGACGGACTTGCCGATCTAAACAACGATGGTATCGTGGATGATAACGATCTATTGATTGTTTTGTATAATTTTGGTAATGGCTGTTGATATTAATCAAATGATACATATTTGTCTCTTAAATTGGCGCGCCGGACACACAACTACCTTAATGGACAGCGTGAGCGCTACCTGTGGGAATTATCGTTGGCTTGGAAGGTGGGGGCACGAAGACGGGCTGTGCCGTGCTGGATGAGAATGGCAGGTTGCTTGCCTATGCGGAGGGCGGACCTGCCAATCTGAACTTTGTCAGCGAGGCGGTTCAGCGCGAATCGTTCGAGACGGCGTTAGAGGGCGCACTGCAGGGCATCAGCGAACCGGTACTGATGCTGGGCTACACGGTGGCTGGCTCGCGGGCGAACTGGGAGTGGCTTCTGCAGCGGCTGGGCAACCCCCGCGCGATTGCCATCGAGGAGGCGCGCATGGCGTTCGCCAGCACGGGACCGCTCTATGCGCACGGTCTGGCGGTGATTGCGGGCACAGGTTCGCTGATCGCCGCGTTTGTGGACGATTCGCTTGTGCGCACGGTGGGGGGCTGGGGCGCGCTGCTGGGCGATGAGGGCAGCGCGTACGATGTGGCGTTGCAGGCGGTGCGGGCAGCCGTGCGCGCATGGGACGGACGCGACCCCGACACGCAACTGGTGCAGGCGGTGCAGCGCTATTTCAGGGTGCGGCGCCTCGACGAGCTGGTGCCGCTCTTTTATCAGCGAGGCGTGCCGCGTCATCAGCTGGCGGGCTTCGCGGCGCAGGTGGTGCGGGTCGCCCGTCGCGGCGATGAACGCGCGAGGGCGATTCTGGAGCATGCGGCGGCAGTGCTGGCGCACGACGCGATTGCCTGCGCGCGGGGGCTGTTCGCGCCCGATGAGCCGCTGCGGGTGGCAATCACGGGCGGCATGTTTCGCGGGCGGACGCCTTTCCGACAGCGCTTTGAGCAATGCTTTCGTGCGGCGTTCCCGAACGCGCGATTGTGCCCGCCCGTGATGCGTCCCGCTGTTGCCGTCGCCAGACTCGTGTGGCGAAAATGTCGGTAATATCCCCTCATCCGTGCCCTCTCCCCAGCAAGGGTAAAAGCCATTCTCTTTGCCTGCTGGGGAGAGGGATTCAGGTTAGCGGTATCCCGATGGAGCGGGTGCGGTGGTGGGGCGTGGGGGCGCGCCGCCGCCCGGCACAGGTGGCGCCGCCTGCACTTCGCCGGGGCGACCCGTGCCCTGCACGCCGCCCGCTGTGAAGGAGCGGTAGAGGAAAAAGCCCGCCACCACCAGAATCGCGACAATAATCGCCACTGCCAGCCATGTTGGAACCTCCTGCTTCATCACCGCACCTCCTAATCGGGCGACTGCTCGCACGCCGCTTGCGTGGCGAACCTGCCATCGCTCATCAACACAGGATAGTAGCCCTTCTCATAATCAGGGCGATTGCCTGGCGTGTCGGTTGAACGCGCCCACTTGGAGTGCCCATCGGCGTAGACGAAGTTCATCCCGCGCTGGTGGCGCGGATTGCCCTGATAGAACTCCCAGCCGTTGCGCCCCTCTGGCCAGTACTTGCGGAAGTTCTGAGGGTCAGCAGGACCCACCAGGCAGACACGCCAGCTGAAAATGTAGTTGTTGTCGACGATGATACCGATGCTGGCAGCCTCCTGCAGTTTCGCCAGCGCGGTTGGAATCGGTCGCCCACTGCTGTCCATGTTGCCGAAGAGGACCTCGTTGATGCCGTACTCCACAAACGGCACGATTCGGGGGCTGTTGGCACCGCGCCCGCACTCCCACAGCGCGTACGCCGCGATATAGGTCGTGCCAGAATAGCTGGGACAGTCGAACACGCCGCCGTTCTTCACATAGGGGTAGATCACCGTCGCCCAGTGCTGGCGCGGGTGAAGCGGATTGTTCGTGAAGTAGCCCGTTTCTACACAACCGCCTGGCCAGGGGCTGGGGAAGAAAAGCTCATCGTAGTCCTGGACATACTGCATCACGCCCAGACCAATCTGGCGCGTGTTGCTCAAACACTGGGTCTTGCGCGCCGACTCGCGCGCCTGCGCGAACACCGGGAACAGGATCGCCGCCAGAATGGCGATGATCGCGATAACGACCAGCAGCTCTATCAAAGTAAACCCTTTGTGTTGCATCGCCGCACCTCAGTAACTGGCGTTATACCCTATTTTTATAGGGTTTTGCAAGGGGGGCGGTTATTGTAAGGCGAGGATGCGGCGCCCGTCGGTGCTGCCCAGCAGCGCCTCGCAGGCGCGTTCCGGGTGCGGCATCAGCCCTATCACATTAAAGTTCTCGTTCGCCACGCCTGCAATGGCTTCAAGCGAGCCGTTGGGGTTCCATGCTTCATCGAGGGAGCCGTCGGGAGCGCAGTAGCGAAAGATAATTTGCCCGCGCGCCTCCATTCGACGCAGCGTCTCCTCATCACACAGGTAGCGTCCGTCGCCGTGCGCAATCGGCAGGTGCAACACCTCGCCCTTACGGAACAGGCGCGTGAAGGGCGTCTGGTTGTTCTCCACGCGCACATACACATGCTTGCAGATGAACTTCAGCCCGATATTGCGCGTGAGTGCGCCGGGCAGCAGCCCCGCCTCGCACAGAATTTGGAAGCCGTTGCAGATGCCAATCACGCGCCCACCCCGCTCTGCATAGGCACGAACGGCATCCATAATCGGTGCGAAGCGGGCAATCGCGCCGGGACGCAAATAGTCGCCATACGAGAAGCCGCCAGGCAGAACTACCAGATCGTAGCTGTCGAGGCGCGGCTCGGCGTGCCAGAGGTAATCCACCGAATAGCCCAGCACATCGCGCAGGGCATAATAAGCGTCCCGATCGCAGTTGGAGCCGGGAAAGACCACCACTGCAGCTCTCATTCGTCGACCACCTCGTAGCGGTACTGCTCAATCACGGGGTTGGCAAGCAGTTGCTGGCACATCGCCTCGATCTGGGCGCGCGGGTCGCCATCGGGCGCCAGCTCAATCTCCAGATATTTGCCCACGCGCACGCTCTGCACCGCCTCAAAACCCAGCTGATGCAGGGCGTTCTGAATCGTGCGCCCCTGCGCATCCAGCAGCGTCGGCTTCAGAGTGATATAGATTCGCGCTTTTGGCATGCTCAAATTATACCTCAGGCAGGGTATTAGAGACCGCCCAGAAGGGCGAATACGGCTATCCCACAAACGAGCCGGGGCGCACCGTCAGACGAACTGGCTCGGCTACGCCAACCCCACCCTCCGCCAGCAACTGGAGCCAATCCTGATG
>JBBIJY010000035.1:0-24312 GCA_037445735.1 Armatimonadota bacterium | reverse complement strand
CTCGGCGCTCGGCGGGCTGGGCGGTGGGTATACTGAATGCCGCCGACGACCTCGCCGGCGGCGGTCTCCGACTGGCGGGGCAGGCAGGCAAGCCACTCAAACCCGTCGCGATTGGGAAGAACATGACACGCGTCGAGACCTATGCGCGGCAGATTGGCGCAGAGACGATAAGCGACTGGCTGCGCGGTCGTACTTGGTCTATGGAGCTGAATGAAGCGTGGATTCGTCAGAGAGCGATTTCAGGTCATTCAACAGGTGCTGCCGAAGTTGAACAGAACCTGCAGCAGGTCCGAATCGTCCACTGTGCCGTCGCCGTTCACATCTTCGCGCAGGCTGGAACCCGACTGACCAAACGCGAACAGCACCGATAGCAAATCGGCATCATCAATCGTGCCGTCGCCGTTCACATCGCCGCTGATCAGGCTGAAGCTGAGATTGACCACATTGCTCAAGAACGCGCTCTGGCGCTGGCAGAGCCACGCGCTGCCGGGCACAGAGGCGGTGATGGTGGCGTTGCCGGTGAGCGCGGTCTCCACCGCGTAGTTGCCCGAGGCGTCCAGCGTCGCCTGCAGGCTCTCCTGATTGCTCCCCGCCACGATGTCGAAGCGCACCACAACGCCAGCAGGATTGGAGCGGTTTGCCAGCTGAACCTGCCCCTGCAGGCGCACACGGTTGACCGTCAGCACATTGCTGCCGACCGTCGCGGCGTAGGTGCTGTTGCCCGCATACTCCACGCGCAGGGCGTTCGTGCCCAGCGGCAGGCTGAGCGGAATGGTGTAGTTGAGCGTGGCGATGCCCGAGCTGTTCGTGACGGCAGTCCCCACGACGGCGTTGTTCACCTTGAAGGTGAGCGTCTGACCGCTGATGGGCGCGTTATCCAGGCTCTGGCGCAGGGTTGCCTGAAGCGCCACGGTCTCACCGCGTCGTCCCGACACCGCAGGCACCTGCAGGCTGGTGGCACGACGCACCTGCCACAGGTTACCGAAGATGCGGTCATCCACCACGAAGTCGCCCGTGTTGATATTGCCGCTGTTGTTGCGGTCGTACCAGAGCGCGCCCCACACATCGTAGCCGCCTGGCAGGGCGTCGGCAGGCACGGCGAAGAACCGCACGCGCGACTGATTGCCCTCCCCGATGCTCACCCGCAGGTCACGCGGCGGGTCGCTGAGCCAGTTGCCGCTTCCTGCAGGGGCGATCGACGCGCCTAAAATCACATTGAACTCGTGCGTGGCAGTGATATTGAAGGTCAGCGTGCCCGTGTTGCCCGTTGCAACAGGGTTGGGCGAGGGGCTGAGTCCGTCGATGGTGGCGACCGCGCCCTGCACCAGCTGATAGCCCGCTGGACCATAGTAGTGATTCAGAATCTGTTGCCAGTTTTTGGTTCCGTAGCCGTGCGGGGGCGCGGCGTTCGTGCAGGCTTGCGAGCTGGAGAGCCGTCGCCCCGTCGCCCAGCGGGCGGAACCCCACTGGCACATCCCGCGCCCGTGCCCGTTCCGTGCAAAGCCCGTGCAAACAGGGTCATAGATGCAGGGCCAGCTGCTGCCCGTGCCCGAATAGCCGTCGCCACAGCCTGCATTATTGTTCTCGGAGGAATATTCGGCGCGGGCAATCGTGTTAGAAGCGGTCAACAACACATAGCGTGTGGTGGCGTCTACCGCCGCGTTGCCGTTGCTGGTCTGATTGCCTGTGAACACCTGACACGCCGTCGAATCGCAGATGTCGTAGGTGCTGGTGGCGGGCGAATAGACAAACGAGACGCCGTAGCTGCGCACGGCGACCGCGCCCGCCTTCAGCGATTCCATCCCGCCCGTTACATTGCCCCAGCAGGCGTACCACTCATTGGTGATCACGCCCTTGCAGTAGGTTTCCAGTGTGTAGACCTCCACGCGCTGGCAGTCGGTGCGCGTGGTGCAGTTGCGCCCGACGCGAATGTACTTGGGCAGGACAATCGGCGCGGGCGCAGCAGGTTCAAAATCGGACTGTTCCTCGCGAGGGAGCGGATCGGTCAGCGCGGGCGTTTCGGTTTTCTGATCGGGGCAACCCTCGCACGGCTCTGACGATTCGCGATGGCGCGGCGAGCGCATCTCGCGGGTCTCCATACCCTCGCCAGGCGTCATGCTGAGCCGATAAATCCAGTCGCCCTCGCTCCAGATTTCCACATTCGCCAGCTGAACCGTGCGGTAGCCTGCCCGCTGAACCAGCAGGGTCGCATAACGCTGGGGAACGCCACTACGGTCGCGAATGGGGAACTGCAGGAGAAAACAGCCGCGCGCGTCGGTGACAGCGCTCCCTTCATGCCCCACCACACTCACCTGAACGCCCGCGAGCGGCTGACCGCTTACCTCGTCCGTAACGAAGCCGACCACCACCATCTGCCCCGCACGACGCAGCGACCACAGGAACTCCGTGGTTGTCTCCTTCGGCGGCTGAATCGGGTCCAGATAGAGTTCGTAGGGCGGTAGAGGCTCCTCGCCGACTGAAAGCGTCATGCCGATGGGGTGATAGCCTGCCCACGCTGCAGAAAGCGCGTAGTTGCCAGTGGGCAGAATCAACGTGAGCCGTCCATCCGCCTGGACAGGAGCGGGCAGAGGCATCCCTTCGCCCGTATCCAGATTGACCACCTGCACGATGGGCGTGAGCGCCTGTCCTGTGAGGGCGTCCTTGAAGCGCAGGTTCAGCACCTGTGAAGAACCGTTTGCCAGCAGCGGCAGCCCCAGCACGCCGCTGACCAGCAGTCCCAGCCACACCTTGCCGTATCGCATCCCATCTTAGTATACACCACTCCCACACGGTTCAGGGTTTTTTGGGGTATCCATTTGGGTCAGACGACGCGCCTTCCAGCGGCATCAGCGGATATGACACTGCATTGCCCATCCGGGATGGGATTCTGCAGGCAGGCTCGGCACGGTTGTCCGCAAGCCGAGGTGTTCGCAACAGGAATGCATTGCCCGATGGCGAAATGGCTTATAATAAAGCAGCCGTAGCCAAACGGCAAGGAGGAAATCATCATGCGTCAGAGCGGCTTTACATTGATTGAGCTGCTGGTTGTGATTGCGATTATCGCGATTCTGGCGGCGATATTGTTCCCTGTGTTCGCACAGGCGCGGGAGAAGGCGCGTCAGAGCCAGTGCCTGTCCAACATGCGTCAGCTGGGGATGGCGTTCGCGGCGTATCGCACCGATTATGACGGCGTGAATCCGGGCTTGAGCGAGGGCTGCCGCGGCTTCGTGACCTATGGCACTGAGCGTCCGCCCTGGCAGAGGGGGATCACGCCGCGTGCCGAGGGGCACTGGGTGCCCAACTATCCCTTCGTTCAGAACTGCGGTGATCCGGAGCGCTCGCCCGTTCATCCCAGCTGGGCAGCGACGGGCGTCACGCAGGGCGCCATCTATCCCTATGTGAAGAACGCGCAGGTCTATGTGTGCCCCTCGCACCGCCGCAAGGATGAACTCAAAATCAGCTACTCGCTCAACTCGCCAGCGGGGTTCATTCCTGAAGCGCAGGTGGAACGGATTGCCCAGTTTGCGCTGCTGATCGACGAGCAGGAGACGCTCAACGACGGGCACTATCGCGCCTTCTGTGGCATGCGCTACTGCGACTGCCCCTCATTTGTTCATACGGGCGGCGCGAACTATACCTTCTTTGATGGGCACGCGAAATGGTACCGCTCGCTGAAGGAGCGCCCACGCATTCAGCAATGCGATGGTACCGTGAATCCCAAAATCTTCTGCCCGAAGATACCCTTCTTCGAATCGGTGGACTACGCCTACTATTGCTGGCAGGAGTAAGGCACAGTTATGCTGGATCGGGTTCGGTTCATACTGGGCGAGACGCTGACGAGTCTGCGGCGGCACGGCATGCTGCAGGTGGCGGCGGTCAGCACCGCCTGCATCGCGCTCATCCTGCTGGGCAGTCTCGGCATGATGCTTTACAAGCTGGATGCGATTGCCCAGTCGCTGCCGCGCCAGTTCGAGACGGAGGTGTTTCTGAAGCCTGAGGTGCCGCGCGAGCGTACCCTCGCGCTCAAACGGCGCATCGAGGCGATGCCGGAGGTGCAGAGCGTGCAGCTCGTCCCGCGCGAGCAGGCGTGGGAGGAAGAGAAGAAGCGCTACGCGGGCGAGATCAACCTCTCCGACCTGCCGAACCCGCTGCCCGACAAGCTGATTGTGCGCACGCGCGAGCCAGCCCTGCTCAAGAAGGTGAGCGCAACCCTGCGTCAGCATCCCGATGTGGACGAGGTGCTGGATCAGCAGGGCACGCTGGAGCGGGTGCTGGCGGTGGCGCGACTGGTGCGCTGGGTGGGGCTGGCGCTCGTGAGCATGCTGATGCTCTCCGCGCTGGTGCTGATCTATAACGCGGTGCGCCTCACCATCCTCGCGCGGCAGCTGGAGGTACGCATCATGGCGCTGGTGGGCGCAACCCTGCGCACGATCCGTACACCGTTCATTCTGGAAGGCATGGTGCAGGGCGGGCTGGGCGGCGTTCTGGCGGCGGCGCTGGTGCTGCTCGGCGCGGGGCTGCTGTCGGACTATATGCTGCGCCTGTGGCCCTTCTTGAGCGATCTGCCACCGGGTGCGCCTGCCTTTCTGGTGATGCTGGGTCTGCCCGCGCTCGGCGTGCTGATGGGCGGGCTGTGCGCATGGTGGGCGGCACAGCGGTTCGTGCGAATCAATTAGCGCAGGCTTGCCCAACAGAAATGGACATTCGTCGCAGGGCTATTGTTGCCGGCGGTGGTCTGCTGATGGTGCTGCTGCTGAGCGTGGGCATCACGCTCGGCATCGGTGCGGTGCCCCTTTCGCCAGCGGAACTCTGGCGGGCGCTGCTGCATCGTGCTTCGGACCCGACGCTGCAAACCATCGTGTGGGAGTTGCGCCTGCCGCGCGTGCTGCTGGCGCTGCTGGTGGGGGGTGCGCTGGGCATGGTGGGCGCAGCGTTTCAGGGGCTGTTGCGTAATCCGCTCACCGATCCCTATGTGGTGGGTGTGTCGGCGGGGTCGGCGGTCGGCGCCGCGCTGGCGTATCTGCTCGGCTGGCACCTGCGCGGCTACGGGCTGGGTGTGTCGCTGCTGGCGTTCGTCAGCGGGCTGGCGACGCTGGGGCTGGTGATGGCGCTCAGCCGCGCCGATGGACGCCTGCAGCCTGGCTCCTTTCTGCTGATGGGCGTCGCGCTCAGCGCGAGCCTGTGGGGCGTGGTGACTCTGCTATTAATACTGGCAGGCGAGGATATGGCGCGCGTGCTGTACTGGCTGCTGGGCGGGCTATTGAACGCCGACTGGCAGCGGGTGGAGGGCGTCGCGCCGCTGGTGCTGCTCGGCGCGGTTGCGATGCTCACTCAGGCGCGCGGGCTGAACCTCTATGCGGTGGACGAAGAGATGGCGCAGCATCTGGGCGTGCGCGTGGAGCGGCTCAAGCGGGTGGTGCTGATCACAGGCGCGCTGATGACCGCCGCAGCGGTCGCGGTGGCGGGCATCATCGGCTTCGTCGGCTGGCTGGTGCCGCACCTGTTGCGCCGTCTGGTGGGTGGCGACTATCGGCTGCTGTTGCCGCTCTCTGCGCTGGGTGGCGGGCTACTGCTGCTCTGGGCGGACACGCTGGCGCGCACGCTCACCCGACCTGCGGAGCTGCCCGTCGGGGTCATCACCGCCCTGCTCGGCACACCGCTGTTCGTGTGGGTCATTCGCCAGTATCGGCAGGCGACTGCCTGAACCCTCTCGGCACGGCTACCGCTTCATCATCGACTCCAACACCTGTCGGGCTTCCTCTGGCAAATCCACCGGCACAAACATCGACGCAGGATAGAGATACCCCTCTGGCTCCGACAGATCTTCGTCGATAATCCGCACCAGATTGTGGGCTTCAGCGTCCGGATCGGGCAGTCGGCGATAGACCTTGCCCACAATCAAGCTGGCAGAGTTCTTGTCGTTACGAATACAGAGAACGAACTCGCTCATCGCATTACCCTCTTGATTTTAAGATCTTTCCGACCGATTCCATGTGCTTCGTACCAGTGAATCTCCGCTTCACAGATTGTACCATCCGCCAGCTGCACGGTGGCAATCCCCTTCATTTTCCGCCAGCGCCCCTTGCCATAAACCCGATTCAAACGGTGTCGCATATAGACGCCTCGCCCTAAGGCAATGGTCTCTATATCTTCTGATTTCACCCGGAATCTTGAACCCTGAGTGCATCCATGAACCTCTGCCTGCCACGAAAGATTATACCCATAGAGCTTGCTGGCTCGTGTTGGGGTACATTATAATGCAGCACATGGAACGGCTCATTCGGCGAGGGGCTGCGATCTCGCTGGCTCGTGTTGGGGTAGACTATAATGTAGCCCCCGTAGCTCAATGGATAGAGCAGCGGCCTTCTAAGCCGTTGGTTGTGGGTTCGAGTCCCGCCGGGGGCGCCACAGGTATACTTTCTCCGATGGCCGCACGACTGAGCGTCACTCCACAGGCACAGGTTTACATTGCTGACAGTCGCAACATGGCGGAAACGTCCGCCGAAAGTGTTGCGCTAATCATCACCTCGCCTCCCTACTGGCATATCAAAGATTACGGCGTACCCAACCAGATTGGCTACGGACAGACCCTGCATGAGTACCTTTATGATTTGAGCCGCGTCTGGCGTGAATGCTGGCGGGTGCTGATGCCCGGACGCCGACTCTGCATCAATATCGGCGATCAGTTCGCTCGCGCTGTGATTTATGGGCAGTATAAGGTCATCCCCCTGCATGCCGAGATTATCGCCCAGTGTGAAACGATTGGCTTCGATTATCTGGGCGCTATTATCTGGCAGAAGAAGACCACGATGCGCCCTTCTGGCGGCGCTGTGGTGATGGGGTCGTTCCCATATCCGCCCAACGGCATCGTGGAGCTGGACTACGAATATATCCTGCTCTTTCGCAAGCCTGGCAAACTGCAAAGGGTGGAACCCGACATACGCGAAGCCTCCGCGCTGTCGCTCGACGAATGGAAAACCCTCTTCAGCGGACACTGGCAGTTTGCAGGAGAGCGACAAACCCTGCACGAAGCGATGTTCCCCGAAGAGTTGCCCCGTCGATTGATACGCATGTTTTCTTTTGTCGGCGAAACGGTGCTGGACCCGTTCGTGGGGAGTGGTACAACGCTTAAAGCAGCTCTGGAACTTCAGCGTCACGCCATCGGCTATGAGATACAGGCGGACTATGTTCCTATCATTCGCGCGAAGCTGGGCGCCGGCAGCCTGATGGCGCCCAGCATCAGCATCTGCCAGCGTGAACAGACGATATCCCCGGTGGAACCGCCAGCTGGATATACGCCCCGCATTAAGGACGCCCAGCCGCTCGTGGAACCGAACCAGCTGCGCTTCGAACCCGACGCAACCTACAGGGTGATCGCGGCGCTTCGAGTTGAAAATGAGGTACCTATCTTGCTCATGGAGAACGGGCTTCAGGTTTCGCTTCTGGGCGTTCGTATCCCGTCTCACCGCTACGAACAGGTGCAGGCTTATCTCAACACCTATGTGGTTGGCAAGCGGGTAATTTTGCGATTTGAGTGCCCACCTGATGGCGAGGGTCAGCCCGTACCCGCCTATCTCTATCTCACCAATCGCCTGTTCATCAATCGCAAGATGATAGAAATGGGGCTTGCTAAAGCCGACCGAAGCCGAATCTATAAGTATCGTGAGCGATTCATCCAAGCAGAGGAGAACCGCAATGGCTGAGAAGAGAAGCTCTAAGGGAAGCTCTAAAGAGTGGATATTGAACATCGCCTTTAATCGCTGGCAGTTCAACCGCCCGCGTTATGTTGGCAAGCTATCGGAAGCCATCCGTGCCTGCGCTCCACGAACAGTCGAGGAGTAGGAGCAGTACTACCTGAGTCAGGTCTCCCCGGAAGGTGGACTGTTGGGAAGTACGATGGAAGAACATTTGCAAGAAATCGGACGCCGACTTTATGCTAAAATCAGCGAACAACTTCGCGCAGAGATCGATCAAATCACCGAAGAAGACTGTATCAGCTATGTGCATGATGTGGTAATTCGCCGAACCTTCGAAGGTTATCTCACCGAGAAGAAAACCGTTTACGAACAGCTGGAAAGCCTGCTTCAGTTCAAACTGATACCATCACCAGATGAATGGGATAGAAAATATAACATAGACTTTTACATAGAAATAGATGGGAAATATATTGGTATTCAAATTAAGCCCACGAGTTATGAGCATACGCCGGAGCCACATAGGTGGCGCGAATGGATGCAGGAATCACACCGTCGTTTTGAAAAAGAACAGGGCGGACGGGTTTTTATAGTTTTCTCGGTGAAGCGAGACAATACCAAGCAGATTGCTAACCCCGAGGTTGTGAACGAAATCAAGCAGGAAATCGAGCGACTGAGGCAAGAGCAGGCAGGCTCCGAGTAAAATAGAGGCTATGATACTCACGGTCACGCTCAATCCGTCGGTGGATGAGGCGGTTTTTGTGGAGGAGTTGCGCCTGCATGACACGAACCGCGTGCTGCGGGTGGAGGTGGACGCGGGCGGCAAGGGCGTCAATCTGGCGCGGGTTGCCCACCGGCTGGGTAGCCCCGTGATGGCGCTGGGCTTTCTCGGCGGCAAAACGGGGCAGTTCGTGGCGGCTGTGTTGAACCACGAGGGCGTGCCCCACGATTTCATCTGGATCGACAAGCCCACACGCCGCAATCTCTGCATCGAGGAATCGTCGGGGCGACCGCCCACAATGCTGAACGAGCCGGGTCCCGAAATCAGCCCGCAGGCGTGGGAGGCGTTGCTGTCAAAGGTGGAGCAATACCTGCCACAGGCGTCGTGGCTGGCGATGGGCGGTAGCCTGCCGCCGGGTGTGCCACGCGACGCCTACGCGATTCTTATCGAGCGTGCGCGTCAGGCGGGCGTGCCCTGCGCGCTCGATAGCGACGGTCCGCCGATGCTCGCTGCCCTGCGGGCCCGACCCGATCTGATCAAGCCGAACGAGCATGAGGCGGAGCGGTTGCTGGGTCGCGCCCTGCGCACCGATGCCGACTGCTTCGCAGCGGCGCGCGAACTGCACGAGCGCGGCATTCGCTATGTGGTCATCTCGCGTGGGGTAAGGGGCGCCGACGCCGTTAGCAGTGAGGGCGCGTTCCGTGCTATCCCGCCAGCCGTGCCCGCACGCAGTACCATCGGCAGCGGCGACTCAATGGTTGCTGGCATGCTCCATATCCTGTCGCAGGGCGGTACGATGGAGGAAGCCCTACGCTGGGGCACCGCCGCCGGCGCCGCGACCGCGACCACCAGCGGCGCCGAAATCGCCACGCGCGAGCAGGTGCTGGAGCTGCTGCCTCAAGTCAAAATCCGCCGAATCGAGGCACAGCAGGCACCTCAGCCTGCGCCGTAGCGCGCACGGAGGTTGCGCGCCGCCTGCACCATGTTCGTCAATGCGGGGATCACCTCTTCCCAGCGGCGCGTCTTCAGCCCGCAGTCAGGGTTGATCCAGAACCGCTCGCGCGGGATCACCCGGATCGCCCGCTCGATAATCGCCTCAATCGATTCGACGCTCGGCACAACGGGCGAATGCACATCAAACACGCCCGGACCTATCTGCCGCGCGTAGTTGTAATGCTCGAACGCACCGATGACCTCGCCCTTGCTGCGCGTCGCCTCGATGGTGATCACATCGGCGTCCATCAGGTCGATGAACGGCAGCACCTCGTTGAACTCGGAGTAGCACATGTGGGTATGCACCTGGGTTTCAGGTCGGGCGCGAGCGGCGAGCCGAAACGCCTGCGCTGCCCAGCGGAAGTACGGCTCCCAGTCGGCGCGTTTGAGCGGCGCCTTCTCACGATAGGCTGGCTCGTCAATCTGCACAATCTGGATGCCCGCCGCCTCCAGATCGCGCACCTCATCCTGCAACGCGAGCGCAATCTGGAACGCCACCTGCTCCACCGGAATATCTTCGCGCACAAAACTCCACGCCACAATCGTGACGGGACCGGTCAGCATGCCCTTGACGGGCTTCTGCGTGAGCGACTGGGCGAACGCAATCTCTTTGACGGTCATCGGCTCGCGTCGCTGCACATCACCGTAGATGATGGGCGGGCGATAGACGCGCGTGCCGTACGATAGCAGCCAGCCCTGCTGGGTGAACGCGATGCCCTCCATCTTCTCGGCGAAAAATTCCACCATGTCGGTGCGCTCGAACTCGCCATGTACCAGTACATCCAGCCCGATCTCTTCCTGGAGCTGGATGCAGCGCCGAATCTGATCCTGAATGAACGCCTCATATTCGGATTGGCTGATTTTGCCGTTGCGGTAGGCGGTGCGCGTCTGACGCACTTCAGGCGTTTGCGGGAAGCTGCCGATGGTGGTGGTGGGGAACAGGGGCAGGCGCAATCGCTCCCGCTGGATTTTATCGCGCTCGCTGTAGGGCAGCGCACGCTCGAAATCGTCCGGGCGCAGGCTCGCCACCCGCTGCTGAACCTCCGCCGAGTACCAGTGGTCGATGCTAAGAGCGGGTTCTTCGGGCAGGCTGAACGGATCAGCGCCATCAATCAGCAGGCGTTTCAACTGCTGCAGTTCCTGTAGACGCTCCTTCGCGAAGGCGATTCGCGCCTTCAGAGCGGGGTCTAACCGCTCCTCTGGCTCCACCGTCACGGGCAGGTGCATCAGCGGCGAGCCGTTGGACAGCCAGAGCGTGGCTCCCGTGCGCATCTGCAGATTGCGTATCAGTTCCACGAGCGCGCGCAGGTTCGACCGCCACACATTGCGCCCATCCACCACGCCCGCTATCAGCACCTTATCGCTGGGGAAGCCGAACTGACCAATCTGGTGGAGGTTGCGCCTGCCATGTACAAAATCCAGCCCAAGCCCCGCGATGGGCAGCTCATACAGCAGGGGCAGAAAGTCCACGCTGTCATAGCAGGTCATTATCAGCAGGTTCGCTTCCTGACCGAGCGTGGTGTAGACCTGCTGGATGGCGCCCAGATGCTCGGCGGGCACATCCAGCGCGAAGGCTGGTTCGTCGATCTGGACGAAACGTGCGCCCGCCTCGCGCAAAGCCCGCAACAGCTCGCCATACGGTTCAGCAGCCGCCTGTAGCAGGAAGGGCAGCTCGTCAGGCGCGTAGCCGCGACTGAGCCGCACAAAGGTGTAGGGTCCTATCAAACAGGGAACGCCCTCGCCTCCGACGCCAGCCGACCGAAACCGCTGCAGAGTTAGCAGCGGCTTGTTCCAGCGCAACTGGAAGCGCGTCGACCGCTCGATGTGCGGCACCAGATAGTGATAGTTCGTGTTGAACCATTTGGTCATCGGCAGCGCGTCGGCGCCCCGCGCCAGCTCAAAATAGGCGTTCAAATCGTCGGGGTCTATCGGATAGACGCCCAGCATCAGCGCCGTGTCGAGCATGGCGTCGTAAAGGGTCATCTCACCGACGGGGAAGGCGTCCACGAACTGCGCATAGGTCGCCCACCGACGCTGCTCCAGCGCGTCGATACCCGCTCGCAGCTCCTGTTCAGAGACCTTGCCCTGCCAGTAGCCTTCGATCAACCGCTTGAACTCGCGCTGTTCACCCAGTCGCGGATAGCCATAAGCGTAGCTCTGCATCGTTTTTAGCCTCCTGTAGGAGCGGCGATAGGGCGATTATACCACCTCGCCCAGCACGCCCTCTGGTGAAACGCTGGTGATTCGGACGGGCAGGAGTTGCCCGCTGAGCGAGGGCGACGCCACGAACTCCACCTGCAGGTAGTGATCGCTCGTGCCCGTCATCAGCCCAGAGAGTTTGGAGAGGGTCTCCGCCCGCACATATTCGATCCGCCCTATGAATCGGCTGGCGTAGCGCAGTTGAACGGTGCGGCAGAGCGCCTGCAGCTGCTGCGAGCGCTCCAGCTTCACCGGTTCGGGCACCTGCTGCGCCATCTGCTCCGCAGGCGTGCCCGGTCGCGGCGAGTAGCGGAACAAATGCGCCCGACAGAACTCCACCGCCTCCACCACCCGACAGGTGTTCGCGAACGCCTCCTCATCTTCACCTGGAAAGCCCACCATGATGTCGGTGCTGATAGCCAGGTTCGGCACGCGCTCGCGCAGGCGGCGACACAGATCGAGATAGAACGCCTGATCGTAGGGGCGGTTCATGGCGTTCAGCACGCGCGAATCGCCGCTTTGCAGAGGGATATGCAGGTGCGGGCACATTTTGGGGCTGGTTGCCAGCAGCTCGATCAGCGCGTCGCTGACCTGCGTGGGCTCGATGGAGCTGATGCGGATCCGTTCCAGCCCATCGATTTCGCTGAGCAGCTGGCAGAGCGCGGGCAGGTCAGGTCCGCCACTGCCCGAATGGGGCCCGTAATCGCCAATCAGCACGCCCGTCAGCACAATCTCTTTGAAGCCGCGCTCCACCAGCGCCTGCGCCTCCGCCAGCACCTCCTGATAGGGCACGCTGCGCATCACGGGGCGCGTGTAGGGAATCGAGCAGAAGGAGCAGAACACATTGCAGCCGTCCTGAATCTTCAGCACGGCGCGGGTGCGCCGCAGAACCGAAGGAGCCGCCTCGCCATCGGCTGGCTCGTCCTCCGATACGATGGAAGGCGCGCGTCGCCCGTTCGGGCGCAACTGCGCCTGCAGCTGCGGGAACTGCTCCAGCAGGATGTCCACCGTGCGCAGTTTGTCGGGGTTGGGTACGACCAGATGCGCTTCGGGCACGCGCTCGCCCCGCCGCAGGCTGAACTGCGCGTAGCAGCCCGTCATCACCACAATCGCGTTCGGGTTCTGACGCGCGGCACGACGCACCGTCTGGCGCGACTTCGACTCCGCCGATTGCGTCACCGAGCAGGTGTTGATCACATACACATCGGCGGGGCTGTCAAACGGCACCACCTCGAACCCGCGCGCCTCAAAACTCTCCAGAATCTTCTGGGTCTCGTACTGATTGACCTTACAGCCCAGCGTTGTGAGCGCGACCTTCGGCATCGTGAAGCAGATTGTACCCGTTCGGCAGGCGAATGGGCTATAATAGGGACGGCGTTGAAGCGATTCAAGGGACGGAGAACGATGAAAGAGTGGACGCTTTGCGTGGTGGCGATGGTGCTGGGTGCGCTCGCCTACGCCGATGAGCATGCGCACCTGCCCATCTATCTCGATTATCCCGCTGGACAGTGGGATGACTGGTCGTGGGCGCCGCGCGAGATGCGCAACACGAACCCCGTGCGCTCCTATCAATACTCCATTCGGGTCAATCTGCTGCCGTGGACGGCGGTGCGCTTCCATCACGGTGGACTGGACACCACTGGCTTCAGCCATCTGGAGTTCTGGGTGCATGGCGGCTCCACAGGCGGTCAGCAGTTTTCGGTGATGGCAGCGGTGAACGGCAGCGAACGCCCGCCCGTGCCCATCACGAACTATGTTTCGATCCCTGCCAATCAGTGGGTGCGCGTGCAGGTGCCGTTGAGCGATCTGGGTGTGGCGCAGGGCGTACGCCTGACCGACATCTACTTTGTTGAGCGGCGCGGGCAAAGTGTGCCCACTTTCTATCTGGACGATATTCGGCTCCTTCGCGCCAGTGTGCCCACCAGCGCGACGGTCAGCATCGACCTGAATCAGCCTCTTCGCGAGCTGACACCGCTGCTGTTTGGCATCAATGTCGCCACCTGGGACTGGAACCTGACCCGGAGCGACACCATCACCATGATGAAGCGGGGCGGCTTTCTGGCGCTGCGCTTTCCGGGCGGCTCCACCAGCGACGAATACGACTGGGCAAACAACCGCAATCGGCGCACGGGCACTAACTACGGCACGAACACCGACGGGTTCCTGAATGTGGCGAACCAGCTGGGCGCGGAGAAGATCATCACGGTCAACTACGGCTCTGGCACGCCGCAGGAGGCGCGCGACTGGGTACAGTACGCCAACATTACGCGTGGGGGCAATGTGCGCTACTGGTGCATCGGCAACGAGTGCTACGGCAGCTGGGAGTACGACACGCACCCTTTTCAGCATGATGCCCTGACCTATGCGCAGTTCACCCGCGACGCGATTAACCTGATGAAAGCGGCTGACCCCTCCATCAAGGTGGGTGTGGTGGGCACATGGAGCGAGACCGATTTCCCCCAGCGTGTCAGCGTCACGAACCCGCGCACGGGTCAGACGGTCAACGGCTGGTCGGCGGTGCTGCTCGCCACACTGCGCGACCTGAATGTGGTGCCCGATTTCTATGACATTCACTACTATCCCCAGAATCCGGGGCGTGAGGATGACGCGAACCTGTTGCACGCCAGTCGCGACTGGGCGGAGATTCTGACCCGCACGCGCCAGATGTTGCGCGACTATCTGGGCGCGGCGGGCGACAGCGTGCTGATTATGGTCACCGAGAACAACGCCGTCTCCTCCAGCCCGGGCAAGCAGACGACCAGCCTGGTGAACGCGCTCTATCTGCTCGATTCGTGGGGTCAGGCGTGCGCTGGGGGCGCGGCAGCGTTTCTGTGGTGGGATCTGCACAATGGCACCGACACGGCGAACAACAACAGCCCCGTGCTGTACGGCTGGCGCAACTGGGGCGATTACGGCGTGCTGTCGGCAGGTCCGAACTCGTCGGGCGTGGGCGACCCGCTCAACACACCCTACCCCGTTTTCCATGCGTTCGACATGCTGCGTCGGTTCGCGGCGCCGGGCGACAGGCTGGTGCGTTGCACCAGCACGCATCCGCTGGTGAGCGCGTACGGGGTTCGGCGGGCGGATAACGGTCGTCCGCGCCTGTTGCTCCTTAACAGGTCCCGCTCACTCACGGTCAGCACGCTCATCCAGTTACGCAACGCCGCGCCCGTCAGTCAGGCGACGGTGCATCAGTATGGGGTTCTGCACGATCGGCTGCGCAAGACGCCCACCTCGCGCCGCGTGCGGGTGCAGGGTACACAACTGCGTATGCTGTTGCCGCCGCTCTCAATCACGGTGGTGGAGTTCGAGCGGTAGGGTTCTGGCTCTCGATGCCTCCACTGCAATCCCTCTGGGAAGAGGAAGCCCTTATCGGGTATCATACTTTTCGAACGGAGGTGTGCTGACCGGTGAAAACGGTTACTGTTACGGTCTCCATCCCCCAGTCTGTGCTTGCTGCGACTGGCTTGCAGGAGCAGGAGCTGGCAGGCTTTATTCGGGAGGCGATTGCTGTCGAACTCTATCGTCAGGGGCGTCTCTCGCTGGGCAAGGCAGCAGAGGTGGCAGGTGTGGCAACCCGTCAGGAGATGATGGCGGTGCTGGCAAAGCACGGCATCTGGCTGGATTACACCGCCGCTGATGCAGAAGCCGATTTAGCAACTCTCAGAACTGAACAATTTGCTCGCAACAGGTTTCCACCTAAGCCCCTCTGAACACCAGCGGATTATTGAATTGTGGAAAACGAGGCAGGACTCTTTATAAACACCCACTTGCTTTGAGAAGGGTCAACGGATGGGGGATGAAGTGGTCAGCAAGGGCGGGTATAATCGGGGTTAAGATGGAAAGGGCAACGGATACTCAGCGGTATGTGGTGATTGATGGCTCTTATGGCGAGGGCGGCGGGCAGATTGTACGCACGGGGCTGGCGTTGTCGATTCTTACGGGTCAGCCGGTGGAGTTTCGCAATATTCGGGCGCGACGCCCCAAACCAGGCTTGCAGCCCCAGCATCTGACCGCCGTGCATGCCGCTGCCACCATCAGTCAGGCGCGGGTGGAAGGCGCGTTTCTCGGTTCCCCGACCCTGCGCTTCGAACCAGGCGAGGTGGAAGGCGGCGAGTTCCTGTTCAATGTGGAAGAGATTTCGGGCATGGGGTCAGCTGGCTCCATCATGCTGGTGGCGCAGACGGTGCTGCTGCCGCTGGCACTGCGGGGTCAAAGCGCCCGCCTCATTCTGATGGGCGGTACCCATGTCGGCTGGAGTCCGAGCGCGGATTATATCCGATATGTGTATCTGCCCGCCTTGAGCCATTTCGGGGTGGAGGCGGAGCTGGAAACGGAGGCGGCAGGCTTCTATCCCAAAGGTGGCGGACGCTGCGTGCTGACGATTCACCCTGCCGAGCTGCCCCTGCGCCCGATTGAGTGGATTGAACGCGGCAGCCTCAAAAAAATCTGGGCGCTGTTCACGATGTCGAATCTGCCCGAAGAGATTCTGCCGCGCGGGGATCGGGTGGTGGACACCTTCGTGCGCCTGCTGGGGCTGACGCCGTCGATTGTGCATCAGGTTCTGCCCTCGCGCGGCTTCGGGCTGGCAGTGACGCTCACCGCAGAAGCCGAGCGGGGCTATGCAGGCTTCATTCGGCTGGGACGGCGGGGCGTGCCCATCGAGCAGGTGGTGGAGGAGGCATGGAACGAGTTCGTGGCATGGGCGCGCACGCGCACCGCAGTGGACCACTTTCTGGCAGACCAGCTCGTGCTGCCCGCGCTGTTCACCGATGGAGCGAGCGCGTGGACAACGCCGCGCGCGTCCAGCCACCTGCGCACCACCCTCTGGCTCGCAGGGCACTTCGTCAAGGTCGGCATCGAACTGGCGCCCTACAACGAGAGTGGCGTGCAGGTGCGTATCACCCCCGGCGGCGAGGGCATCGTCAATCTGCTGAACGCCACCAATCAGACATCCACATAGAACCGCAAAAACCACTGGTTGCCCTGTTGCTGGAGGGTCAGCCCGTGATAGGTGACAGACTTGATGGGCGCACCCTCCCATTCAATCATTTCGGGCGTGATAGGGCGGTAGCGAGCGGTCGCCTGCAACTGCCATCGCCCCTCGTGCGCCGCCACCGCCACCTCAAACTGGCTGAACAGCCGATGGTGCACCTCAAATTGATAGAGCAGCTCGTTCAGCCAGCGTACCATCAGCATCTCCAGATCGGGCGCCCCGATCTCGATGTGGGTCTGCTCGGTAGGGGGATAGCGGTCGGGGTCAATCATGAGCGTGAACAGCCCGCGCGCGGCGGTGGCGAACAGCTCTGGCAGGCTGTCCGCCTTCACCTCCAGTCCCTTATCCGCCGTATGCTCGATCGCCTGGAAAGTGCCCATCCTGCTCCCTTTTTACCCGTTTTGCCCTCCATAAAGTGGCTCGCATGGGATACAATATAGGGCGGAGGTTATGGGTCTGTGAAACGCACTGTCTGGCGTGGGGGTTTGAGCCTGCTAACGATGGGGCTGGCGTTCGCTGGCGGCTGGCTCACCCACAAAGCGCTCTATCGAGCCTATCTCACGCGCGGGTCGGAGACGGTGGTGCAGCGCGATTTCGCGCCAGCGCTCGCCGACGCGCGCACGCCGCGCCCGGAGCCGAAGGTGTCCGAACCAGAGATGATCCAGCTCTACTGGCGCGTGTACACCCTCGTGCGCGACAACTTCGTGGAACCGGTCGATTCGCAGAAGATGGCGCACAGCTCCCTGCAGGCGCTGCTGAACGAGCTGGACGACCCGCACACGCAATACCTGACAGCGGACCAGCGCGCGCGATGGCTGAACGCGCTCAGCGGTAATGTGGAGGGCATCGGCGCGCTGCTCACCGTGCTGAAACGCAAGCAGGGTGAACGGGAACAGCAACTGCTGCAGGTGGTCGCCGTCGTGCCCGGCTCGCCTGCCGAACGCGCCGGCATCCAGCCGGGCGACTTCATCGCCGAAATCAACAAAAAGTGGGTCATCTCGGAAGACCCGTTCTATGAGGTGCTCCAGCTCCAGCGTCAACATGCCGAGCGCAAGCAGCTGATTGAGGCGGATCGGCGTGCCCGCGAGCGATTGCGCAACGGTCTCACGCTCAGTGAAGCCATCGAGATGCTCAGCCGCGTGGAGCCGAAGCCGCCCGCCACTGCGACCGCTGAAGAGAAAGGCGGCGGACTCAGCGCTGTGAGCGCCCCGCTGGAGCTGACCATCAAGCGTGCCGGTCAAACCCTGCAGGTCAGGGTGGAACCTGCCCGTATTCAGGTGCGCCCGCTGGAGTATAGCCTGCTCCAGCGCCAGTGGGGCTACCTGCGGTTCAACCTGCTCAACGGCGCCGCCGCGAAGGAATTGCCCACCGCGCTCCAGAGCCTGCAACAGGGCGGCATGAAGGGGCTGGTCATCGACCTGCGCAACACCGCCATCGGTCAGCAGGAGGCGGTGCTGCAGATGCTGGCGCGGCTGGTCAATAAGCGGCAGGTGGCGCTCGTGGAGGTGCGTGAGGGCAAGCAGTACCGCAAACGCCCGCTGAATCTGAAAAGCGCGCCGCAACCCGTTAAAGTGCCGATTGCCGTGCTGATCGATCGCGGCACTTACAATCTGGCGGAGTTGATGGCGCTGGCGCTGCGCACAGGCGCGAAGGCGCGACTGTTCGGTATGCCGAGCGCGGGCGACGCCTCCCAGATCGCGCTCTATCGGCTCAGCGACGGCTCCGGGTTCACCATGACGGTCGGACGCTACCTGGGCGCGGATGGCACGGTGTTCCATCAGCGCGGGGTTCAGCCCGATGAGCGTGTGGCGGAGCCGCCGCGCATGCGGGGACAGATTCAGGGCGATGCCGCGCTCGCCCGCGCCATCCAGTGGCTGAGCCGTGCGAAGGAGGTTCAATCATGAGCATGAGCAGCCAATTGAATCGGGTTTGCAGGCGCACCCGGTGGGGGCGCGCGCTCTGGCGCGTGCTGGTGCTGATCCCCGCGCTGGTCAGCCTCTACCTGCTGGGCTTTTTGAGCGCGGATCTGTCGGCGAGCCTCCATGCGCGACCGGGCGAATCGCTGGGGCTGCTGCGCTCAGCGGTCGGCAACCTGCTGCAGGGTTCGCGCTCCGCGCTCGACCCCGTCGACGCTTTCCAGAGCACGCTGGGCGAGATCGAAACGCACTTCTATGGCACGCCGCCCGCCGTCGATAAGCTCACCTACGCTGCCATTGACGGCATGCTGCTGGCGTTAGGCGACCCCTATACCCGCTTTATGGACCCCGACGCCTTCCGCCGCATGCAGGAGGACACTTCGGGCAACTTCACGGGCATCGGCGCGTTGCTGGAAGATGCGCCGGGCGGCGCGCGCGTGGTGCGCCCCCTGCCGAACAGCCCTGCCAGCCGCGCCGGCATCAAAGCGGGCGACATCATTATCGCCGTGGACGGCAAAAGCCTGGAGCGTATCTCGCTGGACGAAGCTGTGCGCATGATTCGCGGACCGCGCTTCACCAAAGTGACGCTGACCATCCGTCGCGAAGGGGAGCCGAAACCGCTCACCATCACCATCCAGCGCGATCTGGTGGAAAGCCCCACCGTCGATGTCTATCTGGACGACAGCGAGAACAAAATCTATCGCATCTGGCTGCAGAACTTCAGTGAGAAGGCGCCCGCGCTGTTAGACCGCGCTCTCAGCGAGGCGCAACGCAACGGCGCCCGCGCCCTGATCCTCGACCTGCGCGCCAATCCGGGCGGGCTGCTCGAATCGGCTATCGAGGTGGCGAGCCGATTCCTGCCCGAAGGCAGTCTGGTGGTCAGCATCAAGGGGCGCACGAGCGTGCTGGAGCAGCGCCGCGCACTGCCCGAACGCTACCGCAACCTGAAAATCCCGATGGTGGTGCTGATCAACGGCTCCAGCGCGAGCGCGTCCGAGATTGTGGCAGGCGCCCTGCGCGACCACAAGGTCGCCATGCTCATCGGGGAACCCTCCTACGGCAAAGGGCTGGTGCAGACGGTCATCCCCATCACCAGCAACACCGCCGTCGCCATCACCACCGCCAAGTACCTCACGCCGAACGGAACCGACCTCAACGCGAAGATGGTGGACGGCAAGCGCGTCGGCGGTCTCAAACCCGATATTGAGGTTCAGCCAGGCGAAGATTGGCGCATCGGCGATGAGAATATCGCCAACGACCGCGTGTTGCAAAAAGCGCTACAGGTGCTGCGCGAGAAGATTCAGGCGCAGAAGCCTGGCTCCGCCACCATGCGCGCCAGCACCGAGCCATCCCAACCATAGCATCCCTTATGGACTGCGGAAGCGAAGCTTCCGCAAGAAACAGCGATGAAGGTGTTTATCGGCTCCGATCACGCGGGCTACGCGCTCAAAGAGGCGCTGCGCAACCATCTGCAGGCGCAGGGCTATGCGGTGGAGGACCTCGGCGTCTTCTCGTCCGAGCCTGCTGACTATCCCGATATTGCGCATCAGCTCACGGCGCGCGTGGTGGAGCAGCCCGATTCGCGCGGCATCCTGATTTGCGGCACGGGGATTGGCATGTGCATCGCGGCGAACAAGCGGCGCGGCATTCGCGCGGCACATGCCTCCGAACCCGTGTCGGCGCAGCTCGCCCGTGCGCACAATAACGCGAATGTGCTGTGTCTGGGCGGGCGCATCGTCGGCGAGGAGCTGGCAAAGGCGATTGTGGAGGCATTTTTGCGCACGCCCTTCAGCGACGAGCCGCGCCACGCCCGCCGCGTGCAGAAACTGGAACTACCATGAGAGGCGACTATCCCGACATCCAGCGCGTGATCGAGATTATCGCCGAGCGCAAAATTGAGGAGGCGATGCAGGAGGGCAAGTTTGACAACCTGCCGGGCAGGGGCAAACCGTTGCCGATGGACGAGGAGTGGTTCGTGCCGCCGGAGATGCGCCCTGCGATCCGCCTGCTCAAGAGCGCGGGCGTGCTGCCCGAATGGCTCGAACGCGCTCGCCAGATTGAGGATGCCCGCGCCGAATGCCGCCGCTGCTGGCAACGCGCTGAACGCGAGTACCCCCGGATCTGCCAGCAATCGGTGGAGCAGTACACCCTCTGGCTCGAACAGCGCACGAGCGAGCTGCAAGCCGCGATGGAGCGGGTGAACCAGCTGATCGTGGTCTATAACTGCTGTGCGCCAGCCACCGCCGAGCCACAAATCCCCTATCAGGTTCAGCTGGAGCTGCAGCGGTTCCGTGCCTGCTTCCCCTACCCAGCGGGCGAGTAGACCTGGACACGCTTGCGCTCGGCGTTCGTGCGAATGCGCTCGATCTCGGCGTCGGTGAGCGCGCGTTCGAAGCTGCGAAAGCCTGCCAGCCGAAAGCCATGCTTGCGTGCCAGCGCCTGCGTGGTCTCCACCTGTTGCAAACTCACCTCTTTGCCCAGCGTGAAGCTCTCGATGCGTCCTTCCAGCGCCAGCATCATCGTTTCGGACATGCAGGCGTAGGCGGTGCGGGGCGGGAAGCCGAAATCGAAGCCGAAATCCACCTCGCCAGGCACCTCCACCACCCCGCCTTCGATTACCAGCACATCATCGCGCTCGCGGGCGACCCGCACCGACACATCGCGCGGACGCGCCACATCGCACACGACGGCGCCTGGCTTCAGATGCTCTGGCTCGATAATCGCGTCGATCGCGCTGGTAACAGTGATGACCACATCGGCGTCGGGCAGCGCGCGGGCTAAATCGGTGGCGACCTGCACGGTTCCGCGCGCGGTGGCTCGCAGCTCGCCGGCAATTGGCTCCAGTCGGCTGGCGTCGCGCCCCAGCAGCAGGGTTCGTGCCGCGACGGGCGCCAGCGCCTGCGCACAGGTGCGCCCGATGGAACCCGTCGCGCCCACCACCGCCACCGTTGCCTGCTCAATCGGAATGCCCATCAGCTCCGCGCCCCTGATCGCGCCCTCAATCGCTGTCGCGACCGTGTAGCTGTTGCCCGTGGTAACGGCGATATCAAGATGGCGGGCAATCGTGATGCCGCCGTCACCCACCACCGAGGTGAACGCGCCCAGCCCGATAATCTCCGCGCCCAGCTCCTGCGCAATCTGCCCGCAGCGGATAATTTTCTGATACACGAACTCCAGCGGTAGCGAGAGCATCATGCGGGGTGAGAGCGGGCAACCAATGAACCAGCCTTCGGTCTGCGCGCCCGTGAGCGAACGCACGCCCGTGATGCGCGAGACCACCATCGGCTCCTTGCGCTTCAGCAGGCTCTCCACCCAGCGCTCAGGCAGGTAGCGGGCAATCGGATACTTCCGCGCCGCGTCCCGCTTCACATCGATCGGATGAATCACAAAGGCGAATCGGTGCATCACCCAAGATAATACCCTGATTCACTATTCGCCGCTGGATTCGCCACGCGATTCCAGCTCCTCATTTAGCATCTGGGTGATCACCGACTCCAGAATTACAAGGTCGTCCTGTAGCACCCTCCAGACACGGCGCAGATCAACACCAAAGTAGTCATGAATAAGCACATCCCGCATGCCTGCAACGCTGCGCCAATCGATTTGAGGGTATCGCTTCCGCAAAGAGGCGGGTATTTTCTTGGTTGCTTCCCCTATAATTTCGAGTGCCCGCGTAACTGCGTAAATTTTCTCTATATCAGCAGCGAACTGCTCGTAGGTCAGTCCCTGCACAAAACGGCGGGCGTTCTGACTTGCTTGCAAAATATCTTTCAGATATTCCACCAGTTTTCGCTTCATATTGGTTCAGCTTCACGAAGGATTCCGTCGCGTAGAGTGGGGCGCAGAGTCTGCCTCTCAACAAGATCAACACGCCGTCCCAGTTTGTCCGATAAAAAGTTTCGAAGCGCGACGAACTCGAGCAGGCTCACGGGGCTTATTGCGTCGTCGAATTCCACCAGCAGGTCGATATCGCTGCGCGCCTTCGCTTCTCCGCGTGCAACTGAGCCGAAAAGTGCCAGCGAGCGCACACGGTACACCCGTTGCAGCTCAGGCATCAGCTCGCGCAAGAGGGCTTTAATGGCTTCCTTCTCCAGCGCGATAGGTCTGGCTCTCCGTCTGCGATTCATCGGTTCATTTAAATATACCCCTTCCCTCTGGTACAATAGGGGCACATGGACGGATATGGCATGGATGGCGACGATGGCGACGCTGTTGACGCTGACCGGCGTGACCGATTTGCACCCGCGCCCCGATTTTGAACGCCCGCTGTGGCACTCGCTCGATGGCATCTGGGAGTTTCAGTTCGACCCCGACAATCGCGGGCTGAGCGACGGCTGGATGCGCCGCGAGACGCCCTTTGAAGCGCGCATTCGCGTGCCCTTCGGCTGGGAGAGCCGATTGAGCGGTATCCAGCGCACCGACTATAAAGGCGTCGCGTGGTATCGGCGCGAGTTCAGCCTGCCAGCAGAGTGGCAGGGCAAACGCATCTGGCTCTGTTTCGGCGCGGTCGACTGGGCGGCACAGGTGTGGGTGAACGGCGAGCGGGTGGGCGATCACGAGGGTGGCTACTCCGGGTTCCGATTCGACATCACGCGCTGGGCACGCTTCGACCGCCCCAATCGGCTCGTGGTGTGCGTGGAGGACCGTACCGACCCTGAAACCCCGCTCGGCAAGCAAATCCCCACATGGTACACCAGCACCAGCGGCATCTGGCAGAGCGTGTGGCTGGAAGCGACAGGCGAGGCGTGGGTTGAACGATGGCGGGTTCTCATAGAGAGCGACACGCATGGCGTGCCCACGGGCATCGTCCGATTGCAGATTGACATCGGGCGCGTGCAGGATGGGATGCCCCTGCATCTCAGCGTACGCTCGCCCAATCGCCAGTTTGCGCAGGCAAGTGCGTCGCTCACGGCAGATCAGACCCGACTGGAGTTGCGCCTGAAGGTTGCCCGCCCCCGATTCTGGACACCAGAAACGCCCGTGCTGTACCCGTTCATCGTGCAGCTGCGCCCCTCATCGGAGGGGCAGACGCTGCTGGATGAGGTGCGCGGCTATTTCGGACTGCGCACCGTGCGCTGGGGCAGGTACAACGGCTCCGACCACAGCTATGTATTGCTCAACGGCGAGCCTATCTTTCTGCGCGGCGTGCTGGATCAGTCGTTCAATCCCGACGGGATTTACACCGCCCCTGATGATGCGTTTCTGCGGCGCGATATCGAGCTGGCGAAGCGGGCAGGCTTCAACATGTTGCGCATCCACATCAAGGCGGACGAGCCGCGCAAGCTCTACTGGGCGGATAGGCTGGGCATCCTCGTTCAGGCGGACATCCCCTGCGTCTACCTGCCCACCGCCCGCGCTCGCCAGCTGTTCGAACGCACCATGCGCGACCAGATCGAGCGCGATTTCAATCATCCAAGCCTGATTATCTGGACGATTTTTAACGAGGAGTGGGGCATCGGCTCGCTGGTGAATACCGACCGCGCCCATCGCGTCGACTGGGTGCTGCAGATGGTGCAGCTCGCGCGGCAGTTAGACCCCACACGGCTGGTTCACGATAACTCGGGCTGGTCGCATCTGGAGACCGACCTGAACTCGTTCCACTGGTACGGGCGCGATGTGGACGCCTTTCGTGAGCATTATCGCCAGATCAACGCGCGCGAGATTGGCGTCGGCAAAGGCTGGAACTATATCGACGGGCGCGTCAGTCGCGGCGAGCCGTTCATCAATAACGAGTTCAGCTGCTCAGTTGCAAAGATGGGGGATGATATGGAATAACCCCCTCACGGAGGAATA
>JBBIJY010000034.1:0-24508 GCA_037445735.1 Armatimonadota bacterium | reverse complement strand
CCAGTTCTATTATACCCCACTTTTTCGCGAGATGGGAGGGACAAAAGTTCTGATTAGCCCCCTCACCCGTACCCTCGCGGGAGAGAGGGTCCAGACGAGGGGGTATCCCTGAGCGGGACGCTCAGGCTACGCTGTACAGGTGAGGGGGAACATCATCCGCGTCGGCGACGAGTTAGTAAGCCAATCAGACCTGTGCCCAGCGCAATCAGCGCACCCGGCTCCGGCACAGGCATCACCAGGTCCTGACCCCGATTGGAGCCGTGCCCGAGCGCTCGCAGATAAAAGTAGGGCGCACTCTGACCCGCTGTGCTGGCAAGCAGCGAGCTGGCGTAGTTCTTGATAGCTGTGTTCGCCGAGTATTTGAATACACCACTGGTGAGGCTCACGCTGTTGCCAAGCGCGTGGTCATACGCAATCTCCCACATCGCGACCTGAAAGCCTGCCCCTTTCTTATTGAGATCGCTCCCTGTCAGGAAGCCGTTCCTGAGATTCAGCAAGGCGCCAGCGCGACCATGTGCCAGCCACAACTCGTAGGTATAGTCCCGATTGAGTGTCATCCAGTGATCCAGATCGACGCAGAAGGCAAAGTTCTGGGGCGCACCCGACGAGACAATCTGATACTGTCCCGCCTTCACATTCAGCGTGTTGCCGCTGTACCAGATTGGCGTGCTGGCGCCGGGCGAGACAGCCGTTATTCGGAGCGTGATAATCCCCAGAAAAGAGGTCTTCTCCGCATTGAACTGGGGGTCGCTGGCATAGAGGTTGCCCGCGCTCAAACTGGCGAGAAGACCGCTCAGCCCAAACCATTTTGCGATTGTTCCCTTGCGCATCGTTTCGCACCTCCTGTGGATCGCAGGCGTTGCCTGCGTGTGAAGGGGAGAAGCACGGAGCGTGCCAGAGCGCGATACGCGGGCTGATGAAAATGCGGGTTTTCAGGTGGTGGCGGTGCGCGAACTGGCAATTTCGCTGGCGCGGCGACGCGCCTCGATGCGCGCGATGAGGTTCCAGTCGGCGCGCAGCCAGTATCCCTTTCCATACGGCAGGGCGAAGACGGGCAGCCGCAGCGAGCCGTTCCTGCGCAGGGGCGGCGCTGGCTCCAGCGTGAAGTCGGCTTCCACACGCGTGCCGTCGGGATTGGTCGATTCGGGACGCAACCAGTGCGGCGGCAACATGCCATTCAGCACCGAATCGGCGTCCATCGGAACCTCATCCAGCAACACATCCCGAAAGGCGTAGGCACGCAGCAGGCGCCGATCGATATCGAGCGCAAGGAACGGGCGTTCCGGCGTCGGCTCGTAGCCCGGCTCGATGGCGATTTGACCGTTGCTCAACCAGCGCGGCGCGGCGTAAACCGCCAGCCAGGTCAGCAGCTCCGTCGGCGTGATGATGAGCGTGCTCACAGGGATAATCCAGCGGCGAGCGGGGTTGAACAGGCTGCGCAAACAAACCTCTCGGGCAGGCCCGGGCAGGATCAGCGCCAGCCAGTGCAGCCCGCCAATCGCCAGCAGATGTCCTATCGCCCGCAGGAGACTCAGCAGCCAGTGCGAGCGCGAGGGTACCGGCGGTTCCAGCTCGCCCCAGTCCATCCGATCCAGATAGACCCGCCCGCCCCGCCGATAAAAGAGCAGAATCCCCGAATCGGTCAGCACCAGGCGCAGCCGGGTCAGCAGCCACAGCTGCCACAGGTTCCGCCCGAAACTCCACAGCGCCAGCACGAGAACGATCAGCGCGATCCATCCCAGCGCGTTCCACAGCGCCTCCTGCCCGGCGAAGTGCTGCGCCTCGCGAACCAGCACATAGCCCCCCAGCACCAGCACCACCAACAGCCGAAAACCGATTGCCCGCATGAGCTGATGCGGCGCGAGCGGACCAATCAGCACGCCCATGCCCCGCAACGGGTCGCTGCCGCAGTGAGGGCAGCGAATGGACACAGGGTCGCATCCCGCCCCACACACCGTGCAACCCACCTCGTCGACCGCATAACCCATCCAGTCGCCCGCTCGCACCGCCACCACTCCCCTTAAGCAGGAGTCTACCCCATCCGCAGCGAATTAACCCCTTACAGGGAGGTGTACGATGACACGACCAACGGCAGTGACGATAATTGGCATTATCGGCATCGTGCTGGCGGTGCTGGGGCTGTGTGGCGGACTGTGCGGGCTGGCGGCTACCCCGTTCGCTGGCACATTTGCCCAGATGACCCCCCGGATCAACAGGTTCCCCAGACGAAACTGCTTCAAGACCCCACCTATATGCGCTTAGTTACGCTGCAGTTAGTCGTGGGTATCTTGCTGGCAATTGTGCTGCTGGTCGGCGCGATTCTGCTGCTGCGCATGGCGCCACTCGGCTATAACCTCATGCTGGTCTACAGCGTAATAAGCATTCTGTGGACGCTGGTATTGCTCGTTCTCACCTATACTGTGATGCTCCCTATCCAGCAGCGCGTGCTTGGTAATGTTCCTGAAGCAGGGGTCGCAATGGCGCTGGGCGGTGTGATGGGCACTGTCAGCACTGCTCTCGCTCTTATCTATCCGGTGGCGGTGCTGGTAGTGCTGACGCGCCCTGCCATCAGGGAGCGGTTCAGCAGTTAGCCCGCAGGTAAAATGCACCCTATGCGACAGGGATGGTGGTTGCTGCTGACAGGGATGATGGCGGTTGCATATTCGCAGGCGGAGTTTCGAGGCTTCTGGGTGGATGGCTTCAACGAGGGCTTCCACACGCCCGAAGAGGCGGACGCGCTGCTGCGGCGCGTGCGCGCGGCGAACATGAACGCGATTATTGTGCAGATGCGCAAGCGCGGCGACGCCCACTACTTCTCGCCCTTCGAGCCGTTCGCCACGAACCAGCAGCCCGGCTTTGACGCGCTGGCGTACCTGATCGAGAAAGCGCACCAGATGCAGCCCCCGATTGAAGTGCATGTATGGGTCAACTGCCATCCCATCTGGCCCGGCAGCGGCTGGCCCACTGACCCGAAGCACATTCTGAACCGCTTCCCCGAGATTCAGACGGAAAATGTTCAGGGTGAGCGCGTCACCGAGGTCGGCTACGGCATGGACTGGGGGCATCCGCTCGCCAACGCCTTCTTCACGCGCGTCGCGCTGGACATCATCCGCCGCTACGACATCGACGGGCTCCACTTTGACTACATCCGCTACACGGGCGAGCAGTGGGGCTATAACCCTGTGAGCGTGGCGCGGTTCAACCGTCGCTATGGGCGCACGGGCAAGCCGGAACCGACCGACCCACTCTGGAAGCAGTGGCGCCGCGATCAGGTCACCGCCATCGTGCGCAAGGTATACGCGAACGCCATGGCAATCAAGCCGCAGATTGCCATCAGCGCTGCGCTCATCACCTGGGGCGACGGTCCGCGCAACACCGCCGACTGGGTGAACCGCAGCGCCTACAGCCGCGTGTTTCAGGACTGGCGCGGCTGGCTCGAAGAGGGCATCCTTGACAGGGCAATCCCGATGATCTATTATCATCAGGCGAACCCTGAACGCGCCCGCTTCTACCTGAACTGGGTGAATTTCCTCAAGGACCACCAGTACGGTCGGCACGGGGTGGCGGGCATCGGCAACTATCTGAACTCGTGGGACGACACGGTGCGCCAGATCGAGATTGCGCGGGCGCCCTCGCCGAAGGGCAATCGGCTCGTGGGGGTCAACTTCTTCTCCTATGCGGCGACGAGCGGCAACGGCACGGAGGGGGGCGCCCGCCGCTATGAGGAGGGCTTTTACGCCATGCTGCGCGAGCGTGCCTTCCCCGAATGGGTGCCGACGCCCCCGATGGAGTGGAAGCGCAACCCCACACGCGGGCACCTGATGGGCACCATCCTGAACGCGCGCGACCTGAGCTGGGTGGATGGCGCAACGGTGGAGATTTATCGGCACGGCACGCGCGTCCGACAGGTGCAGACCGACGGCACGGGCTTCTATGCCGCCGTTGGTCTGGAGCCAGGCGTCTACAGTGTGATTGTGCGTGCGGAGGGACTGCCCGCTGTTCAAACCCCGACGGTGATTATCACATCGGGGCTGACCACCGCGTTGCACTGGGTGCTGGGCGAATCGGACGCTTTGCGCCTGCGTCGGCTGGAGAGCCTGAGCGAGTTGCCCGACGGCACGCGCGTGCTGCTGATGCCAGAGCGTGTGGTGAGAGGCACGGAGCGTGCCGATCAGCCCCTGCTGATTGGCGACTGGCTGAGCGAGCGCACCGTTGAAGTGTCGGTGCGGGAGCTGCTGTTGCCGTGGCTGGAGGGCGACAGCGTGGCGGTGCTGGGCGTGCTGACCACGCGCCCGGACGGCAGTCGCGCCCTCACCGACGCAACGGTGCAGTGGCTCGGCACACGCTAACCGCGCAGCCGATATGCAGAACCCCCTCAACCCTACCCTCTGACCCTTCAGGGGGGTTGGCTGGCTTCCTATCTCCGCTGCTGAACCAGCACGATGTCAAGGGAGCCGAAATCGACGGCTGGAATCACGGTCGCTTTTTTGACGGAATACTGGCGGTCGATCCAGACGCGCTCGATGGTGCCGACAGGGATGTTGGGCGGGTATTTGCCGCCCAGCCCTGCGGTGACGACCTTATCGCCGGGCTGAATGGTCGCTTCTGGCGGCAGGAAGTTGAGCAGGAGCGTCGATTCGCCGTGCCCCTCGCTGATGCCCGTGGCTATTTTCTGGGCGTTCAGCACTTTGACGCTGACCGCGATTCGGGGCGCGGTGATGAATCGCACGATGGCATGTGCCGAATCTGCCTGCACCACCACACCGACCAGCCCGTCCCCGACCAGCACTGGCGCGCCTGGCTGAATCCCGTCGCGCGTGCCTTTATCGATAATCAGCGTCTGCTGACCTGCCTGCGGGTAGTTCGCGATCACGCGCGCGCCGACCCAGTTGCCTGTGAGGGTGGCGCGGATCTGCAGCAGGCGTTGCATCGTGGCATACTCGTGCTGGAGCTGCTCCAGCTGGCTCAGTTGCAGGCGCAGGCGGGCGTTCTCCGCTTTGAGCTGGTCGTGCTGGCGAATTGCGCGTCGCGCCTGCGTGAGCGTCTGCAGCTGGGCGCTGATGCTGTCCGTGAGGTTTTGCAGCCCTGTTTGGGCGGGGATGACGGTCGCCCGCATGACTGCCGTGATGGGGTCGGGCTGACCGCGATGCATGCGGTGATTGTGATAGATGCCCAGCGTCAGCCCTGCACCTGCCAGCAGGCACAGCGTCCACAGATAGCGTCGGCTCAACTCGGCTCACCCCCGTCAGCGTTTTCTGCCCTGCGCCGTTTGCAGCACCTTGCGCAGCATCGGGTTCGTTTCAATCTCTTCCAGTACCTTGCCCGTGCCCAGCACCACGCAGGAGGTCGGGTCGCTGGCAATCCAGACGGGCATGCCCGTCTCCTGCTGGATGAGCCTGTCGAGTCCGCGCAGGAGCGCGCCGCCGCCACAGAGCGCGATGCCCTGATTCATGATGTCGGCTGCCAGTTCGGGCGGCGTGCTTTCCAGCGTCTGCTTGACCGCCTCCACAATCGCGTTCACAGGTTCGGCGATTGCCTGCCGAATCTCTTCGGAGCGGATTTGCACGCTGCGGGGCAGCCCGCTGATGAGGTCGCGCCCGCGCACCTCCATCTCCAGCTCATGTTCGAGCGGGTAGGCGGAGCCGATTTCGATTTTGACCTGCTCGGCGGTGCGCTCGCCGATATAGAGGTTGTAGGTGCGGCGGATGTAGCTGGCGATGGCTTCGTCGATTTCGTCGCCCGCGATACGAATTGAGCGGCTGGCGACAATTCCTGCCAGCGAGATGACCGCCACTTCGGTCGTGCCGCCACCGATGTCGACCACCATCGAGCCGGTGGGTTCCACCACAGGCAGCCCGATACCGATTGCCGCCGCCATCGGCTCCTCAATCACATAGGCTTCGCGGGCGCCTGCCCGCATCGCGGCTTGCAGCACGGCGCGGCGCTCCACCTCCGTGACCCCGCTGGGAATGCCCACCACCATGCGCGGCGGTATCCAGCGATGGCGCGACACCTTGCTGGCATAATATTGCAGCATCTTCTCGGTCTGCTCAAAGTCGGCAATAACGCCGTCCTTGAGCGGGCGAACCGCGACGATATTGGCGGGCGTGCGCCCCAGCATCCGTTTGGCTTCTTCGCCGACCGCCAGCACCCGGCGGGTGTCCTGATCGATGGCAATCACCGACGGCTCGCGCAGCATGATGCCCTTGCCGCGCACATGCACCAGCGTGGTCGCCGTGCCGAGGTCGATTCCCAGATCGCGTCCGAACCGCCCGAACAGCCGTGTGATGAAAATCACGCGCCCATACCTCCTGCGTCGAGAAGTGTACCTTACCGCTGGGCTTTGCGACACAGGTCGCCGAACGCGCACAGGCGGCAGTGGCTGCCGGGTGTGGGCGTGATGATGGCGTTCTGCAGAAGGGTCAGCAGGTGGCGCAGCTCCTCGCGCAGCTGGCTGATCGCCTGCTCCAGGCGGCGGTCGGGCAGCACCGCCATAATCTCGGCGGGGCTACCCTCCCATTCGCCCGCACGGAAACGGCGGATGAGCGCCTCATCGTATGGCACGAACCGCACGCGCCGCCCGCGCGACAGCTCGTCGAACGCAATCACCACGCGCTTCGGCGCATAGCGGGCGCGCACCGTCAGCAGATAGAGCAGCGGCTGGAACGCCTCGCCCGCCTCCAGCTCCTTGCGGTGGGGCGATCGCGTCAGCTTGTAGTCGGTAATCATCGCGACGGCGCCGTCGGGGCTGAAATCGATCCGATCCACCACGCCGCTGACCCGCACCGATTGACCGTCGCCGAGTGGCAGCCGCAACGCGCCCGCTATCGAATCGGGGTCATAGCGGTCAGGGGATGGCGTGAGCGGGTTCTCCTCATCGCCGTCGGCAGGTGTGCCGAACGCCCACTCGAAATGGCGCGGCTCCAGCCCGAACTGCCGCCGATAGCGCGCCTCCCGCTGCGCAAAGAGGTTCAGCAGGCGCGTGGCGTAGGCGTCCAGCACCTGCAACTGCCAGTGCGTCAGCTCCAGCGGCTCGCTGGCAAGCACGCGCTGGAGCGAGTCGATCAACACCTGCGCCCACTCAGGCGAATCGGGCGCCAGCGAGCGGTGCTGGCGATACGCATGGCGCAACGCGCTGTGAACCACGCGCCCAATCTGGCTCAGCTGCAATCCCCGCTGGGGCACCCGCACCCTGAGCTGGTGGCGGAACAGGTGCTGGAACGGGCAGCGGTGCAGGGTCTCCAGCTCGCTCACGCTGAACACCCGATCGATGGTCATCACGCGCTGGCGCGTGCGGGGCAGCGTGAGGCGATCCGATACATCAGGCGTTGTGGCAGGCGCCGCCTCCAGCGCCGACGCCAGCAGGCGGTCATACGGGTGCAGCCGTTCCTCTTCAGGTGGCGCCAGCTCCTCCAGCCGATAGAAGCGCGTTTCGGTCGTGCCAGCCCCCCTCTCCCGCAGCGTCGGGAGAGGGGCAGGGGGTGAGGGATCACAAACCATGCTGAGATACGAGGACGGCAGCGTTTCGCTGTTGTCCATCGTGCGCGGGTAGCTCAGATACAGCTGTTGCGTGGCGCAGGCGACCGCCGCGCGGAACAGCAACGGCTCCAGCCGCTGGCGCTCGGAGCGCAACGGCAGAGAGACCTTTTCACCGACGCTTTCAAAGAAATCACGCAGGGCGCACCGCTCCGACTCGCGCAAAAAGGGGTCATCGGGCTGGCGACGGGGCAACACGCCCTCGATCAGCTCCATGATAAACACAATCTCCGCTTGCAGAAGCGGCGCAGCTTCAAGGGGCAGCACGCGCACGCCCCTGCGACCCCACACATGCGTGCAGGTTTCCGACTGGCATATCCAGGCAAGTTGCGCGACCGCGCTGGCAGGCGACAGCGCACGCAGAAGGGGCATATAGGCGCGGGTCAACTCCAGCAGAGCGTTCAGGGCAGTCAGCTCGTTGCGGGCAGTCCCATCGGTCGCTTCAGGCGCGAGGCTCTGCGCGAGCGCGGTCAGCACACCCACCAGATCCGCTGATGGCGAGCGCAGGCGGTCGCGCAGCTCAGCCAGCTGATCCAGCAGCGTTCGCACGGCTGGCTCCAGCCCGTCGTGCTGCCGGGTCATATCCAGCCATTCGTCGGCGGGTCGCGCCTGCCGCCGCAGCTGGGTCAGGCGATAGCTCCGCTCGCGCGACCAGCCCAGATAGGGGTTCTTCAGCCATTCCAGCCAGTCCGCGCCGACGCCATCGCCCGCGAGCAGGCGCAGCGCGTCCAGCATCACCCGCACCAGCGGCGACGCGCTCAGCGGCAGGGGCGCCTCCAGCGCGAGCGGAATGCCATACCGCTCAAAAATCAGGCTCAATCGCTCCGCCACCGACGCAGGATGGCGTACCAGTATCAACATCTGTTCAGGTGCGACGCCCCGCTGAAGATGGCTCAGCACCTGCCGTGCGACCGCCTCCGCCTCGCGCAGCGGGTCCGCCACGCTCAGGAGGGTGATGTTCGCCGATGGCGCAGGCGACGGCTCGCCCACCTGAATCGGCGCTTCGTCGAGCAGCGGCTGGAGGCGTTCGAGCGCGATCGATCTGTTCAGCAGCGCAAGGTTCACCTCGCAGCCGTGCCGCTCCAGCGCGTGCAGCAGCTCGATATCCACCGTGCGCAGGTCGTCGAAGCCCCACAGCAGCAGTCGGGGCGGCAGGGTCGGGCGTCGTTGCCGGAGCCGTTCCAGCAATATCCAGCCGTTCGCGCCAGGGTTCGGCAGCGCACGCGCCTCCAGCACCTGCTCCCACTCGCGCCAGAGCACGCAGAGTTCGCCCGCCTTGCGCCGCCACTCATCGCGCAGCTCAGGCGCATCGAGACCTGCGATCGAATCCCACGGCGGCTGACAGATGGCATCGGCAGCCCGCTCCAGCCGTTCAGGGGTCAGCCCATCGCGGCGCCACTCCACGAAGCGTTCCATCAGCTGGCGATGGAATCGGGGCGAGCGACGCACCGCGCCGAAATAGTCCGAATCGCTCAGCATCTGCTGGCACACTTCGGCGCAGGCGGTCCGATGCGCCGCTGCGATCGCATCGGGCGGCAGTTCAGCATCCAGCGAGTGCCAGAGTTGATGCCAGGTGATGCTGGCAAGGTTCGGCAGGCGCACGGGCAGGCTCTCGGCGCTGGCGGGCAACACCATCAGCGGCGCTGGCTCACCCAGCACCTCCAGAGCCGTTTGCAGCAACGGACGCGGCAGGGAACCAATAAACAGCCTCATGTCAGAAGTATATGAATATCAAGGACTGCTATTTTTTTTTCGAGAGTAGCTTAAATTTTCACAAGCCACATCGATAGCGCGCTCCAGACCAGCTGCTAAAGTTCCTATCGGTTTGCCCGTCAGAGTGGCTATCTCCTGCCAGCTGTAGCCCTGCGCCCGCCACTGGACAACCTTTTGCCAGCATTCAGGCAGACAGTTCAGTACCTCATACGCAGCCTGGAGCGTCCACCAGTCGTCCTCGTCGGGCGACTGCAGCTGGCAGTTAGCGATATATTCGTGAAGGAACTTTAGCTCCCTGTTTTTCGCTTGGGAAAAATCAATCACGCGGCATTTGATAACCTGTTTCAGAAAGGCATCTGTCAATAGTCTTTCAATGGCTTCTGAGTCAGCATCAGGGTGCTGGCGACGCAGATAGTCAAACGCCTTCACGAGGGCGTCCTGCAAAATGTCTTCAGCATCATCATCGCTGATACCTATCGCTTTCAGCCTTTTCAGCCACCTGCCACGCTCCTCTTCGGACATCCTTTCCCCTCCACGCTGAGGATTCTACCTGACGAAAACCATTCCCTGCAGCCCTTCACTTTATAGTAAAGGTTGTGAAGGGTTCCACACGATAGTCTATAACCTCGGTGCCAGCAGGTGGGCGGCGTATCAACTGCCTGACCTCTTCATACCAATCCGCTCGGAAGCAAGGTTCATAACTCACGCACTCAAAACGACTTATCTCAGGCGGCGTATTGTTGTTATACCAGTACATTGTACCGCGTCTCGCAATCGGGATAGTCGCCTCAACTACTCCCTCGGATTGCCATCGTTCTCGGATAGTTCCGTCTGATTTGAGCAGTTCAGCCTGCACGACTAAAAACCTGAGTGAGGGGTCAATTATCAGCCTCCACCGATTGCCAGCAACCGTTTTGTCAGTCGCCCAGAACTCCAGTCGACCATCAGGAAGTTCTCTCACGGATAGTGCACTGCCCAAGTATGGACTGAAACCACGCCCCAAAGCGTTTTCTCCATATTTTAGCCAGTTATACGAAGGGCAGTTGCTCGACCGACGGATGAACAAAGATAGATATGGCCAAGGACTAACTGATTTCACAGTATTTTCGGGCGAAATAAATACAGTTTCTGGTCTTTCCGCCTCCGCGTAGAGTTTACCCTCCTGAAGATACCATGTCTGCGTCCACCGAATATACGGCTCGCCAAGAAGGGTATCAAACGGATTGGGCCTGGAGAACTGCTTACCCCACTCCACCAATGTAGAGTAGGTGGGATTGCCATGATAGTAGACCTGATCGCGAATGACAACCGTTGCTCTTTGGTTGGAGGTCGCCCGCAAACGGTAGCTGACAGTCTGTTGCCACAAATCGGGGGATTCCACTGATAGAGTCAGGCTATAGTTTTGCCAGAAGATTTGGTCGTTTTCCTGCAACGCCTGAAGCACCTGCTCAGGACTGTAGCCAGAGCCTTGGATAAACAGCAGGCTCAGCCATCCAATTCCCAGTGCCGCCGCACCAACTCGTTCAAGCGTATGCATTGTTATTACACCTCCTCAACTGATCTCAAGTGTTCGCGCTGGTTAAGGGCGAGGACAAGAATGATTCACGCACAGGTAGCGAAAAGGTCTACGAGATCGCTCTACTATGCGTCCCGGACAAGAAGGTACTTTACATCTTACTATTTGCTGCCATTCATGACACTGGGGACAACCAGTCCATACACTAAACAAGTAGGAGGGATCTTGGTCGGGTGAGGTGCACGGTTGATCTGCCTTGATTATATACTGAAAGGCATGTGAAGTTTGTGGGTTCGGATCTACCACTACCCTGCAATCTTCCTGCCCATGATTACTCACATAGCAACTTTTAAGGTGTAGTTCGTTCTTGATGCAGAAATCTTTATCACAGGGTACTCTTGGATCCATGGTTGTGTGGAAGCATTCATAGAATGTTGCAGGCTTGTCCCGACATCCCTGACATTTGTACTGAACAGGCGGCGGCTCACAACGCATACGCGACTCGTAGGCTGCGTAAAAATCCAAGGGAGTATCAAGCAACAAATCAAGTTCGTATGGTGTGATTTCAATCTCACAGGTGTCAGTTGTAAAAGTCACTATCGGATATCCTTCGTCCGTTCCTCCATTCTGGGCGGGACAGCTTAAAACAGACAACACCACTGAACTGATGAGGATAGGTACGATCATCCGATAGCGATGAACTCCAGCAGCCCTCTGTGCAGGGTTGCCTATCAGCCATTGCATCAGATTTTTTCGCATGCTCCACATCTTATACACCTCCAGTGTTCAGATTTCGGATGCTACCTTCCTACCGAGCAACATCCACTTTATTAATCGCCTGACAGCCCCGTTTTTTTTTTTTGCACCCATCGCTTAATTGACGACGGAATTGACCGGCTGGTATCATGGCACCGGCACGGGATTTTTTGCAATACGCACCAGGGTGTAGCCTGTGTCGGTCAGCACCTTGATCTGGTTCACTTTGAAGGGCGTGCGCAGGCTGACGCGCTCGGCTGACTGGCGCATCCGCACAATCTCAAGCCGGGTCTGACCATCCTCGCCGATGAGCTGGAGCGGGATGCGCAGGCGATAGGGCGCGAGCGTGCCCGACTGCCTGAGCTGGAGCGTCAGATGCCACTGGTCGCTTTCCGCCCGCTGCTGCAACGGCTGAACCTCCAGCTGGGGCACCGCGTCGCTGTCGATCCACTGGCGGAAGAACCAGCTGTAGTCCTCGCCCGTGGCTTCGTTCACCGCCTGCAGGAAGTGGTGCCATTCGGAGGCTTGCCCTGCGCGTTTGCGGGCGAACAGGCGCATGGCAGCCAGCATGCGGTCGCGCCCCAGCTCGTATTCCAGCATGCGCAGCACATAGGCGCCGCGCAGGTAGCCCGCCATCGCCATCACCGTGTCGCGCGGCACATTCGCCCTACCAATTGGCACCGTGCGCCCCATCTGAATCGACATCGCGCCCATATCCAGCGTGCGGTCGGCATTATTCTGCAGCAGCACCGAGTCGCTGTATTGCGCCATCGACTCGTTCCAGATGGAGTTCAGGTAGGTGTTGGGCACGATGCCGCCCCACCAGGTGTGCGCCAGCTCGTGCGTGCATGCCCACAGCGTGATGGCGGGGTCTAAAAAGGTGAACGAGTACGCCTCCAGCCCCGAAAAGCCGAAGTCGGGCGTCTCCACCACATAGTAGTGCGAGTAGGGGAACGGCGTGAACCACTCTTCGAATTTATCCATGCCCTCTGCCACCTTGCGGGCGACCTGCTCGGCGCGGTTGCGCTCCACGCGCAGCTGATAGACGCGAATCAGCCGATTGCTGCGCTGGGAGCGGGTCTCCGCGCCAATCTGGAACGGACCCGCCACCACCGAGAAGAAGCAGACGGGCAGATCGTTCTGCCATGTGGCGCGGTATTCGGTTTCGGTGCGCTGCTCGCTCTGCAACTCGCCCTGCCCGATAGCAATCCAGTCGGGCGGCACATGCATCGTGACGCGATGGCGAGCGGGCTGGCGTCCGATATGGGGGTACCAGTAGGAGCAGAGCAGGGCGTACCGCTCGCTAATGCGGTCGTTCGGCAGGAACCAGATGCGCCCTTCATACTCGATTTCGATCTGCATCGTGTCGGGCAGGGGCTTATCCGCCTGCAGCCAGAGCAGCCCGCCCGCGCGCCCCATCCATGCGCCCTGTGCGGGCGGTTGCGGGCGCTGGTCGCCTTCAAAGGTGAGCAGCGGGATGGGGTTGCCGTCAAGCTTCGCGCTTTTGACCCTGTAGGGCGCGTTCAGACGCATCAGCAGGGCGCGATCGTCGGGCGCGACGCGGCGCACAGTGAAAGCGTCCCGCAGGCGTGCCAAACGCTCCTTCGGCTCGAACCAGATTTCCAGGTCGTGGGTCTCGATGCGGAACGGCGTGAACCCATCTTCGGGCACCTCCGCGCCGAGTTTCCAGCCGTCGGCAACGGGGCGAATCGGGTGAACGCGGTCGCACAGCTCCTCCACCAGCTGGAACTTATGAAAGATAAGCCACCAGTCGTCGGGGCTGCCGTAGCCTTTCGGCGCAGGGAACATATCCGCGGACCAGTTTGGCAGGCGGTCATGCTCGCGCAGCCAGACATGCCAGTGGATGGTGTTCGGCTTCTCGCCCAGCGCGCGTAAAGCGCTGACATCGCCCGCTTTGATAATGCGTCGCACCTGCTGCAGAAAAGAGGTGGGGGCTTCGGGTGGAGCCTGCACGAAGGCAAGCGTGAGCGTCAGCGCGCCCAGAAGCATCATCAGCCGCGTCGGTCTCGCTCCCATCGCCGCCAGTATACCTGCTGTGGGAGGGTATAAATCGGCTGATGTTTATCGACGAGGCAGTGATCGAGGTGGAGGCGGGGTCGGGCGGCAACGGTTGCGTCTCGTTTCGGCGCGAGAAGTATGTGCCGCGCGGCGGTCCCGACGGCGGCGATGGCGGGCGCGGCGGTGATGTGATCCTGGTTGCCGACGAATCGCTCAACACGCTGCTGGACTACCACTACCGCACGCGCTACAAAGCCGAGAACGGCGGGCACGGCTCTGGCAAGACGCGCCGTGGACGGAACGGTCAGCCTCTGATCCTGCGTGTGCCCGTCGGCACGCTGGTCTACGATGCCGACACGGGCGTGTTGCTCGCCGACCTCTCGCGGCACGGTCAGCGGTTCGTGGTGGCGCGGGGCGGTAAGGGCGGGCGCGGGAACGCCGCCTTCGCCACACCCACGCGCCAGGCGCCCCGATTCGCCGAGAAAGGTCTGCCCGGCGAGAAACGGCGCATCCGACTGGAACTGAAGCTGCTCGCCGATGTGGGGCTGGTCGGCATGCCGAACGCGGGCAAAAGCACGCTGCTCAGTCGCGTCTCCGCCGCACGCCCCAAAATCGCCGACTATCCCTTCACCACGCTCACGCCCCACCTCGGTGTGGTGCGCTGGAACGACCAGACCTTCGTGATGGCGGACATTCCGGGGCTGATAGAGGGTGCGCACGCGGGCGTGGGGCTGGGACACCAGTTCCTGCGCCATATCGAGCGCGCCCGCCTGCTGCTCTACCTGCTGGACGCCTCGCCGCTCGCCGAGCCAGACCCGCTGACCGCGTTCGAGATTCTGCAGACCGAGCTGCGCCTGTATAGCCCCACGCTGCTGGAAAAGCCCGCCCTCGTGGCGCTGAACAAAATCGATACCCTGCCCGATCGGAGCGTGCTGACGCCGGTGCAGGAGGCGTTGCAAGCCAGAGGGCTGACGGTTTTCTGCATCTCGGCGGCGACAGGCGAGGGTGTGGACGCGCTGATAGGTGCGCTGGCGCAGCAGGTTGCGAGCCTGCCCGCGCCGCAACCGCTCACCGAGCCGACCCAGACGGAGGCGCCGCGCGTGCCCGTGCCCATTCGCGTCTACCGCGAGGATGACCACTTCGTGGTGGAGGGCGACCTGCCCCGCGAAATCGTGCAGCAGACCGACCTGAACAACGAGGAGGCGCTGCACCGCATGCAGAAACGGCTGCGCGGGCTGGGCATCTTCAAACAGCTCAGGGCGCTCGGCGCCCAGCCCGGCGACACCGTGCGAATCGGCGATATCGAACTGGAGTATATGCCCGATTGAAGGCAACGGTAAAGCTACTTTAGCAGCTCCTTAAACTTCTCTACCTCGCGCACCTCGTCGCTCTCGCCTCGCATCTGACGGGCGACCTCTAAATATTCCTGAATGGCGTCGCGAATGTTCTGCAGGGCTTCCTCCTCTGTGACACCTTGTGACCAGCAACCCGGCAAGCCCGGACACCAGACGGCATAGCCCTCATCGGTTTTCTTGAGCAGCACCTGATAGCGCACAAAGGTTACCATTCCTTGAGGAATTATACCCCATTCTGCTATGGTGTGCCGATGGGTGGTGACCGCTGATGCCGTTTGAAACCCCTGCGCGGGTATAATCGCCTGCACGGAGGTGGCGATGAGCGCGAAGTACGACTATCCCGACAGCCCGCTCTATCGGCTGAGGCACTCGGCGGCACACCTGCTGGCGCAGGCGGTGCTGGAACTCTATCCCGGCGCCAAGCTGGGCATCGGACCGCCCATCGAGAACGGCTTCTACTACGATTTTGACCTGCCCGAGCCTATCGGCGAGGAAGACCTGCCCAAAATCGAGGCGAAAATGCGCGAGATCGCCGCGCGCAACCTCGACATCGTGCGCATCGAGACCTCGCGCGAGGAAGCCCGCCGCATCATCGAGCAAATCGGGCAGGTGCCCTACAAGCTCGAACTGCTCGACGCCATCCCCGAAGGCGAGACCATCAGCTTCTATAAGCAGGACGATTTTATTGACCTCTGCCGCGGTCCCCATGTGCAGAACACGGGCGAGATCAGGCACTTCAAGCTGCTCTCCATCGCGGGCGCGTACTGGCGCGGCGACGAGCGCAACAAGATGCTCACCCGCATCTACGGCACCGCCTTCTTCAGCCAGCAGGAGTTAGAGGACTACCTGCACCGTCTGGAGGAGGCGAAGAAGCGCGACCATCGCCGGCTGGGGCGCGAGCTGGGGCTGTTCCTCATCTCGCCAGAGGTCGGACCCGGACTGCCCATGCTGCTGCCCAAAGGCGCCACCATCCGCCGCGTGCTGGAAGAGTTCATCCTGCAGGAGGAACTCAAAGCGGGCTACCAGCATGTGCGCACGCCCGAAATTGCCAACCTCAACCTCTATCGCATCAGCGGGCACTATCCTTATTACAAAGACTCCATGTACCCGCCGATGGTGTTTGAGGACGGCGAGGAGCTGATCCTGCGCCCGATGAACTGCCCCCACCACTTCCTCATCTACAAGTCGGAGCCGCGCTCCTATCGCGACCTGCCGCTGCGCATGGCCGAGCTGGGCACCGTCTACCGCTATGAGAAGAGCGGCGAGCTGTCGGGGCTGATCCGCGTGCGCTGCTTCACCATCAACGACGCCCATGTGTTCCTCCGACCCGAACAGATCAAAGCCGAAGTGCAGCATAACATCGAGCTGATCCAGACCGTCTATCGGCGTCTGAACCTGACCGACTTCTGGTATCGGCTCTCCCTGCGCGATCCCGACAACAGGGAGAAGTATATTGACGATGACCAGATGTGGGAGACCGCCGAAGCCGCCCTGCGCGAGGCGCTCGACGAGCTGAAGCTGGACTACATCACGGTGAAGGGCGAGGCGGCGTTCTACGGACCCAAGCTCGATGTGGAGGTGCGCGACTGCCTGGGACGCGAGTGGACCATCTCCACTGTGCAGCTCGATTTTCTGATGGCGCACCGTTTTGATCTGGAGTACACGGGTGAGGACGGCAAGCCGCACCGCCCGGTGATTATCCATCGTGCGCCGATTGGCTCCTTCGAGCGGATGATGGGCTTCCTGATCGAGCATTACGCGGGCGCGTTCCCGCTATGGCTGGCGCCGGTGCAGCTCGCCATCCTGCCGATTGCCGACCGCCATGTGGAGTACGCGCGTCAGGTGTATGCACGCCTGCGCGAGGCGGGCTATCGCGCCGAGCTGGACGCCCGCCGCGAGACGCTCGGCTACAAAATTCGCTACCACCAGACCCAGAAAGTGCCCTATATGCTGATTGTGGGCGATAAGGAGGTGGAGAGCAATCGGGTGGCGGTGCGCAGTCGCGAGGCGGGCGACCTCGGCGCCATGAGCCTCGAAGAGCTGCTCCAGCGCCTGCACAGCGAGATGAGCTGATCACGGCGCCGTGTCCCCGTTAAATTTCCCTGCCCCGATGCCGATAATCGGCACGGGATGCAGCAAGCACGGTGGCTGATTGGTGGTCTGCTGACCCTTGCAATCGTGGTGGCTGGCGCGCAGGACCTGCTCTGGCGTCAGCCAATTCTGAAGGGTCAGGCGGTTGCCCTCTCGCCCGATGGTCAATATCTGGCGGTGTCGGCGGCGGGCGGACAGATTGCCCTGTATCGAACCAGTGACTATCGCCTGGTGCGTGTGTTGCGCGGGCACTCGGCGCCTGTGAACGCGCTGGTGTTCGCGCCGAACAGTCAGCGATTAGCCTCTGCTGGCGACGACGGGCGCGTGATTCTCTGGCAGGTCAGCACGGGCGCGAGCGTCGCGACGATTAACGCGCACGCAGGCGCCGCGCTGGCGGTCGCTTTCTCCCCGGATGGCACGCTGCTGGCGACGGGCGGCACCGACAACACCGCCCGACTCTGGGACGCCGGCACGGGCGCGGCGGTGCGCACGCTCAGCGGGCACACGGCAGGCGTCGCCAGCCTCGCCTTCACCGCCAATAGCCAGACGCTGGCGACAGGCAGCTGGGACGGCACGGCACGCCTCTGGCGGGTCAGCACGGGCGAGGTGCTGGTCACCATCAATGCGCACGCGACGCCCGTGTGGGCAGTTGCCCTCTCGCCCGACGGCACCCTGCTTGCCACTGGCAGCAACGACGGCGAGATTCGGCTCTGGTCAACCAGCGATGGCGGCTGGCTGCGCACGCTCAGCGGGCATACCGCTCGTATTAGCAGCCTGATATTCACGCCCGATGGGGCGCGCCTGCTGTCAGGCAGCTGGGACGCGAGCATCCGCGCGTGGAACCCCACCGACGGCAGCCCGCTCTACACCGTCACGGGACTGACGCGCGAGGTGCTGAGCATGGCGCTCTCACCGGACGGCTCGCGCCTGACCTCGGGGGGTGGCGACGGCGTTCGGTTCTGGCGCGTGTCGGACGGCGCAGCACAGGGCGCACTGCCCGCGCTCGCCGACACAGTGTATGGCGCCGGCTTCGTCTCCGGCGGCTCGGTCATCTCGGCAGGCTTCGATGCGACCCTCCGACGCTGGAACGCGAGCGACGGCAGCCATCAGCAAACCTACGCCGCGCAGGATTCGCCGATTCTGGCGCTTGCCGTCTCACCCGATGGCGCCCTGATTGCCACCGGCGACTGGAACGGCACTGTTGTGCTGCGCTCGATGCCCGGCGGCGCCATCGCGCGCCAGTGGTCAGCGAGCAGTTTCGAGATCAAAGCGGTTGCCTTCTCGCCCGATGGCACGCTGCTTGCCACGGCGAGCATGGACGGCACGGTTCAGCTCTGGACGGTGGCGACAGGGAGCGCGTTACGCTCACTATCGGGGCATACGGGCGGTGCAACGGCGGTTGCGTTCGCGCCTGACGGCGCCCTCATCGCCACGGGCGATTCGAGCGGTGTCGTTCGGCTCTGGAACGCGGGCACAGGCGCGCTGGTGCGTACCCTCAACGCCCACACGGAATCCGTCACACACCTCGCGTTTTCGCCCGATGGCGCGCGACTGGCTTCGACCAGCACCGACGCGAACGCCCGAATCTGGGATGTGGCGACGGGCACCGAGTTTATTACGCTCAGCCACACAGGTCCCGTTTCGCGCGCGGCGTTCACGCCCGACGGCTCGCTGCTCATCACCACGAGCTGGGATGGTGTGGTGCGTGTATGGACAGCGAGCAGCGGCGCGCTCTATCGGCAGCTGAGCCTGCACGATATGCCCATCTACGCGCTTGCCCTTTCCCCCGATGGGCAGGCGATGCTCACCGGCGGTGAAGATGGGCTGGCGATGGCGTGGATTACCGGTCCGCCCAACCAGCCGCCCGATGTGCCCGTGCTGGTCAGCCCCGCCGAGAACGCCAGCCTCACCAGTCGCACGCCCACCTTCCAGGTGCAGGTCAGCGACCCCGATGGCAATCGGGTGCAGGCGACAGTGGAGATTACCGATAGCCAGAACCGCACGCGCACCTACACCTCTGGGCTGGTCAACAGCGGCACGACCGTTTCCTTCGGGATACCCACTGACCAGCCGCTGCTGCCCGATGTCTATCGCTGGCGAGCGCGAGCGACCGACGCGCAGGGCGCCAGCAGCGCGTGGAGCCAGCCCCGCACACTCACGATTGCCAATCAGGCGCCTGGCAAGCCCACGATTCTGGAGCCTGCCGATAACGCCATGCTGACCGCCACGCCCACCTTCCGCCTGCGCCTGAGCGACCCGGATGGCGATAGCGTGCGCGCCGTGATCGAAATCACGGGCAACAATCAGACACTCACTTTCCAGACTGGTTTTGTGGCGAGCGGGAACGAGGTGAACTTCACGGTGCCGCAATCGCAGGCATTATCGCCCGGCAGCTACACCTGGCGGGCGAAGGCGCAGGACAACTACAACGGTGAGAGCGGCTGGACCGACCCGCGCCGCTTTACTGTGCCCCAGCCGGATCAGCCGCCCGATGTGCCTGTGCTGATCAGCCCCTCCGATGGTAGCACTGTCGCACCGACGCCCACCTTCCGCGTGCGCCTGAGCGACCCGAACGGCGATACGGTCAAGGTGGTGATTGAAATCACTGCTCTATCGGGTGGTACGCGCACGCTGGAGACGGGGTTCGTCGCCAGCGGCTCGGAAGCGAGCGTCAGCATCTCCGCCAGCCAGCCGCTGAGTGCGGGCAACTACGCCTGGCGAGCGCGCGCGCAGGATAGCAACGGCAACCTGAGCGACTGGAGCGGCAGCTTTGCCTTCACCGTTTCCGCGACCAATCGCCCGCCCGATGTGCCCATGCTGGTGGAGCCTGCCGATAACGCGCAGGTGACGCCCACGCCCACTTTCCGCGTGCGTGTGAGCGACCCTGACGACGACACGGTGAGCGCGATTATCCAGATCACGCCGCCGTCGGGCATGCCGTTCGAGTTCACCACCAGCACGGTGTCCAGCGGCACGGTGGCGAGCTTCACGGTGCCATCATCGCAGGCATTATCGCCCGGCAGCTACACCTGGCGGGCGCGCGCCCGTGATAATCAGAACGCCATGAGCGACTGGACGCCGCCCATCCGATTCACCGTTCCGCAGCCCAACAACCCGCCCGGCACGCCGGAACTGCTTGCCCCTGCCGACAGCGCCTATACCTCGCGCACGCCCATCTTCCGCCTGCGAGCTACCGACCCCGAAGGACAGCCCGTCTCGTTCGAAATCCAGATCACCATCGGCTCGCAAACGCTCACTTTCAGCACCGATCAGGTGCCCAGCGGCTCCACGCTGGCGTTCCCCGTGCCCGAATCGCGCCCGCTACCAGAGGGCACACTCCGCTGGCAGGCACGCGCCCGCGATGTGGCAGGCAACTGGAGCAGCTGGAGCGCGACCCGCACGCTCAATATCAGCGCCGCTGTGCCCCTGCGCCTGCAGGGCGTCCGCACCTTCGCGCTCAGCCTGCGCACCAGCCCCAGCGATCCCAGCACGCTCGGACTGAGCGGCGTCATTATCGTGCGCTGGAACGCCATCGCCCAGCAATACACCAGTGTCAGCCAGCTGCAGCCCGGCGAGGGCTACTTCATCAAGGCAATCACACCCATCCAGCCGAACCTGTATGGCAGCCCCATCACGGGCGAGGTCATCATCCCGCTCCAGCCCGGCTGGAACCTGATTGCGAACCCCACGCTGGAGCCGATTGAATGGGATCTGGAGGCGGTGCAGGTGCAGCAGGGCAGCACGCGCAAGAGCCTGCCAGATGCCCAGCAGAGTGGCTGGCTTGAGGACTACCTGTGGGGGTGGCAGCAGAGCGCGGACGACCCGATGCGCGGGCAATATGCGCTGGTGTACGACCCGCAGGTGCTGCCGAATGTGGCGGGCACGCTGGCGCCGTGGCAGGCATACTGGATACTGGCACGCGAGGAGTGCGCGCTGGTGCTGAACGCCTCACGCGGTCGTCAGCGCGGCGCCGGGCGTCCGCCTGCAGGGTGGGCGTTGCGGGTGGACGCGCTCAGCGGGACGGACATCAGCCAGCCTGTGTGGTTCGGCATCACAGCCGGGCGCATCCTGCGGGCAAGCCCTGCACCAGCGCCGCCACCCGATGAATCGTCGCCTGTTCAGCTGCGCTTTGTTCGCGCAGAAGGCTACTTTGCGACCGACTTCCGCGCTGAATCGTCTCGCAGCGTGCGCTGGACGCTGGAGGTGGTGGTTGCGCCGGGTAACCAGCCGCAGGTTATTACTTTGCGCTTCGGTAATCTGTTGCGCCTGCCGCGCGGGGTGAACCTGATGCTGGTGGATGAACGCACGGGCGCCCGACGCCCGCTGCGCACCGCAGGGCATTACACCTTCACGGCGCCGCCTGAAGGGGGACGGTTCCGCTTCACGATTGAGCCGATTTCCAGTCGGGTGTTGTTGCGGGTGCTGAACCCGTCGGTGCAGGGCGGGCGCGGCACGGGCAACAGCTTCACGCTGCGTTGCACGCTGACGGCGGAGGCGCGTTTGCAGGTGCAGATTCGGGCAGGCGGGCGAACGGTGCGCACGCTGGGCGACGCGCGCACGCGCGGGGCGGGCGTGCAGGAGCTGGTCTGGGACGGACGCGATGATGCGGGACGGTCTTTGCCGCCAGGCAGCTATGTGGCGGAGCTGGTGGCTCTGGGTGAAGATGGTCAGGTTGCCCGCGCGGTCGTGCCCATCCTGCTGACCCGATAAGGAGGTTCCGATGCGCACCCTTGAGAAATATGCAACATTGACGCTGAGCGCGATAGCGGTCGTGTTCATCGTGGCGTGTGGCGGTGGAGGGGGCGGCGGCGGTGGAGGCACCGTGCAGGACACCACGCCGCCCGCGATTGGCTCGCTCGCCGTCTCGCCCAGCCTGCTCACGGTGGGCGTGCAGGCTCAGATCAGCGCGAATGTGTCGGATGCGGGTAGCGGCGTGCAGGCGGTTGTTGCCGTCATCACCTACCCTGACAACACGCAGGCGAGCGTGGCGTTGCAGGCATCTGGTGGCAGCACCTACACGGGCGCTTTCACGGCGCAGTGGACACCATCGGGCACAGGTGGCGACGCGCGCGTGGTGCTGCGAGCGGTCGACCGCGCGGGGAACGAAGCTACCCGCGAGACCAGTGTCCGCACGGCAGGTTCACCCCCCTCGCCGCCCTTCTGAAACCGTTCTCTTGGAAACGCCGCTCCACTATAGAGCTGCACTGATCAGCACCCCCTGATATGCCTGATGCAGGGGGGTGTTGCATTTTTCCGCAAATTTCTGAAATTCGCGCCCACCTGGTGTATAGTGGAGGCGTGGAGGTAACAACCGATGAAACGCGGGATAGTTTTGGGGATTCTCGGATGGCTGGCTCTGACACTCGCCAGCCCTGTCGTCGCACAACCGTTCACCTACCAGGGCGTCCTCAAACAGAACGGACAGCCCGTGAACGGCACGCTCAGCATCAGCTTCAAACTCTTCACCGCGCTCACAGGCGGCTCCCAGGTGGGGAGTACGATTACCCAGAATGTGAATGTGCAAAACGGGTTGTTTACCGTGCAACTGGACTTCGGAAATGTGTGGGACGGCTCCGACCGCTATCTGGAGATCAGTGTCGGTTCCACCACACTCTCGCCCCGTGTGAAAATTAACCCCACACCGTATGCCAGCACCGCCTTCTTCGCCCAGCGTCCGTGGCAGACTTCGGGGAGCAACATCTTCTACGCCGCAGGCAATGTGGGCATAGGTACGAACAGCCCGCAGGGCGACCTGCATGTGCGCAGCCTGCCGCCTGACCAGCTGGATCAGGAGACTACGACAGTGGTTCAGGACTACCCGCAGGGTTGGCACTGGCAATCGTTCACGCCAGCTATCACGGGCGTGCTGACCAGAGTCGCGGTCTACCTGTTTTTTGCAACGGGCGGCGCACTGTCCATCCGCGTGTACGAAGGCGAGGGCACGGGAGGTGCTCTGCTCGCCGAGCGCTCGGTCACACCTGGCGCCTTCACAGGCTGGCACGAGGTGGCGATCGGCGGGGTCAACCTGACTGCAGGACAACGCTACACGGTTGAGGTGAGACCTATCGGTCTACTGGTGAGCGCCAACTATAGCAATCCCTACCTGAACGGCAGGAGCAGCCTGGGATCGAACGCCGATATGCTCCTGCGCACCTATATGGCTGTACCTGTTGAAAGCCTGGTGGTGCGTCAGGGAGCCGTCGGGATTGGTACGGACAGCCCTGCGGCACGCCTGTCGCTGGGGGGAGGCGACGCACACACGAAACTGGCAATCTGGCAGGGAAACACCCCCAACGAAGTGATGGGGTTGGGCGTGGCTTCTGGGCAGTTTCGGTTCCACCTCTATCACTCTGGGAACCGCTTCTCGTTCCTGAATGCGCCGGACGGCTACGAGATCATGACCATTTCGGGCAGCGGAGATGTCGGGATCGGCACGAGCATCCCTGTTGATCGGTTGCACATCGTGGGCAACCTTCGTGTGGACGACGGCGCGATTCGGAGCGCGGGTCCAATCACTCTGCGTCCTGATGTGGATAACACAGGCGATGATGTGGTGCGCTTTTTGAACAGCGATGGCAACGAGACAGTGCGTATCCACTCGAACGGCAATGTAGGGATTGGCACGAGCAACCCGATTGCCCCGCTTTCTTTAGCCAGCGCGACAGGCAGCAAGATTGTTCTGTGGGGCGCCTCTGAGACCGCGCACTACGGGCTGGGTATTCAGCCCAGTCTGCTCCAGATCTACACGGATCAGGCGAGCAGCGACATTGCCTTCGGGTTCGGAAGCAGCAGTAGTTTCACCGAGCGGGCGCGCATCAAGGGTAGCGGGCTATCGGTGGCAGTGATTCCGGGCAACAACGGTCAGTCGCGCACGGACTGGCCCACAGGATGGAACGGCGGCATAGCGACATGGGACATTACTGCCAGCGGCATTCTTGCGACCGAATATCGGACGCGCTCCGATGAGCGGCTCAAGCGCGATATTCAGCCGCTGAATGTCTCTTCGGAGTTCCAGCGTCTGTTGAGCCTGCGCCCTGTGTCGTACTACTGGCGCGATGAGCAACTGCCGCAGACCCTGCAGTATGGGTTCATCGCGCAGGAGCTGCGCGAGGTGTTTCCCGAACTGGTGCTGGAAAGCACGGATGACAACAAAACCCTCTCGGTGAACTATCAGGCGTTGATTCCGCTGCTGGTGAACGCCCTGCAGGCGCAGCAGGCGGAAATCCAGCAACTGCGCAACGAGGTGCAGCAACTGCGTGCGCAACTCAACCGGAAGCGGTAGTTTGTCCCGCCCCTACCCCTCTCTCCCCAAGCGTGGGAGTGGGGCGCCTGCCCTCTCCCCCGCCTGCGGGGGAGAGGGTACGGGTGAGGGGGCACAAACCATAAGGAGGACAACCATGAGAACCATAATGATGTGCACGATACTCGCGACGCTGATGAGCCTCGCCTGCGCCCAATCGGGCGGCGGCTACGACCTCAGCTGGTGGACCATCGACGGCGGCGGCATCACCTTCGCCACCGG
>JBBIJY010000033.1:0-24696 GCA_037445735.1 Armatimonadota bacterium | reverse complement strand
CGGACCTGCTGACGGTGCTGTTCAACTTTGGCAGCGGGTGTTAGCCCTCACCCCCTGTACCCCCTCTCCCACGCTGTGGGGGAGGGGGTACTCCTGGATCGGGTTCACAGTGAGGGGGTGGCAGTCAGTATGGAGCCGAACTTGCGCTGGCGCGACTGATAATCGGCAATCGCATCCAGCAGATGCTCCATGTCGAAATCGGGCCACAACACAGGCGTGATATACAGTTCGGTGTAGGCGGTCTGCCAGAGCAGGAAGTTGCTCACGCGCTGCTCGCCCGCCGTGCGGATGAGCAGGTCGGGATCGGGCAGGTCGGGCTGATAGAGATGAGCCTGGATGGTGCTTTCGTCGATAGCGTCGGGTTCCAGTTCGCCCCGCTGGACTTTGCGAGCGATCGCGCGCATGGCATCGACCAGCTCGGCGCGCCCGCCGTAGTTGATTGCCAGATGGAGCGTGATGCGCCGATTGTGCGCGGTGAGCTGCTGGGCGCGCTGGATCACTGCCTGCAGATCGGGGTGCAGTTCGTGCAGGCGCCCGCTGAAAAGGATGCGCACGCCGTTGCGAGCCATCACCGGCAGCTCCTCACGGGCGGAACGCGCCAGCATCATCATCAAGCCATCCACCTCATCGGTGGGGCGACGCCAGTTCTCGGTGCTGAAGGTGTAGAGCGACAGGATTTCGATGCCCAGCTCGGCGCAGCCGTAGACCATGCGGCGCACGGTACGGTGCCCGTTGGCGTGTCCAACGAGGCGAGGCAGCCCGCGCGCCTGCGCCCACCGCCCGTTGCCGTCCATAATCATCGCGATATGGCGCGGCAATCGCCCCAGATCGATGCCGCGCTCCTGCGCTCGCTCGCGCCAGTTCGTTGCGTGCTCGCTCAGTTCAGCCACCTCCAGCCGTGCCCGCCTACACCTCCATCAGCTCCGCCTCTTTGGCGGACTGCAGGCGGTCGGCTTCCTCGATATATCGATGGGTCAATTTCTCCACCTGCTGCTCGTGGCGCTTGAGTTCGTCCTCTGAAATCTGTTTCTCTTTTTGCAGGCGTCGGAGGTGTTCCAGCAGGTCGCGGCGGATGTTGCGGATGGCGACGCGCCCCTCCTCCACGCGCTTATGCACCTGCTTGATGAGTTCGCGGCGCCGCTCTTCGGTGAGCGGTGGCAGGTTGATGCGCAGGGTGCGCCCATCGCTAATCGGGTTCACACCCAGGTCGGATTTCTGGATGGCTTTTTCGATGGCGGGCACCGTGGAGGGGTCCCACGGCTGGATCAGCAGCTGGCGCGGTTCGGGCACGGTGATGCTCGCCAGCTGTTGCAGCTGGGTGGGCGTGCCGTAGTAGTCCACCAGCAGCCGTTCCACCAGCGCGGGGTTCGCCCGCCCCGTGCGATAGCCTGCCAGGTCCTGGCGCAGATGCTCCACCGCCTGCTTCATGCGATGCTCCGCATCTTTGAACATCGCCTCGATGTTGGGTGTCGTTTCTTCCTCGTGTCGTCTGGACATAGTTGTCCCTCCTCGCTATGGCTTGCTGGATACGAGCGTGCCAATCGGTTCGCCCTGCACCACGCGGCGCAGGTTGCCCGGCTCCCAGATATTGAACACGACCACCTCCATCTGGCGCTCCATACAGAGGGTGAAGGCGGTCAGATCCATGATGCGCAGCTGGCGCTGGAGCGCCTCTTCGAAGGAGAGGCTTTCGAACTTGATGGCATCGGCATGCTGGCGCGGGTCGCGGTCGTAGATGCCATCCACATTGGTGGCTTTGAGCAGGGCATCCGCGTTGAGTTCCACGGCACGGAGCGAGGCGGCGGTGTCGGTGGTGAAGAAGGGGTTGCCCGTGCCCGCCGCCAGAATCACGATCCGCCCCTTCTCCAGGTGGCGAATGGCGCGGCGGCGAATGAACGGCTCGGCGACCGCCTGCATTGTGATAGCTGACTGCACGCGCGTGTCGACCCCGTAGCGCTCAATCGCCGCCTGCAGCGCCAGCGCGTTGATGACGGTAGCGAGCATGCCCATATAGTCGGCGGTCGCGTGTTCCATCCCTGTCTGGGCGAAGGTGCTACCCCGCACGATGTTGCCGCCGCCCACCACCACCGCCAGCTGGATGCCCAGGTCGTGCGCACTGATCAGCTCGCGCGCCAGATAGTCGATGGCGTCGGGGTTCAACCCCACACCCTTCTCCCCTGCAAAGGCTTCACCGCTCAGTTTGACCAGCACGCGCTGCCAGCGCGTGGCGCTCGCTTTCCGATGCTCCATGCTCCCTCCTTGCCACCAGAGAGTATACCCGAAGGGGTACACTCATGCACGCATGAATCGCGTTCAGGTGATGGCGGTGGTCGGCACCCGTCCCGATGCCATCAAGATGGCGCCGGTGGTGCTGACTTTGCGCTCTGATCCGCGCTTTCAGGTTCGCGTGGTTGCCACGGGACAGCATCGCGAGATGCTCGATCAGGTGTTGCGCCTGTTCCAGATCGTGCCCGATGACGATTTGCAGGTGATGACGCCCCATCAGAGCCTGGCGCAGATCACCACGCGCGTGCTGGAAGGGCTGGATCGGCTGCTGCAGCGGTATCGCCCCGATGTGGTGCTGGCGCAGGGCGACACGACCACCACTTTCGTCGCTGCGCTCGCCGCCTTCTATCACAAAATCGCGTTCGGGCATGTGGAGGCGGGGCTGCGTACCTACGATAAGTATCACCCGTTCCCGGAGGAGATCAACCGTCGGCTGACCGCGCCGATGGCGGACTTCCATTTTGCGCCGACGGAGCGGGCACGCCAGAACCTGCTGCGTGAGGCAATCCCCGCCGGGCGCATCTGGGTAACGGGCAACACGGGCATCGATGCGGTGCTGTGGGTGGCGCAGCAGCCATTCGAGCCTGTAGAGCCAGCCCTGCAGCGTGCCTTCGCGCACGAGGGGCGCCTGCTGCTGGTCACCACGCATCGGCGCGAGAACTGGGGCGAGCCGATTCAACAGATTGCGCTGGCATTACGCGACCTGCTGGACACCATGCCTGACCTGCTGGTGCTGTTGCCGATGCATCGCAACCCGCGCGTGCGCGAGGTCATCCAGCATGTGCTGGGCGCGCATCCGCGCGCGCTGCTGACCGAGCCGCTCGATTACGCACCGTTCGTGCAGGCGATGCGCCGCGCCACGCTCATTCTGACCGATTCGGGCGGCGTGCAGGAGGAGGCGCCCGCGTTCGGCAAGCCGATTCTGGTCCTGCGCACGACCACCGAACGACCCGAAGGCGTGGAAGCAGGCACGGCGAAGCTGGTGGGCACGGATCGAGCGCGTATCCGCGACGAGGCAATGCAGCTGCTGACCAATCCCGACGCCTACGCGCAGATGGCGCACGCCATCAATCCCTACGGCGACGGGCACGCCGCCGAACGCATCCGCGACATCCTGGCGTCCCATCTAACATAGCTTGAAGGTGTTCGAGAATTCGGGTCACCCGTACCCTCCTTGGTTGCCCCCTATTCAGGTACCCTTTTACTGGATGGCGACGCCTGAGATTGTGCTGACGATACAGATAGTGAACTGGAACGCGCGGGAGCATCTGCGTCAGGCACTGCGTTCCATCTACGAATCGCCGCCCACCTTCCCCTTTGAGGTGCTGGTGCTGGACAACGATTCGCGCGATGGGAGCGTGCAGATGCTGGAGAAGGAGTTCCCGCAGGTGCGCCTGCTGGTCAGCGAGCGCAATCTGGGCTTTGCGAAGGGACACAACACGCTCGCCCGCCACGCGCAGGGGCGCTACCTGCTGATTCTGAACCCCGACACTTTCGTGATGCGCCACGCGCTCGTCAAACTGGTGCGCTTCGCGGAGGAGCATCCCGAAGCGGGCATTATCGGACCCAAACTGCTCAACCCCGACGGCAGCCTGCAATATTCGTGTCGGCGGTTCCCGAACCCCACCGCGGCAATCTTTCGCAACACGCCGCTCGGACGCCTCTTCCCCAACAACCGCTACACGCGCGAATATCTCATGCTGGACTGGGATCACAACTCTGTGCGCGAGGTGGACTGGGTGTCGGGTGCAGCGATGCTGGTGCGACGCGCCCTGTTCGAACAGCTCGGTGGCTTCGATGAGCAGTTTTTCATCTATGTGGAGGATGTCGATTTGTGCTATCGCGCGTGGCAGGCTGGCTGGAAGGTGCTGTACGATCCAGAAGCCGTGATTATCCATGCGATTGGGCGCAGCACCGACCTGGTGGCGAACCAGATGATTATCACTTTCCATCGGAGCATGTATAAGTTTTATAAAAAGCACTACCTTCGTCAGACGCCGCTCTCTTTGCGCCCGCTGATCCCGGTGGGGCTGACTTTGCGGGCGTCGCTGTTCCTGCTCAAGAACTACAAAGATGCGTTGCTTCGCTGGCTGGGACGGCTCGCGCGGTGGGGTCGGCGCGTGCGGTAGAATCGAGCCATGCGAATCGGCGTCATTTCCGATAGCCATGACCATCTGGGCTACCTGCGGCGGGCGGTGGACGCGCTGAACGATCATCAGGTGGAGCTGGTGCTGCATGCGGGCGACTATGTGGCACCTTTTGTGGTGAACGAGCTGGCGCGGCTGCAGTGTCGCCTGCAGGGCATTTTCGGCAACAATGACGGCGAGCGGCTGGGGCTGGCGCGGCGCATCGCCGAGATCGGGCATGTGCAGGTTCAGCCCCTGTTTCTGGAGCTGGACGGCTGCCGACTGGCGATGGTGCATGAGCCAGAGCCAGTGGAGGCGTTCGCGCAGAGCGGGCTGTATGAGGTGGTTCTCTACGGGCACACGCATCGGCGCGAGGAGCGGCGCGTCGGCGACTGCCTGGTGCTGAACCCTGGCGAGGTGTGTGGCTGGCTCACGGGCGAGCCGACCTGCGCCATTCTGGAGCTGCCCGCCCGCACCGTGCAGTGGATCGAACTGCGTTAGAGTGGCGGACGCCGCCGATGCCAATCGGTTTCCGACTGGAAGATTTGCGCCAGCGCGAGGATTTTCGCCTCCTCGTACGCGCCGCCGATAATCTCCAGCCCCAGCGGCAGCCCGTCCGCCGTGAAGCCCATTGGGACGGAGATAGAGGGCAAGCCTGCCAGATTCGCGAAGCCGCCATTCCCGCCCATGTGAACCCAGGTCTCGTTGAAGCTCTTATCGATGGGGAGCGCGCCCTGCAGCAGGGTGGGCGCAATCAGCGCGTCCACCTCCTCAAACAGCGCAGCGACCGCGCGAATAGCCCGCTGTCGAACGCGCATCGCACGCAGGTAGTCGACGGCGGGCAGCGCAAGCCCCGATAGCAGCCCTGCGATTTGCGAGGCGTCGCGCAGCTCATACAGGCGCTGGCTCCGAATCAGGTTCTCGAAGGCGGCGGCGCCTTCGGCGGTGATAATCACCTCCGCCGCGGCGTTGAAGGGGTAATCGGGCAGCTTCACCTCGCGCAGGGTATCGCCGCGCTGCCGGAACACGCGCAGGGCTTCCTCGAACGCTTTCTGGGCGTCGGACGCATGGCTGAAATCGGTGGGTAGCAGCCCCAGCGTGAAGCGCTGTCGACGCCACTGGCTGAACCGATAGCGGAACGGCGGCTGACCCAGCGTGGAGGGGTCGTTGGGGTCGGCGCCGGCAATCACCTGCAGCACGAGGGCGCAATCTTCCGCACTGCGTGCCATCGGACCGATTTTGTCCATCGTCCATGAGAGCGCCATCGCACCGTGTCGGCTCACCCGTCCATAGGTGGGGCGCAGCCCGCTGATGCCACAGAACGCAGCGGGCACCGTGATGGAGCCCCAGGTCTCGGTGCCGAGCGCGAAGCTCACGGTGCCGGCAGCGACTGCCGCGCCCGATCCGCTGCTGGAGCCGCCTGCCCAGCGCGACGGGTTCCACGGGTTGCGGCATGCGCCCGTCGCGGAGGCGTGCGCGTACTCATAGCCGCCGCCACCCGCCAGCTCGATCATCGCCAGCTTCGCCACCAGCACCGCGCCCGCCTCACGCAGGCGCGTGATGACCGTTGCATCCTCATCGAACTGCTGGTTCTGGTGCGCGGGCGAACCCCAGGTGGTAGGGATACCGCGTGTGGCGAACAGGTCTTTGGCGCCGTAGGGGATGCCGTGCAGTGGGCTGCGGATGCGTCCCGCCTGACGCTCGCGGTCGGCTTGCTCCGCCTGTTGCAACGCCAGCGATTCGGTCAGTGTGGCGACGGCGTTCAGTGCCATCCCGCGCGTCTTGAGCGCGTCCAGATAGGCGCGGGTCAGCTCCACCGAGCTGAGTTTGCCCGCCCGCATCAGCTGCGCCTGCTCCGCTGCCGTCAGGAAGAGCAGTTCCTCGCTCATCGGGCGCCTCCCTTGCGGCGAGCGGGCACGGGCTGGAACACGAACGCTGGCTCCGAACCTTCAGGCAGGCGGAACTGGCGCAGACGAGCAAGCAGCTCGTTCTGCGCTTTGAGCGCAGTCGCCACCCGTTGACGGATCGCCGCCTCCATCGGCTCGCCCCGCACCGCTTCGACCACCACGCGCCATGCCGCCTCCGGCTCAGGGGGCGAACCCCTGTCCGAACCCTCCTGCGCTATCAGCGGCGCTACGGGCAGCGTTAGCAACAGTTGTGTGAACTCTCTGCGTGTCATACGCACCTATTGTTTCTGTTTCGGCGTGATGATGAGTTCTCCTTGCGGCTCGCCGTCACGCTGGCTGGCAAAGGCTTCCACGCGCTGGGTCTCCTCACCGAGATAGACAATCAGCCGATCGTGGTTGCGGGCGACGGTGTAATAGGCATCGTCTTCGGCTTCCAGATAGACATCGCCTTCCAGCGTGAGCGTGGACTGTTTCGCGTTGTAGGTGGCTTTGCGGGCGCGGGCGTTCAATCGGCTGAACGGCTGCGGACGCGCGTAGCGCACCACCACGCCCTGCTCGGCGACCGCCTGCTGAAGCTCGGGCTCGTTGCGCTCGCTGTAGCCCAGTTGCGCCTGCAGCTGGTTCGCTTCGATGACCAGATACTGGTCGGGCGCCTCGATGCGCACGGGGCGCTGCGGGCTGCGAAACAGCTGCAGTCGGAAGGTGCGCGCCTTGAGGTTGCGCTCCCCCGTGTAGCGCTCGTAGTTGCTGATGCGCACCCTGCCGAACTGTACAGCGCGTGGGTTCTGCTGGGGCGCCTGCGCCTGCAGCAGCACCAGGATCAGCCCGCCGGCAACCAGCCATTTGCCTGCCATCATTCACCTCCCCACGCCTTTTGCAGCGCGGTGTCGAGTGTAAGGCGGTTATCACGCATGACGAGTTCGCCCCACTGAACAACAACCCTGCCGCTGGCGATGATCTGATCTTCGCGGGCTTTCCAGAGGATGCGGTCGGCTTGCAGGCGTGCGGCGCTGACGCGGGAGATTGCCTGCACGCTGCCCCAGGCTTCAACCTCTTTGCGTTCCGAGTGGGCACGGGCGTAGCGGGCGGTGAACTGGAGCACAGGCTTACCATGCCGATAGAGCCAGCCCCGCACATCTATCAGCATCCCTTCTGCCTGCTTGCCACCCGATTGACCCTGCAGGGCTTTGGCGGTCAGCTTCCAGATGGGTCTGCCCTGTTCATCCTGCTGCTCCAGCGTTGGCTGGGCAACCTGATAGCGTGCGCTGGGCAGTTCGGCTTCGGACGGTTGCTGGTCAGCGCGGTTGGGGGCAGGCGGCGCCACAGGCTGACAGCCCCCCAGCATGATCACCATCGCCAGCAGGAAACCCTGCCCCGCATTCATTACCCGCATTCCCGCTGTCTATAGCTTACCCCCAACAGCTTCCCAACAGCCCCCTTTTGCTGCCGCTAAGAGGCTATTCGGCACCCCCTGCCTGCTCTCTGCCGCACCAGCCAGTGAAAATTAGCAGGAATCTGCCCCTGCCTGCCGAACCTGTACCGATGCGCTGGTGTATAACGAGGCGAACCAGCTGGTGTCGTGGAACGGTCAGCGCTGGGAGTATGATTTAGATGGGAATGGGGTGGTTCGTCGGGCGAACGGGGAGACCTGGTTGCTGGGTTATGATGCGGAGGGGAACCTTGTGAGTTTGCAGAAGTCGGGTGAGGCTGTGGGCTGGGTGTATGAGTACGATGGTTTGGGTCGTCGGGTGCGAGCGACGCGGGGTACCCTTCAGGTGGCGTATTTGTATTCAGGCGATACGCGGGCTGCGCTACGCTGTGGCAACCGTGCGGAAGTGGCTCGCCAGCGGGATGAATCCCGAAGCAATCCTGTATCGACCGTTCTGATGCGTCAATACAGCGGGTGCTGATGGAAGCAGGTGAGATAGCGGAGCCATAAACGCAGAAGCAAGCTCTGGCGGAGGTTCAGGGGATGTACCTGTTAGGTCTTGATATTGGCACGACGGGCGTGAAGGCGGTGCTGATCGACGCGCGGGGGCGCGTGCTGACCAGCGGCGCCGATACCTACCCACTGCACACGCCGCAACCGCTGTGGGCGGAGCAGAACCCGCTCGACTGGTGGCGAGCCACCGTCAGCGCGATTCAGCAGGTGCTATCCGAAAGCGGGATCGCACCCAGCCAGATTCGGGGCATCGGGCTGAGCGGACAGATGCACGGCTCGGTGTTTCTGGACGAGCAGAACCGCGTCATTCGCCCGGCGCTGCTCTGGTGCGACCAGCGCACCGCCGACGAGTGCGCCTGGATCACCGAGCGCGTCGGACAGGAGAAGGTGCTGACCACAACGCTGAACCCCGTGTTGACAGGCTTTCAGGCGGGCAAGATTATCTGGCTGCGCCGCCACGAACCCGCCCACTACGCCCGCGTGCGCCGCGTGCTGCTGCCCAAAGATTACATCCGCTTCATGCTCACGGGCGAGTATGCGACCGATGTGTCGGACGCTTCAGGCACCGCGCTGTTTGAAGTGCCCCGGCGCGACTGGGCATACGAGATGCTGGACATTCTGGAGCTGCCGCGCGAATGGTTCCCGCGCGCCTGCGAATCGCCTGAGATTACAGGGCGGGTGCACGCACAGGCGGCAGCAGCCACTGGTCTGGCGGAGGGCACGCCGGTGGTAGCGGGCGCGGGCGATCAGGCGGCGGGTGCAGTCGGTACCGGCATCGTGCAGCAGGGGCGAATCGCCGTATCGGTTGGCACCAGCGGCGTGGTGTTTGCACACTTAGACCAGCCGCGCGTCGACCCGCTCTATCGCACCCACACCTTTTGCCACGCTGTGCCTGACTGCTGGCATGTGATGGGCGTGATGTTGATGGCGGGCGGGGCGTTGCGCTGGTATCGCGACACCTTCGCGCAGGCGGATCTGTATGCCGCGCGCGCCGCGGGCGAAGACCCTTATGAGCGTCTGCTCAGCGAGGCGGAGCCGATCCCGCCTGGCTGTGAAGGGCTGCTGTTTGTGCCCTATCTGTCGGGCGAGCGCACGCCGTACCCGGATCCGAAGGCGCGAGGTGCGTTCATCGGCGCGACGCTTAAGCATCAGCGGGCGCACTTCACCCGTGCCGTGCTGGAAGGCGTCGCCTGCGGCTTGCGCGACTCGTTCGAAATCCTGCAGGCGATGGGCGTGCCCATCGAGGAGGTGCGCATGACGGGCGGCGGCGCCCGCAGCCCGCTCTGGCGCCAGATTCTCGCCGATATAACGGGCTACCCCATTCACACCCTGCAAGCCGAGGAGGGACCCGCGTTCGGCGTCGCGCTGTTAGCGGGCGTGGGCACGGGACTCTGGAACAGCGTGCCTGAAGCGTGCGAAGCGACCATCCAGCTGGCGACGCGCACCGAGCCGAACACCCAGCACCGCGCCGCCTACGAGCGCACCTACGCGCTCTATCGGCAACTCTACCCCGCTCTGAAACCCATCTTTGAGCAACTGTAGGCTACACAATCTCCCGAATCTGTTCGGGCGGCTCGGCGTTCAGCGATTCACAGCCCGTTTCGGTAATCACATACACATTCTCGATACGCACACCGAACCTGCCAGGCAGGTAGATGCCCGGCTCGATGGTGAAGCAGTGCCCGACCTCCAGCGGCGCGTCGTTGCCCTCCACGATATAGGGCGGCTCATGCACCGACAGCCCGATGCCGTGCCCGGTGCGATGCACGAAGTAGTCGCCGTAGCCTGCCTGCTGGACCACGCGCCGCGCGGCTCTATCGACCTCCTGTGCGGGCACGCCCGCCCTGGCGGTCGCCCGCGCTGCCATGTGCGCCTCATACACGACGGCGTAAATCTTTTTCGCCTCTTCGGGCGCGGCGCCCACACTGATGACGCGCGTGATGTCGTTGCAGTAGCCCTCGTAGGTGCCGCCGTAGTCAATCACGATCACATCGCCTTCCTGCAGGGGGCGATGCCCTGTGGTGTAGTGCGGTCGGGAGCTGTTCTCGCCCGCTGCCACGATGGGGATGCCGAACGCCAGATGGGAGCCGAAGTCGTACAGCGCCCGCTGGATTGCCAGCGCGACCGCCCACTCGCTGACGCCGGGCATGCAGCGTTCCAGCCCTGCCGCGAGCGCCTCGTCGGTCAGTCGCGCCGCCTCGCGCATGCGCTCAACTTCGGCTGCGTCTTTGCGGGCGCGCACCGCCGCGATGATTTCGCCGCCCCGCCGAAACAGCGCGGCGGGCAGCACCTCCTGCAAAATCAGCAAAAACATGGCGGGCATCTCGTCGTCGACGGCGATCACGGCAGTCTCCAGATTCTGCTCGCGAGCGCACCGCTCCAGCTGCTGGAAGGGACCTTCCGAGTCGTGCCACACATAGCGCACCTGCCAGCGTGCAGGGTTCGCCTCCGCGCTTTCGGCGCTGAGCGCGGGCATGAACCAGCACGGCTCGCCCGATTGCGGCACCAGCAGGAACATCAGTCGCTCCAGCGGCGGCTCGCTGAAACCGCTCAGATAGAGCATATTCACGGGCGTCGCCGCCAGATAGGCATCCACACCGTGCTGAATCAACGCCGCCTGCAACTTCGCCACCCGCTGCGCATAGAGCGCCTGCTCCGCCATCGTCAGCCACCTCCGATACTGAGGCGCAACCAATCATGCAATAAGTAGTAGATACGCCCAATCAGCAGCGCGGTACGCGCCATCACCGTGTTGCCGAAAATCGCGCCCAGCCCGATCATCAAAACCCATCGACCAAAGATAGCTACCCGCCGGACTGCACCCCGATGTTCAAAGGAGAAGGTGAAATAGGTCAACACCGAGATCAGAAAGATAATAAATATCCAGTTATTAATCACATCGGAGATGATGACATCGGGATTGACAGGGGTTTGCCAGAGCGGTTTGGACAGCGTGCTGTTGAGCTGTGGCAGGTAGCGCGAGGCGAACTCCTGGAAGTAGACACCCGCCGAGCTGCCAATCAGCACGCCAATCACGATACGGCTAATCCAGCCGTATCGCTCACTGTAGATAAAGTACAGATACAGTCCAAATGGCACCACGAACGCCCACGGCCACTGTCCCTGCGTCAGGGGCAATACCCAGTAGCGATAGATGTTGTCCACCAGCAGTGGACCCAGCGAATAGCCAGCAGCCAGCCCAATATACAGATGCTCGAAGAGGCGATAGAAGGGGTTCTCCCGATACAGGATCGAGTAGATTGCCAGCGTGCAGATGACGCCAATCCACACGCTCAGCCGTTCCTGATTCAACGGTAAAAACTGCTGGAGCCAATCCATTATGGTACCCTCCCGACACGCCGATTCATGAACATGGCGATATTGCCCAGCAAAATGGTGAGAATAATCAGCACATGGGAGAACTGGATGCAGTTCGCGAAGATGGCGCCCTGCCCCTGGATGCCCAGCATCTGTTCGTACTCCTGCGCTCCTTTCGCGCCTGTGAGCATGCCCGCGATCTGCCCTGAATCGAGGAAGGTATAGGCTTCAGCAGCCATCACGGAGGTCGGGCAATACAGCACCACCAGATTCTTCGGGCGGTACGAAATCCAGGTGGGCACTGTGGCGGAGGGCGTGATGTCGATGACCAGCTTATAGTCTTTGAGCGACTGGACGCCCTGCAGCACAGGCAACTGACGGGCGGGAGTGCCCCGCACATCCTCCTTGACGGTTGCGGGCAGATCGACGACCATCCCTTTGATTAACAGCGCCCAGTTCGGATTGAAGCCCAGATGTGCCCAATCTTTGCCGTATTGATAGTTATATTCTTTGGCGACATGCTCGGCGATTCGCAGGGAGAGGTCGCGCGCCTGTGCCTCCACCGAGATGATGGTGAAACGCACCCGTTTCCGCATCAGGTGGCGCAACACCGCCTCCAGCTGCGGCTGATTCTCCGCCACCGTGCTGGCACTCCAGTTGGACGAGACCATCACCAGATCGCCAGGCTTCAACTGTTCAATTGTCTGGTAGAAGTTGCGCGCAGGCGGGCTGATAACCGCTGGCAGCCGCACCGGCAGCAGCAAAAAGGTCACGATGTTGGCAAACAGCAGCAGATAGAGAATCCGCCGATCAATTGCCAGCATACGGCTCCACAGATTAGGCAGTTCGGTCTGCATGGCTCATCCCTCCTCAGGTGATGCCGCGTTCAAGGCTCAGCCACAATCGGATCGCCATCGCCAGCCCGCCGATGCCCACACCGAACTCGATGGCTCGCTGAACGGGCGCGTTGAGCTTAATCAGAATCCAGTTCGCGATTTCGGGCAAACGCAGGGCATAGAGTATCGATTCCAGCGAGAACGGATGCGCGTCTTTAGGCACATCCGAGGGTAAGCCAATCCAGCTGCTGAGGGCGGCGCCCAGTGGCACAATCCCAATCATCACCACCATCGCCGTGAACATCAGAATGCCTGCCTCTACCGAGCGAATTCGAAAGGCGCGATACGCCGCGGAATAGATGTAGAACGCAATCAGCGAGAACATCGCCGCGTCCAGCTGGATCAGCGTGGAATCAAACAGCAGGGGGAAGCCTTGCTTCAACAGCGGCGTCTCTTTAACAAGCCGCTTTTCCGCGAGGGTGTGCCAGATGCTGAAAAACGCCATCACCACAAAGGCAATCAGCAGCACCACGCTGTAGCCCCACTGGGTCCGTTTCTGCACCACATTGCGCAGGTGCAGTCGGATCAGCCCGTAGGTGCCCAGCCCCAGCGCAAGGCTCGTGATCACCTGCAGAATGTCCTGGGCGGGCTGAACGGCGGGCGTGAGAAAATTTTTATCGCCGCGCGTGAGGGGCATAAAAAACTCCGCCGCGAAGAACAGCCCGACCAGAAAGGTCAGCACCACAATCAGCCCGCGCCGCCCGCGAGGAGGCAACGCCTGCAGCGCGGGAATTAGCCCCAGCATCAACAGGAATGCCCCGATGACAATCAGCACCATCGCGATGATGCCAGCCGTCGTCGAAGTATCCACCTGCCAGACCGATCTCCACATCGGCTATTTCCCTCCGAAAAGGAATCTGGAAACCAGTTGGACGAAAGGCTCCCAGCCGCCGGGCTGACCCAGCAACTTGATAAATGGGTGGTTCACGCCCAGCACGGTGGCAGCAATCGCGCCCACGCTCACGGTAAAGGCGAAGAGGAACTTGGCGATGTCCTGCCCCACCATACTGCCCAGCAGCACCGGTTCACGGCTGAGATACGCGCTCGTCGCATAGAACTCATCGCCAATAATCGTATAGTCGCACGCTGCCACGAAGAACGGTACCTGTGTGAAGCTGATGGTGCCCGCAATCTGGATCGCGCCCACGATATTGCCCGTCTCGGCAAAGATCAGCGATTCGGCGTAAAAATCGCCAAACATGAAGTTCGCTGCCACGCGCTCGCGCTGAATCAACCCTGCCACACCCGATGCGAACGCGAACTGGCGGTCGGACAGGAAACGCACGCTGTCGGGGTCGTACAGGTCGGGGCGTCCCGCCTCGTTATAGGCGTCCTGGATCGCCTCCTGTGCCACCGCGTACACGGTCGCATCGGCGGTCAGCAGGCGCATCGGGGTCGCAAACTTCGCAATCTGTCTCGTGATGTATTTGAAGATGGTCAGCGCCTGCACCGCCACCACGCCGAAGGCGGTCAAGCCCGGAATCATGGTGACGGGGCGCCCCATCTCGGTGGAGCGACCGATCGCCTCGTCGATGGCGTCCAGCCCCGGAATGCGCCGAATGTAGAGCTGGGCGCCTGCCTTCGCCCGCGCGATGTTAATCAGCACCGCCAGCGCGATAATCGCAATAACAATCGCGGCGAACCAGTTATCCTGTGCATGTTGATAGGACATTCAGCTGGGCCCTCCCGTCTCCGATGAGTGGCTGGCAGCGGGCGTCTGGCGTCCTGCGCGTCGCTCCTCCTCCAGCTCCTCGATGCGCTCGATGAGCCGATCCCAGTTCTCGCGCTCGCTCATCAGCTGGGTGTATTCGTCCACACGCTGGAAGCCGAACAGGGCGACCAGAAACGGTGAGAAGACGATGCCTGCCTGCGAGCCGATGAACGCCAGCGGGCGATGCAGCTCCAGAAACAGCACGGCTGGCGCCGATAGCCCGCGATTGACCACGAACCGCGCCATCGCTTCGATCAGCTCCTGCTTGCGTTCCTCGCTCAGCGGCTCTTTCCAGAACTCGCGCATGCGCCACCACCTTCAGACTTTAACCGCCTGTTTCGCCTTCTTACGCTGCCCGCGAACCGCCTTTTTGCTCTGGCGGGTGGTGGTGCAGAAGCGTTCCACCAGCGCCCGCACTTCGTCGGCATGATCGCCGTACCAGAGAAAGATACCCCGAAAGGCGTCCAGTCGGCTCGGCTTCTCGAAGGGGCTGAGCAGCACGCCCTGCTCGCCCCACACCACGCGCCGAACCCGCTCCCAGCGCATCAGGCGCGGCGACCACCCTTTCTGACGGATGCCCATCTCATCCGCTTCATAACGAATCGGCAGCAGGTAGTCGGCGGTCGCCGAGAAGACCATCCACAGGGCAGCGATCGCGAACAGCCAGTGCTCCATCAGCCATAGCCCCAGCATCGGTGCGCCGATCAGCACCAGCAGCACCACGGGCAACCGCTCTGGCTGACGCCGCACCAGATGCACCTGCCACCGCAATAAGGGTTCCGCCATAGCGCCGCTCATCAATTCGTTGTTGCCGCCGCCTCTCCTGCTGGCTTCTCCCGAAACAGCAAGCCGAACACCACGCCAATCACCACTGTGGCCACCGTCGGCACCAGAAACACCAGCGAGTAGTTCGTCACGCCGTTAACGGTGAAGATGTCTTTAAGCCAGCCTGCCAGAAAGCCGCCTGCCAGCGCGCCCACGCCCAGCACCGCCACATTAATCAATGCCTGCGCCGACGAGCGAATATCGGCGGGCGCCACCATGTCGGTGTAGATGAACGCCACCACGAAGAAGAACACATAGCAGAAGCCGTGCAGCGCCAGCGAAGCCACTGCCAGCCACACCGTCCACGGCGCCGTCTCATGCAGCGCCCACGCCAGCGCGAACACGGCGTAGCGGGCTGGCCACGCAAAGATGCCCAGCAAGAGCGTGCGCCGAATGCCCCATACAGGCAATACCGCAGGCAACATCAATGCAATCGTGAAAATCTCGGCTATCTGCGCTATCGTCATCCAGGCTGGCAGATTATCGGCGGTGATACCCACGCGCCCGCCCGCCGATTGCAGGAAGGGAAAGGTCAGAATGTAATATAGCGGAAGCTCCGTCGCCACCAGAAACGCCACGATGAAAAACAGGCGATAATTCGGGTCGCGCAGCAGCTGCAACGCTTCGATAAACGCAAACGGGTTCGGCGCCTCCGTAGCGGGCGGTGTGTTCGGCAGGGCGAAACTGATTAGCCCCGCAATCAGCGAAATCACACCCGCCATCAGAAACACATCGATAATCCCCCACTGCAACGAACCCGCTGCGCGCATTACCGAAACCAGCAAGTTTGCCACAATCCAGCCGATGGTGCCCCAGACGCGAATCGGTCCGAACTCTATCGCAGGGTTTTTCAGGTTGCGAAAAGCGACCGAGTTGGATAGAGCAAGCGTCGGCGCATAGCAGAAGGCATACGCCAGCATCAGCGCCGTCATCGGCAGCAGCGTCTTCTGATAGGCAAGCGCTATCAGCAGCACGCCGCCCAGCAGGTGAAACAGCGCCAGCGCACGCTGGGCAGGCATCAGGCGATCCGCCAGCTGACCCGCTGTGAACGGCACAATCAGGTTCATAATCGGCAGCGCGTTGTAAATCAGCGACAGCCCCAGCCCCGTGAAGCCCAGCTCCTTATCCAGATAACCCGAAAGCGCGACCGACCATGCGCCCCAGATGGCGTACTGCAGGAACATCATCACCGCCAGCATCGGTTGCTCCTGCAGCACACGAATCGCTATTGCCAGAGTGCTTTCCTGCCTTGCCTGCATCGGTTTTCCGCCTCCTTACGCTCAATTGAGGGGCTGATTCGCCATCGGTGCCGGTTTCTCCTGCCGATTTTCTTCGGGCGAGCGTACAAAAAGAATGTAACTGAGCAGAACGGCGAGCGCAATCGTGCCCCAGAGGAACTTCGTCCAGCCTGGAAAGGCGTAGAAGGAGAAGAAGGCTTCGGTGAAGGCGGCGATGAAAATCAGCGGGATGGAGCCGCCCAGCAGCCAGATGGCTTCGCGCCCCGCCTCGCGCAGAGCGTCGATGCGGGTCAGATCGCCCGGCATCAGCAGAGCGCGTCCCAGCAGCAGTCCGCCTGCGCCGCACAGAAAGATGGCACCTATCTCCGGCACGCCATGCGGATAGATGGAGACCAGAAAGAAGCCCAGCTTGCCCGCCCGCGCCATCTCCGCCGCAAAGATGCCCAGCAGAAAGCCGTTCGTCCACAGCAGATAGACCGTCGGAATACCTAAAAAGAAGCCCAATCCGAACGAGAGCATCGCCACGCGCGTGTTGTTCACAAAGTAGAAGCTGGACATCACCGCTGCCAGCCCTGTCTGACCGGGCTGATACTGTCGTCCGCTCTTCCAGTGTTCCAGCACTTCAGCGAACTGCGGGTCTAACAGGCGGGCAGTCCAGCTGGGATCGTGGCTCACCAGCGCGAAGGCGATCAGCGCGCCTGCGAGCGTGAGGGCGATGCTCAACGCCACCGCTCGCCACTGCCGCCGCACCACCGCCGGGAAGGTGTAGAACAGGCGTTTGATGCCCTCGCGCAGGCTGGCTCCTGACGGGCGATAGAACACGCCGTGCGCCTGACCCAGCAGGCTGTTGAGGTAATCGATCACAGGCGGGTCGGCTCCCTGCAGGCGGGCGTAGGCTAAATCGGTCGCCACCTGCCGATAGAGGCGTCCCAGCTCGTTCAGTTCCTGACGGGTGAGCGCGTGGGCGCCGCCCCAGCGCACCGCCCGCACCATCTGCTCAAACCGCTCCCAGCGTGCCTTCCGCCGCTCCACAAACGCCCGAACATTCACGCCCCGTTCGATTCACCGCGCCTCGCGCCCATCCTGCAGCATGCTTTCGGTCGCCTGCCGTTCGCTATCCCACTGGCGGGCAAACTCGCGGATGGTTTTGAGCAGCTCGATCAGTCGCTCTCCGCGCGGGGTGAACGCATACTCCACATGGGGAGGCACTTCGGGGTACACCTGCCGTCGAATCAGCCCGAACCGCTCCAGCTTGCGCACGCGCTCCTGCAGCACCTTGGGGGTCAAGCCAGGCAACGCACGCTCCAGCTTGCCTGGACGGTTGATCCCCTGCGCAATCGCGTCCAGAATCGCCAGCGTCCACTTGCACTTGAGGATGTCCGTCAGGCACTCGTAGACTTCCGCATAGGGTTCTCGCTTTTGTCCGCTCATAGCCTTTCGCGTCTCAATGCCTCATCCGGGATGTCTGCGTGATGGACACTGCGTTGAGCCAGGCGATGCAGAGCCTGTAAAGCCTCTGACTGGGTTTTTATCCAGTAGTTCGAATCGCTTGTGGGGTCTGTCGAGGTGAAGAAAAACCCCTCGACACCTGGTGGCAAATTGACAGGCTCCTCTGGCACAAAGACCTTACCGTCGAACCGAGCGCGCACAATAATTGTCATGGCTGAGCCAGATTATACCCGATTCATGACATGCCGAGCAGTTCGCGGGCGTGCTGGAGGGCGGTTTCGGTCGGTTCGCCCGTGAGCATGCGGGCGATTTCGCGCACGCGCTCTTCATCGCGAAGCGCGCTGACAATCACGCGCGTGGTATCACCCTCCACCTGCTTCTCAATCAGCAGGTGGTGCTGGGCGCGGCTGGCGATTTGCGGCAGGTGTGTGACGCAGATAATCTGGAAGTGCTGGCTCAGGCGAGCCAGCTTCTCGCCCACGAAGTGCGCCGTTCGCCCGCCCAGTCCGGCGTCGATCTCGTCGAACACCAGCGTTGGCACTGGCGAGGCGGTTGCCAGCACCGTTTTGAGCGCGAGCATCACGCGCGACAGCTCGCCGCCCGAGGCGATTTTGTGCAGGGGGCGCGGCGGCTCGCCCGGATTCGCGCTGAACAGGAACTCCACCGCGTCGGCGCCCGTGCTGTCCATCGGCTTCGGCGTGAGGTTCACCACAAACTGCGCCCGCTCCATCGCCAGCTCGGTCAGAATCGAGCGCACCTGCTCGGCGAAGCGGGTTGCGCCGTTGCGCCGCGCCGCGCTGAGCTGTTCACACAGGGCGTTCGCGCGGGCGCGCGTCGCCTCCAGCTCCTGTTCCAGCTCCTCGCGCCGCTCGGTCTGATGCTCCAGCGCGTGCAGCTTCTGCTCCGCCTCGGTCGCATAGGCTAAGATCGCATCGATCGTGTCGCCATATTTGCGCTTCAGGCGTCGAATCTGTTCCAGTCGGGCAATCACCGTCTCCAGCCGTTCGGGGTCGTACTCGATGCTTTCGCTATACTGGCGCAGCAGTGTCGCGCTCTCCTGAAGTTGAACCGCCGCGCTCTCCAGCGTTTCCTGCCAGTCAGTGACGGAGGGGTCGATTCGGGCAATCTCGTGCAGGTGGCGGGCGGCTTCGGCAGCCCGATCATACGCGCCGCCCTCGCCCATCAGGCACTCATATGCGGAGCTTGCCAGCGCGAGCAGCTTCTCTGCGTGAGTCAGTCGCCGCTCCTCTGTGAGCAGGCTTTCCTCCTCACCCGCTTGCAGGTGCGCGTTGCGTATCTCCTGAATCTGGAAGCGGTAGAGGTCGATCATCTGCTCGCGTTCGCGCTCGCGTTCAATCAGAGCCTGCAGTTCGTTCTCAATCTGGTACAGGCGGCGCACGGTCTCGCGCACTTCGGCGCGCAGGTTCAGCACCGGCTCGCCCAGCCAGCGATCCAGAAAGTCGAGATGACTGCTCGGCTTCAGCAGGGACTGGTGTTCGTGCTGTCCGTGCAGATCGACCAGCAGGTCGCCGATGGCTTTGAGCGTGTTGAGCGGCACGGGCTGAGCGTTCACGCGCGCGATGGAGCGCCCGCCTGCCTGCACCTCGCGCGAGAGATAGAGCAGTTGCTGACCGTTCTCGTGCGTTTCGGGTTCGATACCCAGTTCCTGCAGGGTTGCCTGCAGGTCGGGGTCGCCGGGCAGTTGCACGATGGCGTTCACGCGCAGGCGGTCGGCGCCCGTGCGAATGAGCGACGGGTCCGCCCGCTCGCCCAGCACCAGATTCAGTGCGCCCAGCAGGATCGACTTGCCCGCGCCCGTCTCCCCGGTCAGCACATTGAAGCCCGGCGCGAAGCCGATGTCCACCCGCTCAATAATCGCCAGATTCTCGATGTGCAACTCCAGCAGCATCAATAGAGAGTGTACCTGAGGGTGCAGCCCCGCTTCGAACCTGACAATCGGCGCATTTTTGAGCTAAGGATTGGGTACACTCTGAATGCTATGGGTCGTCAGGTCGATGTGCCGCTGATTTTCGAGCGCAGTGTGCCGGGTCGGCAGGGCGTGCGTCCGCCTGTGTGTGATGTGCCGGTGCGTCCACTGACGGAGTTGCTGGGCGAAGCGAATCTGCGTGCCGAACCGCCAGCCCTGCCCGAAGTGAGCGAGCTGGATGCTCTGCGCCACTACACGCGCCTCTCCCAGCGCAACTACGGCATCGATATCGGTTTCTACCCCCTCGGCTCCTGCACCATGAAGTATAACCCGCGCATCAACGAGAAGGTCGCCGCGCTGATGGGCTTCACGCACGCGCATCCGCTGCTGCCCGAATCGCTGGCGCAGGGCGCGTTGCAACTGCTGTACGAACTGCAGGAGGACCTCAAAGCCATCACGGGTTTTCATGCAGTTAGCCTTCAGAATGTGGCAGGCGCACACGGCGAGCTGCTCTGCCTGATGCTGATCAAAGCCTATCACGAGTCGCGCGGTGAAGGCGAGCAACGCACGGTGGTGCTGGTGCCCGACTCGGCGCACGGCACGAACCCCGCCTCCGCCGCGCTGTGCGGCTACACGGTGCAAGCGATTCCCACCGATTCGGAGGGCAACACCGACCTGGACGCGCTCAAAGCCGCGCTGAACGAACGGGTCGCCGCGATGATGCTGACCAATCCCAGCACGCTGGGACTTTTTGATCGCAACGCGCAGAAGGCGTGCGAGCTGCTGCACGAGGCGGGCGCGCTGGTGTTTTGCGACGGGGCAAACATGAACGCGCTGGTCGGCATCGTTCAGCCCGCCGCAATTGGCTTCGACTGCATGCATCTCAATTTGCACAAAACTTTTTCCACGCCGCATGGTGGTGGTGGTCCAGGCGCGGGTGCGATTGGCGTGTCGGAGCGGCTGGAGCCGTTCCTGCCCGTGCCACGCATCGTGCGCACGCCCGACGGACGCTACGCGCTCGCCAGCGACTACCCGCACTCCATCGGGCGCGTGCATGCCTTCTACGGCAACTTTCTGAACCTCGTGCGGGCGTACGCCTACATTCGGGCGTATGGGGGCGAGGGTCTGCGCACGATTGCCGAGTTCGCCGTGCTGAACGCGAACTATCTGCTAACGCGGATTCGAGAAGCCTTCCCGCCCGCCATTGACCGCCTCTGCATGCACGAGTGCGTGGTCACGGCGCAGCGCTATAAGCAGCTCTATGGCGTTCGCGCGCTCGACATCGCGAAGCGCCTGCTGGACTACGGCTTCCATCCGCCCACGATGTATTTCCCGCTGATTGTGCCCGAATGCCTGATGATTGAGCCGACCGAGACCGAGAGCAAGCAGACGCTGGATATGTTCGCGAACGCGCTGTTAGAGATCGCGCGTGAGGCGGCGGAGCAGCCCGAGTTGTTGAAGAGCGCGCCGCACAACACGCCCGTGCGCCGCCTGGACGAGGCGAGCGCGGCGAAGAACCTGATACTGCGATGGCAGGGCGAGGTGGTCTATCCGCAGGAGGTGCCTGCCTGCGCCTGCTGAACGAGGGCGTCGTCCCGCCTGAACAGAATATGGCGCGGGACAGCGCGCTCTTCGAGGCGTTCGAGCGGGGCGCAATCCCGCCAACTTTGCGTGTGTATCAGTGGGCGTCGCCCGCCATCACTTACGGCTATGCCCAGCGTCTGCCCGAACGGCTGGTGCAGGCGGCGCAGGCGTTCAACATCCCGCTGTTCCGCCGCCCCACAGGAGGCAAAGCAGTGTTGCACGGGCACGATTTGACCGTGGCGCTGGTCGGAACCCCCTCACCCCTGCCCTCTCCCCCTTTGGAGGAGACGGATTCAAAAAGCCATTGGGGTGGGAGTTATTCCCGTCTATACCCGCGGCAAGTCTATCTCTGGCTGGCTCCTGCACTGGTGGCGGCGTTTCGGCAGGTGGGCATCCCTGCCATGATGGGCACGGCGCCAGCGCCCGACCCGCTGAGCGTCGATGATGGGGGCGACTGCTTCGCGACGCCCGCCTTCACCGATATCGTGCATGTGGAAACGGGTCTCAAGCTGATGGGTTGTGCGTTGCGGGTATCCGAGCGCGGGTTCCTGATGCAGGCGTCGATTCCCGTGCGCCCGCCCGAAGTGCCTGTGCAGGCGATTTTCGGGCATCCCCACCCGACGCCGCCCCCCATCGAAATCAACGCGCTGACCGACGCCCTTCACCGCTGTCTATCGGCTCACTTTTAGGGCGGCTGCGTTCCTACCCTGCCACCGTCGCCCGCGCAGGATCCGACCACGCACCCCGTGCGCTGTCTCCCACGCCCCGCGATACCAGATGTTTGCCAGAAATTGGGCGACCTGGGCTTCAAACTCACGGTCAGGTCGTTTGACAAAATCTCGTCGCAGCGGTTTTTCCCTCCCGGGCTTTGATCCGTCTGAGAGGGCGCGATGCCTGCTACGCTGGGAATTTCCCGGCGCAATCGGCGCGCAGGTGTTTTGTGCGCGTCAAGCCAGACCCAACCAGGAGATGTCCGCTTTCGGGCGCTTTTGGAGTCATGTAGAGGCGGAAATCCCCCGCAGGGGGCATTCCCGACAATCCCAGAGGAGGGGGCGACATGAGACGACTGGCACGGCATCGATTCTGGGCGATTGTGAGCGCGAGTGTGGTGGTATCGTCGCTGGCGACCGCGTGCTGGTCGCAAAGTTTGACTTGGTTAGGTACGCTCGGTGGTAATAGGAGCGAGGCTTTAGGCATCTCGGCGGACGGCACGGTGGTGGGCTGGGCACGCAACTCCAGCGGTTATGCTCGCGCCTTTCGCTGGACGCCAGCAGGCGGGATGGAAGACCTGAACCTCACCTACGCCAGCCTGCTCACTAATGGCTCGGTGCTGGATGAAGCCCGTGCCATCAGCCCTGATGGGCGGTACATCGTGGGGGCTGGCTTTAACGCGGCGACGGGGCGTGATGAAGCGTACCTGTTAGACACCCGTTGCACGCCGCGCAACGGCGATGTGGAAGGCGACGGCTGTGTGGATGACGCTGACCTGCTGATGGTGCTGTTCGCCTTCGGCGCAACGGGCGTCAACCCCACCGATGTGAACTGCGACGGCACCATAGACGACGCCGACCTGCTAACGGTGTTGTTCCACTTTGGGGCAGGATGTTAGCCTTCACCCCCTTGCCCCCTTTCCCGACGCTGCGGGAGGAGGTGCATGATATGGGGCTGCATCGTCTGGTGGAGTACGACCTGCAGGGTCGCCCCGACGGGGTGAACTACGAGCAGATGGTGCTCTATCTCAACACAGAGCGAATCGCTCTGTATCTTCAGCTCCAAGGGGTCTGCCGCAGGCGTTCGACGACGCGCAGTGTTCGCTGAATCATGTGCTGCTGTGCAATCTGCTCCGCCTGCACGAGCGCGGACCGCGCCTGCTCCCGATTGCCCAGCGCGCGGTGGATTTCGTACAGCACGATCAGGTAAGTTGCCTGGGTCGCCGGGAGCGGGTTCTCCGGGGGGTTCAGGATTTCCAGCGCCTGGCGGGGCTGACCCACGCGGCACAGCACCAGCGCGCGCGACACCCGCGCGTGCTGATGCTCCACAGCGCTGTCCGAGCGCTGAATCATCTGAAACCCCTGCTCGGAAGCGCAGAGGGCTTCATCATACCGGTGCGCCTCCGAATAAAACTCGGACATCTCGCGATAAAACCACGACGCATGCTCCACCGAGTGGCTGATTTGCGGCAGCCAGTCCTGCAGAATCTCCGCCGATTCGACCAGGCGCGTCGCGCCCCTGTGCGACTCCGCGTAGCTGTGGGCGATTGCCATAATGAACCATGCGGCGCTGCGGGGGAAGCCGCGCTCTCGCTGCAGCAGGTGCAACCCGCGATAGCCGTACCGCTCCGCGTCCTGAACGCGCCCGTGCAGGCTGTGCCACTGGCAGCAGAGGGTGTAGACCTCGCGTAGCAGTTCGGCGTGATGGGGGCACTGGCGCACATGCCACCACGCCTGCGCCTCCAGCGCAAGCAGGCGCAACTCCATCCCCTCCGTGACGCCCTGCCAGATCAACTGCCGCATCTGATCGATGCGCATTTTCAGCAGGGCGGCGGATGCGTGCGGCGTTTGGGCGTCTGGCGGCTCCAGCCAGAGCGGGCGCGTGAGGATGAACGCGACCTCCTCCGCGCTCGCCTGCAGCACATAGCACAGCATATGCAGGTGTTGCTCGGAGGGAAGGGTCTGCGAGCGTTCCCAGCTGCGCACGCTCCGCTCCGACACTGCCAGCGCTGTAGCGAGCTGCGCGACGCTCCAGCCGCGCCTCCGACGCAACACCCCCAGCAAATCGCCCAGCAAGGGGGGATACGGCTCGCCCGAGGGATGGGGTTGCTCACGGGTGAGTTGCTGGAGTGTCCACAGGGCACGCGGCGCCTCCAGCAGGCGCAACGCCTCCAGTTTTTCCTCGGATGAAACGCCCAGCGCCTGCAGCACCTGCTCCAGTTCGGGAATCGACGGACGGGTCACTTCCCGCTCCCAGCGGTTCAGAGTGCTGGCAGACACACGGGCGCGCTGCGCCAGCGCGTGCTGCGAAAGCCCCCGCCGCTGCCGGACTTGCCGAATCCACACCCCGATGGTCTGCACCATTGACGCCCCCTGCTATTGTACCGCTTTTGCTGCTCTCTGTACCCTCCCACAGCGCCGTTTTGCAATTTCACTTCCGGCACACCCGAAAGCGCACGGAGTAGATTATACTGGGGGTGAGGAGGTATGCATCATGCGAACGGTGCGATGGCTGATGATGGCAACTCTGGTCGCTCTGGTGCTGAGTGGGATGCTTGGCTCACCGCCCGTGTTGAACGCCCAGAGCCTGACCTGGCTCGGGACACTGGGGCATCCCAGCAGCGTCGCGCGCGGCGTCTCAGACGATGGGAATGCGGTTACGGGCTGGTTTACACGCGCCGATGGGAAAAACTTCGCTTTTCGCTGGACGCCCTCAGGCGGGATGCAGAATCTGGGTACGCTCCCGCAACACACAACCAGCGAGGCAAATGGGATTT
>JBBIJY010000032.1:0-27562 GCA_037445735.1 Armatimonadota bacterium | reverse complement strand
GGCGCGGGAAAAGAACCTTCCCACACCGTGTCGCTTTGCAGCCCCTTGTTGGCTTTGATGATGGCTAAATCGTCTTCGTTCACCTTGCCGTCGCCGTTGAGGTCCGCTTGCGCATCGGTGGTACCCAGGCGGCTCTCCACAAAGGTATAATCGCTGGCATCAATCACGCCATCTCGGTTGGCATCGCCGTTGGGCAGGGTCAGGGTAGGCACATCGGGGGGACAGGGGATGGGCGCGAACGCCCGTGCGAATGCGGAGGCAAAAACAGGTGGATGGCTCGCCTTTTGGCTGGATGCTACATGATACTGTCTCTTGTATCAGGAAAGCCCTTGACACCCCTCGCGCCGCATTGCACGCGGGTTGACTGCCCGCTCTCATTTGTTGCGCCACTCGCGCTCAAAATTCATCGGGCAAGCGAGGGCGGTGTCCGCTGAATGCCCTTTGCCTCTCTGCTCACCTCCTGTGTGGGGATAGGTTCGTCAGGCAGGGGCAGATTCCTGCTGGTTTCACCGGCTGGTGCCGCAGGAGGCAAGCTGGCAATCTCGCGTTCTTAGATTGCCGCTACCGCAGCTGCACCACACCGAGATCCGTCACGGTGGTGAGGCTCGTTACGCTGATGGTGCGCTCGGCGCGATAGGTGCCTCCTGCGCTGATGAAGACCAGCTTATAGTTGCCTGGCAGCAGCCACAGGCGGAACTCGCCTGTATCGCGTGTGATGACCACCGATTCGGACGGGAACTGGGCGTCGGGCGGCGTGTAGATATCGATTCGCGTGCCTGCGGGTGTCCCCACGGGCACCTGCACGCGACCCTGCACATTGCCTGGCGTGTTGGGGGGATTCTCGTCCGTTTCGGGCTGGAGCGGCAGGTCACCCAGCTCGATTTCGCCATTGTCGGGAGGCTGATCCACAAGAAAGCGTCGCGGCAGGTATCCCGTGCGCTGGATGGTGCCCTCGGGGTCCAGCACGCCGTTGGGATCGTAGGCGACATCATTGAGGGTGAAGCGTCCGTTCGCGTCGCTTTGCGTCAGCTGACCCAGCAGGCTGATGATGGCGCCCTCGACAGGCTCCTGCGTGAGCGCGTTCACCACCCGCCCGCGCACGACCACGGTCTGCGGTCCGATGTAGAGATCGCCCAGATCGTAGGTCTGTCCTACCTGCAGGGGAGGCAGGCGAAAGGTGAAATCGGGCAGCCCCTGCGAGCGCACAGTCAATTGCGTGGCGGTCGGCGGTACGGCGAGCTGGAAAGTGCCTTCCTGCGTGTCGGTGGTGGTTCGCGCACCGCCCGCTTCGACGGTGGCAGCGGGGTTGGGCGGCAAACCTGTGCCCACCAGCACCACGCGCCCGCGCAGGATGGCGACAGGACCCAGCCCGCCCCCACCTCCGCAGGCGTTCAACCCTATCAGCAAGAGAGCAATCCAGAGCCAGTTCAAGCGTCGCATAGCGGTTCTCTATCGGGTCAGCACAATCGGCGCGGTGGCGCGTGCGATGCGCCCCTCTGAATCGACGGCTTCCAGCAGCAGCAGGTAGGAGCCTGGGGGCAGGGCACGCTCCTGCGAGTCGCGCCCGTTCCAGGTGAGGCTCTGCACGCCTGCGCCTGCCGCGCGTGAGGGCTGAAGCACGCGCAGCGTCTCGCCCCGCATCGAGCGGACCTCAGCCCGCACGGTGGCATCGGCGGTCAGCTGATAGCGGATGGTGACGGCGCTGCCGCGTGTGGCGGATACCTGCACGCCCACGATGCGCGGCGGCAGATGGCTCTCTGGCTCCAGCGTGATGCGCAGTACCTGCGCCCCACCGGGCGTGAAGCGGTACGCGCTCTGGCGGCGCATATCGACCCGCTCGCCCGTGACGGGGTTCTCCAGCACGATGCGCCAGCGGCGTCGCGCGGGCGGGATGCGCCAGGTGAGCGTGTGTTCGCTGTTCGGCTCAGCGGGCACGACCTGCAGGCTCCACTGCTGGCGCGTTCCCAGCGTGCGCGTATCCTGCAGCAGCTGCTGCTGGTTCTCGCCCAGAATGGCGAACGCGGTCATGCCTGGCAGGGCTGGCGGCGCTTCGGCTTTTGCCCAGCGGCTGCGCGTGCGTGGAGGGGTGTCCAGCCCCAGCGTCACGACGCCGCCGCCCGCGCGCGACTGCAACGCCAGCTCCATCGCCCATGCGGGGCGCTCCGGTGCGCGACTGGACGCCGCTCGCGAGCGAGTGGGCGGCGGGATCAACAGCGTCACGCCCTCCGGGCGCAACACGCGCACCCAGTACGCCTTGCCCGGCTCCAGCAGCGTCGCTGAGATATAGCCTGCCGTGCCCAGCGTCCACACCTTATCGCCCACCAGCGGCGGCTCGCCCCCTATCGACTCGGTCGCCGTCTCCCACACCACTGGCTCGCTGAACTGATGCACCACACGCACCGAGCGCAGATCGACCGACTCCCGGAACGGATGCCCGATCAGGTTCCAGCCTGGCTGGAGCGCGATGGCGAACTCGCGGTCGGTCGGCGCAGGCTCGCCCTGTATGGAGACAGTCAGCGGGCTGGCAAGATAGAGGAAGTAGCCCACGCCGGGCGCTGGCGGCGGCGTTTCTGGATAGTACACATAGTTGAACCGCTCCTGACGCCAGTGCGCCAGACGCAGCTGGTTCGCAGGGATGTTCAGCAGCTTCGCGAAGTCGCTCTCGTAGGGGCGCAACGGCAGGCTTATCATGTTCAGCCCTGCGGGCAGGCTCAGCGGGAAGGTATCAGCAGCCGTCTGTAAGCGCACCATCACAAATTGGAAGCCGATCCCTGTGTTGACCTGTACTGTCCCCACCTCCACGCTCTGCGCGTCGAAGAAGGTGAGTCGGGCGATGCGCTCGCGGCGGAGCGCCGATTCGCTGAAGGCGACGCCGAACGCGCCCTTTGTTATCTCCGCCTCCTTCTGCTCCACGCCCAGATCGATGCGCACCCTGCCGTTGTCCAGCCCATACACCACGCCGAAGAAGTTGTTGCGGAAGTTCGTGCCCTGCACCTTACTGCTGGGGTAGACGACGCGCGCGTTCTCCGTGCCGACGCTGAAATCGACCGTCAGTCGTTGATGGGCGACCTCGCTGCCGATAAAGCTCGGCACGACCGCCCCTGTGCCCACGCGGATGTCGACCCGCTCATATTGCGGCGAGAGCGTCAGCCGATTGTAGCTGAAATCCCAGTAGATGGGGTAGCTGGTTCCGTTGAGCATCGCCTCGTCCCAGCCGCCCGCTGTGCGTACCGTCTGAAAATAGGTCAAAAACACGGTAAAGACCGCCTGCTCGTCGGGCTGGATGCTGGCGATGTAGGGGAACATCTGGGCGTGCAGTTTGCGCCCGTAGGTCAGGCTGGTATCCAGAATATATTGCTGGCGATACCACTGGTCGAACGGCACGCCTTCCACTGTCGGATTGCCCGAGCCGCTGAGGGCACTGAGCGTCTGGCGAGCAATTGCGAGCAGGTTCGGAATGTTGCCCCGCAGGTCGGGCGTGTATTGAGCGTAGTAGCGGGTGTTGAACTCGCGGAAGAAGCTGGGGTACTCCGTCGCGAGCTTGAGCCATGCGGAACCTGCCATCTGATAGCGCACCAGCCACAGCCCGCCGGTGGTGCCGGGCGCAATCGGCGCCTGACGCAGCGACGGTGCGATGAAGCCCGGACTGCCCAGCACGGGCTGGTTCCACGCATCATAATAGGGGCGCACATCGAAGTTCTGATCCAGCATCAGGTCGATGGTGGCGGGGTTCAGCCCTGCGATCTGGCGAAACGCGCTGCTGCGGGCGATCCGCGCCGTTACGGCGCGGGCGAAGCCCTCCTCCCAGGCGTCATAGGCGAAGCCCGCATCGGCATGGAACGCTCGCACAATCAGGTAGAGCAGGCTCACCGCCGCCGCTTCGGGCGCGTTATAGATGGCAAATAAAAATCGGCTGTTGCTCACATCGTAGACCCCGCCCACCACCGCGTCGCGGTCGCCAATCTGGTCATCGTAGTTGACGACGGTGATGGTGAGCGTGCGGGCGGCTTTGCCGTATTCGGCTTCCACAAGGGTCAGCACCCGACTCGCCACAGTCTGCAGCAGGGCTTTATACTGGGCGGGGAAGGGGTTATCGCCATCCTGAATCTGGATGGTGAGCGTGCCGTTGCCCAGTCCGCCATCGCGCGTGCGATGGGGCAGCAGCAGTTGCCCATTCCGCCGCAGCACCACCGTGTGAAAGATGGGGACCCGATAGTCGGGCGGTAGCAGCCCCATGCGCTTGTAGAGGCGAATCAGCGGGCGCGCGCCCGCTATCTGCGCACGGCTCACCTGCGCCACCCGCTCCCGAACCAGTCGCTCAATTGCATCGGGTGAACGACCCGCGCGGTCGATATCGACCACAATCACATTCTGCGGACCGTTGCTGACCGTCTCAAAGGGGCGGTTCACAATATTGTGATAGAGCTGGGCGTTCACGGCTGCGATAAGCAGCAGCGCCCCGATCCCGCCAGCCGTTGCCCGCCACATCCAGTCCCTCATCGTTCCAACCCTTAGACGAATCGCTCTCGAAGGGGTTTCTATTGTGCCCACTGGCTGACAGGGTGAGGGCTGGTGCAGGTGCAGTCGTTGATCTCAGCCGCGCTTCTCATTCGCTGCGCAGGTAGTCCAGCACCTGTTGCGCCAGTTTGCGTGTCATGGTGGGCACCGCTGCCAGCTCGTCGACGCTCGCCTCGCGGATGCGGTCGATGGAGCCGAACAGGCGCAGGAGCATCTTCTTGCGGCGGGGCCCGATGCCCGGAATCTCATCTAAGGGAGAGCGTACGGCGCGCTCCGCGCGCAGCTTGCGATGGTAGCTGAGCGCGAAGCGGTGCGCTTCATCGCGAACGCGCTGGAGCAGGTGCAGCGCCTTGCTGTGGCGGGGCAGCTCCAGCGGCTCTTCACGGTCGGGCAGGATAACCAGCTCATGCTTTTTTGCCAGCCCGACGGCGGGGATTTCGAAGCCCAGCGTGCGGATGGCTTCGAGGGCGGCGTTGAGCTGACCGCGCCCGCCATCGATGAGCATCAGGTCGGGCAGCGTGCGCCAGCGGTCGTCGCCCTCCAGCGCCTCACGCAGGCGGCGCGTGAGCACCTCGCGCATCATGGCGAAGTCGTCGGGCGTTTCGGGATGCCACCGGATGCGGAACCGCCGATAGTCCGACTTTTTCGGCTGACCGCCCTCGAACACCACCATGCTGCCGACGGGCGCCACACCCTGAATGTTGGAGATGTCGTACGCTTCGATGCGCTGGGGCACATGGGGCAGGTTCAGCGCTTCCTGCAGTTCGAGCAGTGCGCTTTCGAGCCATTCGGCTTTCTGCTCCAGTTCGGCACGCAGGCTCTGCAGGGCAAGCTCGGCGTTCTGGGCAGCCAGCTCCAGCAGCTGGGCGTCCTCGCCGCGGTGGGGCACTCGAATCTCCACTGCGCCGTCGCCCCGCTTCTGACGCAGCCACTGGGCGATAATCTGCGCCTCGTCCACCTCGTACGGGAGCAGGATACGCTCGGGCACTTCGGGCGCGTCCTGATAGTATTGCTTGAGGAACTCGCTCATAATCGCGCGCGGGTTCTCCTCGGCGCCTTCGCTCAGGAAGAAGTGCCGCTGACCCAGCAGTTTGCCGCCTCGAATGAAGAACATCTGCACGCATGCGCCCCGTTCATCCTTGACCAGCGCAATCACATCCTCATCGATGCCATCGGTGTGGATGACCTTCTGGCGTTGCAGCACCTCCTGCAGGGCGCGAATCTGGTCGCGAATTCGGGCGGCGCGTTCGAACTCTAAGGCTTCGGCGGCGGCTTCCATCTGCGCGGTCAGCTCGCGGATGAGCGTGTCGCCCTTGCCCTGCAGAAACAGCTCCACCTGCTGAACGATTTTGCGGTACTCGTCGGGGTTCGCCAGCCCCGCGCAGGGCGCCATGCAGCGTCCCATATGATAGTAAAGGCAGGGTCGCTGCACAGGCTCGCCCGACCACACCTTGCCGCACGGGATGAGCGGAAAAGTGCGATGCAACAGCTGGTGCGTACTCCAGACCGCGCTGGAGTTCGCGAAGGGTCCGAAGTAGCGGTTGCCATCTTTGCGCACGCGGCGCGTCACCAGCAGGCGCGGGAACTTCTCGGCAGTGGTCAGGCACAGGTACGGATACGACTTATCGTCCCGCATCAGCACATTGTAGGGCGGGCGATACCGCTTGATGAGGTTGCACTCCAGAATGAGCGCCTCCAGCTCGCTGTCGGTGACAATCCATTCGATATCGGCGATTTTGCGCACCATGCGAGCCGTTTTGGGCGTGTGCTGGGCTGATTGCTGGAAGTAGGAGCGCACCCGCTGGCGCAGGTTGACCGCTTTGCCCACATAGATCACAGCCCCCTGCGCGTCTTTGAACAGATAGCAACCTGGTTGTTTGGGAAGGGTTTTCAGCCGCGCATGCAGATCGGCGCTCATCGGCTTTAAGCATACCGAATCACGGCGGGGTATAATCGCCATGCATGATGGAGTCGCTCATCTCGCAGCTGTTCTGGTTCGTGTTCATCTTTCTGGCGTTGATGCCGATGATTCGCCAGCGGATGCTGGAGGCGGCACGGATGCAGATGATACGACGCCTTGAAAAGCTACGGGGTAGCCGCGTGATTGTGCTGATCCATCGTCAGGAAGCCCTCTCGTTCTTTGGTGTCCCCGTCTTTCGGTTCATCACGATGGAGGATTCGGAGGAGGTGCTGCGCGCGATTCGCATGACCCCACCCGATATGCCCATCGACATCATTTTGCACACGCCGGGTGGGCTGGTGCTGGCAAGCCAGCAGATAGCGTGCGCCCTGTGTGATCATCCAGCGAAGGTCACGGCGTTCGTGCCCCACTATGCGATGTCGGGCGGCACGCTGATCGCGCTGGCTGCCGACGAAATCGTGATGGATCCGCACGCCGTGCTGGGACCCGTTGACCCACAGGTGGGTCAGTTTCCCGCCGCCTCCATCCTGAAAGTGCTGGAGCAAAAAAACGCAAACGAAATCGATGACCAGACGCTGATTCTGGCGGATGTGTCGCGCAAGGCGCTCCGGCAGACCTATGAGCTGGTGTGCAGGGTTCTGCAAAGCAACGGGATGGCAGAGACCCAGGCAGCGGAGGTCGCCGATAAGCTCACGCAGGGGTATTATACGCACGACTATGCCATCTCCGCTGAGGAGGCTGCCCAGCTGGGGCTGAATGTGCGCACCGATTTGCCCGTCGAAGTGTATCAGCTGATGTCGCTCTATCCGCAACCGATTCAGCGAGCAGCGGGCGTGGACTATGTGCCTGTTCCCTACCATCCGGAGCCAGCCCCTGCGCAACCTGCCCGGCGCCCCGCTCGTTCCCGTACGGCACGCCCGCGTACGAAATAATCACTCAGGTATACTTGTTGTGAGCCGATGGATATCCAGCAGCTGGTGCAACGGTTATCGGGGTCGTTTGAGCCGGCGCAGGCGGAAAAGCTCGCGCTGGCGATTTACGAGATGGTGCAGTCGCTGTATGAGCGACAACTGCTGGTGCATATTGACGCGCTCAGCCAGCAACTGCGCGACTTCGAACGGCGCATGATTGAACGCTTTGAAGCGCTGGAATCGCAGACCCAGCGGAATACAGAGGCGATTGCGCAGCTGGCGGAGCAGACCCAGCGCAATACGGAGGCGATTGCGCAGCTGGCGGAGCAGACCCAGCGCAATACAGAAGCAATTGCTGCGCTTTCGGAACAGACCCAGCGGAATACCGAGGCGATTGCGCAGCTGGTGAAGGAAGCGCGGCGCAGCACGGAACGCCTCGATCGATTAGAAAAGCAGGTGGGTGGACTATCCATCACGGTTGGGTTTACGCTGGAGAATGAGGCGTACAAAGCCCTGCCTGCCCTGCTGGAGCGCGATTACGGGCTGAAGGTGATTGGCAGGCTGAAGCGCGACTATGCCGTCGATATGGAGGGCAACGAATACGAGGTCAACATACTGGGTGAGGCACAGCGCGACGGTGAGGTGCTGACTATCGTCGGTGAAAGCAAAGTGCAGCTCTCCAAACAGGATATCGACCGCTTCATTCGGCGCAAGCTGAAACCCCTGCAGCGCATCTACGATCGGATATTTCCCGTGCTGGTTACGCACATGATTACCAGCCGCGGCGTGGATGAGTACGCACGCGAGAAAGGGATTGCTCTCTACTTCTCGTATGACTTCTAACGGCACATGGAGCGTGCAAATCGATATCTGCTGATTGCTGGTCTGCTGCTGTCGTCGCTGGCGGCAGGGCGGATTGCGCTGGAGCGATTGCGCGTGGAGGGGCGCAATCGCTCGGTGGAGCTGGTGATGGAGTACCCGGAGGTGGCGGCACTGGCGGCAGCGGAGGGCAAAACAGTCGCCGAGTGGTTGCGAGCGTTGCCTGTGCCGCTCTCGGTTGCGCTCACGGAGGGCACATTGCAGGAATGGGGCATGCGTTCGGTCGCCAGCACGGGTCCGATCTATCTGCTGGATGCGGAGCGGTATCGTCAGGCAAAGGCGGCGCTCGCGCTCAAAACCCGCGTGGAACTCAAACCTCCTGCGCAACTGCCCTACACCACCGTTCAATCCACCGATGGTGGGCGGTTCGCGGTGGTGGGCGATCCCGACTGGGTGGCGCAACTGGGGTTGGGGCTGAATCCGTGGCAGCTGCGCGAGGTGCAGGCGGGCGGTGCGCGACCCGTGGCGCGGCTCTATAACCTGCCCGGTGTGAATGAGTTCATTATTCGTGGCACGCTGCAACAGACTCACCAGCAGGGCGCGACGCTGCTGATCTTCGCAGGCGAGCAGGTGCTGGGCTACCGCCACGCCATCGATGCGATGGCAGCCGCCATTCGCACCTTTGGCATGCGCTACGGCGCTGTTGAGTTTGGCAAGCAGGCGGGCGATAGCAAATTGGGCGCGCTCATCCCGGAGCGCACGGTGCGCGTGCATAGCATCAGCGCGTCGGAAGCGGTTCAGATGACGCCCGAGGAGCTGGTGGAGCGGTTCGAGCGGGCGGCGCAGGAGCGCAACATTCGTGTGCTGTATCTCCGCTGGGGCGCGGGGGACACACCCCGCCTGCAGGCGTTCCTGCAGGCGCTGGTTCGTGCGCTGCAACGGTCGGGTCTCGTGGTGCAGGCGAACGGCGCGCGCCCGTTCCAGCCGCTGGAGCCACCACTGTGGCTGTTCCCCTTCATTGGATTGGGTGTGGGCATCCTCACGGGCTGGGTTCTCTATCAGCTGTGGGCGGGCGGTAGCCCCGACCAGGGAACAACGACTGCGATTGGCTGGCTGCCCGCACTGATGGGGCTTGGGCTGGGGCTGCTGTGCCTGCTGCCCGAGGGCAGGAAGCTCGCCGCGCTGCTGGCGGCGATTCTGTTCCCCACCGTAGGGCTGATGCTATTGCCGGCTTACCCCTCACCCGTACCCTCTCCCCAGCGGGGAGAGGGAAGCGGAGGGACCTCTCCCCAGCGGGGAGAGGGTGGCGAATGGGATTCTCCCCGGTGGGGAGTGGGAAGCGTGTTGCAGTGGGCGAACCTGTTGATATTTCCCTTCGGCTGGAGTCTGATGGGCGCGTTGCATATCGTCGGGCTGCTTGCTGGCACAGCGTTTCTGGTCAAGGCGGATCAGTTTGTTGGGATCAAGGTCGCGCATGTGTTGCCGCTGCTGCTGGTGGGCGCGTTCTATGCGGCGTATGCGACTGGTCGCTGGGACTTCTGGCGGCGCTGGCTCTATCAGCCCGTTTTCTGGTGGCAGGCGGGGATTGCGCTGGTGGTGCTGCTCGCGCTGGTGCTGATGCTCGTGCGCACGGGCAACGAGGCGCCTGGCGCAGTCTCCGATATTGAGCTGCGCTTCCGTGCGCTGTTAGAGAGCATTATGAATGTGCGCCCGCGCACGAAGGAGTTTCTGGTGGGGCATCCTGCGCTGGTGATTGCGATTGCGTTGCTTATGCGCCGTGCCTATGCGTGGCTGCCCCTGATGATGTTGCTCGCCGCCGTCGGGCAGGTGTCGGTGGTGAACACCTTCTGTCATCTGCACTCGCCGCTGGTGGTGAGTCTGGCGCGGGTGGGCTGGGGCGCTTTGCTGGGTGTGGCGCTGGGATTTATTCTGCTCGCGCTTGCCCACTGGCTCAATACACGGGCAGGCTGGGGTCCACCTCCTGCGCGTAGGCGTTGATACCACCTTCAAGGTTTTTGACGCGCCCGAAGCCCATCGTCAGGAGCAGGCGTGTGATCTGGGCGCTGCGCCCACCCGATCGGCACATCACCACAATCTCATCGGCGGGGTTCAGCTCATGCACGCGCTCGGCGACCTGCCCCATCGGGATATGAATCGCGCCGGGCAGGCGGCTGATCTCCAGCTCGTACGGCTCGCGCACATCCAGGATGATCAGGCGCTCGCCCCGATCGAGCCGCTCCCGGAGTTCACGCGGTGTGATGCTGGGTAATTCCTGCGTATGGGTGGGCGTCTCCACACCGCGCAAGCCGCAAAACTCCACATAATCGATCAGCTCGCGCACGGTCGGGTTCTCACCGCACACGGGGCAGTTCGGGTCCTTGCGCAGTTTCAGTTCGCGCCAGCGCATCGCCAGCGCGTCCAGCAGCAGCAGTCGCCCGATCAGCGGTTCGCCTTGCCCCAGAATGAGCTTGATGACCTCCGTCGCCTGCACCGTCCCGATTAATCCGGGCAGCACGCCCAGCACGCCCCCTTCAGCACAGCTGGGCACCAGACCCGGCGGTGGCGGCTCCGGATAGAGGCAGCGATAGCAGGGTCCATGCTGCGCCCAGAAGACCGACGCCTGACCCTCAAACCGAAAGATGCTCCCGTACACATTCGGTTTGCCCAGCAGCACGCAGGCGTCGTTCACCAGATAGCGTGTCGGGAAGTTATCCGTGCCGTCCACAATCACATCGAAATCGCGCAGAATCTCCAGCGCGTTCTCGGAGGTGAGGCGCGTCTCGAACGGCACGACCTGCACGAAGGGGTTGATGGCGCGAATCTTTTCGATGGCGGACTGCAGTTTCGGGCGCCCCACATCGGGCGTGAAGTGGATGATCTGGCGCTGAAGATTGGTATAGTCGACCACATCGAAGTCGACCAGCCCGATGGTGCCAACGCCTGCAGCGGCGAGATAGAGGGCAAGGGGCGAGCCAAGCCCGCCCGTGCCGATCAGCAGCACGCGCGCCGCTTTGAGCCGCTTCTGACCCTCCATCGTGACCTCGGGCATAATCAGGTGGCGGCTGTAGCGCAGCACCTCCTCCTGTGAGAGGCTGATGTCGCGCAGGCGGGCGTCATCGATAATGCTTCGAAAGGTTGTTTCCGCGGGCGCATCGGCGACTGCGCCGCCCGCCACCGATGGCACGATCGTCAGCTCGTCGTCCGCCTTGAGCGGTGTGTCCAGTCCCTGCAGGTAGCGCACATCCTCATCGCCCCGATAGAGATTGATGAAGCTGCGCAGGCGACCTTCGTCGTTAAAGAGGTGTGGCTTCAGCTGCGGATAGCGCTCCGTCAGCTTCTCGATCGCCTCACCGACGGTGGATGCCTCCACCTGCAGGCTCGCTTGCTGGTTCGTGTACGCCCTTAACGCTGTTGGAATAATAATTGTTGGCATAGTTGACCTCCTATTTCTGGCGATACTGCTTCATCAGTTGCTGGAACTCAGGCAGGTTGCGCAACGATTGCAGATCGCCATCCCTTTCAGCGATACGCACGAGGCTGGCATCGAGTTCCAGTGCGCGTTGCAGGTGCTGGAGGGCAGCTTTGCGCTCGCCTGAAAGCGCCAGCATGCAGGCGTAGTTGTAGTGGGCGTTTGCGTCGTTGGGCAGCTCCCTGATGATCTCGGCGAACATGGCGGCGGCTTCCCGATAGCGCCTGGCGTTATAGAGTCGGAAGGCGCGATCCTGGCGGCGCATAGCTAACTGCATGGTGAGCAGGCGACGCAGTTCGGGGATCGGGTCAGGATGGTCATCCACGCGCAGGTCGATGTAGCGGTCGTCGAATCCGGCGTAGCCGCCCTGTTTGCGCACCACCAGGATTGCGGCGGACTGCTTGCCGCGTGCGTCGCCGCCCGCTCGTTCGCCCGCTTCGAGCGCGGCGAGCAATCGTCGGGCTAACTCGCCGCGCGTGCGCTGGAAGGTGTCCGCCATCGCTTTGACGACCGCTTCACCCGTCAGGATATTGCCCTGCGCGGCGAAGTATTCGCCCGCGATACCGCCTGCCCAGCGGATGCATGCCCTGCCGGTGTAGGTGGCGGAGCGTCCTTTCGCGTCCACGATGCCGAGCTGACGCTGTTCACGCTGGGGGTCTCCCAGTGTGAGGCGCCGAATGACCGCTTCGGGGCTCAGCCCGCGCTTGAGCAGTTCCAGCCCGCGCGGACCGTAGGTGGTGTTCGCGAACGCCTGCGTGGCAATCGCGCCGACACCCGCCTGGGCAAACGGCACGACGGAGCCGACCGCCAGAAACTTCGAGGCGACCGCTACACCCAGATCGCCCGTGCGCGCATCGTATCCCACGATGGAAAAGGTGCCGAATGGCGTCTGCATGGTGATACCCTCCTCACGCGCTCAACAGTGCGCTGGCAAGAATTGTACCCTGTCCGACCTACAGCATGCGGATGACCTGCAGGCGCAGGTCGGCTCGCTGGCGCAGGGGCGCAAGGCGTGCCTGCACCAGGCTTTCGGGCGCCGGCGCGGTCAGAAAGAGCTGCTCGATGCCGTCGGGCACTGGCTCGGGTGGATGACGCTGTTCTAACAGCCAGTCGGCAAGCGCGTCGCGGACTGTCTGCAGCGCGTCGGCGTTCGTGCCCACCGCGCGCACATAGTAGCGGGAGGTGAGCGCTTCGATCGGCGCGGTCTCGCCCGGTTGCAGGCACGGCTGGGGCTGTTTACCCGTAACGCCCAGCATCAGGTTGCGAGCCACCAGAATCAGGTCGCCCACGACGGCGCTGGCGGTCGGGCGGGCGCCCGCCGCGAAGCCGTGAATGAACAGCTGCTGGAAGCCGTTGCCCTGCAGGAAGATGCCGCTATTGGCGTCTTTGAGGCTGCAGAGCGGGTGATCGCGGGGCAGCAGCAGCGGATGCACGCGCACATTCAGCCGTCCATCGGGCAGGCGCTCCGCCGTGCCGATGAGCTTGATGCCGTAGCCGAGCTGGTGCGCCCACATCAAGTCGCGTCCGTCCAGATGGGTGATGCCCTCGCGATAGACCGCCTCCACGGGCACATACTGCAGGAACGCCAGCCGCGCCAGTATCGCCATCTTATACTGAGCGTCGTAGCCCTCCACATCGCTGCTGGGGTCGGCTTCGGCGTAGCCCAGCTGCTGCGCCTGCGCTAATGCCATCGCATAGGCTTCTTCGGCGGGCGTGCCGTCCGTCAGCGCCTGCTCCATGCGTGTCAGAATGAAGTTGGTGGTGCTGTTCACGATGCCGACGACGCGCTCGATGCGGTTGCCAGCGAGTGCGCCCTGCAGAAGAGTAAGAATCGGCAGGCTGCCCGCCACGCTCGCCTCATAGAGCAGGTCGACGCCGCGCTCCATCGCCAGGCGCAGCAGCTCCTCGCCCGCAATCGCCATCACCATCTTGTTGGCGGTGATCACATTTTTGCCCGCCTGCAACGCCTGACGGATGAGGCTGCGCGGGGGTTCCAGCCCACCCATCACTTCGATCACAATCTCCACTTCGGGGTCGTTGATGGCGCGTTCGGCGTCGGTGGTGAGCCGTTCCGACGGTACAGGCACGGCGCGCGGCTTGGCGAGGTCGCGCACCACCACATGGCGCACCTCAAACTGGCAGCCCGTTTGCGCCATTAGCAGGTCGGCGTTCTCGCGGAGCAGGCTCAACACGCCGCTGCCGACCGTGCCAGCCCCCAGCAGAGCAATCTGCACCGTTCTCATCTGGCTCTCCTTATTCGGGCGGCTCCAGCAGCATCAGAATCTCGCCCTGCTGAACCAGCGAGGCGTTCTGCGCCACGATTCGGCGCACGACGCCTGTGGCGGGCGATGGGATTTCGTTGAACACCTTCATCGCCTCAATCAGCCCGATTGTTTGACCCTCGTGAACGAGGTCGCCCTCTTCCACATAGGGCGGCTCGTTCGGCGAGGGACCGCGATAGAACATGCCCGTCATCGGCGCCTCGATGGGGATGAAGTTGGGCTGTTCGGTAATCTCTCTAACGGGCGCGGGTGTCACGATGGCGGTGGCGGGCGCAGGCGCGGGCGTCGCACGCTCCAGATGCACGCTCATATCGCCCATCTCCACGCTCAGCTCCTGTAGCTGATGGCGCTCCATCAGCTCCAGACACCGCTCCACCAGCTCAATCGGCAACCGCACGCGCCTATTATACCCGCCGCTGGGAGCAGAACGACGCCCCCTTGCCAAATCTTGTAGTCTGCGAGAAAGTCTCCACAACAGGTAGAAAAAAGCGAGGAAAAGCGCGAATAAGTACGGAGAAAGCCAGAAAAAAGGGAAAAATCTTCTCAAGTGCTGATGAAAGCGTTCATCGGCTGTTATCGGCTCATTTTCTTGGGCGGCTCAAGGCAGGAGTCGGCAGGGGTGCATGCTATTATATGGCTCTGCAGGGGGCGTGCTTCCGCACCCTGTAACGACCCCACTCACAGAGGCAGGGATGCAATCGGAATGACGCGGCGCAGGGAAGAGAGCGAGCTGGAGCAGTTGCGTTTCGGAGAGAGCGAGGCGCAGGTGCAGTTGCGGCGGGCATGGCGCAATGCACTGCAGGCGTTGCTCCCACAGGTCGCCATCAGCAGTCGGCGCTATCTGGAAGCGGTCGAGCCAGTGGAGCTGGAGGGCGACCGCCTGCGCCTGCGACTGGATAACACCTTCGGGCGCCAGTGGATTTATCATCGCCTGCGCCACGAGATTGAAAGCCTGCTCGGTCAGCAGCTGGGCTTCCCCGTGCGCATCGAGCTGGTTGGTGAGGAGCAGCTGGCGGAGTCGGCACCGCTGGAGCAGGCGGTGGTGCTGCCACTGGATACGCCCGCTGCGGCGCCGCCCCTGCCGCCGCCCCGATTCAATCGGGACTACACTTTTGAAACTTTCGTGGTGGGGCGCAGCAATCGGCTGGCGTACGGCGCGGCGCAGGCGGTGGTCGATTCGCCCGGCAAACGCTACAATCCGCTTTTTCTCTATAGCCTGCCAGGGCTGGGCAAGACGCACCTGCTGCACGCGATCGGGCAGGCATTTTTACAGCGGTTCCCGCAGGCGCGGGTGCTTTATATCAGCGGGGAGGAGTTCCTGCGCCACTATGTGCAGGCCGTTCGGCAGGGTCAGGCGGACGAGTTCCGCGAGCGCCACCGTAGCGTGCATCTGTGGCTGGTGGACGATGTGCAGTTCCTTGCGGGGCGCGACCGCACGCAGGAAGAGTTTTTCCATATCTTCAACGCGCTGTTTGCCACCGCGCGCCCGATGGTGCTCACCAGCGATAAGCCGCCGCGCGAGCTGCTCGGTCTCGAAGAGCGGTTGCGCTCGCGCTTCGAGCAGGGCTTGTGCGCCGATATTGCCCCGCCCGATTTCGAGCTGCGGGTGGCGATCCTGCTTGCCCGAGCGGAGCGGGAGGGCGTCGCCCTGCCGCTGGAGATTGCCGAGTTTATCGCTGACAAGGTTCAATCGAATGTGCGGGCGCTGGAGGGCGCGCTCACCCGCCTGATCGCGCACAGCTCGCTCCACCGCGAGCCGCTCAGCCTGGAGCTGGCGGCGGAGGTGCTGCGCACCTTCTTCGTGGACGCCAGACCGCAGCCGGTGAGCGTTCAGCGCGTGCTGGAAGCCGTCTGTCAGGAGTTCGGCATCGAGCCGCAGGAGCTGACGGGTCGCAGTCGGCGTGGCGATATTGTGCCCATTCGCCAGATTGCGATGTATGCCGCGCGTGACCTGACAGGCGAGCCGTGGGCGCGAATCGCCCAGGCGTTCGGACGCAACGACCACACCACCATCCTGCACGCCTATCAGCAGGTGAGCCGCCGCCTGCCCCGCGACCCCCATCTGCGCGCCCGAATCGAGGCGATCCGCCGCCGCCTGCACAACTGCCCCTGAAGAAATCACCTGCCCCTGCCGATAATAAAACCGACTGTGCTTGTCGCACAAGCACCGCCGCGGGGAACCATCCGCCTGGCAAAGGGGGTATATATTCACCGAAAGGACTTGATTTTCCTGTCCTGTATGGGGTATGCTTAAAGTGTTGCTGGAGAGGATACAGGAAACCCCATCTGCACCAGGCATGGATGCCACCCATAGAGAAGCGCGTCACGCTCCCGATTGCAGCGGAGCATTCGGGTCAAACCCGAACGGCTCTGTGCTGGACGGCTATCGGGTGGCACGGTAGCTGTCGGTTGAAATGGTCTGCTTGTGCGCTCCAAACTGCCACAGTCTGGAAGTGTCTGTAAGACACTGACACAGCTATCTACTGTGTTCTGGAGGTGAAGTTGAATGATGAGGGACAAGGCTATGGACATCCGACCGCAGGTCGCGTTTGTGAGCACCTACCCGCCCACGGAGTGCGGGCTGGCAACCTTCACAGCCGACCTGTTGCAGGCGGTGGAACAACAGGGCTGGAGCGGACGGGTCATCTCGGCAGACCATGAGGAGCGAACGGAGCATCCCGACCCGCGTGTCATCTATCAGATTCGGCGCGAGCGGATCGGCGACTATGTGGAAGCCGCCGAACTGCTCAACCGCTCCGCTGTGCAGGTGGTCAGCCTGCAACACGAATATGGCATCTTCGGCGGGGAGATGGGCGAATATATCATTCCGTTCGTGCGTCGGCTGGAAGTGCCGCTGGTGACCACGCTGCACACCGTCGTGCCGCGCCCGACCGACCTCATGCGCGACCTGCTGCGCAAGGTCATTATTCACTCGGACGCGGTGGTGGTGATGGCGCGCACGGCGGTGCATCTGCTGCGCACGGTGTACGATGTGCCCGTGCATCATGTGTATGTGATTCCGCACGGGGCGCCCCAACCGCTGCCGATCAGCCCGCAACAGGCAAAGGCGCAACTCAATCTCAGCGGGCGCATCGTGTTGAGCACCTTCGGACTGGTGAACCCCGGCAAGGGGATCGAAGATGTGATTCGGGCGATGCCCGCCATCGTCAAGCAGTTCCCGAACGCGCTCTATCTGGTGCTGGGCGAGACCCATCCCAAAGTGCGCGCCCGTGAAGGGGAGCAGTATCGCCAGATGCTCGAATCGGAAGTGAAGCGCTTGCGTCTGGACAACCATGTGCAGTTCGTCAATCGCTACCTGACACTGGACGAGATTCGGCTCTATCTGCGGGCGACCGATCTGTATATCACGCCCTATCACAATCCCGACCAGATCACCAGCGGCACGCTGGCGTACGCGCTGGCATCGGGCTGCGTGATTATCTCGACGCCCTATCTCTACGCGCAGGAGGTGCTGGGCGATGGGGGCGGGCTGCTGGTGCAGTTCAAGGATCCCACCTCCATCGCGGACGCGGCGATTCAGCTGCTGTCCGACCCGTACCTGATGCGCTATCATCAGGCGGTGGCGCAGCGCAAGGCGGCAGGCATGAGCTGGCAGGCGGTCGGGCAGGCATATGCCCGGCTGTTCGCCCAGCTGCGCCGCCCGCTCCAGTTCCCGCTCAGCGCCATTCAGCCGCAACCTCCTTACGCCGAGCTGGAGCAGGCGATCGTCTAAACCCACAACAGGTACAATCGGGGCGTGGATCGGCTCTTTATTGAGGGCATCGAGTTCTACGCCTATCACGGCGTGCCCGACGCCGAACAGCAGATCGGACATCGCTACCGTGTGGATGTGGTGCTGGAGCTGGACCTGTCGCGGGCAGGGCGCACCGACCGACTGGACGATACGGTCAACTACGGGGAGGTCGCCCGACTGGTTCAGCAGATAGGCACGCAGGGGTCGGTGCGCCTGATGGAAACGCTTGCCGAGCGGTTGTGCGACGCGATACTGGGGCGGTTTCCGCCTGTTCAGCGCGTGCAGGTGCGCGTCGCCAAACGCCTGCCCCCCACGGGCAATGTGGTCGAGCTGGCGGGCGTCGAAATCACCCGCATCCGTGAGGCAGGCAAGGACTGAAAGCGGGAGCCTCTCCCAGCGGCGCTCCATTCCGCCTCGCTATTTGACGCACCCGTCACCGAACACATGCCGCCGCGCTCCAGCACGCCTTCACATCACAGATCGCTTTTCAGGCGTTCTCTAAGTGTAAATGCCATTAGCAGGCAGAAACCTGCCACCAGTGCGCCCATCCAGCCTGCAGGCAGGTTAGCGGGCAACAGCCCCGCGCCGATGGGTCCCAGCACATAGCCGAGTGAGTAGAAGGCGTACAGCAGGGCGAGCGCGATGCCCCGCAGATGCGATTCGACGCTCTCATAGGCGAGCAGATGCACGGCAGGGAAGCACAGCCCGAAGCCCACGCCGAACAGCACGACGGCGCTCCAGGCGCCATAGGGGAGCGTGATGGCTTCCAGCGCCAGTGCGCCCAGCATAATCAGTCCCACGCCCGCGAGCGCGCGCTGAAACGCGCCACCCAGCACCGCCCGCCGCCGAACCGTCGCCATCACCAGAACCGACAGAAGCGCGAACAGCCCGAACAGCCGACCGCGATACGCAGCGTTGTAGCCCGCTGTTTCCAGCATCACAGGCAGCCGATAGGTCAGCATGCCCATCGCGAAGGTTATGCCGAGGGTCAGCAGCAGCACGCTCACGATGGGTGGTTCGCCTGTGAGGGGTGGCTGGCGCAGCACGCGGAACGGGTGAACGGGCGTCTTATGCAGGGGGCGACGGTGGCTTTCAGGCAGCCCCAGCAGCGCCATCAACCCCGTCAGCGCCATCAGCAGTGCGATTCCCAGAAAGAGCGCTGGCTCACCCCACCGATCCGCCACGATGCCCCCGATGGGCGGTGCCAGCAGCGCGACCAGCCCGATGGTCGCACCCGTGCGCCCCATCGCCCAGACCCGATTCGATGCGTTATGCTCGCCCACCAGAGTGAACAGCGCGGGCACAAACACCGCGCTACTGGCACCATGCAGGATGCGCATTAGCAGCAGCCCACCCCAGCTGCGCACAAGACCATAGAGCGCGATCAACAACGCTGCCGCCATCAGGCTCAGCGCCAGCGGCACGCGGCGCCCCAGCCGATCCAGCAGGACACCCGCGCCCAGACTCGCCAGCATGTTCGCCAGCGAGTAGATGCCCACAATCAGCCCTGCCTGCGCTTCGTTCGCACCCAGTTGCTGCGCATAGGGCGCCAGTACAGGCACCATCGCAAAGGTATCCAGAAACGCGACCAGCGTCACCAGCAGTAGCACCGCCTGCACCGCTGTGCCACGCTCAACTTGCAGCTCCGAATCGCTCATCTACCCTGTAGAGGATACCTGCTGACAAGCGCCCCTGAGCTGGCTCAAAACAAGCAGGTCGGTACTATGCTGCCTGTGGGAGGGACGCAGGCAGCTCGCCCAGCACGGCGAGAGCCTCATCCAGGCTGGTGACGCCCTGCAGCACCTTCTGGCGGATATCCTCCCAGAGCGGGAAGAGCGTGTCAGGTGAGCAGGCGGTGCGTAGCGTGGCGCTATCAGCACCATGCGCGATCAGCCGACGCGCCGGGTCGCTGACAATCAACAGCTCATACACCCCGACACGACCCCGATAGCCAATCTGGTTGCACGCCGAGCAGCCGCGTGGTTCATACAGGGTGACAGTTCCCGTACCCAGCCAGCGACATACCGATTCGGCGTCCACCGACACCGCTTCGCGACATCGCGGGCAGAGCTTGCGCACCAGTCGCTGCGCCAGCACGCCGGTGAGCGCGGAGTTGATCAGAAACGCGGGAATACCCATATCCAGCAGGCGAGCGGGCGCGCTGGTGGCGTCGTTGGTGTGCAGAGTGGACAGCACCAGATGCCCTGTCATCGCGGCGCGGCAGGCAATCTCGGCGGTTTCGGTGTCGCGAATCTCACCCACCAGCACCACATCGGGGTCCTGACGCAGAATCGCCCGCAACTGATGGGCGAAGGTCAGCCCCGCACGCTCATTCACCTGCGATTGACCGACGCCCTCCAGCGTGTATTCGATGGGGTCTTCACAGGTGAGAATGTTGCGTCGATCCGAGCGCAGGTGCTGCAGCAGGGCATAGAGCGTGGTGGTCTTGCCCGCGCCAGTGGGACCCGTCACCAGAATCAGTCCCCACGGACGCGCGACCAGCTCCAGCAGCGGGTTCAGCACCGCGTCGGGCATGCCCAGCTGATTCAGCGAGAGCAGGGACTGGCTCCGATCCAGCAGGCGCACGACAATCCGCTCGCCAAAAGCGGTCGGCAGGGTGGACACGCGCGCATCGATCTTGCGCTCGCCGACACGGAACGAGAATCGCCCATCCTGGGGGCGACGCCGCTCGGCGATGTCCATCTCCGCCATCAACTTGACCCGCGCCAGCACCGACGCCTGCAAACTGCGCGGGATCGTGCGCACAGGATACAGCACGCCATCCACACGGAACCGAACCTGCAGCCGCTGCTCCTGCGGCTCAAAATGAATATCGCTCGCCCGCTGTTCCACCGCCTCGAACAGAATCGTGTTGACCAGCCGGATGATGGGCGGCTGGTTCATCGCCTCCTGCACTCGAAGCAGGTCATCCGATTCCGTGGCGCCGTCTGGCTCCAGCTCGGTCTCCAGAATCTCGTCCTGCACGCCATAGAGCTGGGCTATCGCCTGCAGGATGCGCTCGGGCGGCGAATAGTAGAGCTTCAGCTGCAATCCGGTGAGCTGGCGGATATAGTCCTGCGCCTCCACATCGTTAGGGTCTGCCATCGTCAGGTGCAGGATGTTGCCCTCGCGATGCAGGGGCAGCACGAAGTGGCGCGTCGCTATCGCAGGCGGCACCAGTGCGCACAGCGACGGATCGATGCGCAACGAGGTTGACTGGAGCGGCTCATAAGGTACCTCATACTGGGCAGCCTGCGCCTGATAATAGTCCTCGCGCGTGATATAGCCCAGCTCGATCAGCGTTTCACCGAGCCGCTTGCCTGTCAGGCGCTGAGCCTCCAGCGCCTCCTGCAACTGCTGCGGCGTGATTTTGCCCTGCTGAATCAGCCATTCGCCCAGACGCTTTGTGCCATACATCGCTCGTCCCTGCAGGAATTATCGGCTTGCGGGGCGAATCTCTCTACAGTCGGCATTCACATCCGAACGCCGACTGAAATGGGGATGACTTTTGAGCAGCATCTGTCAAGTTCGAGTATGGAGGTGATAGCAAATGGCGTTTCAACCGAATCGATTGCTGACGCATCCGATAAATAGATACTTAGCGGAGGTTCTGCAAGCGACGGGAGAATATGAACTGCTGTTGCGTCCGGCGCGACGGTTCGTGTTCCATCCGCTCTATCGTCCGTCGGCATATATCCCGGAGTTCAACAAGCCCTGCTTCGGCGTGCTGGTGATGCCCGATGACCTGGAGAAGCGCCCCTTTATGGTGCTGGAAACAGAGCCGACCTTGAGCGAGGCGTTGCGAGAGGCGTATCGCGAGTGCGAGCTGTTATGGCTGGAGGTCTATGAGGGACCTGCGGGCGTCCACCTGAACTGCGAGATGGCGGGCGTTCGGATGGAGATAGCTGCTGCGATGCCGCATCTGGGGATGGCGATTCAGGCGCCGCTCGCGCTCCTGCGTGCCCGCTACGGACGGACACATACCCCGCCGGGGCGACTGGTGCAGAGCTTCCATGAGCGGCTTCTGCGCGAAGCTGTCGACTGCCTCGCGTTGCAGTACGCGATTGCCTGCCATCATCAGGTTCCGTTCGGCTTCGTCACGGGCTATCGGGCGAATATGCCTTCCGCCATCGCTCGCTCCGCTGTCGATCTGGTCATCACGCTCAGCTTCGGGGTGAATCCCGATGCGCTGGTGGTGCTGCCTATCAACCTGAACCTGCATAACGCCCATCAGGAGAACGAGCAAACGACCGAGAAGGATCGTCTCATCACCGAGTTCGCCCGATCGATTGGCATGCCGATGCTGACCATTCGCGCGGCGGACCAGCCCGATGCGTATCGGTTCGAATGCACGGGGCTGGATGTGGAGCCAGTGGTGGTGCGGGGGCGTGCGCCTGCCGACTGGGCAGAGGCGATTCGCCCGGTGCTCGAATCGGCGCTGCGCGCGCTCGATCTGCCACGCGAATGGTGGTATAATCTGAGCGGAGGCAAGTCATGAACAAGATCGGGCTGATTCTGGCGGTTGCAGCCCTGCTGGGCGCGGGTGCGGCTGCGCTCGTGGCAGGTCTGCGCGAGGGGAAAGCGTCATCCGCCGCAGCGGTGTCCAACAGCACCAAAAAGCCCGCCTGCTGCGCAGGGCACTGACGGCGGCAGCGAAGCCCATTTTTCAGGCAGGGGCGGTGAAAACCGTTCCCTGCTTGTTTGCGCGCTCAGTGATGCGCACGGTCGCCGTACAGCAGCTGGATATAGGCGACCTGCCCCAGATGATAGGTCAGGTTCCAGTAGTGGTCGTACGCGATTTCAAAAAGGCTCATCGCCTTGCCCCACGGCATCATCACGGTCTGCTCCAGCTCGGCAGGTGGTATCTGCTGGATGAGCGCGAGCAGTTCGGCGGTGCCTTTGCGGCAGGCTTGCTCGCAGCCGTCCAGCGTGCTGATGTTGCCCGCCTGCTCGGTCGCCCGCTGTGAGATGGTTTTATCGGGCTGCTGGGGTCGCTCCTGCAGGGCAATCATCAGAAAGTAAGGCGTGATGGCGTTCTCCTGCAGGATTTCCAGCACGCTGCGGGCATGTTCGGCAGGGCGCCAGCTCAGCTTCTCCGCTGGCACCGCCCGCGCATAGCGAAAGAGCATCTCCACCGCTTCCCATGTCATCCGCTCCAGCGCCTCATAGAAAGTCATAGCGAAACCTCGTTCCTATCATACCCCAATGAGAGGTACAATCCTGCTATCGCTGCGGGGAGGGGTGTATGGAGTGAGCGATGCAGTTCACAGAGGTTCAGCGGCGGGCGATTGAGTTCGGGATTGGGCGGCTGATGCTGGTGGCGGGCGCGGGGTCGGGTAAGACGGGCGTGCTGACCGAGCGGTTCGTCCACCTCGTGAGCGCGTGCGGAGTTGATCCTGAACGAATCCTGACCATCACCTTCACCCGCACGGCGACCGCCGAGATGAAAGCCCGCATCATTCGCAAGCTTGAATCGCGCGGCTTGCTGGACGCCCGCCACCGCATCGAGAGCGCGTATATCCACACGATTCACGCCCTGTGCCGACGGCTGCTGCAGGAGAACCCGTTTGAAGCGGGCGTTGAGCCAGACCCCGCCGTTCTGACTGCGCCCGAAAGCCAGCAGCTGCGCCTCGAGGCGTTCCACAGGGCGCTGGAGCGATTGCTGAGCGGCAAGCCAAGCGCGTGCCCTGTGGAGCCGCAGGCGTTGCAGTCGCTGATTGCCGAATATCTGATGCTGGGCGACAGCCTGACGCGGGGCGACCCGCTGCAGACGCTTTATCGCATGATGCGCCATCTGGTGGACGAAGCTCGCCATCAGGGGCTGGATCTGCCCGATTTGCGGGAGTGGGCTTGCCCTCACCCCCAGCCCCTCTCCCACGCTGTGGGAGAGGGGGGTCTAACTAAATCCCTCTCCCCCAGCGGGGGAGAGGGTATGGGTGAGGGGGATACCGATCCCGAGCAGGAAGCCTATGCGCAGGCGTTGCAGAGCGCCTTGCTCGCGCTCGCATGTGAGTATCTGGCGCAATACGAACAGCTCAAAGCCCAGCGCGCCGCGCTCGACTTCGACGACCTCCAGCTGCGCACCCTGCAGATGTTGCGCCAGTCGGCGACTGTGCGCCGACGCTATCAGCAACTGTTCCAGTATGTGCTGGTGGACGAAGCGCAGGACATCGACCCGTTGCAGGCGGAGCTGATCGAACTGCTCACGGGCGAGCAGGGCAACCTGATGGTGGTGGGCGACGCGCAACAGTCGATTTACGGCTTCCGATTCGCCGATCTGCGCGTGTTCCACGAGTGGCGCGACCGCACGCAGGCGCACGAGCAGGGCTGTATTCTGGAGATGAACGCCAACTTCCGCTCGCGCGCGGAGATTCTGGCGTTTGTGCGCTTCGTGTTCGAGCAGATATGGGGCGAGCGGTTCCTGCCACCCCAGCACGCGCGGGTTTATCCGAACGAGACGGCGGGACACGCCAGCGAGCCGCATGTGCAGGTGTGGCGCTGGCAGCGGCGTGACCCCTGTGCCGAAGCCGCGCTGATTGCAGGCACGATCCGCCGATGGGTGCAGGAGGGTTGCCTGCCCGTTCACGATCTGGAGGCGGGCGAACTGCGCCCCGCGCGCTACGGCGACTTCGCGCTGCTGTTCCATCAATACACGGCGGTGGACGAGTACGAGCGCCAGTTTCAGGCGATGGGGGTGCCGTGCTATGTGGTGGGCGGCGGGCGCGGCTACTGGCTGCGCTATGAGGTGCGCGATCTGGCAAATCTTTTGCGGGCGCTCACCGACATGGAGGATGAGGTCGCGCTGTTGAGCCTGTTGCGCTCGCCGATGGCGGGACTGAGCCTCGACGCGCTGGTGCTGCTGATGGACGAGGCGCACGCACGCCAGCTGCCCCTGCGCCTTGCGCTGAACGAGCCGCCGACGGAACTGCCCGCGCCCGACCGCGAGAAACTGGCGCGCTTTCTCGGCTGGTTCACCGAGCTGGAGCGCGAGGTCGGTCGGCGCACCGTCGGCTGGCTGCTGATGCGCGCGCTGGAAGCCAGCGCGTACGAAGCCCAGCTGTTGCGCGAGCCAGATGGCGCCCAGCAGGTCGCCAATGTGCGCAAGCTGGTCGCGCTGGCAATCGATCAGCCGGAGGTGCCGCCGCTGGCGTTCGCGGAGCAGCTGGATGCGCTCGTGCGTGCCGAACAGCGCGAGGGCAACGCGCCCACCTGCGAAGAGAGCGCGGATGTGGTGCGGTTCTATACCGTTCACGGCGCCAAAGGGCTGGAGTTTCCCGTGGTGTTCCTTGCCGACACGGGCTATCGCGAGCGTGTGCGCGACCTACCCCTGCATGTGCAGCCGACCGAACGACGGATCGGGCTGCGCCTGCGCAACGGCTACGAGACCGCCACCTACCGCCTCCTGCATGAGCGTCATCGGAGCGACGAGATCGCCGAATCGCAGCGCAAACTCTATGTCGCGCTCACCCGCGCCCGCGACTACCTGATTGTGAACCTGACGATGGCGGGCAATCCGTGGGCACGCGGGCTGTCAGGCGCACTCAGCCGCTATCTGAACCACCCACGCACACTGCACCAGCTGCCCGATGGCACGCCTTTCCTGCTCAAAGCGATTCGCACCGAAGAATAGGCATGCCGTTCTGAACGCTTTTCACCGTCGGCGTCGGGTGAGGTGGCGGAACAAAAAACCGGCGATAAGCCCACCAATCGCGCCACCGATAACAGGGGCAAGCGCGGACGGCACACGCATCCCCGCCAGCGCCAGCCCGACCGGCAGTGCGAGCGCTGCCACAATCACCAGCGTTGTGATGAGGGCGCGGCGAGCGGTGCGAATCGCCCGCTGATTGAGCTGTTGCAACTTTTCGAAGTCGGCGTCGCCCTCCTGCAGGTAGCGCACCATCTGGCGAGCCTCCTCCACCAGCAGTTCGGCATCCAGCGCCTGCAGGCTGCGACCCCGCTGGAGAATCTGGAACTCCACATCGACCAGCGTATGCACGCCCCACGGCTGTGCACGCGCGAGGATGCGCATCCAGATATGGCGTGGCGCCGCGCTGATCAGCCCGCGCCAGAACGAGCCACGCTGGAGCATCAGATCCGGCTCGCGCTGCACGCACTGGTAGCCAATTGCCTCAAAGTAGCCCTGCAGTCGCTCGCGGGCTTGCTGGTCATCATAAGCGACGGCGCCTGACCATCGGAAGGTCATTTCGCTGGCTCCTTCGGACGATAGGCGTTGCGCCCGATGGCGAGCCGACGCGCCCGCTGGCGGTATGCCGCGGGCACTTTACGCACCTGATGGCAGTTGCGGCAGCGGGCTTCGTAGTGGTCCGCCGCGCCCACCAGAATGGTCGGCTCATCCCATGCAGCAGGGCGACCATCCACCAGACGCTGGGTGTGGCTGGCGGGGCGACCGCACACCACGCAGATCGCCCGCAGCTTGACCACCTCATCCGCCAGCGCCATCAGCGTCGGCATAATCCCGAACGGCTGACGCCGAAAGTCCTGATCCAGCCCCGCCACGATCACCGTTCGCCCGCTATCCGCCAGCTGCACGCAGAGGTCGATCAGCCCCTCGTCGAAAAACTGCGCCTCTTCAACGGCTATCAGGTCGGTGTCGGGTTCAATCAGCGCGGCTAACTCCTGGCTGTTGCGCACGGGCACGGCGGAGAGCTGAACCCCGTTATGCGTGGCGACCGCCGTGCGTTCGAAGCGGTCATCCAGTGCGTGCTTGAACACCTGCACCTTCTTGCGGGCGTACATCGCGCGGCGTACCTGCCGAATCAGCTCTTCCGACTTGCCTGCGAACATACTGCCGCAGATCACGGTCAACTGTCCCAGCGGTTTCATGGCTCCCCGGGTGGCAGATTCGCAACCGCCCGCGATTCTCCTGTTCACCTCTCTGGCAAGGTGGTCGGACATCCCTTCGACGCCAGCAGGAGCAGCGCGACAGAGGGCGAATCGCATCGGACGATGCGGATGGTGCGGCGATGGGTGGCTGGTGTGGACGAGGCGGGGCGCGGTCCGCTGGCGGGTCCCGTGGTCGCCGCCTGCGTCATCCTGCCGCCCAATCACACCCTCTGCAACATTCGAGATAGCAAGCAGCTGACCGCGCCCGTGCGCGAACAGCTCTTCGATGCGATTCGGGAAGTTGCGCTGGCGTGGGCGGTCGGCATCGCCACCGCGCGCGAGATCGAACAGATGAACATTTTGCGTGCGAGCCTGCTGGCGATGCGCCGCGCCGTTGAAAGCCTTCCCATCGTGCCCGATGAGCTGCTCATCGACGGTCGGCATGCAATCACGGATTGTGTCCTGCCCCAGCGCGCGCTCATCGATGGCGACGCGCTGGATGAGCGCATCGCGGCTGCCTCCGTTCTTGCCAAAGTGGTGCGTGATCGGCTCATGCACGAATACGACCGCCTCTATCCGGGCTACGGCTTTGCCCGGCACAAGGGCTATGCAACGCCGTTTCACCTGCGCCAGCTCCACCAGCTGGGACCCTCACCAATCCATCGGCGCACCTTCGAACCGGTCGCTACCCTGCTTTCGAACAGCCTCTCTACCCCTTGACAGAGCCTGTCAGCGGGTGGGTATAATAACGCCTGCGCGGGGGGATGCCCGAGCGGCCAAAGGGGCCAGACTGTAAATCTGGTGGCGGACGCCTTCGCAGGTTCGAATCCTGCTCCCCCCACCAGACGGACGCCCACGTAGCTCAGGGGTAGAGCGCGTCTTTGGTAAAGACGAGGTCACGGGTTCGAATCCCGTCGTGGGCTCCAGTTAAGGTATCCTTAAAGCAAGCACTCAGGCAAAAAAATCGGACAGATGGAGGAGATCAGACGATGGCACGACAGAAATTTGAGCGAACGAAGCCGCATGTCAACATCGGCACCATCG
>JBBIJY010000031.1:0-27821 GCA_037445735.1 Armatimonadota bacterium | reverse complement strand
GGGGGTGAGGGCTAACACCCGCTGCCAAAGTTGAACAGCACCGTCAGCAGGTCCGACTCGTCCACCACACCATCGCCATCCACATCCTCGGGCAGACCCGAACCCGTCTGCCCAAACGCGAACAGCACCGCGAGCAAATCGGCGTCATCAATACAGCCGTCATCATTCACATCGGGCCAGAGCGGATTCCGCGCCAGTACCAGCGTCGCATCATAGCGCCCATACGCAAAATAGCGCCCATCGGGAGAGAACTGGACACTGAGAACACCCACCCAGGTCTCCTGATCGTAAGTTATCAGTAGGGCACCGTCGCTGACACGCCAGAGTTTGATGGTGCTGTCCCGGCTGCCGCTTCCCAGATATTGCCCATCAGGTGAAAACGATACGGAATGAATATAGTCGGTATGCCCTGTGAGCGTGTGCAGCAGCGAGCCATCCGATACACGCCACAGCTTGATTGCTTGATAACCCCCACTTGCGAGATACTGTCCATCGGGAGAAAATGAAACTGACAGAACTGCTCCCGTGTGTCCTGTGAGCGTGCGCACCAGCGTGCCGTTACTTACCCGCCACAGCTTGACAGTGAAATTGCCACTTCCACTTGCCAGATACTGTCCATCCGATGAAAACGACACAGAGTAAACAACATCCATATGTCCCGTAAGCGTGCGTATCAGCGTGCCATCACTCACTCGCCACAGCTTGATGGTTCCATCCCCAGCTCCCGCTCGCCACATACTGACCATCCGGCGAAAATGACACGCAATAAACAGACCCCGTATGCCCCGTGAGTGTGCGCACTAAAGAACCATCGCGCACCCGCCACAGCCTGATGGTACCATCAGAGTATCCACCCCCGCTTGCCAGGTGCTGTCCGTCAGGAGAAAACGCCACGAAGTAAACGACATCCGCATGCCCCGTGAGTGTGCGCACTAAAGAACCGTCGCTCATCTGCCACAACTTAATAGTGCGATCTCCGTACCCACCGCCGCTTGCCAGATACTGTCCATCCGGCGAAAACGCTACGGAATATACCCAACCCGTATGCCCCGTGAGTGTGCGCACCAGTAAACCTAAACCATCGCTTACCCGCCAGAGCTTGACGGTGCCATCCCCACTCCCACTTGCCAGATATTGTCCATCGGGCGAAAACGACACGGAATAAACATGCCAGGTATGCCCACCGCGCATCCAGACAATATCAGGGCGGTTCTGTGCTTGCCCGAATGCGGTCAGCAACAGGGGCGCGATGACCCACACCGCCACACGCCAGCACGCCACTCGCACCACAGCGCTCAACACTCGCTCACCGTTGCGCATCATCCTTTCCCTCCTCGCTGGCTGACACCTCTATTATAGCACAGCCCTCGGGATTGTCAAGGGGTTTGGGGGTGTTCAAAAAAACCAACCAGAGGAGAGGATGCCCCTCACCCAACCCTCTCCCCAGAGGGGAGAGGGAGAAACCAAGCCCTCTCCCCCAGCGGGGGAGAGGGTACGGGTGAGGGGACAAATCAGCTCCTCTCCCCCAGCGGGGGAGAGGGTACGGGTGAGGGGGACTGACCACCCCCATTAAAACCGATTCGGAACCCCCCTGACTCATGAGTCAAATTTTGGCGATTCGAGGGGAGGTTCGGAATCGGGACTTGATTTTCGGGTTCAGAATGGGGTATAATAGGCGCGCAGGGTCCCGAAGGACCGCCCCTGCGCAGGGGATTGAAACAGAACGTACAACCTCCCGTCGTGGTAGAGCAAGTGTCCCGAAGGACCGCCCCTGCGCAGGGGATTGAAACGGGTAAGGGCGTGTTCACTGCGCCCCTACACGCATATCCACAACACAAGCGCACAGCCATCGCACGGCGCACAGCCGTCGCACGGGCGCACAGCCGTACGCCCCTACCAGAACCCATCAGGTACAATCTCTATCGCCATGCACCCTGCTAACACGCTCTACTATGGTGACAATCTGGAGGTCCTGCGCAAACATATCGGGGACGAAAGCGTAGACCTCATCTACCTCGACCCCCCGTTCAACAGCCAGCGCGACTACAACCTGCTCTTTCGGGAGCAGTCGGGCGAACCCGCGCAGGCGCAAATCAAAGCCTTCACCGACACCTGGCAGTGGAGCGAGCGCGCCTATGTGGACTTCTGCGAAACCTGTACGCTGCCCGCGCTGGTGGAACTGGTGCAGGGGTTTGTGCGCACCTTAGGACGCAACGACCTCACAGCGTACCTCGTGATGATGGCGCCGCGGCTGGTGGAACTGCACCGGGTGCTGAAGCCGACGGGGAGTTTGTATTTGCACTGCGACCCGACGGCAAGCCACTACCTGAAGGTGATGCTGGATGTGATTTTCGGGGCGCGCAACTTTCGCAACGAGATTGTATGGAAGCGGACGGGCGCGCACGGCGGCGCAAAACGCTGGGGACCCATTCACGATGTGCTGCTGTTCTACTCCAAAAGCGAAAACTATACATGGAATCGCGTCTACGAGGCACTCGACCCGAATTACATAGAGAAATGTTATCGCTTTCAGGACGAGCGCGGCAGGTACCACCTGGTGACTCTGACTGGCGCGGGCACAACGAAAGGCGACTCAGGCATGCCGTGGAAGGGGGTAGACCCGACTCAGGTCGGTCGGCACTGGGCAGTGCCCCAACCGCTGGTGGAACAAGTGGTGGGCAGGGAGCGCGCCCAGCAAATGAGCGTGCAGGAGAAACTGGACGCCCTCGAAGCCGCTGGCTACATCGTCTGGCCCAAGAAAGGGCGCGTGCCGCGGTATAAACGCTACCTGGAGATGAGCGCGGGCAACCCGATTCAGGATGTCATCACGGATATTCAGCCCATTGGCGCGCACGCCCGCGAGCGTCTCGGCTACCCCACGCAGAAGCCGCTCGCCCTGCTGGAGCGTATCATCCAGGCATCCAGCAACGAGGGCGATACCGTGTTAGACCCCTTCTGCGGTTGCGGAACCGCAATCGTCGCCGCCCACAAACTCAAACGCCAGTGGATTGGTATCGACATCACCCACCTCGCGATTGCGCTCATCAAGTACCGCCTCAGCGATATGTTTGACCTCAAGGAAGGCAAAGACTATCGCGTGATTGGCGAGCCGACCACCGTCGCCGACGCGCGGGCGCTGGCGCTTCAAGACCGCGACGAGTTCCAGAAGTGGGCGATTGGACTGATTCCGCGGGCGTTCCCCTACCAGCAGAAAAAAGGCGCCGACACGGGGATTGACGGGATGCTCTACTTCACCGACAACCCGCGCGAACACCCCAAAAAGGTGGTGATTCAGGTCAAGAGCGGGCGCGTGGGGGTCAAGGACATTCGCGACTTTCGGGGCGTGCTGGAGCGGGAGCAGGCAACGCTGGGGCTTTTTGTAACGCTGGAGCCGCCCACCCGCGACATGGTGCGCGAGGCGGAGCAGGCGGGGTTTTACACGACGCCGCTGGGGAGGGTTCGGCTGGCGCGGCTGCAGATACGCACAGTCGGGGAGTTGCTTGAAGGCAAGGGGTTTGCAATCCCTGCGGCGGCGTTGCTGGCGGGTGTGCAGTCAGCGGAGCGGGTTCGGGCAGAGACCCGCCAGCCGGAGCTGGAGATGTGATATGGAGTGCGGAAGCGGGGCTTCCGCGGTTCAGAGAGCTGGAGATGTGAACACCTTCAGGGGTATAATTCTCTTGGTGAGAGCGCATGGCACAGGCAGAAACCAAACGCGCGATAACGATTCATCTGGAGCTTCCTGCCAGCGTGCCGATTGGCGAGCGGGAGGCGCGTGAGATTTTGATTTTGAAGCTGGTGGAGGAAGGTTTTCTCTCGCAATCGGAGGGGGCGCAGCTGCTGGGCGTCAGTCGCGCCGAGCTGATTGAGCGGATGACGCAGGCGCGGATGGGGGTGGTGCGCTACACGGCAGAAGACCTCGCGCGTGAAAGTGCGGTGCTGGAGTGGATTCGGCATCAGCGTGCGGTTTCAGGTTCGACGGATGAATGAGTGAAAGACCGCTGACCGTCGCCGTTGACGCCAGCCCGCTGATTGGGCTGGCAAAAATTCGCAGGCTGCGTCTGCTGGCTCGCCTCTATCCGATAGTGATCATCCCTCCAGCGGTCTACGAGGATGTGGTGGTGCGTGGTGCCGGGAGGGCAGGAGCGAACGCTGTGCGCCGAGCGGTCAGGGAGGGATGGATCAGAATCGTGGCGCCAGCCGACTCGACACGCGTTCCGCCGTCCCTGCAAGGCACTGGCGAAGGTGAAGTGATTGCCCTGATGCTCTGTGGGCAGGCAGATGTGGCGATTGTGGACGATAGAAAGGCGCGCCACCTCTGCGATGCACTTGGGATTCGGCATATCAGCACGGGACTGGTATTGAAGGATGCAGCCTCGCTGGGTCTGATTCGGGATTTAGCCAAAACTCTGGATCGGCTGCAGGAGCGCGGCTTCGGGATTTTTGAGAGAGAACTGCTGCTCAAAGACGCAGAATAGACAGGAGTTGCCGACGCGGGAGATGGTTCGGGAGGCGGAGCGGGCGGGGTATTACACGACGCCGCTGGGGAGGGTTCGGCTGGCGCGGCTGCAGATACGCATGGTTGGGGAGTTGCTTGAAGGCAAGGGGTTTGCAATCCCTGCGGCGGCGTTGCTGGCGGGTGTGCAGTCAGCGGAGCGGGTTCAGGTGGAGACCCGCCAGCCGGAGCTGGAGATGTGATGGCGTCACCAGGGAGCAGGGGGCTATTCCAGCCCCCTGCTCGGTCAGAGATGGCCCATCCGCCTACCTTCTGCCGCAGCACTCATCGCAGCACGGGCAGCAGTGGGGATCCCTGACTGTTCGAACAATCCAATCCGGGGCAGGATCACTCCACCTGGAGGACAGGATGCCCCTCACCCCGCCCCTCTCCCCAGAGGGGAGAGGGAGAAACCAAGCCCTCTCCCCCAGCGGGGGAGAGGGTACGGGTGAGGGGACAAATCAGCCCCTCTCCCCCAGCGGGGGAGAGGGTACGGGTGAGGGGGCTATATCCCGCATGCTTGCAGAAAACCCCTCACCCCAGCCCTCTCCCCAGAGGGGAGAGGGAACAATTAAGTCCCTCTCCGCCCGTGGGGGAGAGGGGCTTAGCGGCTCCCTCTGGCGCTCGCAAAAAGAAAATGCCGGGGCGGTGCCCCGGCATTTTCTTCATGCTACGATTGCCCGTAGATTCACCTCGCGCTGAGGTTGTCGAGAGTGGCAACCTCCTTGCGAGGGCAGGCTTTGCTCCCCTACCTTCCCTTGCAGCAACTTTTGTGCCACACGCCGCCCCTTCGCTGTCGGGTATGCTCAAAACATGGGGCAAACGGTGCTGATCACGGGCGGCGCAGGCTTCATCGGCAGCCATCTGACCCTCTATCTGCTGCGCCACTATCCCGACTATCGGGTGCGTGTGCTGGATGCGCTCACCTACGCGGGCAACCGCGAGAATTTGAAGGAAGCGGAGGGCGACCCGCGCTTTGAGTTCATCCATGCCGATGTGCGCGACCGTCAGGCGGTGCAGACCGCGATGCAGGGCGTGCAACTCGTGGCACACTTAGCTGCCGAAACGCATGTCGACCGCTCCATCCTGAACCCCGACGCCTTCATCACCACCGATGTGTATGGCACCTTCATGGTGCTGGAGGCGGCGCGGCAGGCGGGCGTCGAACGGTTTCTGCATGTCAGCACCGACGAGGTGTATGGTCCCGTTGGGGAAGGCGCCTGCACGGAGGATTCGCCCCTGCGTCCGAGCAGTCCCTACGCCGCCAGCAAGGCGGGCGCCGACCTGCTGGCGCAAGCCTATCACCGAACCTACGGGCTGCCCGTGCTGATCGTGCGCCCCAGCAACACCTTCGGACCGCGCCAGTACCCCGAAAAGCTGATCCCCTTCTTCGTCACGCGCGCCCTTCAGGATCAGCCGCTGCCCCTCTATGGCGACGGGCAGCAGGTGCGCGACTGGCTCTATGTGGATGACCATGTGCGTGCGCTCGATCTTGTGCTGCACAGGGGTCAGGTCGGCTCCATCTACAACATCGCGGCGAACAACGAGCGCACGAACCTCGAAATCACCCGCCGCATTCTGACCATTCTCGGCAAGCCCGAGACGCTGATCCAGTTCGTGACGGACCGTCCGGGGCACGACCGTCGCTACGCGCTGGACACCCGTCGCATCCGTGCGCTGGGCTGGCAGCCGCAGGCGGATTTTGAGGACGCGCTGCGCGAGACGGTGCTGTGGTATGTGCAGAATCGCGACTGGTGGCAGCGCATCCTGCAGGAGCAGGTCGAATACAGGCAGTTCGTGCAGGCGTGGTATGAGCGTCGTTAGCCGATGGGCTCGGGCAGGTAGAGCGTGAGGCACTTGCACGCGCCGCCCGATTTGATGAACTCGCTCATCGGCACCTCATGCACGCGGAAGCCGCGCTCCTCCAGATGAAAGCGCAGGATGGGGCAGCCTGCGGGCATCACCACATGCTTGCCGATGACCACCGAGTTGCACGCGAATCGCAACGCCTCTTCGGGGCTGACAGGGATCACCTCAAAATGTTCCTGAATCACGCGGCGAGCGTACCAGTCGAACGCTTCGGGGTAATAGGCGACCAGCCGTCCACCCAGCGGCAAGAAGCAGGTGTCAAGGTGATACCAGCGGTCGTCCACCAGTTCGAGGCTGAGCGTTTCGAGACCTGTGAGTTCGCTGAGGTGGCGATGGGCGCAGATGTCGGTGCGTTTGCGGTAGCCAGCCACGATGAAGTCGCCGAGATAGAAGGCGTCGCCCTCACCCTCAAAGGCGCAGTCGGGCGGCAGCAGATGCACCGTGAAGCCGTGCGAGCGGAAGAACTGCTCAAAATAGGGTTCCTCCACCTGTCGTTCGGGGTGGCGGAAGCGCGACAGCACGATGCGTTTGCCCGGCAGGGGCAGACCCGCGTTCGCCGTGAACACCATATCGGGCGCCTCCTGCGCCTGCTCAATCAGCGCCACCGGGACACCGACCTCGCTGGTCAGCACCTGATAGAGCTGTTCCCACTGCTGCCACGCCAGCCGCTTATCGGGACGGTTGCTGAGATGCATCCAGGCGTTGATCTCATAGAGCAGATCGTACGCGCTGGGCGCACACATCAGCACCTGCGCCGCCTGAAGCTGGCTCGAACGGTTGACCGGCAAAGTCTGCATCATCGCCTCCGAATCGACACAGGCACTATCGGTATACGAACCGCAGCAGCGGGATTGTTCCATGATGGCGGGGCAATCTCACCTTTCATGGTTCGCTGTTAACCATTTCGAAGCAGCTGCGTGGGGTCTCGTAAAGGCGCACGCTGTGGAGCTGTGCGCGCCCGCTCAGATGCGGCGCCAGTCGCCGATAGATGAACTGCACGATATTCTCGGTGGTCGGGATCACCTGCTGGAACTCGGCGACCTCCTCGTTCAGGAAGCGGTGGTCGAGCCGTTCCAGCACCTCGCGATGGACCAGTGCGTCCAGCTCCGCCAGGCTGATAATCATGCCGGTGATGGGGTCTGGCTCGCCGCGAACGGTGATTTCGAGGCGGTAGTCGTGCCCGTGCCCATACGGATGGCTGCATTTGCCGAACAGCGCGGTGTTCTCCTGCTCGCTCAGGTTCGGATGATAGAGCCGGTGCGACGCCGAAAAGTGATAGCTGCGGGTGAGATAGACCATGGGTACCTCCTCGCCGTCGGGATGGCGCCGACGCTCGCCCCGATACGCCGACGAGAGCCACTCCGATTCATGCACCTCCACCGCCTCCAGCGGGTACGGCAGCATCGGCTGAAGGTCGTGGTAGAGATAGACCGCCATGTTCTCGGTGGTCGGCAGATGGTGCTGAAAATAGGGGTGTTCGAGGTTCAGGCAGCGATGGTCGAACTGGCGGTCGATGTGCGTTTGCAGCTGGTGCTCCAGTTCGCGGGGGCAGAGGTGGCGCTCTGGATGGGGCTGAATGAGCATCTGGATGCAGACCCGGTAGTTGTGCCCGTGGTGCCGCGCTGCCTTCCCGAACAGTTGCTCGTTCTCTTCGATGCTCAGGTGGGGCAGGCGGTAGAAGTGCGACGCTTCAAACGCACACCACTGAGCCACGCGCCAGCGCATCCCCCCAGAGTGTACCCGAAAATCGTTGGAGAACGGCACACGGATGTGGAAACATCCCCACAGCGGCACGGAGGATAGGACGATGGCGACACACACTCGACCCGTTGCATCGGCAGAAGAGGTGATTCAGCGTTTGAAGGACCTGCCGAGTCTGCCTGTGGTCGTGATGCAGGTCTATCAGGCGGCGGACAATCCGGATATGTCAGCCCAGCAGCTGGCGCTGATTATCGGGCGCGATCAGGGCTTCACGGTGCGCCTGTTGCGCATCGCCAACTCGGCTTACTACGGCATGATGCGCCAGATTGCCACGATTGAAGAGGCGGTGGTGGTGCTGGGCATCAGCACCATCAAGAATCTGGCGCTGGTGGCGGCGACCTATCCGCTGTTTCGGCGGGCGCTGGTGGGCTACACCCTCCATGTGAGCGGGCTGTGGTCGCACTCGCTGGCGGTCGGGCTGGTGGCACAGGCGGGCGCCCGCGCCTTCGATGTGGACGCCCGCAGCGAGGCGTTCACCGCTGGACTCCTGCACGATGTGGGCAAGCTGGTCATCAGCACCGCGCTCACCGACTGGATGGGCGAGCTGAGCGACCTGGTGCATCACTACCGCATGCCCGTGCACGAGGCGGAACGCGAGCTGTTCGGCTTCACCCATGAAGAAATAGGCGCCCTGCTGGTGGAACGCTGGAACCTGCCACCCCGAATCGCCAAAATGGTGCGGTTCCATCACCAGAGCCTCGACCAGAACGACCCTAACTGCGCCCTGATCGAGTTCGCCGACTACTGCGCGAACCAGATCGGCTACATGATGAACCCGGAGGCGCCGCCGGAGCCGTTCGACACGCGCGTGCTGAATGTGCTGGGCATCGGTCTGGAGGAGGCGGAGCAGTTCATGGCGCGCGCACGCGAGGTGCTGCACGCGGCGCAGACACTGTTCCAGATGAAGTAGGGGCGCACGGCTGTGCGCCCCCTTCAAGCCCGCGACGGCTTCAGCAACGCCAGCACGAAGCCCAGCGCCAGATAGGGCTGCAACGCCAGCATCGGACGAACGCCCCCGGCATACAGCCAGATAATCAGCCAGACCCAGATGGCGAGCAATCCCATCAGCCAGAGCAGCGCGGAGGTGGTGGAACCCCCTCTCCCCTCTGGGGTGAGGGGTTTGCCTGCCTGCGTGAGAGAGCCTGCCCCCTCACCCGTACCCTCTCCCCCAAAGGGGGAGAGGGTTTTCGATGCTCCCTCGCCCCTCTGGGGTGCGGGAACAGCGGTTATGACAAGCCGCACCCACCCGTAAAGCGCCACCAGCAAAAAGAGCCAGTAAACGACATCTGCGCCCAGCGCCCACACCTGCTGGCGATGGCGCGGGTCCTGCAAGCCGAGCGCGGACAGGCTCAGGCGAGTCTTGCACCACAGCAGCCGCGCAAACGCGCCCGGATTCTCCCGAACCCACTGCAGCGCCAGTCGCAGCGCCCTGCGGTCGCGCTCCACAGGATCGCGCGCCGCAATCGCCTGCTGAACATCCACTGGCTTGCCGCCAATCACGATGGTCTTCGGCAGTCCGGGCTGGAAGCCGCCGTCCGCTTCAGGGTTGTTCGCCCACAGGAACACATAGCCGCCCAGCCCAATCGGGATGAAATGCCCGAATCGGGCGTGCAGATAGGCAATATAGGGCGCAACGGTCAGGCTGGCGGCGATAAGCAGGGTTGCCGCGCCGCGCCAGCCGGGATGCCCGAATCGCCACGCCCACAGCGCCATCAGCCCGATAAAAGGCAGAAAGCTCGCCCGCGTGAGCGCGAGCAGCCCCAGCAGTATGCCCACCACCGCCCAGCGCCGCACCGAGTCATCGCCCCGTATCTGAACCATCAGCGTGAGGCTCCACACCAGCAGCGGCAGCATCAGGTTCTCGGTGTAGAGCCAGCCGCTGATCAGAAGCAGGTGCGGATGGAGAGCGGCGAGCGCCAGGGTCCAGTTCGCCACACGCTCGCCGAAGAGCCGTCGGCACATCGCCCACAACCCCAGCAGGGTCAGCAGCCCCAGCAGGGCATTTACGAAGCGCACCGCCTGCGGCTGATGACCCGCTATCGCATAAACGCCCGCCATCAGCCAGATGTAGCCGGGCGCCACCTGCAATCCCTTCTCGTACACATAGCGCCCCTCGCTGACCAGCGTCCAGGCGATGCGGTCATGCACAGCGGCGTCGCCATGCAGCGGGTCGCGCTGCAGGAACGGGTCAAGCTGCACGGCGAACAGCGCATAGCCCAGTCGCACAGCAACGATGAGCGCCCACAGCCACAGAGTCGCCCTCATGATGGTCTTATGCCCCCTCACCCGTACCCTCTCCCCCGAACGCGGGGGAGAGGGGATTCCTGCAAATACTCTATTCCAGCGCATAGACCTCCACACCGCGCTCGGCGAACACCGGCTGCAGCCTGCCCTCCGCGATGGCATCCATATAAAGCCTGCGCCACGGCTCCGACGTGCCCCGCGGGGTGAAGCGCGTGTTAATCAGCACATAGCGAAAACCGTGCTGGCGCAGCCAGTCGGTCAGCTCACCCGCCGTGCGAAACTGTTCGTACGGGATGAGCCGGTGGTGCCCCGCGTTGCCCCACAGATAGCGGCGATCCAGGTAGTATCCGCGCGTTTCGTCCAGCAGAATCACACCTGCATCGGGCGGTGTCTGCGTGTTCAGATAGCGAATCGCAGGGTAGATTTGCAGGCGCCGCTCCAGATAAGCCTCACGGTCGCGCAGCGCCAGCGGCACCATGGTGAGATAGGCATTACTGAACAGCCACAGCGTGTAGAGCGCCTGCACGCCGAGCAGAATGGCATAGAGCGCCCTCAACCAGCGTGCACCGTTGCTCGCTCTGAGTCGGCTCGTGCCCGCTGCCGTTAGCAGGGGGAAAACGAGTATCAGGTAGCGTACCTGCTGCATGAGGTAGAACCAGCCGAGCGTGTTCAGCCCTGCGAGGGCGAGCAGCCAGCCTGTGCCGGGCGCGACGCCAATCCCTGCCATCAGCCCCAGCGTCGCCAGATAGCCCATACCCGCCGACGGCAGCAGATAGACCCGCTCGCCCACCGACGCCCCGATAGGGTCCGCGAAGTGGAGCGGGTGCGCCGTCAGGTTCCACGGCAGCATCAGCAGCTGGGACGGCTCGCGCCCCATGCCGAACCGCAGCTGGTCGTTCCGATACGCCTGCGCCTGCGCCCGACTCCAGTTGCGCCCGCCAAAAATCTCATAGGCGAACGGATAGACAGGGTTGCCCGTCCAGAGCCAGTTGCGAATATAGAAGGGCGCACCCATCAGCATCGCGATAACGGCGGTTAGTGCGAGCGTGCGCAGACCCGCCTGCCATCGCGCCCACGCGCACCATGCCAGCCCGACGACGACCCATAAGCCCCCCGAGAGCAGGGCGGTGTATTTGGTCGCCAGCGCGAAGCCCATCATCACACCCGCCAGCCAGAGCCAGCGCCCGTCGCGGGTGGAGACGGCGCACCAGAGCGCGAACGCGCCCAGCCCCACATAGAGCGCGGTCGACAGGTCAATATACGCGCTGAACGCCTGCCACACGATCACAGGCGTGCCCGCGAGCAGCAGTGCGCCCCAGACGCCCTGACCGCCCACCCGATTCACGAACGCCGCCGTGCCTACCACCATCAGCAGCGCCATCAGCCAGTGGAACACCTTCGCGCACGGCTCGCCATCCAGCCACAGACCCAGCAGAAACAGCATATCCATCAGCGGCGGAAAATAGCTCTGATGCATGAAGGGGATCGGCACCATGCCGCCCGCCTGCAGGTAGAGTTTGGGGAAGGCAAGATGGTAGGCGAGCGCGTCCCACTCGTTGCCGTCGGGAGGTAGCAGGCAGAGCGCAAGTGCCGTCAGCATCAGTGCGCCCACCAGCGCCCACACCAGCCATATCCAGCGCGGTGAATCCGGCGGACTGCTCAAGCCCGCTTGCCCCCATGGGCGGAGGGATCGCGCCCAGCCCCACAATCCGCCCGCAATCAGCAGGGCGAGCAGCAGCCACAGCCCCGACAGCCAGTGCAGAGCAGCGAGCAGCGCGACGGCATAAGCCAGCAACCCCAGCCCCAGCGCACCACCGTACGCTATCCGCTCGCCAGCGCTCAGCGGCAGCCGACCGAGCAGGTACATCCCCACACCGACCGCCAGCCCGCCGACCGCCAGCCCGACCAGCAACCCCACCATCGCCCAAAGTGTACCTGCACCAAAAATTCTTTACCCCTTGATTCGTGCGCCACACGCGGGGTATACTTCGCCCAGCATCAGCAACAGGGGGAACAGAATGCTGAAAGCACTGGCACGATTATGGCGCTATCTCGTCGCGTGGGTGACGGGCAAGGTGGAGCAGTTAGAAGACCCCGAAATCCTGCTCGATCAGGCGCGGCGCGAGATGCAGGAGACCTTAGCCCGCAATCGCGAGCGTGCGATTCAAGCCATCACGCAGAAGAACCTGCTTCAGGCGGAGGTGGACAAGCTGGAGAAGACCGTGCGCGATCTGGAGCGCAAAGCGGAGCTGGCGCTCCAGCAGGGCAATCGCGACCTCGCCCTGCAGATTATCCGCGAGAAGAAAGCGCAGGAAGGCGCGCTCGCATCGCTGCGCGTCTCCCTCCAGCAAGCCATCGAGACCGTCGAATCGGTCAAGCAGGCGATCCGCCGCCAGGAAGAGGAGGTGCGCGTGAAGACCGCGCAGGCGCTCGCCCTCAAAGCCCGCTGGAAACAGGCACAGATTCAAACCGCCATCAACAAGGCGTTAGAGGGCATCTCGGTCGAGGCGCTGGAATCCAGCTGGGCGACCGCGGAGCAGCGCATCCAGCGGGCGGAAGCGGAAGCCTCTGCGCGTCAGGAGATGGCTGCCCAGAGCCTGCAGGGGCGTATCGCCGCCCTGCAAGATGCCCAGATCGATCAGGAAGCCGAAGAGGAACTCAAGCAGATGGAGCAGCGGCTGGGTCTGCGCCCCGCCGAAGCCGAGACCGCGCCCGCGGTTCAACCAGCTGCCGTCGCCGACGCCGATGTGCTCCAGGAGCTGGAAGACCTCGAACGCAAACTGCAAAGCGGGCAAACCAGCACCGAGAGCCGCGAGAGCAACTGAGGTTGCCTCGATGTAGCATTCGCATCCTGCCGATGATGCGAGCCAGCGGCTCCAGCTACGATTTGGGGGGCTGACTGGTTGTCAAATGACGCTGGAGCCAGTACCGCGACTCGTCCGATAGAGGAACCGATGGCGGCTGGCTATAGTCCAGCAGCCGCTCGTATCGACCTTCCACATAGACTCGCTCCAGCACCCTCTACAGATCGACGCTGATGTCTGCATCGTTGCCACTGAGCGGCACCGCGATGCGGGGCAATCGCTCCGGGAGACGCACCAGCCACACTTCAAAATGCCAGCGCGGCGCCCCACCCCGATGCAGCGAGATAATATAGTCCCATGCAGGCTGGTTTGCCAGCGCGCTCAGTGGTACGGCAACCGTATGCTCACCTGCATGCAACAGGTCGATTTCAACAAGGCTGACACGGCTATTGAGCAGCTCTGCCTGCTTGCCGAGATAGAGCGCACGCCCTTCGGAGCCTGGCGTTTTGTTGGCATGGCTCAACACCTCCAGCACCGTCACCACCTCGCGCGTGCCGCCCCGCAGTGAGAGTATCTGGATGTAGGGTTCACGCACAGGCAGCGGCTCAAGCTGCACCAGCAACGGCGGGTCGGCAAGCGCCACAGATGCCGTCTCGCCTGCTTCAGGCGTCATGCGCGTCACCGTGATGTCAGGCGCAATCACACGCGAATGACCCGACTTCTCCACATAAACCCGCTCGTCGATATCCGCCACATAGTGAGGCAGGAGCTGCGCGTTGATCTGCTCCGCCAGATAGGTGATGAACCGCTGATGCACCCCCGCCCACAGGCGCGGATCCGCCAGATAGGGGTTCATGCCCGCAAATGGGCTGCTCATCGCCAGCTCACCATGAGAATTGTACCATGAGTATGGTAAGATATTCCTGATGGGGCGATGGCTGGCTGGTGTCGGGTGGCTGATCCTGCTCGGTGTCGGGTGCGCCCAGCAGCCGCTGGTGTTCTTCGGCGCACGCCTGCACAGCCAGGTACGGGCGGACGAGCGCACGACGCAACTGCGCTGGTACGATGACCTCGCCCGCCACTCGGTGGTCTATCTCCAGCTCTATCACGAATCGGGCTACGGCGCGTATATCGCCCAGCGACTGCAGAACATCCCGCACGATCGCACGCGCACCGCGCTCGATGAGGTCTATCTGGAGCGGCTGGAGGGCTGGCGGTTCGGGCGATTCTATGTGCCGTTCGGCGCAGGGCTGCTGCTGAGCGAGAGCGTGCTGGCAGTCCAATCGCCCACGCGCTTCGCCATCGGCGATCTGCCGATGCGCGTGGCGTACCTGTTTAATGGCAGGGAGCGTCAGCAGGGCTTCTATGTGCGGGTGGGCACAGCGAACGGCGGCGTTTCGGTGGGGATCGGGCGCCATTTTGGCACCGACCCGCATGCTTTCGCGACGTGGGCGCTACCTGAACAGCCGCGCGACAGTGAGGGCTACCAGCAACTGTACGGCGCGGACATCGCCCGCGAGTTCGGCAGCCACCGCCTGCAACTGGAATGGCTCTACAGCGGCGGCAATCGGGTCATCGACACGCACTGGCTCGCCCTGCGCTGGCAGCCGCTGGCGATGGCGCTCCAGCCCGAACTGCTGCTCACCTATCAGACGGCGAGCCAGCGCCTCAGCTGGCGGCTCGCGCTCCAGCAGCGGCTCGACAGGCATTTCAGTGCGACGCTGGTGCTGCGCGGTCAGCAGGGTACACTTCAATTGGTGGCGCTGGGACTGCGAGGTGAGCTGTGATGGCGCTGGGCAAACGGATTACTCGCCTGATGCGCGCCTTTATTGAGGAGCAGTGGGCGCGGCTGGAGGCGCTGGGTCGCGAGGACGAAGCCGAAGCTCGCGCCCGTGCCGACGCCGTGCGCGAGCTGGAGCGCGACCTGAGCCAGCCCGGTGTCAGCAAGCCCGCGCCGCCAGCACAGCCCGTGCGCCCATCGCCCACCGAGCCAGTTGACCCCATTCGTCGTGCCTATCGCGTGCTGGGACTGCCCGAACACGCCGACCTGCCTACCGTCCGCCGCACCTATCGCACGCTCGCCGCCAAAAGCGACCCGAACCGCTTCCCCGAAGGCTCCCCCGAACGCGCCAAAGCCGAGCAGATTCATGCCCAGATCGAACAGGCTTACCGCGTGCTGCTGCGCCACTTAGACCCCTCTGCCGACCGCTTCCACGACCTGGAGCTGCCGTAGGCAGGGGGTATTATAGGAGGCGGTGATGGCGCAACTGAGCTGGCTCACCGAGCTGATGCGCACTGCCACAAGCGGGGTCGGCACCGAAGACCTGGCGAACCTGCTGCGCCAGATCGCCGAGCGCACTGGCGCATGGAACGGTCTCATCCTGCGGAACCCTAGCGCGCCCCCTCTCGTTCTCATGCAGGCGCCCGTGCTGCCAGTTGCCGAAGTGCGAACTCAGCTAACGGAGATATTCGCGGAAGCGACTTCCGAAGCCCCCAGCGGGGGAGAGGGCGTTGCTAAAACCCTCTCCCCCAGCGGGGGAGAGGGTACGGGCAAGAAGTTCACTCCATCTTCCGATTCGCGCTATTGCTGGCGTGTTGAGCCGCTCGCTGCGCATGGTCTGTTCTACGCGCTCTGCATCCCGCGCGAGCAGGCGAGCGATGGCGTCTGGGATGCCGTCGTGGAGCTGGTGCGCCTTTTGAGCCGTCAGGAGCAGCTCCATCGCGAGATCGACGCGCTGCGGCGCCAGTCGGAACGGCGGTTGCTGACCGTTGCCACGCTGTACGAGACGGCGTTAGCCTCTTCCCAGCAGGGGCTGGAACGCTTCCTGCAGCTGGTGACGGAGCGCGCCGCGCACGCGATGGACGCGCAAGCCTGCACGCTGATGCTGCTCCAGCCCGACGAGAACGCGCTCACGATTGCCGCCAGCTACGGACTGGCACCCGAGATTGTGTCGCATGTACGCATTCCGCTCGGCGAGGGCATCGCGGGACGGGTCGCACTGACGGGCGAGACCATCCTCGTCAGCGATCCGAGCCAGCATCCAGAGCTGGCGGGCGTGGTGCCGCGCCCCGAAATCAGCAGTTCGATCTGCGTGCCGCTGCGCAATCGGCAGGGCGAGGTGTTCGGCGTGCTGACCATCCGCCGCCTTCAGCCCGCGCCGCCGTTCACCAGCGAGGATGTGCACGCCTTCTCCATCTTCGCCAGCCTGATTGCGCTCGCCATCGAGAACGCCCGCCTCTATGCCGACCTCCATCGGCGCGTGCAGGAGCTGACCACGCTGGTTAACCTCTCGCAGGTGGTCAGCGCGGTGCTGGACATCGAAACGCTGCTGGAGCTGGTCGGGCGCCAGATCGAGCAGGTGGTCGGCTTCTCGCGCTATGCACTGTTTTTGCAAAGCGAATCGTCGCGCACCTATCAGCCGCATCTGTTGCGCGGCTACAGCCGCGAAATGTTCCCCCCACGCGGTTTCCGCAAGGGTCAGGGCGTGATTGGCATCGTCGCCAGGAAGAAGATGCCGCTGGTGATTCACGACGCGCGCAGCGAGCTTCAACCCATTCGGGGCTTCGGGCGCACCATCGGCGCGAACCGCTATTGCGTGCTGCCGATTGTGGTTCACGGCAGCTGTATCGGGGTCGTGCTGGCTGATAATGAGGACCGCAGCGGGCTGTTCACGATGGAGCAGGTCGACCTGCTGAGCGTGTTCGTGGCGCAAGCGGGGATCGCCATCGAGAACGCGCGCCTCTATCGCGAGATGGAGCAGCGCTATCGCGAGATTCAGAACCTCGCCGCGTTCCGCAACAACATTCTGCGCAGTCTCGGCGCGGGCATGTTCACGCTGAACGCGGCGGGTGTCATCACCACATGGAACCGCGCGGCGCGAGCCATCATGGGCATTCGCGGGCGCGAGCTGGTCGGCAAGCCCTACACGGAGCTGTGCCGTCGGCTGAAAGGGCGCTTGCCCGACGACTCCCTGCAGAGCCTTCAGCACGCGCTCGATGCGGTGTTGAAAGGCGGTGGCGCCCACACGCTCTATCGCCTCCCGCTCGCCCCCGCACCTGGCGCCGGGGATAGCCCGCAAATCCTCAACTTCACCATCACGCCCCTGCTGATGCGTGGCTCCGATGAGCCTGGCGGTGCAGTGGTGGTCTTCGAAGACATCACCGAGTATCACCGCCTGGAGACGCGCCTGAGCCAGATGGAGCGCCTTGCTGAAATCGGGCAGATGACCGCCACCATCGCCCACGAGCTGCGCAATCCGCTCACCGCCCTCAAGGGCGCTGCCGACCTGCTCGCCCAGGAAGAGAACCTGCCCGAACCCGTGCATACCTATGTGGACATCATCCGTCAGGAGGTCGCCCGCCTGAACGAAATCGCCGATGAGTTTCTGGAGTTTGCCCGCCCCCTCGTGCCGAGCTGGCGGCTGGTCGCTCTGCGCCCGATGCTGGAGCGGCTGCTCGCCGCGCTCGCCCCCTACTTCAAGGAGACGGGCATCGCCACAACACTGGAGGTGGAGGGCGAACCCACTGCATGGCTCGACCCCGCCCGCATCGAACAGGTGCTGCGTAACCTCATCCAGAACGCTGTCCAGGCGATGCCCAACGGCGGACAGCTCACCCTGCGAGCCGGCGAAGCCAGCGGCAAAATCTACCTGCAGGTGCAGGACACCGGCACGGGCATCCCACCCGAAATCCGGGAAAAAATCTTCACGCCCTTCTACACCACCCGCACGCGCGGAACCGGACTGGGGCTGAGTATCGTCCAAAAGATTGTGCAGGCGCATCACGGCGAAGTGCGCGTCGACTGCCCTGCTGAAGGTGGCTCCATCTTCACGGTGTGGATACCGAAAATCGAAAAGCGCAGTGATCTTTTGGACACCGATTCGGGCATAGTCCATTGCTGAGTGAGCGGATCACAGCGGGCGAGTTCGCCACTGCCCCTGCGCTCAACAGGTGTCTTACTCGAACGAGGTGAAAGTCTATGTCGGCAACGGTCCTGATTGTGGAGGATGAAGAGAATATCCGCCGTGTGCTGGCGATGGGTCTGAAAAAAGCGGGCTTTGAGACCCTCACCGCCCCTGGCGGGTATGCCGCGCTCAAACTGCTGGACGAGCATCGTTGCGATGTGGTGCTGACCGATGTGATGATGCCCGATATGAACGGGCTGGAGCTGCTGCGTCGCATCCGGGAGAAGTATCCCGATGTGATTGTGATCATGGTCACCGCCTTCGGCACCATCCCCGCTGCGGTGGAGGCGATGCGGCTGGGCGCCATCGATTTTTTGACCAAGCCGCTCGATATGGAGGTACTGTGCAAGCTGATTCGCAACGCCCTGCGCGACCGCGAGCGGCTGATGGCGCCCGTCGCCCAGCGCCGACGCGCCCCCACCGCCGCCCGAAAGACCACCTTCATCGGCAACAGCCCCGCCATTCAGCAGGTATTGCAGATTGTGGAGCGCGTTGCCGACACGCGCACGACCGTGCTGATCACAGGCGAGAGCGGCACAGGCAAGGAACTGATCGCCCGCATGCTGCACGAGAAGAGCAGTCGCGCTAATGGACCCTTCGTGGCGGTCTCCTGCGCCGCCATTCCCGAAACCCTGCTGGAGGTGGAGCTGTTCGGCGCGGTCAAAGGCGCGTATACAGGCGCGGAGACCGACCGAATCGGCAAGTTCGAAGCGGCGAACGGCGGCACGCTCTTTCTGGACGAAATCGGCGACATTCCGCCCCTCATTCAGGTAAAGCTGCTGCGGGTTCTGCAGGAGCGCGAGATTGAGCGGCTGGGCAGCAACAAGCCCATCCCCGTCGATGTGCGCCTCGTCGCCGCCACCAATCGCGACCTGGAGCAGGCGGTTCAGTCGGGCAGCTTCCGCGCGGACCTCTTCTATCGCCTGCAGGTGGTGCATATCCACCTGCCGCCGTTGCGCGAGCGCCGCGAGGACATCCCGCTGCTGGTGGAGCATTTCATTCAGAAGTACGCGAAGGAGAACAACCGCGCGTTGCAGGCGGTCAGCCCCGACGCGCTGGCGATCCTGCAGGCTTATTCGTGGCCGGGCAATGTGCGCGAGCTGGAGAACGCGATTGAGTCGGCGGTCGTGCTGGCGCCCCCCGACGCCACTGTGCTGCTCCCCGACCACCTGCCTCCCCAGCTCAGACGCCTATCAGCAGGAAAGTAAAAGCCGTTGCTAATCAAACGGCTCCACAACGAACACGGGCATCGACGCAGCAATGCGCCAGCCGATGAAACGGGCTTCGGCGGGCAACGACCGTTGCAAGCAGGCTGGGCACGGGGACGATTGCAGGAGCGGGATGAGCGGAGGTGCTTTCGGTATAATCCCCATGCTATGCGAGTGCGCATCAACGGCAAGGAGCGCGACCTGCCCGAAGCCATCACCCTTCTGCAACTGCTTCAGGAGCGCGGGCTGGATCCCCGCATGGTCGTGGTGGAGCATAACGCCCAGATTGTGCCGCGCGAGCGGTACGGCGAGATTGTTCTGCGCGAGGGCGACACGCTGGAAATTGTGCAGATGGTGGCGGGGGGATAGGTGATGCGGGTGCTGGTGGTGGGCGCGGGCGTGATTGGCGCATCGGTCGCGCTGGAGTTGCGCACGCGCGGGGCGACCGTCGCGCTGCTGGAGAGCCTTGCCAGCGGCGGGCAGACCTCCCGCGCCTCCGCCGGGATGGTCAATCCCTTCAGCCTGACCGAGGGCGAAACCCCCGCACTGCCCTTCATGCTGCACAGCCTGAACCTTTATCCCGAATGGGCGCAACGCCTGCAGGCGGCGGTCGGCATCGACATCGGCTGGCGTCGCTGTGGCACGCTGCGTGTTGCGCTCACCGATTCGGACGCCCGGCGCCTGCAGACGCTTTGCGAGTGGGTGGCTCGCCACGAGCCGCAGGCAGAGCTGCTAAATGCCCGCACGGCGCGCGAGCGGGAGCCAGCGCTGCCCGAAACCTGTCGGCTCGCGCTCTGGCTGCCGAACGAAGGGCGCGTGCACACGGAGCGACTGATGCGCGCCCTGCACGCTGCGGTGATCCAGGCGGGCGCGGAGTTCCACAGAGGTCAGCCCGTGCTGGGCTTCGTGCAGGAGGGCGGGCGTGTGCGGGGCGTGCGCACGGCGAACGGGGTGCTATCGGGCGACGCGGTGGTGATAGCGGCGGGCGCATGGACAGGCACCCTGCTGCAGACACTCGGCGTTCACCTGCCGATTGAACCCGTGCGAGGGCAGATTCTGGTGCTGAGCGATGCGCCGTACCTGCTGCACCACATCGTGGTGTCGCCTTCGGGCTATCTGGTACCACGCGGGGACGGCACGGTGCTAATGGGCGCAACGCGCGAGCAGGCAGGTTTCGATGTACGAGCCACGGCAGCGGGAGCGCGCCAGCTACTGGAGGCACTGGCTCAGCTGTGCCCGATGCTGCTGAGCGCCACGATGACGGGGTACACGGTTGGCTTGCGACCGGGCACCCCCGATTCGAACCCGCTGATTGGTGCGCTGAGCGGTCTGGAAGGTCTCTACCTGGCGAGTGGGCACGCCTATCACGGCATCCTGCTGGCGCCTGCAACCGCCGTGGCTATTGCTGACCTTGTGCTGAACGGCTCCACCCCGTTGCCGATTGAACCGTTCGCGCCAGAGCGGTTCTGATGAGGCGCCGCGGAACCGCCTCCTGCCCACAGGCGGGGTATACTTTCGGGGTAAGCATTTTGAGCCTGAGGAGGAGACGCATGGTACAGCTATTCACTTCGGAGAGCGTGACGGAAGGTCACCCGGATAAGCTGGCGGATCAGATCAGCGATGCGGTGCTGGATGAGTGCCTGGCGCAGGATTCGCAGTCGCGCGTGGCGGTGGAGACATTGCTCACACGCGGGCTGGCGGTTGTGGCAGGCGAGATTACCACGCACGCCTATGTTGAAATCCCCGATGTGGTGCGGCGCGTGATTAATGAGGTCGGCTACACCAGAAGCGAGTACGGCTTCGAGGGCGACACCTGTGGCGTGATGGTCGCCATTCAGGAGCAGTCGCCCAACATCGGGCAGGGCGTGGATGTCGGCGGCGCGGGCGATCAGGGCATGATGTTCGGCTTCGCCTGCACCGAGACGCCTGAACTGATGCCGCTGCCCATCACGATTGCCCATGCGCTCACGCGCCAGTTAGCGGAGGTGCGCCGCGCCCGACCCGACCTGGGCTTCCGCCCGGACGGCAAATCGCAGGTCACCGTCGTCTACGAGAAGGGCGTGCCCAAAGCCATCGAGACGGTGGTCATTTCCGCTCAGCACGACCCCGACATCACCCACACAGAGGTGCGCGAGCGCGTGATCGAGTTCGTGATTCAGCCCGTGCTGAGCCGATTCGCCGATCGGGTGGACATCAATGTGAAGCACTACTATGTGAACCCGACGGGGGTGTTCGTGATTGGCGGTCCACAGGCGGACACGGGCGTCACGGGGCGCAAGATTATTGTGGACACCTACGGTGGCTATTGCCGACACGGGGGCGGCGCGTTTTCGGGCAAAGACCCCACCAAAGTGGACCGTTCCGCCACCTATATGGCACGCTATCTCGCCAAGAACATCGTGGCGGCGGGGCTGTGCGAGAAGGTGGAGCTGCAAATCTCCTACGCGATTGGTGTGGCGCAGCCCGTCTCCCTCATGATTGAGACCTTCGGCACGCACCGCGTCGACCCCGAAAAGATTGAGCGTCGCATTCGGGACAACTTCGATCTCAGCCCGCGCGGGATTATCCAGTTCCTCGATTTGCAGAAGCCGCAATATTTGCCGACGGCGAAGAACGGGCACTTTGGCAACCCTGCCTTTCGGTGGGAGCAGCGCGATTCGGTGCCCGTGTTCGCCGACCTGCTGTGAGATGAATGCGTGATCCGGGCGAGATAGGGCGCGAGCTGTTCTATCAGCGGCGCTATGCGGACGCGATCCCGCTGCTGGAGCGGGCGTTGCGGATGAACCCGCAGGATGGGCATCTGCATCTCTGTCTGGCGATTGCACTGGCGTCGCAGGGCGATATAGCTCGCGCCGAACGCCACTTTCTGGACGCGCTGCGCTGTAATCCGGGCGATGCCTATGCATTTTACAACTGGGGCGCGTTTTTGCATCAGCAGGGTCGCTATCCGGAGGCGATACGGGCGTATGAGCAGGCGGCGCGTCTGGATCCGACGCTGACGGCGGCGCAGGTGGCGGCGGACGGCTTGCGCCGCGCGCTGGGTCAGCTGCCCCCATCGCCCGTGGGCACGCCTTACCCTTCTGGCAGCCCCTCGCCATCGCCCGCTGGCTCGCCCTATCCATCGGGAGGCACTTCACTGCCGCCCGCCGGCACGCCACCCGCGCATGTGGTGCTGCCGCCGACCGCCGCCAGCAGCAACGGCACGGGCTGGGTGGTGATGGGGCTTCTGCTATCGGTGCTGGGTGGTCTGTGCCCGCCGTGCCTGGCGCCGCTCGCCTTTCTGTGTGGCGTGATTGCGATTGTGCGCGGCTCGGTGCTGGGCGGCTTTGTGGTGATTGCGCTGGCGGTGGTGTTCGGCGCCATCGGGCTGGCGGCGCAGCTGGGGCTGTTCCAGCGTTAGACGGCGTTCAATCGGTGCGGATGTCGCGTCGCCAGCGGATATGCCCGTCCAGAAAGAGGCGATTGCGCCCGCCCCGATGCACCGCTTTGCCTCGCAGCTCCGCAGGGATGCTGCTGATGGTGCGCGGGAAGTAGGGGTCAACGACCAGCTCCACATCGCTGACGCCAGCGGGCGGCTCGTACTGCGAGCTGGGGTTCGCCTGCAGGTCGGCAACCGCCTGGTCGGGCGTCTTGCCCCAGAAGTTGTCGGGCGGAACAGGATCGTCGGGGCGGTCAAAGCGCCACATCCAGTAGCGGGTGGCGCGCTCAGGCGCACTTGCGTCGATGAGCTGTTTCACCTGCACGGCTTCGCCCAGCGCGCTGCCGCGAACACTGGGGCACGACCAGAGAGCCATCTCGTGCGCGTAGGGCATCAGCACCAGCGCCGCCCAGCCACAGCGCGGGTCGGACGGCGGCCAGCCGCTCCAGGGGCGATAGCCGCCAGGCAGGCTCAGCTTCAAATCGCGCCGATCGGGCAGGCGGTCGTCGTAATCCTGCAGGTAGAGCCATAGCGCCTGCCCGATCTGGCTCAGGTGCTGCCCGCATACGCTCTGGCGCGCGCTCTCCCGCGCCTGCGCCAGCACAGGAAACAGCAACGCCGCCAGAATGGCGATAATCGCGATCACGACCAGCAGCTCTATCAGGGTGAATCCCGTGCGCGCCCGCATCGATTCGAGAGTACCCGCTCCCCTCCAGTGAGCGAGAACGCATTCAGCCTTCTCCCCAGAGGGGAGAGGGAGAAACCAAGCCCCTCGCCCCCAGCGGGGGAGAGGGTACCGGGTGAGGGGTTATTCTCTCAATAGCGTGGGTCGTGATGGAAGTGGTGGTGGGTGGTGAGCCAGCGGATGGTGCCGCTGCGTGAGCGCATCACGACCGAGTGGGTGATGGCGCCCCAGCCGGTGTAGCGCACGCCGCCGAGCAGGTTGCCGCCCGTGATGCCCGTCGCCACGAACACCACATTGCCCCACGCCAGGTCTTCAAGGGTCAGCACGCGCTCCACATCGTCGGTGCCGAGCAGCTGGCGGGCACGCTCGCGCTCCTGCTCGTTGCGGAACACGAGCCGCGCCTGCATCTCGCCACCCATACAGAGCGCGGCGGCAGCCGACAGCACGCCTTCCGGCGCGCCACCAATACCCATCAGCACATCGATCTCGCCGTTGGGGTCGAGCGCCTCCAGCGCCAGCGAGAGGTCGCCATCGGAGACCAGCCGAATGCGCGCGCCCGCCGAGCGAATCTCACGAACCAGCTGCTCATGGCGCGGGCGATCCAGCATGCCAACCGTCAAATCCTGAATCTCCTTGCCCAGACTTTTGGCAATCACTTTGAGATTCATGCGGGGCGGCAGCGTGATGTCCACGGCGCCTTTGGCGGCGGGACCCACCACGAGCTTATCCATATAGATGTCGGGAGCGTGCAGGAGTCGTCCCTCGCCCTCAATCGCGGCAGCAATCACGCTGATGGCGCCGGGCATGCCGTTGGCGACCAGATTGGTGCCTTCAACGGGGTCGACGGCAATCTGCACGCGGTAGCCGTTGCCCGTGCCGAGTTCCTCACCGATATAGAGCATGGGTGCTTCATCGCGCTCGCCTTCGCCAATCACGACGACGCCGCGCATATCGACATCGTTGAGGGCGCGGCGCATCGCTTCGCAGGCAGCCTGATCGACGGCGTGGCGGTCGCCCTTGCCCACCCAGCGCCCCGCGCTGAGCGCTGCCGCCTCCGTCGCCCGAACAAAGTCCATGCCGAGATTGCGATCCATGTTTATCTTCACCTCCTCGCATCGTTGCTTATTGCCCCTCACCCCCTTGCCCCCTCTCCCACGCTGTGGGAGAGGGGGTTGCCCTTCGCCCGTACCCGCTCCCCAGCGGGGAGAGGGTGCTGGCGGTTTACCGTTTCGGTCGGAACTGGGGTTTGGGCAGGTCTTCGGGTGGTTCCGGTTTGCGTTCCCTGCGCGGTTCCTCGCGCGGTGGTCGTGGTGGCGCGGGTCGCTGTGGGCGCGCGGGTGGCGGACCGCCGGTGGCGGCGCGCTGGGGTTCGCTCCCACCACCGCTCCTGAGCGTTTCGAGGGGCTGTTCCAGCCCCCGCGCGGTCAGATTGACCCGCCCGAGGCTGTCGATCTCCTTCACGCGCACGCGCAGCATGTCGCCCACCTTAACCACCTCGTCAGGGCGACTGATGCGCCGATCGGTCAAATCGCGGAGTTCAACAAGACCTTCCTTACCGGGCAGCACCTCCACGAACGCGCCGCGCGACATCAGGCGTGTCACACGCCCCAGATAGACCTCGCCGACCGCCACCTCTTTGGTCAGCGCTTCGATCATCTGGCGAGCCCGCTCGCCCGACTCGCCATCGGGCGCCGCGATAAAGATTTTGCCCGTCTGCTCGATCTGGATCTGCGCACCTGTCTCGGCGGTAATCTTCTTGATGGTACGCCCGCCCGGACCGATCACATCGCCAATCTTATCGGGATTAATCTCCATGATGAAGATTCGCGGGGCGCGTGGCGAGATTTCGGGTCGCGGCGCCGGGATGACCTCCAGCATCTTCTGCAGGATGAACAGGCGTGCCTCTCGCGCCCGTTGCAGGGTCTCGGCAATCAGATTGCGCGGTAGTCCGGGAATCTTGAGGTCTAACTGGATGGCGGTGATGCCCTGTTCCGTGCCCGCCACCTTGAAATCCATGTCGCCACAGGCGTCCTCCATGCCCTGGATGTCGGTCAGCAGCACATAGCGGTCTTCGCTTTCGAACACCAGTCCGGTGGCGATGCCGGCGACAGGCGCCTTGATGGGCACACCCGCGTCCATCAGCGCCAGCGTGCTGCCGCACACGCTTGCCATCGAGGTGGAACCGTTCGATTCCAGCACCTCCGAGTAGAGCAGGATGGCATAGGGGAACTCCTCTTCGGAGGGGATCATGCGCGCCAGCGCGCGCTCGGCGAGCATGCCGTGCCCGATCTCGCGCCGTCCCGGACCACGCATCGGGCGCACTTCACCGACGCTGAACGGCGGGAAGTTGTAGAAGTGCATGTAGCGTTTGGTCTCCTCTTCGGTGAGCGCGTCGAGAATCTGGGCTTCCTGCAGGGCGCCGAGCGTGCAGGTGGTCAGCACCTGGGTTTGCCCGCGCTGGAACAGTCCGCTGCCATGCGTGCGGGGTAGCAAGCCGACGGCGCAGCGGATTTCGCGAATCTCGTGCGGAGCGCGCCCATCAGGGCGTCGACCCTCCTCCAGGATCATCTGGCGCACCTGCTCCTTGATGACCTCATCGACCGCCATCGAAAGCTCCAGCTCGCGCCCCTCGTAGGGGGGTGGCGATTCGGGGTCGGGCGGGGTGTTCATCTGCGTGACAATCTCCTCTTTGAGCTGCTGCAGCCCCGCTTCACGGGCGACCTTATCGGGGTTCAGAATGGCTTCGCGCAGGCTCTCGCCCGCGAAGTCGCGCACCGCCTGCTTCAGCTCGGAGCTGACCAGATAGAAGGTCAGTTCCGCCTTCGGCTTGCCCACCTGCTGGCGCAACTCCTCTATCAGCGCAATCACCTTCTGGTTCTCCGCGTGCGCGAGGTCTATCGCCTGCATCATCAGCTCTTCGGGGATTTGATCGGCGTCCGCTTCGATCATCATCACATGGTCGGGTCGGCTGGCGACCACCAGTTCGAGCGCGGAGCGCTCGGTGAGGTCGCTGGTGGGATTGATGACGAGCTCGCCGTCCACATAGCCGACACGCACCGCGCCTAAGGGTCCGTTCCATGGGATGGGCGAGATGGTGAGCGCCGCCGACGCGCCGATCAGCCCCAGCACGGCGGGCGGATGGTCAAAATCGACCGAGAGGGGTAGCACCACCACCTGCACCTCGTTGCGCATCCCTTTCGGGAAGAGCGGGCGAATGGCGCGATCGACCAGTCGCCCCTGCACAATCGATTCGTCGGAGGGGCGTCCGCCCCGCTTCACAAAGCCGCCCGGGATCTTCCCGACGGCGTATTTACGCTCCTCGAAGTCGACCACCAGCGGGAAGAAGTCGATATCGGTACGGGCGTGCGCGCTCATCGTGGCGGTGACCAGCACCACCGTGTCGCCGTAGCGCACGACGACCGCGCTGGTCGCCTGGCGTGCCAGCAGCCCTGTCTCCAGCGAGAGCGTGCGTCCGCCAATCTCGGCGGATACAAAACCGTAGTCCATCATGATTTAACCTCCCTGTCAATATTGCGCTCGCAGCCCCAGCTTCTCCACCAGGGCGCGATAGCGCTGGATGTCCTGCTTCGCCAGATAGTTGAGCAGCTGGCGCCGCTGATTGACGAGCATCACCAGCCCGCGCCGCGAGTGGAAGTCCTTGCGGTGCTTTTTCAGATGCTCGGTCAGATAGTTGATTCGCGCCGTAAGCAGCGCGATCTGCACTTCGGGCGAACCTGTGTCGCCTTCGTGACGCCGATACGCTTCAATAATCTGCTGCTTCTCCTCTGGTGTTAACGGCATAGTTTGATACCTCCGTCGTCGCATGCGTTTTGCCGATTGCGTATCGGAGGGATACACTGTCATTTGGGGCAACGGGCGCTGTACCCCCTGCCCAAAATGACAGCGTAGGCGCCCTCCGATACGCGCCAAGAGTATACCCGATGGGTGCGCTGTCAAGGGGGTATAGGGAGTGTGCGAAAATTCCTCATTTTGGTGGCTCCCGTCCACCCTGAAACACAAAAGCCAACCTCCACAGGAGTTGCATGCGGCGCGGGTTCGTGAGCAGGGGATGTGGGTGTTGTGGAACAGGGTGAAGTTGGTGAATGTGGGTGGGTTGTTTTTTGTGTGGGTGTGGTGGGAATGGGTTTAAGGAAGGAATTTTCGAACACCCTCCTTCCCCTGAGGCTGTTCGAAAATTCGGGGCATAATATCGACCTGAGTGAAGCCCCCTCACCCGTACCCTCTCCCCCGCCTGCGGGGGAGAGGGGCTGATAAACTCCCCCTCCCCTCTGGGGTGAGGAGTTGGAATTTTCGAACACCTTCCCAACCCCTGAGGCTGTTCGAAAAATCGCTGATGTCTGCCACACCCAAAGCCA
>JBBIJY010000030.1:0-28692 GCA_037445735.1 Armatimonadota bacterium | reverse complement strand
TACTCCACCCGCGACGAACCTCCTGCCGAACCCTCCAGACCCACTGCCTGCGACACCTTCTCTTTGACCACCCGCAAGCCGTCGGCGCGATAGGCAAACCGCCAGCTGTCGCCTATCACCACAAAGCGTCCGCTCTGCTGGTAGGTTTGCATGCTTATCAGGCGGTTCAGGGCGTCCCACTGATAGCGATACCTGCCGTCCTGCAAGCGGTTGCCGAGCAGGTCGTACTGGATGGCGGCGCCGCCGAACTGTGTAAGACGGTTCAAACCGTCATAGGCAGGGTTGCCTGCTCCATAACGGTTGCCCATCACATAATACTTAGTTGCGCCTTTCATCATCGGTGGTGCTGCTGCTTTCTAACTGGCGCACGCGCTCTAAAAACTCTTCATCCATGCTTCGCTGACTACCCCGAAGAGCATGCCTGATGGTGGCAAGCAAACCCTGTTCAAGACGCTCCTGAACCACCTGCCGCCATAAATTTGGATATTTCTTTCTCAACAACTTCAATTCTTCCCAATCCACTTCGCTTGGCCCATGAGCTTTCGTCTTTTCTATTGCTGGAATATATATAAATACAAATATGTAAAAAGAAAGAGCAGTGCCTAACAGCATCCAGAGCCACCAGTAGTGCGGGAAATAGAGCTGCAAGATCACCAACACAGGAACGACCACGACCAGCGTGATTACAGCGACAACCCCATAGGCGCACCCATACGCCAGAGAGTCGTTTGACCATCTGATGTTATCTCTTCTGTTCTTGTGCCTACTCTGCCAGCCCATAAGCTGTTCCTGCAAGGAAATACGCAAGCGACAGAAGCGCAATTCCTGCCGCCACTTCTAGGGCACCTCCTATAAGAGAACGCGCCCCCATATAACTCCCCAGAGCCATTTGCCCCAGTGATCCACCAGCCATCCCTGCCCTTAGCCAGACAGAGGCTTCCGCAATATGCGTTAGACCTCCTCGTATCAGCGAACGCGCTATTTTCTCCAGACTGCAAGCGACCCCAAAAACGAAATCAGCTAAAATTTCTGGACCTGCGAGTATTTTAGGAATCTTCAGAACTTTTTCCAAGAGTGGCGCAACTGCATATTGACCTGCTCTCTCTAAAATACCAGTGAGCCAGTTGATAAAGCTCTCAAGCCAAGCAGCCTTTCCATCATAATCAATTCTATTGACCGGATTCCCATCGGCATAGAGATACCAGTTCACACCATCCCGCGCAGGGTCTTCCGAGATGAACCGACCTGTCAAAGGCTCATAATATCGCGCTCGCATATAGACCAGCCCCGTCTCATCCTCCAAATGACCCAGATTGGCGCAATAGCCCCTGCCAGCACCCAGCGAACTCTGCACCTCGCCCCATACCCCACGCCACTGGAACCCAGACAGCGTGTAATCTGACGCCATCGTGCGCACCAGGTTGCCGTGCCCATCGTACAGCAACCAGCTCAAACGCGCCTGATTACCCCGCGTATGGTCTATCGCCAGCACTGCCTCTATCCCTCGCGCTCCCAGAAAGTTTACCCGACTCGTGCGCAAAGTGCTGCCGACAAACTCCTGCTCACACACGGGCATCTGCCCATCATACAGATACTCCACCCGCGACGAACCTCCTGCCGAACCCTCCAGACCCACTGCCTGCGACACCTTCTCTTTGACCACCCGCAAGCCGTCGGCGCGATAGGCAAACCGCCAGCTGTCGCCTATCACCACAAAGCGTCCGCTCTGCTGGTAGGTTTGCATGCTTATCAGGCGGTTCAGGGCGTCCCACTGATAGCGATACCTGCCGTCCTGCAAGCGGTTGCCGAGCAGGTCGTGCTGGATAGGGGCGTTGCCGAACTGTGTAAGACGGTTCAAACCGTCATAGGCAGGGTTGCCTGCACCATAACGGTTGCCCATTACATCGTAGGTCCACCTTTGCCATGCCCCTCCATTATAGGAGACCCCAGCAAGCCGATCCAGTGCGTCATATTCATACTGCTCGGTGCGAACCAGCTGCGGCGTATTGAAATCGGGATAGTCATAAGCGCGCATCAGCAAGCGGTTGTTCGTGGCATCATAAGCAGGGGTGTAGTTCGCATCACGCTGGAAATACTCAAAGCGCATCAGGGGCTGGTATGTGTAGTTAGTTTGTTCGTTGCAATTGTTAGGGTCGGAGGCAGTGCATTCTGCTTTGTAGTAGCGCAGGTCGTTGAGCCGTCCGAGGGAATCATAAACGTACCAGGCAAACACATACGCCTGGGGAGCCTGCTCGCTCATCGGCTCATCCAGCAGCTCCTGAACCCCGCGGGCAGGATTCGGCGTCACATTGAAGCGTACGCCCCGCAGCTTATCGGTCGGATCGTACACATAATCGACCACCAGGGGTACTGGGACGGAGATGTTGGCGGGCGGTTCCATTATCACGCGTGTAAAAACGCGGCTCCACGGGTGAAATGAGCCTGTGATATAGTTCCTGTAGTGCCAGCGCCAGACCTGACTTTGATTGCCTGTGTAAATTGTGAGCTGTTTACTGGTCAGGTCGGCGCCTGTGTAAGCATAGTCCCATCGGTAGCGGAGCTGGTTTTGCCAGTATTCCTCGCTGGCTTGCACGCGTCCTGCAGAATCATAAGTCAGATGATTAGACACTTGCGAAAGGTAGTCAGTAGCGCTGAGCAGGCGTCCAGCAGGTGTATAGGTGTAGGCAGCCAGTTGCTGGATGGGCTGGTTGCTGGCGTTGACCCGTTCTACCAGCGCCACCTGATCGCTGCCCTCTTCGTACACAGTGTGCAGGCGACGGACAAGTCGGCTGGGATTGGCGTACTCGTTGCTGCTGGAGTCAGGCGCGTAGACAGACTGATAGATTGGGCGCCCATATTGATCGTAGCGAGTGGTGCTGATACGGTTGATACCAGCAGCAGCGCTGGTGTCGCCCGAATAGCGATAGTCTTCAATCACTTTTTGCGGCTGACCCGTTGCATCGTCGCCTTCGCCCTCGTTATCGGTGTAGAAGGTTCTGGTATAGACATAACGGAGCGGGTTGAGCCGTTGCAAGGAGCGAGAGAGCACAGGCTGACCGTTCTGATTGTATTCCAGCACTTCAGACACAGGATAGGTAGTTGAAATGCTGTCCATATAGACCGCTTGCAGCTGCCCCTTGTAGCCTTGCGGGGCGTTGCGGCTGTGGTAGAAATAGCGCATAGTGCGTCCCTTCGCGTCCTTCTCCCACGCTTTCTGATAGTAGAACTCCTTGCCATAATATTCGGTTTGCTGGATGGTGAGTGTCTCAGTGAGCAGCTGCCAATACCCATTGCCTCGATTAATCCATTCTTGACGGCTTTGTATCACTCTAAGTGGCTGACCGAAACAATTATAATCAAGGTATGTGTTTTGGACGAGAGGAACACGAGCAGAAAGGCGATCGAATACATATGCTGAACGACGGTCTTCGTCAGTGAATCTATCCAAAATTGGAGATAATAATCTGAAGTAGTGATCAAATTCTGCTATTCCACAAGCTATGGAAGATCGTATTAACCAAGCAAACAAATCTCCTTTGATGCTTACTCTCAAGTTTTGTGTGATACCACCATATATACGAGTTTCTGTGATTTGGTAGGGAGAATCTGGGGCAAAGGTAGGAAGAATAGAACCGACCAACTGAACACGCATAGCAAAGCTACCATCTATCGGATCCCCAAAATCCATTCCATACTGTTCGTATAATATCTTACGCTCTATACATGAACCATCAGCATTGTAGTAAACTTGAACAACACAACCAAGCATTTCTTCAGGTGTAAAAGGCTCAATCGCCAGAAGGTCTAGGTAGTTTCGAATTTCTCCACTTGGCAAAGCAAGAGAAGAGACCGCTACACGGTACCAGTGTCTATCCTGATTGTCAGGTATCTCAGAGTTATACAAAATTTGAGTCTTTACTCCATCAGCATCACGAATTTCGCTGAGCAAATCAGTTTCAATGCAGCTATACCCTGGGGGCAGGTAGGAACAATATTCATCGCGAACGCGCCAGCTGGTGTATTCATACGCCGCAAGCAGGCGACTTGCACCCTCGCGATGACGCCATACTTGTCGCACCGATCGGGACTCATCAGGGTAAACATACTCAATCGTTTCCAGCAGTGCGCCGTCTGGCGCATAACTGCTGACCTGCCGAACACGCGGATGGAACACCTGCCGAGCGCCAGGCGCAAAGTTCCACTGAACAACCAGGCTGTAGTTACAGGCGTTGGTCACCTGCTGGACGAAGGGTTTCCAGACCCATCGGCTCGCACGCTCGCCAGAGGAAGTGTCGTATGTATGTAGAACCTCCGCCTGTTGATATGTGTAGGTCGTGCGGTTACCGTGCCGGTCCTCCACCCATTTCAGCACCTGCTCGGCATAAACCTCGTTGCCGTTGCTGTCTGTCACCACAAGTGAGCCGTCTGGTTGTGGCACTGTTTCATAGAAGTAGACCGTACCGTCAGGTGTGGTGATTTTTGTGCTTACGGCGTACTCCCGCAGGTACTGGTTCTCTCCACTGCCCATACGAACCGACTGGTAGGTGCTTTCGTATTCGTTGTGGTCCCATGGGGGTGGTGTGTACAGCCCGTCGGCGTCGCGCCAGGCAATCCACTGGTCGCCGCTGGCGTCCTGACACTGGGCGCCGTCTACGGTAAACACCTGAACAGAAGGACCGCCACTTCCAGCCGTTATCTTAGCCACGGGCATGTTCCGCCCGTTGTTGATCTGAGCGGGCACGGTGCGGCTGGGGGCGGCTTTGCGCTTGATCAGCCCGCCCGCTGCCTGACGCACATCGAGGCTCCAGCTCCAGCCGATGCCGAAGGGTCCTTCACGGTCGTCGTTGGCGTTCCAGGTGCGCACCACGCTCACGGGGATGCCAATCGCGCCTGGCAGGGTGAGATCGGTGGCGGTGTAGGTGTAGTTGCGCGTGCGCAGATTCACGCCGTTATCGATAATATCCCACTTGGCTTGCCCTGCAAGGCTGGGGATGCGTCCGCGCCCTTTGAGGTGGAGCATCTCGCTCTTGCGCAGCACGCGCACATCGGGTGGCGCCTCCGGGCGGTTCGCACGCTGTGCCTGATAGCGACGATAGGCGCGTTCGACGGTGCGAACGCCCGCTTCCGCCGCTGGCGCCGCGGTCTGAATGCCCAGCGCCAGAATGCCCATCCAGCCGATGCGTCGGAACCAGCGATACCGAATCTCACGCTGCCTGTGTGTCATCGCTCTGTACCTCCGTTCTGCTGTGCGTACTGTGTTGCTCGTGAGCGTATCAGTAAAATCGCTCCACGCCAATCATCGGGGAGGCTCGCCTCCAGCCACGGCTGGAGCGAATTCGTTTCGGGATCATACATCTGCCAGTTGCCGTCTCTGGCAATGACCGCGACGTAGTGCCCGATGGGGTTCCACACCAGAAACGGTGGCTCCTGTTGCAGCAGCCCTTTGCGGGAGACCTCCAGCCCTATGGCGCTCAGTCCGCGCTTGCGGGCTGCCTGCGCCAGTGCCCACATGGAGGTGCCGCCGATGTCCGTGTCGCACTCTTTCATCAGCGTTTGCCAGTCGGTTGGCTGGCTAAACTCGTGGGTCAGGAGATAGGCGAGCGCTTTGGGTCCGCAGGCGGCGGCGCGCTTGAGCCGTTCTGTCTGGGCTGCCTGCGCCTTTTGCCACGCGCGCTCTGCGGCTGCGGGTGGCTTCTCGTTCGTCCAGCGCAGAATGCGCTTATAGGCACCATACACCAGCGGGCTTTCAGGGTGCTGCTCAATAAACGCAATCATCTGGCGGATGCCTTCTTCACGGTTAATCTGATAAGCACAGATAGCTGCCTGATACGCGCCCTGCTCGCTCCAGGTGCCGAAGCTGGGGTCCAGGGGCAGGGCGGGCACAGCAATCCGCTGTTCCGCCAGCTGCTGGAACGCCTGCCGGGCAGCTCGAAACTTTTTCTGCTGAGCGTAGAGCTTACCAATCTGGTAGTGGGCGTAGCCGACAGCATATTTTTCAGTGGCGTTCGCAGGCTTACGGCGAGCAATCTGGCGGTAGAGTTCGATTGCCTGCTGGGGTGGCGCTGTCGCAGCGCGGGTCAGCGGCTCCTGCAGAGCGGGCGGCAGGGCAGGCGCAGGGCGCACGATGTGAGTCGGGCGAGTGTGCGGGCGCGACGCCCGCTGCAGCCACCATGCGACGCCTGCCAGCATCAGGCAAGCCGTCAGGAAGCTCGCCAGCCACCAGACCAACTTGTGCCGTCCCGAAAGAAGCCGCTTCATGACCCACCTCCTGTTATTGTTGCCAGACATACCACAGGCGCGGACAGGTGCGCCCATTAGTCGCTGGATAATCTTTACCGAAGAAGTAGTACCAGACATACGACGAGAGGTCGCGACCAAACTCTACTTCCGGATAGAGCGCCAGCAGCAACGAGAGGAATGGAGAGTTGTCCTGGACTGGCCACCTGTTCAAAGGGATTACCACCCGCTTGATTTGCTGCCAGCTGCGCTCCCAGTCGCGCTCCGAGCGGATGACAATCTGACCCTGATCGTCCAGAGCATTTTCAGGAGGAAGAGGAGCGAGCAACTCGTTGAGGTTCACCGTCCAGCCTATCCAGCCCACCCACTGGGTGTTCGTGAATGCTCCGGCAAGGTTATTCTCTTGCAGAAACTGCCAGCTGACGCTGTTTTCGTCCCAGTCGCTGCGGGGCACAGCGACCACGCCAATCTGTTTTGGAGAGGGGCTGCTGGCGGCAACGCCCTGCGGCGTGCCGGTGTAAGCCAGCGAAAGGCAAGCTGCAAATACAGAGGTGGGAAAGTTGGTGGAATTACGGGAATTATCGGGAGAGACAGTGTAATTGTAAAACTTCAGCAGGGTACGTCCCGTGCCCGACAGATCGGGCGAGGTTTGCCAATCATAGCGGTTGCCATAAAACCATGGCACCTGCCCCACGAACAGCCCGCCCAGATAGGCATAGCGCCCAAACTTTGCAAAAGTGGGTGGCGCCTGCGGCTCAGGGCACACAGGACGGCTATCCACCGCCGCATCCGCCGACTCGGGAATCCCTGCACTGATGGGCAACGAGGTCACTTTGCCTCTGAAAAGAACATGCGCCCTTGGATGACGAAGATCGCGCCCGCCAACACATACAAACTTCCATTTGCTACGGCAAAAATAATATTCCCCTGCCCACCTTTTACAGACCAACTGGAACCAGCCACATAGATGCGGGAAACCATACGAGCCATTGAAATCGGGCTTACCTGTCCAGCCATCACGCCTGGTCCAGCAGGGCGGATTATCTGGACAACAGGTTGGGCACTGCCACGAATAATCGCAGAGATATTCATTCGTCCACGCAGTTTCGCCTTCTGGTGGAGTCTCAGTCTCGCCTGGTGGAATCCAGTTGCGAGAACACAACTGCCAGTAATAGCCGTATGCATCCACAATCACTATCAAGTCTCTTTCTGTTTTTGTATCCCCTTCCCATGCGGAAGGCGCGTTGTCGGATGGGTACGGGTACGGCACAAATACAAGATGCCCCGGCTCCTGTGTCGGAATCCAGTCTCCCAGATAGACCCGATAGGTACGCTCTTCAGTCTCACCCGGAAGTGAAAAACTTACAGTGTCATGATTACCTGGTAGTTGCAAGCGCTGCCATGTGTTGACGCGTATAACGTTTCCATCTCTTATTATAGTAGCTGGCTGCCAGCCCGAATCGTCATTTACCCACATAATGATGCGATGGTAAGGGAAAAGCGGTATCGGGTAATATTCGCAGGCAGGAGAGTAAGGTGGTTGACCTTCCTGAGGTGATGGGCATTCATACTCCAAACCCAATTCCTGCGAGGAAACCGTGTCCGGCACTTCAAAGTAGCCATAGCCACTGGGAACAGCATTTAAAAGCACCAGCCGGTTGTGTCCAATTGCGACTTGCAAATTGTTGTTGGACTGCGCTTGAAGCGATACATATCCCGCCGTAATGCCCAGAAACAGCAGAACAACCCGTGCCAGCGCCGGGCAGCATCGGCGTCGAATCGCGGTCAGTCGGTCGCTCGAACTATAGTTCCCCCCCCCGCACAATTACGGCGGTGAGGGTGGTTTCCTGCAATCCCTGTGTTGCCTTTCCCGAACATCGTTCGCCTCCGCCTCTGGTTGTGCCTGGTCGTTTTACCTGCTCTTAAATATAGCACATCCGGGCGCGTTTGTCAAGGGGGGCACTGCAAGCGAGGATTTGAGTTCAAAAGGAGGAAGGAGGTTGCAGAAGACGCAAAAACAGGCTGGTAGCCCGCGCCTTCACTGGCTACCATCAGAAACTGTTTTTCGTTAAAACCCTTGACGCCCGTTGCGCCTCATTGCACGCGGGCATACCCCGCTTCTATTCGCTGCGCCACTCGCGCTCAAAATTCAGCCGGCAAGCAACAGAGGCGTCCATTCGTATGGCGCTTCCTCTACGCTCACCTCCTGATGCAACCGATTCTCCCTGTGGAGGCAGATTCCTGCCTGTTCTTCGGCAGGAGGTGGCAGATGGAGCGGGAATGATAGCCACCAGGAACTGATGGGGACACGCAATCGAGCCATTCGCGGGGCTGGTGTGGGCTGGATGTGGGCGGTATGGGCGGCGGTGCCGTTGCTTGCACTGCTGATTTATGTGCCGACGGCAGGCTTCAGCTTCGTGTGGGACGACGAGCAGGTGCTGTTCGGCAGGGCGGACTATCACGACCCGCGCCGCTGGCTGGAAGCGGTGCGCCAGCCGCTCGATTTCTCGCCGAACTATTTTCGCCCGCTCGCGCTCAGCACCCTGCTGGTGCAAATCTGGCTCTGGAAGGCGAACCCTGCGCCGTTCCATGGGGCGAATGGGCTGCTGCATGCGCTGAACACCGCGCTGGTGATGGTGCTGGCATGGCGGCTGTGGCGGCACGGCTGGGGCACCGCGCTCGCAGGGCTGCTCTACGGCTTGCATCCTGCCATGACGGAAAGCGTCGCCTTCATCGCCTCGCGCTACGACCTGACGGTCACCACCTTTCTCCTGCTCGCGTTGATTATCAGCATGGGCACGGGACGCTGGCATCGGCTGGGCGTGGGACTGTGCTTTTTGCTGGCGGCGCTGTGCAAGGAGATGGCAGTCGTGCTGCCCCTGTTGCTGCCCGCGTGGCACCTCGCGCACAGCTATCGGACCCAGCCCGATCTCACCTGGCGCGAGCGGGTTCGACAGATTTTTCAGGCGGAAGGGCGCACCTATGGGATAATTCTGATGGCGGGCGTGGTCTATCTGGGCATGCGCTATGCCGCGCTGGGCTATCTGCATCAGCCGCCCATGTCGGAAGCGCGAATGGAGGTCGGCACTCCGCTTCAACATCTGCTGCTGATCGGGCGCACCTTCGCGACGCTGATCGGGCTGGTGGTGTTCCCGTTTTTCAGCATCCGCCCGGCCCATCATTCGGCGTTGCCCGTGCCGCTGAATGACGGGCTGGCATGGCTGCAGCTGGGCTTCATGGTTGCCTGTTTAGTCGGGGCGGTGTGGCTGATTCGGCGGGCGCCAGCGGTCGGCTGGCTGCTGATGGCGAGCATGATCAGCCTTCTGCCTGTGCTGAACCTGCGCCCGCTGGAGATGGCGAAGGGCATCTACACGGCGGAGCGGTTCCTGACCTTCCCGCTAACGCTGTTTGTGCTGACGGCGTGCCAGGCGGCTCTGTCGGTCGCGTGGGTGCACCAATCCGCGCTGAATCGCCGGGCGACAGCCTGGCTCCAGAAGGGATTGAGCGGGCAGCGACTGCTGATGCTGGGCACATCGGTGTGGCTCGGCGCGTCGCTGATAACCGTCGCTCTGAACATGCCGAACTGGAAGGAGAACCTGACGCTGTGGGAGTGGATGACCCGCGCGTCGCCGCGTTCACCGATTGGCTTTTCCAACCTCGCCGATATGTATAATAAGCTGGGGCGGCATGAGGACGCGCTCAAAGCGGCGGAGCGGGCAATCCAGCTCGCGCCCGATTCGGGCATGGGCTGGGTCAACAAGGGCGTCGCCCTGCTCAAGCTGGGACATGCCAGTGAAGCCGAGCAGCACTTTCGCAGGGCGACCGAGATCGAGCCAGCGAATGTGATTGGCTGGAACAATCTGGCGATTATGCTGGGCGAGCGGGGCGAGTTCGTGGAGGCGGAGCGCATCGTGCGCCAGCACGTAATCGGTCGTCCCCCGCTGTTTATGGGCTATCAGGCGCTGGGCATCCTCTATCTCAAGCAGGGTCGCCCCGATAAAGCGGAGCCAGTGCTGAAGCAGGCATTCCAGGCGTTGCCGCTGCCGGGCGACAGCCTGCCCGAACAGCTGCTGAAAGATTTGAGCCGTCCGGGCGTGTGGCTGGCAGGTGTGCTGGTCAATATCGAGCGGGGCGAGCTGGATGTTGCCGAGCAGCTCTATCGGCGTGCGGAGCAGCTGGGGGGCGACCGCCTGGCGCTCGCCTACGTGCGCGGCAGACTGCTGATTGCCAAGGGGCGCCCGCAGGAAGCCGAGCGGCTCGCCCGCGAGCTGATCGAGTACGGCTGGCAGGACCCCCGCCTGAACGAAATCCTGCGCCTCGCCCGCCAGCAACCCGCCTCCACACGCTGACCTGTTATGCCCGGGCGGCGACGCCCGGTCCACGCAGGGTATACTGCAAGCATGCCAGAAGAGTACACCTATCGGGATGCGGGCGTCGATATCGACGCCATGAACCGCGCCCTCACCCAGATCAAGGAGAGCGTCCATCGCACCTTCACGCCTGCTGTGCTGACCGAGCTGGGCGCGTTCGCGGGCTGTATGCAACTGCAAACCGAAGGTTTGGAGCAGCCCGTGCTGGTCGCCAGCATCGATGGCGTGGGCACGAAGGTACGTGTCGCCCGCATGATGAACAGCTATCGCGTTCTGGGGCACGATGTGGTGGTGCATGGGGTCAACGACCTGCTGGTGCATGCGGCGCGCCCCCTGCTGTTTCTGGACTATCTGGCGATGGCGAAGCTGGAGCCAGAGGTGCTGACGCAGGTGGTGGAGGGCGCGGCGGAAGCGTGTCAGGCGCACGGCATCGCGCTGATTGGCGGTGAGACCGCCGAAATGCCCGATGTGTATATGCCTGGCGAAATCGATGTGGCAGGCTGTATTATCGGCATCGCGGAGCGCGCACGCATCCCGACGCCCGCACAGGTGAATGTGGGCGACGCCGTCATCGGCATCGCCTCCAACGGCTTGCACACCAACGGCTATTCGCTCGCCCGCAAAGTGCTGTTCGAGGTGGCGAACCTGCGCGTGGATGAATACCTGCCCGAAGTGGGTCTGATGCTGGGCGAGGCGTTGCTATTACCGCACCGCAGCTACTTCCACGCTGTCTATCCCCTGCTGGAGACAGGCGCGATTCACGGCATGGCGCACATCACGGGCGGCGGGCTGTACGAAAACATCCCGCGCGTGCTGCCCAGCGACCTGCGAATCGCCATCGACCGACGCAGCTGGGAGGTGCCACCCCTCTTTCAGCTCATTCAGCAGCTGGGCAATGTGCCCGACGCCGAGATGTTCCGCGTGTTCAACATGGGCATCGGCTTTGTGCTGATTGTGGCGCGCGAGCGCATCGGCGAGATTCTGGATGCGCTCCAGCGGGCGGGCGAGACCGCATGGCTCATCGGCGAGGTGCAGCGCGGTCCCCGCGAGGTGCAGATCATCTGACGCCGAGGGGGAAAGGCATAAAGTTTCCGACGCCCACTGCCAAAATAGGCTTATGGCAGCGGGCAAGCCAGGACACCACCACGCTCGCCAGCCAGATACGGGCGCGGTCATCGCGCCCCGTTGAGGGGGGTTCACGCTATGGAAGGCTTCGACTGGAGAAAACTGGTAGGGCTCGAATCGGACGAATCGACCGAACAGCCTGCAGGCGCCACCGATGTGGAACTGTGCGTCGCAGGCGAAGAGAAACCCGTCGACGATGTGATTCTCGACGATCTCCTGCGCGAGTGCGTGGAGCGCGGCGGCTCCGACCTGCACATCACCGTCGGACTACCGCCCACCATCCGCCTGAACGGGCAGCTGACCCCGCTCCCCTACAAACCGCTGACTCCCAGCGACACACGCCGACTGGTCTACGATGTGCTGAACGACCAGCAACTGGAGCAGTTCGAACGCCATCACGAACTCGACTTCGCCTACTCGGTGCATGGCGTCGCCCGATTCCGCTTTAATGTCTATATGCAGCGGGGTAGCGTCGGCGCCGCCATGCGCGTCATCCCATCCCGAATCCCCTCCATCGAATCGCTGCGCCTGCCGACCGTCATCTATGAACTGGTCAAAAAGCACAGCGGGCTGATTCTGGTAACGGGACCCACCGGCTCTGGAAAGTCGACCACGCTCGCCTGCATGATCGACCTCATCAATCAGACGCGCTCGTGCCACATTATGACCATCGAAGACCCGATCGAATATCTGCACACGCACAAGCGAGCGATGGTCAATCAGCGCGAGGTGCACAGCGATACCGAGAGCTTTCATAACGCGCTACGCGCAGTGCTGCGCGAAGACCCCGATGTGATCCTGATCGGCGAGATGCGTGACCTGGAGACCATTCAGGCGGCGCTCACCCTGGCTGAGACGGGGCACCTCGTGTTCGCGACCCTGCACACCCGAAACGCGCCCCAGACCATCGACCGAATCATCGATGTGTTCCCACCGCATCAGCAGGAGCAGATTCGCGTGCTGCTGGCGAACACCATCGAGGCGGTCTTCGCGCAACAGCTGATCCCGATGCTGGGTGGTGGGCGCATCGCCGCTATTGAAGTGATGATTGCCAACGCCGCCATCCGCAACCTCATTCGCGAGGGCAAAACCCACCAGATTTACTCCATCATGGAGACCAGCGCGAACCAGGGCATGATCACGATGGATCGCGCTCTTGCCGACCTGCACCGCAACGGCTACATCAGCTTCGAAGAAGCCATCAACCGCGCGATGGACAAAGAGAACTTCACCCATCTACTGAAGATGGCAGGCTAAGGAGGCGAAGCGATGCCACTCTATTCGTACGAAGCCATCGACTCCAGCGGGCGCACCCTGCGCGGCACTTTAGAGGTCGACAGCGAACAGCTGCTGATCAGTCGCCTGCACGAGCAGGGGCTGCATGTGGTGCGCGTCACCCCGCAAAAAGCGCGGGTGGCAACCTTCAGCACCCTTCGCAAGCCCAAAAAGCCCAAACTGCAGGCGATGGTCGTCTTCTCCCGACAGTTCGCCACCATGATCGACGCGGGCATCCCCATCCTGCGCTGCCTCGACATCCTGCACAGCCAGACCCGAGATGCCGCGCTCAAGCACGCACTCGACACCGTGCGGAAAGATGTCAAGGCGGGCATGGCGCTCAACGAGGCACTCGAAAAACACCCTGGCGTCTTCTCCACGCTCTATGTGAACATGGTGCGCGCCGCCGAGGTCGCCGGTATCCTGGATCAGATTCTCGACCGACTGGCGACCTTTCTGGAGAAGGACCTGGAGGTGCGCCAGAAGGTCAAATCGGCGATGATGTACCCCGTGATGGTGCTGATCTTCTCCTTTCTGGTGCTGATTGCAATTTTTATGTTCGTGCTGCCGAAGTTCAAGGAGATATTCGACAGCATGAAGGTGGAGATGCCCGCCACCACGCAGTTTCTGTTTGCGGCGAGCGATTTCCTCGTGAGCTACTGGTGGGCGCTGGCGGGTGCCATCGTTGGTGGTCTGCTGGTGTTGCGTCGCTACATCCGTACGCCCAAGGGACGCTATCAGTATGACTACTTCAAGCTGAAGATGCCGATTTTGGGCGATCTGGTGCTGAAGCTGGCGGTGGCGCGTTTTGCCCGCACCTTCGGCACGCTGGTCGCCAGTGGGGTGCCGCTGATGCGCACGCTGGAGATTGTCGGCGAGACCTCCGGCAACGCGGTGCTGGCTGCCGCCATCGAGGGCACGCGCTCCAGCATCCGCGAGGGTCAGCCACTCAGCACGCCGTTCGCCGCCACCGGGCTGTTCCCGCCGATGGTCATCCACATGATGGACATCGGCGAGGAGTCGGGTCGACTCTCCGAGATGATGGTGCGCATCGCCGACTTCTATGAGCAGGAGGTGGACGCCGCCATCAAGGGGCTGACCTCGATGATCGAACCGATGCTGATTGTGTTTCTGGGCGGCATCGTCGGCTTCATCGCCATCTCCATCATGATGCCGATGTTCAAACTGGTCAGCGCCATTCAATAAACTCTCCCCCTCTCCCCTCTGGGGAGAGGGGGTTGGGGTGAGGGGCATATCGCAGGCGCACGGTGAGCGACCCCCCTCACCCAGACCCTCTCCCCCACATGGGGCGAGGGCAAAGGCACTCCCTTTCCCCTCCGGGGAGAGGGTGGCTGGAACCCCCTCTCCCACAGTGTGGGAGAGGGGGCACGGGGGTGAGGGCAACCTCATCCGAAACCATGGAGGCTCGTTGGCTCAGGAGGAGCGAACATGAAGAAGTACGACACGGAAGAGCTGGTGCAGGAATATTGTCGCACGCGCGACCTGAATGTGCGCGACATGATCACCATCCAGCTGTCGGGTCTGGTCGAAAGCGTCGCCCGCAAATTTATCGGCTCTGGCGAACCCATCGAAGACCTGATCCAGGAGGGCTATCTCGGCTTGCTCAACGCGCTGGATTTATACGATCCGGGCAAGGGCGTGAAGTTCACCACCTACGCGACGCACCTCATCATCGGACAGATCAAGCACTACCTGCGCGACAAGGGCAAAATCATCAAGGAACCCGCCTGGCTGCAGGAACTCAACTCCAAAATCAACCGTGTGATTAATGAACTCACAGCTCAGCTGGGTCAGCCGCCCACCATCCAGCAGATTGCCGACTTTCTGGGCATGACGCCCAAAGCCGTCGAGGAGGTGCTGCTCACCCGCGAGGTATTCAAGGTCAGCTCCCTCGATGCGATCGAAGACGATGAAGACGAGGACGGCTACGGCTATGACCTGGAGAAGCTGCCCGTCGAATCGATTCACGGGTTCAACCTGCCGATAGAGGAGCGCCTCGTGGTGGAGAGCGCGATGCAGCGCCTCAAGCAGATTGAACAGCAGGTTCTGCACCTGTTCTTCAACGAGGGCTACAATCAGACCGAGATCGCCCATCGGCTGGGCATCTCCTGCAACTATGTGTCGCACATTCTGCGCAACGCGACGCAGAAGCTGCGCCGTATCATCAGCGAAGAGGAGTGGATAGACCAGCAGCGGATGCGGGCGCGGGCGGAGGCGCGCGGCGAGTTCGAAGCGCGCATCCTGGACCCGCAAACGGGAATGTATTCTGCGGACTATCTGCAGGTGCGCCTGCGTGAGGAGCTGCAGCGCTCCGCCCGCTATCAGAACGCCGTCGGGTTCGCCATCTTCGAGTTCGTGTGCGATCGGCAGCTGCTCCACACGCTGGGCGAACTGGCGATTGGCGAGCTGCTGCTGCAGGCGTCGGCGATTGTGCGGCAGGTGGTGCGCAAGGCGGACATCATCGGGCGCTACGGGCAGGCGATGCTGGGCGTGCTGTTGCCCTATGCCGGCGAACACACCCCTGCCGTCGCCGAGCGCGTGTACGAAGCCCTGCAGGAGTGGCTGCAGACCAGCTTCGCCACGAACCTCGCGGCACGGTTCACCGTGCGCTACGGCTGGGCTTACTACCCCGATGAGGGCAACGATTGCGAGGCGATTCTGACCCTCGCCGAGCAACGCCTGAGTGTCAACCGCGCCGAACAACCCCATGCCGCATAACAGCAGGAAATGCCTGCCAAATCCCGTATCTTTACAGGGTACCGAATCGTCCAACGGCGTGTATCATGGATGGGGGCAGCCGAAGCGCAAACGGCGCCCTCATGCATGCAGCCCATCCGAGGCTAAAGGTCAGGCATGGAGGCGAAGCAGTGAACTCGCGGGCACTGAAGGTGGTGGAAGGGTTGTTGCCCTTCTCTGGCAAAGGAGTGAACCACCGTTCGACGCCGCGCCCAACGCGCGAGCTGCCTATGCGCACAATCGCTCATCTCATCAAACCAGTACGGGTCTGGGTCAACCCCGATCACACGGTGGAGACCGCCCTGATCCTGCTGCGCGGACACGGACTGAGCGGGTTGCCAGTGATTGAAAGCGGCGAAATCCGCGGCATGCTCGAACTGCAGCAGCTGCTCGGCGCCCCGCCCGATCAGCCCGTGAAGACCCTCATGCAGACCGACATCCCCGTACTTTCACCAGAAACGCCCCTCAAAACCGCCGCCGATTGGTTCAGCCAGCACCGCCACACCACCCTGCCCGTAGCCCAGGAAGGGCAATTGGTAGGGCTGCTCACCGTGTACGATCTACTGCCCGAAATCGGGCGCAGCCACGACCCCATGACAGGGCTGCCATGGTCCGACTTCCTGCGCGAATGGAGCATCGAACAGCTCTCGCACGGACGCGAAATCAGCATTATCTTCTTTGACCTGGATAACTTCGGCATGTTTAACAAGCGGTACGGGCATCTGGTAGGCGATGAGGTGTTGCGTCGGGTGGCGCAGGTGCTGCAGGCGGAGACCGACCCTGAAACGGAGGTGGTGTGCCGCTGGGGTGGCGACGAGTTCGCGATAGCCACGCTGCGCCGTCGCGAGGAAGCAGGCTTGCTGGCGCACCATATCAGCCGTCAGATCACCGCCATCGAGTTGCCCGATGTGGACACGCCCATCACCGCCTCCTACGGCTATCAGGGTGGCAAGCGCACCCGCGAGCGCGAGCAGGTCCACTACGCCGCCACCGTGGACAACCTCATCAATCTCGCCAGCCAGGAGTGCCTGATGATGAAGGCGTCGCAAGCGCCATCGCAGGGCGCTCAGCTCGCGCTGCCGATTCAGGCGGCGGTGGAAACGCGCCCACCCGAACGGCGCGTGCGCATCCAGAGCGTCAGCTACGAACGCGAGGGGCGCCGCGCCCAGGCACGGGTCTACCTGCAAATCGATGGCACACCGCTCAGCGGCTCCGCCGAAGGCGAGCCGAACCCGCTCCGACTCGTCGCCGAAGCCACCCTCAACGCCCTGCGAACCCGACTGCCCGCCACCGTTTCGATCACCCTGCTCTCTATCACGCAGGCAACCGTCGACGAAGGGCGCACCATCATTAACGCGGTGCTGCTCTGGGAGTCGGACGAGACGCGCCAGGAGCTGGTGGGCAGCACGCTGGTGCGCGACGATGTGCCGCGCAGCGCCGCCGCCGCCGTCCTCGACGCGCTCAATCGCCCGCTCGCCCAGCTGCTGGCATAGCTAACTGCTCGTTTCAATCCTTACCCGCCTCACAGGCGGATGCAAACTGCTCAATATCGCGACGAATCACATCGAAACTGCTGCGCCAGAAGGCGGGCGTGCGAATATCGAAGCCGAAAGCGCGAGCCAGATCGACCGCGGTCGCCATCCCCGTCTGCGAGAGCAGGTCATCATAGCGGGCGCGGAAGCCATCAGGGTCATCCTCATAGAGCGCGTACAGTCCCAGCCCGAACAGCAGCCCGAACATGTAGGGATAGTTATAGAAGGTGCTGCCGTAATAGTGGGGTTTCGCTGCCCACATATAGGAGTGCAGGGCGTTCTCGTCCAGCCCGTCGCCATAGGTCTCGCGCTGCGCCTCCCGCATCAGCATGCATAGCTCCTGCACGCTCAGCTCGCGCTGCTCCCGCCGCTCGAACACCGCCTTCTCGAACAGAAAGCGGCTCGTGATATCGACCACCACCTGACACATGCCCTGCAGGGCGCCTTCCAGAATCGCGATGCGCTCTTCGGGGTCAGCATCGCGCAACGCCGCCTGACGGATAATCGTCTCGCAGAAGATGCTGGCGGTCTCGGCAAGCGTCATGGGCAACTGCCGCTGCATATAGGTGCGCGGCGCCAGACACAGGTTATGATAGGCGTGCCCCAGCTCGTGCGCTAAGGTGCTGACTGCGCCGAAGGCGGGCTTGTAGTTCACCAGAATGCGCGATTCATCACGGCGCAAACGCATGCAGAAACCGCCATCGCGCTTGCCAGGGCGCGGCTCGGCATCGATCCAGTTCTCGCGGAACGCCCGCGCCGCAAACGCGCTCAACTTATCAGAATAGGTAGCGAAATGCTCAATAATAAACTGTGTCGCTTCGGTGTAGTCCCACGCGCGCGGCTCTTTGCCGACAGGGGCGAACAGGTCGTACCACGCGCACCGCTCGATGCCCAGCAGCCGCGCTTTGGCGTGCAGGTAGCGGCGGAAGTCGGGAAACGCCTCGTACGCGGCGGTGAACATCGCCTCCAGTGTCGCCTCGTCGATGGCGCTGCGGAAGAGCGATTCCTCCAGTGGGGACGCCCAGCCGCGCTTGCGGGTCAGCAGGAGGGTCTCGCCCTTGATGCTGTTGAGCGCGCTGGCGATGGGCAAAGCATGCTGCTCCCACGCGCGCAGCTCGGCTTCATAGGCAGTGCGCCGCACCGCGCGGTCCGCATCAAACGCCAGATTGCGCACCATGCTGATGGGCATCGTCTGCCGCTCACCACGCAGTTCAATCTCCACCAGGATCTGCGAGGTGAGATTGCCGTAGAGCTTGCTCCATGCGTTGCTGCCGGTGAGGCGCATCTCGGCGGCGAGCGCCTCTTCAGCAGGCGACATCATATGCTGGGCGGCAATCTGGCAGCGACGCAGCCAGTAGGCGTGCGCCTGCGCCTGTTCGGAACGCTCGATGAGCGCATCCACATCCTGCGTGCCCGCCCAGGCGACCCAGCGCGTGCCCAGCTTCGACAGGCGCACCATCTGCTTCTCCATCTCGCTCAAGCGCGCCTGCGCAAACTCATCCCGTGAATCGGTCGCTACGAAACTGTAGATATAGGCGTTCAGCGTCCACGCCTGCTCGTTCAGGGCATTATAGCGCGGGGTCAGCGCATCAAACAGCTGCACCGCCACCTCCGTCGGCAGCGGCTGCTCCATCCGATCGATTCGGGCTTCATCGAACAGCCCCTCCAGCTCGTCAATCGCGCGAGCAAAGGCGCGAAAATCGCGCTCAAACTCGGGCGAATCGAGCCCCGTATACACAACGCTCATATCCCAGCGCGGTAAAGTGGTCGTTGCCATCTCTCTCCTCCACAGGTCAGAGTGTACCCCGTAGCGGGTATCATAGGGGCTATGAAGGCGGTTCGCATTCATGAGTTTGGCACGGCAGAAAAGCTGGTCTACGAGACCGATGTGCCCGAACCCGTTCCACAGAAAGGCGAGGTGCTGGTACGGGTGCGCGCCTGTGCGCTGAATCATTTAGACCTGTGGGTGCGCAACGGCATTCCCGCCTATAACACGCCACTGCCCCACATCCTGGGCAGCGATATTGCTGGCGAGGTTGTGGAGGTGGGCGAAGGTGTCAAAGAGTGGCGCCGGGGCGACCTGGTGGTGCTGTATCCGCTGGTCAGCTGCGGGCAGTGCCGCTATTGCCGCATGGGTCGGGAGAACCTCTGTCTGGAGGTGCAGGTGATCGGGGCGCATCGGGACGGTGGCTACGCCGAGTATATCGTCGTGCCCGCGCGCAATCTGTTGCCCAAGCCCACCACGCTCAGCTTTGTAGAAGCGGCGGCAGTGCCCCTGGTGTTTCTGACCGCATGGCACATGCTCATCCATCGGGCGCGATTGCAACCGGGCGAGTGGGCGCTGATCATGGGTGGCAGCAGCGGCGTGGGCAGCGCCGCCATCCAGATTGCCAAACTGCGCGGCGCACTCGTGATTGCCACCGCTGGCAGCGAGGAAAAGATGCAGCGCGCGCTGGAGCTGGGCGCCGACGCCGCGGTGAACCACAACGAACCCGAATGGTGGCGCGCGGTGAAAGAGAGGACCGAAGGCGAGGGCATCGATGTGGTGTTCGAGCATATCGGGCAGGCGGTGTTCGACTCATGCGTGCGCCTGCTCAACAAAGGCGGGCGGCTCGTCACCTGCGGCGCCACCACTGGTCAGACAGGGCAGTTCGACATCCGCTACCTGTTCAGCCGCGAGCTGGAGATTTACGGCGCCTATCTGGGCACCCGCGCGGAGCTGGCAAAGCTGCTGCCCTATGTGGAGAAGAGACAGCTCAAGCCGGTGGTGGACAGCGTGTTCCCGCTTGCTCAAGCCCGCGCCGCCCACGAAAAACTCGAAAGCCGCGACTTCTTCGGCAAAATCGTGCTGACCATTGACGAAGGATGAAGGTATAATCAACATCGGGTGAGCATCATGACCTTTCATGTCGTGCTGGAACAGGCGGAAGACGGCTGGATAGTTGCCGAATGTCCCGCGCTGCCAGGTTGCGTCTCGCAGGGCAGGGATGAAGCAGAGGCACTGGCGAATATCCGCGAAGCCATTCAAGCGTGGCTCTGGGCTGAGGATCAGAAAGCAATCAAGGCTCACAAGCGACGCTCCAAAAAGCAATCGGTCGTTCTGCTGGTTATCTGAATAAATAAAAATGGCGCGTCTGGCGAACATATCGGGTAAAGAAGCCGTTAAGGCGTTTCGCAAGGCGGGATGGGAGGTGGTCGGTCAAGTCGGCAGCCATGTAATTCTGACCAAACCGGGCGTGCCTGTTAATCTTTCAGTACCCCAGCATAAAGAGCTATCGGTTGGCACGCTCAGAGCGTTAATTCGGAATGCTGGTTTGACAGTAGACGAGTTTTTGGAGCTTTTGAAAGGCTGATCTGTTTTTTTTCAGAGTGGACGCCAGTATAGATCGCGCGTCTCCACAATCGTGAACGGGTCGTGGCACTGAATGGCGATGTGCCCCTCCCGAAACTCGCGGTCGCGTACATCCACCACCTTCTGCCCGTTCACAAAAATCTGGATATGATCCCCCTTCGCCACGATGCGCATCGAAAACCACGCCTCATCGCGGGTGAGCAGCCGGCTGGCGCGTGCCTGATGATAGAGTGAACCCGTGAAAGGCTGATTCTCGATATGGTTGAACACCTGCGCCTCGTAGCCGACGGGCCAGCTGTCGCGATTCGTGGGGTTCGGCTTCGCGCGGAAATAGATGCCGTTATTCGGCTTGAACTGCTCTGGTCGGAAGGAGCGAATGCGAATCATCGCGCGAAGCTCAAAATCGCGGAAGGTCTTCTCGGTGAACAGGTGTCCCATCCCGCCCTGTCCGATCAGCACGCCGTCTTTGACCTCCCAGCGTGCCCAGCCCGTTGCAAACCAGCCCGTGAGGTCCTTGCCGTTGAACAGTGGCTGCCAGCCCTCGTCGCACTCGCCAGGCTTGAGCGGTTTGATGCGGATATTGCGAAAGCGCACCGTCACGCCCGGATGGTGCTGTTGAAAGCCGATCACGCCTCTGGAGAACTCGTGCAGGTCGGCGTCCTGCACCATCTCGCCGTTGATGCTGACCTGAATGCGGCTGCCGCAGGAGCGAATCTCGAAGCGGTTCCACTGCTTTTCGGGCGCGACCTCGCGCATGCGCTCCAGATTGGTGGGCACGCGCCCGTAGATACTGCCTGTGGGGTTATTGGGGTCCTGCAGGCTGATTTGAATCTCGTAGCCATCGACCCACGGGGTGGCTGTGCGCTGGGCGCGAATGAAGATGCCGCTGTTCGATTCATGTGTGTCGCCTTTGTCGATCCAGTATTCGCCGCGCAGGATGAAGTTGTCGTACTCGGCTTCGGTGCCGATCCAGCCGGCGCTCTGGCTGGGTCCGACCAGCTCGCCGTTCTCCACGCGCCAGTCGGGTCCGGCGTACACCTTCCAGCCCGTGAGGTCTTTGCCGTTGAACAGGGGGCGAAAGCCCTCGCGCCGTTCCTCACGGCTGAGCTGTGCTGAAGCCAGATTCAGCGCGACCATCAAACCGAGCAGACCGATAACGATTCGCATGGCGGGTGTATTATTATCCCCTATCGCCTCGATTCCTGCCAGACGCGCCACATGAAGCGGGGCAGGTTGCGCACTTTGGCGATTTTGCGCGGGTCCTGCAGCAGCCGCCAGAGCCATTCCAGCCCGTAACGCTGCATCCAGCGGGGCGCACGCCTCACCACGCCGGCGTACACATCGAAGCTGCCACCCACACCGACCGACACGGGCACGCCCAGCTGGTCTTTATGGCGAGCAATCCATTTTTCCTGACGCGGCATGCCCATCCCGACCAGCAGCACATCGGGCTGGACAGCGCGGATGCGGGTCAGAACCTCAGGCTCCTGTTCGGGCGTGAAGTAGCCGTGGTCGATGCCCACAATTCGGGCGCTGGGGAAGCGTTGAAGCAGGTTCTGGGCGGCGCGCTGTGCCACACCGGGCGCCGCGCCCACAAAGTAGAGCCGATAGCCATGTTCGTGGCTGAGCTGGGCAAGTCGCGCCACCAGCTCCACGCCCGGCACGCGCTCCGGGAAGGGCGTCCCGCACCGCCGCGCCGCCCACAGCAAGCCGAACCCATCAGGCGTGACCAGATCCGCCGTCGCCAGCAGATGCCGAAACTCGCTATCGTCCTGTGCCAGCACCAGCGCGTTCGCGTCGGCGGTAATCACCATGCGGGGGGTACGCTCGCGAATCCAGCCCTCGATGCAATCGAGGGTCTCCTGCATCCCCACCCGATGCACGCGCACGCCCAGAATGGTGACCGCTAACAGGGTGGCGCGTCCTGCCTCCGTCAGCGTGCCCTCCATGCCACCCCAGAGCATACCCCACCGGCAGGGCTGACAGAAACGCGCAGCTAACAGCCCTGCCCGAAGTTGAACAGCACTATCAGCAGGTCGCCATCGTCCACGACGCCATTCCCATCCAGATCGGCGGCGGCGTTCGTGCTGCCAAACGCTGACAGCACAGTGAGCAGATCGCCGTCGTCCACGCAGCCGCTGTTATCTATATCGCCATACGGCGTGTAAAGCGGGTTGCGCACGACCACCAGCGCGCCGCTGGAGAAGGCAATCCACCGCTCGCTGGGGCTTATCGCCAGGCTGGCTTGATTGGAGAGCAGATCGATCTCATCGCCGATAATCACATCGTACTGATAATCGGGATAGGTATAGGATACACTCACGGTATCACCCTGCAAGCGCCATAGTGTCAGTCCGACGGTGCGCGTGAACTCGAGATCGCCCGCGTAGTTATAGTATCGGAGGCGTAATAGCACCGCGTAGCGCCCCGTGCGAGATGAAACCGCTCCTAAGGGTAGACCACCCCCTTGACTGGTGTAGAGAGTGCTGGTAATCGGGTCTCTCAGCTCCAGCTCGCCGCGCGTATCCCATACCTCAATCCAGCCGCTCGATTGACCAGTCCAAAGAGCATGCGGTTTCGGGGCAGCGCAGCAAGCGCAACGACACCTCCTGCGGCTGGCGCTTCCGTCACCATCTGCCATGAATCGACCGCCCATCGCTGGAAATGACCCGCTGTGTGCCATTCATTCCAGCAATATTCATCATGACAGACCCTGTAGGAATAGCCTGCGAGCAGCCAGCGCCCATCGTGGGTGAAGGTGACGCTGGCAACTCCCTCTGGGAGATTGAGCATCGATGCGCCATCCGATAAACGCCAGACATGGAGATTCGTCGCCAGATAACGACTATCCGGCGAAAAATCGAAGCTGGACACTGAACCGGGCAGGCGCCGCCAGAGCGACCATTCGGGCAAACGGTAAAGGATGACCTCACCAGTTGTTACCAGCGCAAAAAGGCTCCCATCAGGCGATAGCCGACCGCCTGTTATATTAGAGGGCGCCGACAGGTGGAACGCGACGGTTCCATCCGACACATTCAGCAGGTACAGCTCCCGCCCACTGGCTATCGCCAGACGCTTGTCCGACACGAAGTCCAGCACCGACAGAGGTCCGTATTTGCCCAGGCGTCCTATCCACTCGCCAGTTGTGTAGTCCCAGATGCCTATCCATGAGCCGCCCTCGCGTCCCACGAAGGCATAATTGGTTCGGATGCGTAACCACGCCAGAGAGGTCCAGTCGATTCGAAGTCTGTGAGCGTATCACCTCGCCTGTTGCGGCGGAGCGCAGCTGCAGAAATGATGGACGGCTCCAGTCCGTAGGACCAGTCAGCAGAATGCCCTGCTGATCCGCAGTGAAATCGAAGGCATCCGCACGGAAGTCCACCACTTGCGACCAGAGCATCTGCCCCGATTCGACCTCGACCAGCATGAGGCGTGAACTCTCCCCATCGGTCGCTCTCAGCAGGAGCTTGTCCCCGTTCGGTGAAAACCGCGCCAGAATACCCCACCAGTCCCGTACCAGCACCGCTGTGGGGTACTCGCGATTGCCCAGCACATCCCAGAGCCAGAGGCGGTAGTCATAGTTCGCTTCGCGCCTCAACGCCACGCCCAGCAGGCGACCATCGCGCAGGTAAGCCAGCGCTATAATGGGGGCATTGCTGGGTTGCTGGATTGTTTGAACCAGTTCGCCCCTGCGACATCTGGCAGGCGGGTATACTTTTCATGGGGACACCCCAGAAAAGGAGGCTGATGACGATGATACGAACAGGCACACTTATTCTGACAGTGGCAGCGCTGCTATGCGCCAGTCCTGCCCAGCAGGTGCTGGGCAATAACAAGGGCACGGTGCGCGCCACCAACGCGCTGGCACAAATTAACACGAGCGAGCTGCCGCTGGAGTGGAGCCGACGCAACTTTTCAGATTCCACCAATACCGAGGTCTACGGCTTCTGGCCTGCCTACACCATTCAGAACGCCCTTCTGAACGATCCCGATTTCGGGCAGGGCGACGACACCGGCAGCGTGACCATCACCAGCGTGGATTCGCTGGTGCAGGCGGGCTGGCCCGCGACCTTCACCGTCCCGCGCTATCTGTTCCGACAGGGCGGCGCCTACACCAACAACAGCCTGGCAGGTGACCATAATCCCATCGGAACCGTCTGGATCAAGTACGCTCTGGACGACAGCAACCCCAGCGGCTGGAATGTGCGCAAAATCCAGGTGTGGACCTGGGATGTGCGCGATGTGATCCATAAATCGAGCGGCACCAAAACCCGTCCCTTCTCCGACACGGCGGCGCCCGCCCGAATCGATGTGTATGTCGCCAGCACCGACAGCAACCCGTCCGCCAGCCCTGTGGGCAATCCCGAATGGACGCTGGTGGGCACGCTGAGCGTGGCGAACGGCACGATCCCACTGGTGTGCCAGTGGGACCCGAACACGAACAACACCTTCGGCGAGTGCCCGCAGACGTTTATCAATTTTCTCAGCGGCAATAACTCGGCAGGCATCGCCTTCTATCAGGATCCCACCAACGACCTCTGGTACGCCACGCTGAATGTGTCGGGGCAGAGCGGGATTCGCTATGTGGCACTGGTCATCCCGCAGGGGAATCAGTACGGTCAGGATCCGACCCTCAATGCCAGCAGTCGCACCACCTCCAGCCTGCGCTACACCAACTTCACCGATGTGCGGGTGTTCGCGGGTGTTGAAGGCGATGTGAACGGCGATGGCTGTGTGGATGATGCCGACCTGCTGGCAGTGCTGTTCGCCTTCGGGCAAACGGGTAGCGGGCTGCCCGAAGATGTGAACGGCGACGGCGTGGTGGACGACGCCGACCTGCTGACAGTCCTGTTCAACTTCGGCAGCGGATGTTAAGCCCCTAATCCCTGGCTGTGGGCGAGCGGGATGTCTGGCTCCGCTCGCCCGCTTACGGGAGCAGAGGGAATAATGATGCGCAAACATGCGCCGTGGATCGTGGTGGCGATTGTGGCTCTGCTGGGGCTGATGGCGTTTCTGCGCTGGCAGCTCTACACACCGCCGCCCCCCTACGCCGCGCTCACAATCCAGCGCCAGTCGCTGGGCAGATTCCCGCCTGTGCCCAGAGGGTCAGTCTGGATGGGTGCCAGCTGCCTGAGCGATCTGGACGGCGATGGCGAACCTGAAGTGATTGCGCTCTATCTGGACTGGCAGAAGGCGGGCATGCCGCACAGCGCCGTCTGGCACAACCTGCGCGGGGAGCCGCAGCCGATGCCTCTCTTCGTGCTGTCGCCTTCCGCCCCTCACACAGATTTGCAAAAACCAATCCCCTGAATCCAGCAAGGCAATCCGCCCCTCCCACGCGAGCTGATTGGCTGGGATGTGAACACGGGGCAAATCGCCCTGCTGACACGCGCAGGCGAGCACTGGCAAGTGCGGTCCATCCCGCCGCTACAGACAGAGCGGATACACGATGCAGCCTGGACCGACACCGACCTGGATGGGCAGATTGATGACGCCGTTCTGCTCACTCAATCGGGGCGCTATGCATGGCTGGAGCTGGACGCCAGCGGGCGATGGCAACTGCGCTCCATCAGCACGAAGCCGCCCGTGAGCCATGCCGCACTTCCCGTCTTCACAGGGGTGGGGGTAGGAGCGTTCGCCTACTTGCGCAGCAGCGGCACCCTCGTTGTCTCGCAGTCGCTCCCCGACATCGATGGCGATGGCAAACCCGAACGCATCGTTTCTGCCAGGCAGAGCTATCTGGAAACCTCGCGCACGAAGCAGCGGCTCCTCATCGGGAGCGGCGAGCCGATGCTGCTGGAAATGGATGGACAGCCAGGCAGCGAGATACTGGTGATTGAGCATCCCCTCTCTGCATCCCCGACACCTCCTCTGCGATTGACCCTCTATCAGGTGAGGGAGGGCGCATTTCGGCAGCTTGCTTCATGGGGAGCGCCTATCGGACGAACTGCCCATCTCTGGTTCAAGGACATCGACCGCGATGGCAAAACCGAGATTATCATAGCGGATATCATAGCACAGACCAGAGCCAATCAAACCTGGCATGTGTTGCGCTTCGAAAACGGGCAGTTCCAGCAAAAAGCGTTCACCAGTGCGCTTCCTGAAGCGCTGAGCGAGTTTCCTTCGGGCGCAGTGGAGCTCCCTGACGGCGTGGCATACACGCGGACTGGACAGAAGGAGTTCCTCTTCCGTCGGCTGGCAGGCACAGCCGCGCGAAATATATACAGCGTATTGGCAGGCTTTTCCGAGCCAGCGTCGACAGATCCCTCCCGATGGAACATGCCGGTGCTGGAAGACCGGCAGATTCTGTGGGCGGGCGATTATGATGGCGATGGCGCAGGCGAAATCGTGTTAGGCAAGGGGTTCAGCGACGAAGGCGTCTGGCTTGTGCAGTACCGTGCCAATCGCTGGTATGGGGCGCAGGTATCCCAGCGGGGTCAGCTAATTGCCGTGCTGCCCGCGCGATTGAAGGGTCAACCCCGACTGATTCTGGTTTATCGCGACGGCATCGTTGAAGCCGTCGCCATCCAGAACAGGTAAGCCGCTGCGGAAGGCGAATCGAGAAGGGGATGGGCGAGTGGCGGATTCAGCCAGCGCGTGGGGTGCGCGGCAGGTGGCGACCGCCGGGTGACAAGTCGATCAGCCATCGCGCGGCGATCCTGGCGCTGCTAACGGAAGGCGTCACCGAGATCGACGGCTTTCTGGAGTCGGACGACTGCCTGCGCACGCTGAACATGGTGCAGGCGCTGGGCGCGTCGGCGGAGCGGGTGGGCGAGTCGCGCTGGCGCATTCGGGGCGTCGGGCGCAACCCGCTTCAGGAGCCACCCGATGTGCTGGACGCGGGCAACTCCGGCACAACCGCGCGCCTGATGGCGGGCGTGCTGGCGTCGGCACCCATCTTCAGTGTGCTGACAGGCGACGAATCGCTGCGGCAGCGCCCGATGCGGCGCATCGTGGAACCCCTGCAGCGCATGGGCGCCCAGATCGATGGGCGTGAGGGCGCCAGCCGATTACCGCTCGCCATCCGCGGGGGCGACCTGCGGGCAATCGAGTACCTCACACCCATCGCCAGCGCACAGGTCAAATCGTGCATCCTGCTGGCGGGACTGCGAGCGGCGGGCACAACCGTTGTGATGGAGCCATCCCTGTCGCGCGACCACACCGAGCGCATGCTCAAAGCCTTCGGCGCGGAGCTGGTGATTCAGATGGGTGACAGCGGTCAGCATCGCGTCCGCCTGCGCGGGGGTCAAACCCTGCAGGCGTGCGCGCTGCGGGTGCCAGGCGACTTCTCGTCGGCAGCGTTCCTGATTGCCGCCGCGTTGATGCTGCCCGAATCGGAGCTGGTAATCGAGGGCGTGGGGGTCAACCCGACACGCACGGGGCTGCTGGAGGCGCTCGCAGCTGCCGATGTGCATCTGGGCTGGGAGCAGCTCGATGAGCAGGCGGGCGAGCCAGTTGCTACCCTGCGCGTGCGCCCACAGCCCCTGCGCGCCATGCAGGTCGGCGGCGAACTCATCCCGCGCCTCATCGACGAAATCCCCGTCCTTGCCCTGCTCGCCACCCAGGCAACGGGCGAAACGCTCATCCGCGACGCCGCCGAACTGCGCGTCAAAGAGTCAGACCGCCTAAACGCCATCGCCACCGAGCTGAGGAAGATGGGCGCGCAAATCGAGTGCTTGCCCGACGGACTGTGCATTCACGGACCCACACCCCTGAGGGGCGCAGAGGTGCAGAGTCATGGCGACCACCGCATCGCGATGATGCTGGCAATAGCGGGGCTGGTCGCCCAATCGGGTGAGACGGTGATCCGCGATGTCGAATGCGTGCAGACCAGCTTCCCCGATTTTGAGAAGGTCATCGCCTCACTCAGGGCGGGATAACTCCCCCGCACACAGGTGAGAGAGTGTTGCATTTTCGTGCAAATTGCTGACATTCGCGCCCACCCGATGCATAATGAAGGTATGGAGGTCAACACCATGCGATACGCGATGCTTGTGGGGATTCTCGGATGGCTGGCTCTGACACTCGCCAGCCCTGTTATTGC
>JBBIJY010000029.1:0-32255 GCA_037445735.1 Armatimonadota bacterium | reverse complement strand
GACGCCCCCACGACCCACACCACGCCCCCTTGCCCGTACCCCAACACGACGGCTTTCCCATGCGAGCGCAACCGCCATATCTCTACCCCTCGCCGATACCGCGCGTCAAACAGCGTGTTGGACCCTACTCCCATGCCATCGACCAGCACCAGCGGCGCCTCTGGAGTTTCAGTCACGCGGGCGCGCTCGCTGGCAATCCCCCGCGCCGCTAACCACGCCAAACAGGCGTGCCAGCGGGCGTCGTCGATCGGCGCCAACCGATAGCACAGGGTGCCCAGCGCAGGCAGGGCGTCGGTTCCGAGCAGCTCGCGTGCCTTGCGCTGGAGGGCGCGGTAGCTCCAGTGTTCGCGCACCTGCAGCAAGGCAAGCGCCAGCACAAGGTATTCCGGGTAGCGCGGAGGGCGTCCGCGTCGGGGCGGCATGGGATGTTCTTGGGTGAACTGCTGGGCGAGGCGGAGCATGTGTTGGACGCTGAGGGTGGCAAGGGTTGCCAGCAGGGTGCGTGTGTTGGATTGGGTTTTGGCGTGCATAGGGGAGAGGATACCCTACTCAGAGGATTTTTCGAACACCCTCCCAACCCCTTGACAAACGCCTCATGGATGGGGTATAATATCACCAGCTGCCAAAATGCCAGAAGGCAGCACAAGTAGAGAGGGGGGTCGCAATGATGCAAAGTCAAATAGTTAGGATGATGCAGCGCGCTCTCCAGCAAGTTGCGCACGGGGGGCACATTGTTTGCATATCGAAACCTGCATATCGAAACCTGCATATCGAAACCCCTCTTCAACCTGTGTGTTACACTACCGCTGTGGTCTCATTCTCATCCTTGCTATGATGGTTGGCAACTTGTATGTTCCCACTCCGATGCGCGCTTTGGCCCAAGGTGAGAACCCGTCTCAAGAGGGTCGCTGGCGCTGGTTCTATCCGGATCTTGATTTGGACGAGACGGGTAGCTGGATTACCTACAACCGCCCTGCTCGCTGGCGTCTGAACCTGAGTCGATTTCCCACAGATCAACAATACATTGATGATGCAGGCATTGCCTACGCTCCAGAAGGGCAGGCGTGGGATCGGAACTGGCACGCCGTTTACGGGATATCGGCTGCCCTATTACCTCGATATTATTCCGATCCAGATCAGGATTTTTGCCACGGCTGGGTGCTACTGTGGGGCCATGGGCGGGCGCTGCCTGCAGGAGAGAGCCAGCGAATATTTACACGCGAGGCGGAGCCTGCCTACTATTCCGAGATTTCCGGGTATCTGGATAAGTTGCAGTGGACACCTGTGTTGCTATGGCGTACACCTGAAGATGCACGACTCCCGGCTAATAACCCGGTTCCAGGTAGCACACACGGCTACGTACGGTATCGTTTTGATGACCCACTGAATGATGCTACTCGGTTAAACAATTCACCTCGACATAACTGGCCGGGCCATAATCTTTATGGCAGCGGGCACACGCATCTACCCTCAGGTGAGTTGCTGATTGTGGGTGGACATGCAACTCTGCACGGCACCCCAGATTCGGAGGATGATATCGGTTATGTGGGATTACGCCTCCTGACGGTTTTCAAGGATTTTAATTATAATGACACAAATGTTCATCAAAACATGTGGGTTGGCATCTACCGTCCCACCCAATTGCTCGATCCACCCGCGCCGCGCTGGGGTCCCAGCGTGTTGATGCTGCCTTCCCCCGAATTTCGCGGGAAGGCAATCCTCGTTGTTGGCGGCGTATGGTATAGCACTTCGGTAGGGGAGCGTCGCTCTAACACCTTTGAGGTTTATGATGCGTGTTCGGTAGTGAATCCAGACCCGAATAACTGGAACTGGCTATCGACATTTCCCTTGCCTGATCAAGCTATAAGCGATCTCGGTGGGTCCTATCCGCGCCTGCACTTAGTCTCCTATTACTACCCCTATAATAACGACCCGGCTTCTCAGATTAGAGCGCATGTTGCCTATACAGGACCTGGCAAAACAACCTGGATATTGACTGGAACATGGCAGTGGTATCAACCTGATGGGGCACCCCTTCGCATGGTGGAACGAATTGGGGGTAATTCGGTGCTGCTGGCGAACCCTGTGGAGAACCCGATGGGTTGGAAGGATCAAGTGTTGAATCGGGTGCTGGTGCTCGGAGGTTATGATGACGAAATGGGGCAGGTGCACGCCTCTACCGAGGTTTTGACCTTTTCTCCCTCTACGGGGAATCTGCCGGACATCCAGATTCAGGCGGGCCCGTTGATGCACACTAAGCGTGCTTATCATAATGCGGTACTGCTACCCACCGGGCAGATAGTCGTGGTGGGGGGCGTGTCTCGTCAGCCGTGGCGCTATCCAGAGGATACTGTGCTGGCAGCGGAGTTATACACTTGGGAGGAAGCGACCTTAGGGCGCTGGGATTTGCTGGCATCTCCTCCCACAACTGACCTGGATGGAGATGGGCTTATAGAAGGTGCTCGGGTAGGCTCCTTTGCAGCGCTCCTGTTGATGGATGGGCGGGTGCTGGTGGCTGGCACAGCGGAGTTGGATCAAAATGGGCAGCGGATCTATAACTATGTACCGCTGATTTATGAGCCTCCTTACCTGTTCAGGGCAGAAGGCACACCGCGTTTGCCCGAAGAACGCCCCCGGATCTTAGCGGCTGGATGGCCGTCTCAGGATTATGGACAGGTTCTTCGGCTACAATATCAACCGAGCGTATCGGGGGCGTCGATTCGCTCGGTGGTGCTGATGCGGACTGGTTCGGTAGCTCACGGGTTTAATTTTGAGCAGCGTCTGGTGCGGCTCCACTTCCAAGCGTTTCGAGACGAAACCGGTTATTACTTGGATGCGACGGCACCCTGGAGTCCTTGGATTGCCCCACCGGGCTACTATATGCTATTTCTGGTTGATGAAGAAGGGGTTCCGTCCAAAGCGTGCCGGTTCCCATTGAATATTATATGTCCTCTTTCGCCAGGCACGACGCAGCTAACGGTGGAGTTGGAGGGAGTACAGCAGGTGAGTGTTGAGCAGGGAATGCTGCTGGAGCATTCCCCTCTTACAATTGAGTTCAGAAACCCCTTCTCAGGTGTGCCGGTCCGCACCTACACGCTGCCGATGGTGTCTCCCGATGGTTCAGGACAGGTCACCCTCCCCCTGTGGAGTAGCTTGCCGGCAGGCGTTTATGAACTTTATGTGCATCCCTATCGGTCGTGGTTGGGGCGACGGATGCTGGTCCACTGGCAGCCGGATGGCGCGCTGTTCATTCCGTTGCACAACGGAGATGCGGTGAAAGACAATCAAGTCAACCTGGCAGATATGGTACGGGTGTTAGAGAGGCAGAGTGCGACTGGGCTTTCGGAAGCGGATGTGAACGCAGATGGCATCGTGGATGAGCAGGATGTGGTAATTGTCGCTCAGAATATGGGCATGCAAGGCGACGAGTAGCTTCGGGGGGAACTGCTCCCCAAGCGGAGGTACGGGCAATGTGCAAGCTGGGATGGAGCGGGCTGCTGGCAATAGGGCTGCTGGTCACTCCCTTACCCGCCCAACGCCTGATCTGGTTGGATGAGGTTGGTTATATGGAGGGTGTCGCCTCCACGCCAGCAGGAGCGGTGGTGGTCGGCATGCTGGTGGAGGGCGGAGCCTTCCGCTGGACAGAGTGGGGCGGGTTTGAGTGGATAGGTCCCCCCGGTAGTTGGGCGCGGGGGGTCTCGGCGGATGGGCGGGTGGTGGTGGGTGTCCAGGGGGGTGCTTTCTATGCCTTTCGCTGGACACCTGAGCAGGGGATGCAGAATATAGCCAGCGGGGGGATCGCCGAAGGAGTCTCAGCGGACGGCTCCACTGTGGTGGGGTGGGTGGGCTATGCGATCGCTTTCCGCTGGCGGGAGGCGACAGGATTGCAGTACCTGCCCCCGTTTCCAGGGGGCTGGGTGAGCATGGCGTATGCAGCGTCAGCGGATGGGTCGGTGGTGGTGGGGGATGCCTCAAATCCGCTGGAGGGAGGAGAGGTCGCCTGTCGCTGGACAGAGGAGGGGTTAGAGAGCCTGGGATTGCTGCCGGGCACGCGGATGACGACTGCCTATGGGGTCTCAGCAGATGGAACGGTGGTGGTGGGAGTGGGCTACCTCTCGCGTGTCCCGCACAGCATTCTGGCGGTGATACCGTTTCGCTGGACGGTGTGGGGCGGGATGGAGGTGTTGGCGCCATGGAGTGGGCGCGGTGATGATAACAACTATGCATGGGATGTATCGGGAGATGGACGGGTGGTGGTGGGGGAGCGGTCAGGTTATGAGCGGTATGGATGGCGGTGGGTAGAGGGACGGGGACTGGAGGATCTGAACGAGGTGTATAGAGGCTTATTGCAGCCGGGGGAGCGGTTATTGAGCGCGAACGGGATATCGGATGATGGACGGTACATCGTGGGGATAGGTAGGCGGCGGCGCGAGTCATGGTATGTGTATCCAGCAGGCTATGTGCTGGACACCTGGCGGAGAGGGGATGTGAATGGAGACGGATGTGTGGACGATAGCGATCTGCTAACAGTGCTGTTTGGGTTTGGTGGAACGGGATATGCAGATGTCAATCGGGATGGGGTGGTGGATGAGGGGGATCTGGTGGAGGTGCTGGCGCATTTTGGGGAGAGGTGTTAGAGTTTACCCGCACTCCGACCCTCTTCCCCTGCTGATACAGGCAGATTTCATCGACTGAGTAGGGTTTGGAGACGGGCTAAAGGTCAAGGGCTACTTACACTTCCACGCGCAGGGCGGCGGCGGGCGGCATTTTGGCGGCGCGATAGGCGGGCAGGATGGTCGCCACCACCGTCAGCACGACCCCGATGCCCATCGCCTGCAGGAACAGCACCAGCCACGCCAGCGGGCTGACCGCCGTAATCGCTCCCACACCCTGCCGAAACAGGGTCAGGAGCGTGATCAGCCCCCAGCCCACCACCGAGCCTGCCACCGACGCCACGACGCCCATCAGCCCCGCCTCAATAAAGAAGAGCTTCACAATAAACGAATCGAGTGCGCCCAGGCACTTCATCGTGCCAATCTCGCGAAAGCGCTCGGCAACCGCCATCAGCATCGAGTTGGTGATGCCGACCGCCGACAGCACGAGGCTCATCACCACCAGCCAGGTCTGGCGCGTGGCGGTCTCCAGCGCGGCAGGGTCGTTGAGGTCGGCAGGGGGCGCGTAGAGGTTGGCACTGCGAACAGCAGCGAAGAGCGCGATCCCAAGCATCACGCCCGCCGCCGTAATCAGCGAGCGCAGGAACCGCACCCGAATGTTCAGCAGGCTGATGCGGAACGCCACCGATAGCGGCAACTGCACCTGCCGGCGAATCGCGCCTCTGCCCGTCTGGGTCATGCTCATCGTCTATCGCCTCCTGCGCCTGTTAGATGGATTCGTATATGCGACGAACCCGCGTCGCACCAGCGTGTTGAGAAAGGCGAACAGCGCATACTCGGCTTCGCGCCGCTCCAGTTTGTAGTGGCGCACCAGCCGCTGCGCAATCGCGTCCACACTGTGCTGACCGTCGCACAGGTTCCACACAGTGCTGCCCGTCTCATCCAGCTCGATGCGATGTTCAGCGGGTAGCCTGAAAATCCTGCAGAGCAGTCGCATCAGCCCGCGGCGGCGCAGGGGCACAATCAGCACCGTGCAGCCGTTGTCAAGGGTCTCGTAGCGCACGATGGGATTGCGAATCGGGCGCAGGCGCAACGCCTCTGCCCGCTCAATCGCTGGCAGGCGCACGCCCCGACGCGAACCGCCCAGTAAACGCCCCAGCAGTTTCATCCCGTTGCCACGATAATTTCTTTCAGCAGCTCGCTTTTGCGACTGCTGCGGTGCAGCACATGGAACACGGCGTTCGCTTTCTCGTCGAGCCATGCGGCGGCGTGGAGTCGCCACGCGGGTCGGCGCAGGGTCAGCAGGCTGGTTAGCGTTTCGCTCAGGAGTGCGAGCCAGCGCAGGCGCCCTTCAAGAAGCAGATAGGGTTGACCCTCCAGTTCCAGCCAGTGGGTTCTGCTGTGCCAGCGGTGCCAGCCGAGCCAGTGGTGCGCCCAGTCGGGCAGCTCCCAGCCGCGCATCAGCTGCTGGGCGCGCGCGACGCGCTCCACAATCAGCTGCTCGCGCCCGCTGCGGAAAACCAGGCGGGTCTGACCCGTCAGAATCGCATGCTGTTCCAGTCGGAATCGGGCGGGTAGCTTGGTGGTCAGTCCGTACAGGCTCCAGGCGACCCACCCGCGCTCGTCGGGATGGTCGCGAACCGAGTCGAAAATCGCGCTGGCGAGCGTGTGCAGCGGCTCGTGGCGCGAGGCGGAGCGCAGCTGCATCAGCGTGATGCACTGGCATTTCGGGCAGCGGTGGATGCGCCCGACTGCCTGCTCATGCCCGCTCCAGCGGAAGCGGATGCTGTGCGTGCCGTCGGCATCCATCGTGGCAGTAAAACGGGCGCCACGTCGGCGTGCGTCGCGCTCCAGTCGCCTCAGGAACCGCTGAAGGTGGAACCGCAGGTCGGAGCGCGCCCGCGTACGCACCCACTTGATGTCCAGATGCGTTTGACCGGGCGAGCTAACTGTCAGCACACCCTCGCGCCAGTCGCCGTTGAAGCCATTAAGGAACCATCCGCGTGGCACCCACAGCTGGATGCCCTGCCATGCAATAAGCTCGGGCAGGGGTATCCGCGCTGGCTGAGTCGCTGGATGGCTCACTCCCCTCATCGAGCGTTCTGCTCGTTCTCGTCCTCCACACGGGTGGCGCGACGGAATTCGGAGAGCGCTTCCCCTACCGAGCGTGCCAGCGCCGGCAGACGTGAGGCGCCAAACAGCACCAGCACAATCACCAGCACAATCAACCATTCCTGTGTGCCCATATAGCCCAATATCGGCATCGTCGTCTGCTCCTCCATACAGGAGTATACCCTACTTTTTCCACAGCGAGCACCTGTGCCGGCACGCTGCTGAACCATCCGCTACCGACTGGCACTGCCCGTGATGAACAGTAGGGTATACTCCTTCCTGCGATGCTGCCGGAAGAGGTGGTTCCTGTTGCTGGGGAGCGGGTCAGTTTTGAGCGGGAGCGTGGGGTCAGCGCGATTGTGGTCTCCCCGGAGGTCGCTTATCTGTTTGTGCGCGTGCCCGATTCGTCCGATGTGCCCCAGCAGCGGCTGGCGATTCTGAACGCGTTGAAGCAGGCGAACATCAGCATTTTTTTGATTAAGCTGCAGCGGCAGGGGCTGAGTTTCGGCGTGCAGGCGACCGAGATGGAGCGCGCCCGCGCCGTGCTCCAGGAAGCGGGCTTCTCCGTCACGGTCAAGCCCCAGCGCGTGATGGTATCCGTCTTCGCGCAGAACATGCGCGAGTTGCACGGCGTGCTGGCGCGAATCGCCGAGATTCTGTACGAATCGGGCGCAGCGATCGAGCAGATCAGCGACGCGCACAACCGCGTCACCTGCCTGATTGAAGCCAGCAAGGCGCCGCAGGTGGTCGCCAAACTGCGCCGCGCCTTCCGCCTGCGCGAGCGAGCCGTGCATTACGCCACCAGGGGGTAGCCATGCGCATTCGGGTGCTGAAGTTCGGGGGCACAAGCGTTGACACGCACGAGCATCGGCTCATGGCAGCCCGCAAGGTGATTCAGTGCCTGGAGATGGGCTGCAAGCCGGTGGTGGTCGTCTCCGCGATTGGGCGACGCGGCGAGCCGTACGCCACCGACACCCTGGTGGAGTTCCTCACCCAGTTAGACCCCAGCGTGCCGCCCCACCCGCGCGAGAAAGACCTGATGATGGCATGCGGCGAGATTATCTCCACCGTGATTATGGCGCAGACACTGCGCATTCTGGGCTATCCGTCGGTCGCGCTCACAGGCAATCAGGCAGGCATCATCACCGATTCGGAGTTCGGCAACGCGCGCATTCTGGAGATCAACCCCACGCCGATCCTGCGCTGTCTGGAGTGCGGCTGGATACCCGTGGTGGCAGGCTTTCAGGGCGTGACGCGACCCGATAAGATTTTCTATCGGGGCGCCATTACGACGCTGGGTCGGGGCGGGAGCGACACCACCGCCGCTGCGCTGGGCGCCGCGCTCCAGGCGGAAGCCGTCGAGATTTACACCGATGTGGACGGCGTGAAGACCGCCGACCCCGACTTCGTGCCCGACGCGCCCACCCTGCGCGAAATCACCTATGAAGAGGTTGCCGAGATCGCCCACCAGGGCGCGCGCGTGCTGCACCCCCGCGCCGCCGAAATTGCGATGGACTACGGAATCCCTCTCTGGGTCAAATGCACCTTCACCGACGAGCCCGGCACGCGCGTGGTCGCCCAGCTCAAATCGGGACACCGCCGCATCACGGGCGTCACCCACACGGGCAAACTGGTCTATCTCAGTTTCCATATCCCTTACGCCGAGCATAAGGCGCTGCTGGAGCTGGAAATCTATCGGCTGATGGCGCGGATCGGGGTCAACCTGCAGGGTGTGGGCGTGGATGAGGAGGGGCTGGGCATCGCCTTCTCGCGCGAACACTGGCAGCGCGTGCGCACCGCGCTCGACGGGCTGGTGATACCGTTACACGGTCTGGAGTGCGCCAGCAGGGCTTCCGCACTCCCCAACGGGCTGCCGGTGTTCTATCTGCTGCAGTTCGGCGAGCAGCCCACCGAAGTGTGCCAGATTCAGCGCGGAATGCTGGACAAGGCGGGGCTGGGCGGCGAGCGACTGCGCCCCGTGCCCATCAGCGTCGCCGAAGGCTGCACGATGGTCTCCCTCATCGCGCACGGCTACAGTCAGGAGCCTGGCATCTTCGCCATGCTCTATCAGACGCTGCTGCAGGAGGGTATCCCCGTCTGGCAGACCGCCGACTCGGAGCTGAGCCTCTCCTGCATCATTCCCGAAAGCGAAGTGGAAAAGGCGGTGAGAGTCATCCATGAGCGATTCGGACTCCATCAGGCGCGTTGATGAAGGCGAGCCACCCGAGCCGATCGAGCCGCCGGAGCTGCCGCCGACGCCCGAGCTGCCCGAGGTGCCCGAAGTGCAGTTCGAGCGTCCGAATCTGGCGCCGTCGCGTGCGCCGCGCGTGCTGGAGGCGTCGCGCGGAATGGCGCTCGCCTTCTCGGTCGGATTCGCGCTCACCGGTCCCATCATTCTGGGTGCACTGCTGGGTCTGTGGCTGGATCGCGTGCTGCACACCACGCCCTGGCTGACCGTCGGGTTGCTGCTGCTGGGCATCGTGGCGGGTTTCACCCAGATGATTCGCACGCTCAATCGCCTGCAGGAGGAGCAGGAGCGCAAGCCGTGAGAGAGACGCCTTCACCCGAAGGGATGGTGCGTTCCGCGGTGCGCCTGACCGCACTGCTCGCCGCGCTCGGTTTCATCGCGACACTCGTGCTGGGCGTGCCGCGCGCGGGTGTGGGACTGCTGACCGGCACGCTGACGATGGGCGCCATCACTCTCTTCCACAGTGCGCTGGCACGCCGATTCGCCCAGCCAGGCAGCCGTGCCTTCCCGCGCTTGCTGATGCTTTCTGGAGTGGTGAAGTACCCCGTCCTGATGCTGATTGCCTATCTAATGGTCAAGGGTGGGATGGCGATGGTGGTGGGCTTCATTCTGGGCGTGCTGGTGCCGCTCAGCGTGCTGACCGTGCTGGCGGTTCGTGCCAGCACCGCCTGACCAGCGAGTATACTGTTAGCGATGGCACGCTTCGTCATAGGGGTCGATCTGGGCGGCACGAATGTGCGCGCGGCGCTGGTGGATCGCGCGGGCACAATAGTGGGCGAGCCGTTGCAACAGCCCTCGCGTGCGCAGGAAGGCTTCCCTGCCACGCTCGACGCGATTGTGCGCACCATAGAGGGCGCCATCCAGTCGGCAGGTGTTGAAAAGCGCGAGATCGGCGCGGTCGGCATGGCGGTGCCAGGGCACATCGATAGCATACGGGGCATGGTGCGCTGGGCGCCCAACTTCGGCGAGTGGCGCGATGGTCTCTTTCACGAGTGGCGCGAGGTGCCTCTGGGCGACGCCGTTCAGCAAAGGACAGGGCTGCCCGTATGCATGGGCAACGATGCGAACCTCGCTGCGCTGGGCGAGTATTACTACGGCACGGGGCGCGGTCGGGCGAAGGGGCTGGTGATGCTCACGCTGGGCACCGGCATCGGCGGCGGCGTGGTGCTGAGTCAGGAGCAGGTGCAGGGCAACGCCCGCTGGCAGGGCGGCGTTCTGCTGGTGGGCGCAGGCGGCGGCGCAGGCGAACTTGGACATACGATTGTGCTGATGGGCGGACCCCGCTGCGGCTGCGGCGCCACCGGCTGCATCGAAGCGCTCGCCCGACGCGACGCGATTATCGAACGCGCCCGCGAGAAGAGTCACCGCGCACCCGGCTGCCTGCTAATGCAACTGTGTGAGGGCGACCCCAGCCGAATCACGCCCAAACTGGTCGCCGACGCCTGCGAGCAGGGCGACCCCATCGCCCGCGAAGTGTGGGAAGAAACAGGCTACTATATCGGTGTCGCCGTCGCCAGCTTCATCAACATCTTCAATCCCGAAGTGGTGGCGATTGGCGGTCAGATTGCCAAAGCGGGCGCGGTGCTGTTCGACGCGATTCGCCGCGCCGCACGCGACCACGCCATCCCCACCCTGCTGGAGATGTGCCAGATCGTGCCTGCCGAACGCATCGATGACGCGGGCATTCTGGGCGGTGCCGCGCTCGCATGGCAAGCCGTCGGGGGGGGCTGAACCGTGCGCTTCCAGATGCACCGCCGCACCGAACAGAAAGAGGACGGACGCCTCATCCACTACTACACTTTCACGCCGCTGAATGACGAATCGGAGCCTGTCGATTCGTCGCCCTCAACCCCGCCCGATAGCCCGCAACGGTCAACCCCCCTCTCCCGCAGTGAGGGAGAGGGGGCACAGGGGTGAGGGATAGCCAATAAGGGCTTATGAGCCGTCTTTGGTGGCGCCGACGGCGACGGCGTGCTTCTCCTCGGTCAGCTGGTAGCCCAGCTCAGTTTCGAGGGTCTCGGCGATTGAGCCACGCTTGCTCCAGTAGATCGAGAAGAGCAGCGCTGCGACCGCCACGACGGTAACGGCGATGCGAACCCAGTTCGGCAGCGGCTGGATCACCACAGGCGCAATCAGGATCGACACCAGGTTCATCACCTTGATCAGTGGGTTGAGCGCGGGGCCGGCGGTGTCCTTGAACGGGTCGCCGACGGTATCGCCGATCACGCCCGCCTTGTGCGCGTCGGTGCCCTTGCCGCCCAGGAAGCCGTCCTCGATGCGCTTTTTAGCGTTGTCCCATGCGCCGCCGGAGTTCGCCAGCAGCACCGCCAGCAGCTGGGCGGTCAGAATCGCGCCTGCCAGGTAGCCGCCCAGCGCCTGTGCGCCCGTCAGCACATAGGGCGTGCCGTTAATCTCAACCGCTGTGGCGCCGATGCTCAAGCCGAAGCCGACCGCAATCGGCAGGGCGATCGCCAGCACGCCCGGTCCGAGCAGCTCCTTCTGCGCTGCGCGCGTGACTATCTCCACACAGCGCCCGTAGTCGGGCTTCTCGGTGCCCGCCATAATGCCCGGTCGCTCGCGGAACTGGCGGCGCACCTCGTTAATCATCTCGAAGGAGGAGCGCCCGACCGCCATAATGGAGAACGCGCTGAACAGGAACGGCGCCGCGCCGCCAATCAGCAGTCCGATGAACACAATCGGCACATCCACGGGCAGCCCGCCGAACACATCGCGCAGGTTCGGCGCCCGCTCCGCCGCCAGTCGGATCAGCTCCACCAGACGCGAATCCTCCACAAACGAGTGGAACAGCGCCACCGCTGCCACCACCGCGGTGGCAATCGCGAAGCCTTTGGTCAGGGCTTTCGTGGTGTTGCCCACCGAGTCGAGCCGATGCACGATACGGTCGCCCGTCAGCCCACCTGCAGCAGGGCGATTGCCCTGCTCCTTGAGCGCGCCCGACATCTCGAAGATGCCGTTCGCGTTATCCGAAATGGGACCGAAGGTGTCCATCGCCAGAATGTAGCCAGTGGTGGCGAGCAGTCCCAGCCCTGTGAGCGCGATGCCGTAGAACGACAGCATCGGACCCGCGAACTCGCCGGGCGGAAAGATGAACAGCGGCGCGAGCAGCGCCAGCACAATCGCGAGCACCGCCCACACGCTCGATTCCAGCCCGTAGGCGAAGCCCTGAATAATCAGCGTGGCGGGTCCCGTGGATGCCGACGCCGAAATCTCTTTGACGGGCTTCTTCTCGGTGCCCGTGAAGTATTCGGTGATGCGCTCAATCAGCGTCGCCATCACAATCCCGAACGCGGTCGCCAGCCAGAATCGCCACCAGTCCACCACAGCGCCGCCCATCTCAGGCTTGAGCTGCACCTCCTGCATGAAGTAGTAGGCGACGCCGAGATTGCCCAGCGCGGCCAGCACGGCGGATACCCAGAAGCCGCGACTGATGGGCGCCATCGGGTTCAGGTCGGCGCGGTCTTCGCCCCGCACCGCCAGCACGCCGATAATCGACGCCAGAATGCCCACGCCGCGCACCATCAGCGCGAACATCACCAGCTTCATCGCGCTGGCTGGGGTCAGCACCACGCTGGCTGCCACGCCCAGAATAATCGCGGCAACCAGCGTCACCTCATACGACTCGAACACATCGGCAGCCATCCCTGCGCAGTCGCCCACATTGTCGCCCACATTGTCGGCAATCGTGGCGGGGTTGCGCGGGTCGTCTTCGGGGATGCCAGCCTCCACCTTGCCCACCAGGTCCGCGCCCACATCGGCACCTTTGGTGTAGATGCCGCCGCCTACACGCATAAAGAGCGCCGCCAGCGAGCCGCCAAAACCGAAGCCAATCAGCACGAACATCGCCTTCTCACGATAGAGCAGGAAGATGATGGTCGCGCCGAGCAGTCCCAGCCCGACGGTGAACATCCCGCTCACCGCGCCCGCGCGAAAGGCGGTCTCCAGCGCGCCCTTGAAGGTGGTCAGCGCCTTCGCTGCCGTGCGCACATTGCCGCGCACCGCCATGTACATCCCCACGAAACCCGCGCCGTACGAAGCGAACACGCCAAGAAAGAACGCCAGGGCGATCCCGAACGCCAGACGGAACGCCTCATCGGGATAGATGCGCTGATACACAGGATAATAGAGCGCGAACAGCCCAACGGTGATCAGAATCACGAACCAGATCATCGTGCGAATCTGGCGTTTGAGGTAGGCATTCGCACCTGCCTGGATGGCGGCGGCGACCTCCTGCATACGGGGCGTGCCTGCAGGCTGTTTGAGGGTCCAGAAGAACAGGTAGCCGCCGAACGCCAGCGCGGCGAACGCCATCAACAGCACCAGCGTGAGAATGGTGTACTCGGTGGAGCCGAATGGCGGTAGTTCGACCGCCTCGCTCGCAAAGGCGCCCGACATACCCAGCAGCCAGAGCGCGCCGAGCGCCGCCCCACGCCCGCCATTCTTCCCTGAAAAACCTCCATCTCTGTTCCAGATTCCACCCATCGTTACTCGCCTCCCTTGTGTGAGTCGGTTTTTTACGCTATTGCCGAACGGCAACGCCAGAATGATACCCGAAACGATGAGATTACAGGGCGCGACATGGCATAATCTTGACGATGCCAGAACTCAGACGCGATCCCGTCACGCGGGAATGGGTGATTATCGCGACGGAGCGCAGCCGTCGCCCGCACGACTTTCGCAAAAACGGGGCGGACACACCGCCACCGCCAGCCTTTCTGGAGAGCTGCCCCTTCTGCCCCGGTAATGAGCATCAGACCCCGCCCGAAATCGGCGCCTTTCGCGAAGCGGGCAGTGCGCCCGACACGCCCGGCTGGTGGGTGCGCACTGTGCCGAATAAGTATCCCGCGCTCGCCAGTGAAGGCGAGTTGAGCCGACAGGGGTTCGGCATCTACGATGTGATGAACGGCGTCGGCGCACACGAGGTGATTATCGAAACGCCCGCGCACAACCTGCACCCCGCCACCCTGCCGCCCGAACAGTGGCAGGAGGTGCTCTGGATGTATCGCGAGCGCGCGCTCGATCTCCAGCGCGACACCCGCTTCAAATATGTGCTGATTTTTCGCAATCATGGTCGCACGGCGGGCGCCTCGCTGGAGCATCCCCATTCGCAGCTGGTCGCGCTGCCGATGGTGCCGATGGATGTGCAGCTCAAAATCGATGGCATCGCCCGCCACTACGACTATCGCGACCGCTGTATCTATTGCGATATGATTCAGCAGGAGCGCGCGTTCGGCAGGCGCGTGGTGCTGGAGAACAAGCATTTTCTGGCGTTCACGCCGTTCGCCTCGCGCTTCCCGTTCGAAGTGTGCATCCTGCCACTGCGCCATGCGTCCCATTTTGCGCAGGAGCCGCCCGAAGTGCTGAAGGCGTTCGCATCCATCCTTCAGGATATCCTGCAACGGCTTCATCGGCTGTTAGGCGACCCGCCGTACAACTATATGATTCACACCGCGCCGATTAACCTTGAGCGCGAGCCACTGTTCCACTGGCATCTGGTGCTGGTGCCGCGCCTGTCGATACCGGCGGGCTTCGAGATGGGCACGGGCATCTATATCAACATCACCGCGCCCGAAGACGCCGCTGAGCATCTGCGCAACGCGACGGGCGACTGAAATCAGGACCGCACCTGCTCCGCCAGCTTCTGCGCGAGGTTCGGGTCGACGGGGATGCCCGGTCCCATCGTGCTGGAGAGGGTGATGGCGCGCAGGTAGCGTCCGCGCGAGGTGGCGGGCTTGGCACGCAGGAGCGCGTTCAGCGCGACGGCGAAGTTCTCCAGGAGCTGCTCCTCGCTGAACGACACGCGCCCGATGGGCATATGCACGATGCCTGCCTTGTCCACGCGATACTCCACGCGCGACGCCTGCTTGATGTCGCTCACGACCTTCGCCGGGTCGGGCGACACCGTGCCCGATTTCGGGTTCGGCATCCGCGCCTTGAGAATCCCGCCGATGCGACTGATAATGGGCATCATATCCTGCGCAGCGACGATCAGATCGAAGTTTTTCCAGCCTTTCCAGCCCTTCTGGATTTGCTCCACGAGGTCTTCCGCGCCCACGAGGTCGGCGCCGGCAGCGCGAGCCGCCTCTGCCTGCTCGCCTTTGGCGAACACCATCACCTTCTGCTTTTTGCCCGTGCCGTGCGGCAGGTTCACCACGCCGCGCACCATCTGGTCGCTCTTGCGCGGGTCCACACCCAGATTGACCGCCATATCGACCGCTTCATCGAACTTGGCGGTGGCGGTCTGCTTCACCAGCCGGATTGCCTCTTCGGGTGAATAGAGGCGCGTTTTGTCGATCAGCTGTAAAAGTTTCAGATAGCGTTCGCTATGTGCCTGTCGTTTGGCGATTTTGCGTCCTCTCATCGGTTGCCTCCTGTGTTCAGTCGACGATTTCGACGCCCATCGAGCGGGCGGTGCCGGCGATGATTCGCATGGCGGCTTCGATATCGTTGGCGTTCAGATCGGGCATTTTGCGTTCGGCGATCTGGCGCAGTTGCTCCCGTGTGATGCGTCCCACCTTCTGGCGAAGCGGGTTGGGCGAGCCGGACTCGATGCCCGCTGCCTGCTTGATGAGGTCCGACGCCAGCGGCTGCTTCACCACGAAGGTGAAGGAGCGATCCTCATAGACGGTTATCTCCACGGGTAGCGTGGAGCCGCGCTGGTTCGCCGTCTGCTCGTTGAACTTCTTCACAAACTCCATAATGTTGACCCCAGCCTGACCCAGCGCGGGTCCGACGGGTGGCGCAGGCGTCGCTGCGCCCGCGGGCAGGTTCAACTTGATCACCGTCATCACCTTTTTTGCCATCCCTGTATCCCTCCTATGAGACCTTTTCGATCTGGTCCAGTTCCAGTTCGACGGGCGTTTCCCGCCCGAAGATGTTGATCAAGACTTTGACGCGATTGCGCTCGTAGTCGATGCTTTCGACCTTGCCGTTGAAGTCGGCGAAGGCACCGGCGGTGACGCGCACGGCGTCGCCGGGCAGGTAGCTCAGGCGCGGGCGCTCCTTGCTCTCTTCGATGGAGCGTTGAATCTCCTCCACCTCTTCGGGCGAGAGCGGCACGGGTTTACCGCCCGATTCGATGAAGCCCGTGACGCCCGGCGTCGTGCGCACCAGCGTCCAGCTCTCGTCGTCCAAAATCATCTCCACCAGCACATAGCCAGGGAACACTTTGCGCGAGAGGGTCTGCTTCTTACCGCCCTTCGTGCGCACCTCGCGCTCGGTCGGGATCAGCACCTGAAAGATGCGATCGGTCAGCCCGCGCGCGGCTGCCCGCTTCTCAATCGCGAGCTTGACCTTGTTCTCGTGCCCGACCAGCGTGCGCACCACATACCATGCCCGTCGCATCGCTCGCTCCTATCTGCCGATACGCTCCACCCACTGCTCGATTCGATGGGTGAGATTGGTCAAAATCACATCCCACAGCGCGAACCAGACGCCGACGATCAGAATGAAGCCAATCACCACCATCATCATCTGGGTGGTCTCCTGCGGCGTCGGCTTGACGACCCGCTTCAACTCTGCCGTGACCTCGTTGAACCAGGTCTGAACCCGCTTCACAAGGCGCCCGATAAACCCGCCTGTTCTGACCGTTGCCATCGCTTGCTATCCTCTGACCCAGAAGTATACCCCATCCACAGCGGGTACACTATGCCCCGATGGAAGCGATTATTGCTCTGATCACGCTGACGGCGCTGGAGATTGTGCTGGGCATCGATAATCTGGTGTTTATTTCGATTTTATCGGACAAGCTGCCACCCGATCAGCGAGTGAAGGCGCGTTTTGTGGGCTTGAGCCTCGCGCTGATCCTGCGGGTGCTGTTCCTCCTCTCGCTCACATGGCTGATGAGGCTGGAGCAGCCGCTGTTCACCATTCTGGGCAATGCCTTTTCGGGGCGCGATCTGGTGCTGATTCTCGGTGGGCTGTTCCTGATGGGTAAGGCGACCTACGAGATTCATCACAAGCTCGAAGTCGCCTCCAGGCCGGCGGTGAAGCGGGCGTTTCTCTCCTTCTGGGCGGTTGTGGCGCAGATTCTGCTCATCGATCTGGTCTTTTCGGTCGATTCGGTCATCACGGCGGTGGGGATGGCACGCCAGCTGTGGGTGATGGTCACGGCGGTGGTGCTGGCGATTATCTTTATGATGCTTTTTTCAGGCACGGTGAGCCGCCTGATCGATGCGCATCCGTCGCTGAAGGTGCTGGCGCTGGCGTTCCTGCTGCTGGTGGGCTTCAACCTGTTAGGCGAGGGCTTCGGCTACCACATCCCCAAAGGCTACACCTACTTCGCGATGGCGTTCGCCTTGGGAGTGGAGATTCTCAACATTCGGCTCGGTCTGCGCCAGAAGGCAGCCGTGAAGTAGGTTCAGGCGTGTCCGCAACGACGCCGCACCAGCCGCTCGCTGGAGCGGGCATAAAGTGGGTATCCTCTGGGTGGCATGTTCTGGCTGGTGGCAGCGGCGGTACTGGTGCTGGATCAGGCAAGCAAGCAGTGGGTTGTGAGCAGCCTGCACCCCTCTCAGAGCCTGCCCGTGATTCCCGGCGTGTTCCATCTGACGCGCACGCACAACACGGGGATTGCGTTCGGCTTATTAGATGGCAGGGGCTGGCTCACGGTCCCGCTGTCGCTGATCGTGATGGGTGGGATTGTGCTGTACCTGCGTCGGGCGAAGCCGTCGCGCGCGGTGCAGGTGCTGCTGGGATTGCTGTTCGGCGGCGCGGCGGGCAACCTCATCGACCGCCTGCGACACGGCTATGTGGTGGACATGTTCGATCTGCTGCTCTGGCCTGTCTTTAATGTGGCGGATATGGCGATCACGGTGGCGCTGGTGGGGCTGGTGCTGATGCAGTTGTTCGGCTCGCGTGCGGAGTCGGAGCAATCTGCCGAATCGGAGGAGGCGCAATCGCCATGATGCCCGATCTGGTGCGCTGGGGCAACTTCGCGCTGCACACCTACGGCTTGATGTGGGCAATCGGGATTCTGCTGGCGACCTGGCGGGGCGCACGCGCCGCATCCCGCTACGGGATCGCCAGCGACACGGTGTATGACCTGTCGTTCGCGATGGTGCTGGCAGGGATTGTGGGCGGGCGACTGGTCTATGTGCTGACCAACTGGAGCCTCTATCGGGGTGATTGGTGGAGCGTGCTGCGCGTGTGGGAGGGCGGGCTGTCGTTTTTTGGCGGGTTTGCGGCGGGCGCGCTGATGGGTCTCTGGCTGGTGTGGCGACGCCGATTGAACGCCTGGCAGGTGGCGGATCTGGCGGCACCGTCGCTCGCGCTCGGCTATGCGATTGCGCGAATCGGCTGCTTCCTGGCAGGCTGCTGCTACGGGCAACCGACCGATTTACCGTGGGGCGTGCGCTTCCCCGCACTCAGCACGTCGGTGCATCCCACCCAGCTCTACTCAACCCTGATGAACCTGATTATTTTTGTGGTGCTGGTTCGGCGGGAGCCGCGCCGCCGCTTTCAGGGGCAGCTGTTCGCGCTGTTTCTGATGCTGCACGGGCTGTATCGGTTCATCGTGGAGTTCTTTCGGGCAGGCGCGACCTCCGAGCCGATCGCGGGCTTCTGGACCTACGGTCATCTGGCGGCGATAGCCGTGATGGCGATCGGTGTCTATCTCTACTGGCGGCGTTCGAAGGTGGGGGCGGCGTTGAGGGTTCAGAGCCAGTAAAAAAAAATGCCGGGGCTTTTCAGCCCCGGCTATTGGGGGGTGAGTGGTCTGTGTGTCAGTAGGGGGAGGTGGAAGCCTTTTTCTCCTTCTCTTCGGGCAGTTCGGCGACCAGCGCCTCGGTGGTCAGCAGCATGGAGGCGATCGACGCGGCGTTCTCCAGCGCGGTGCGTGCCACCTTGGCGGGGTCGACGATGCCCGCTTTGACCATATCGACGAACTCGCCAGTGGCGGCGTTGAAGCCGTGTCCAGCGGGGAGTTCCTTGACCTTCTCCACGATGACGGAGCCTTCTGCGCCTGCGTTCTGAGCGATCTGGCGCAGTGGCTCTTCCAGCGCGCGGCGCACGATGTTGACCCCGATGCGCTCGTCGCCCTCCACCTGCAGGTTATCCAGCGCGCGGATGGCATTCACCAGCGTGACGCCGCCACCGGGCACGATGCCCTCCTCGACGGCGGCTTTGGTGGCATGGATGGCGTCCTCGAAGCGCGACTTCTTCTCCTTCAGCTCGGTCTCGGTGGCAGCGCCGACCTTGATTACGGCGACACCGCCCGCCAGCTTCGCCAGTCGCTCCTGCAGCTTCTCACGGTCGTAGTCCGATTCGGTGGTTTCAATCTGTTTGCGGATCTGGGCGATGCGCCCCTGAATGGCTTCGGGCTTGCCCTTGCCGCCGACGATGGTGGTGTACTCCTTCTCGATAATCACCTTCTCGGCGCGACCGAGCTGCTCCAGGCGGATGTTCTCCAGTTTGATGCCGAGGTCTTCGGTGAAGAAGGTGCCGCCGGTGAGGATGGCGATGTCTTCCATCATCGCCTTGCGTCGCTCGCCGAAGCCGGGCGCTTTGACGGCGGCGCACTGCAGCACGCCGCGCAGCTTGTTCACCACCAGCGTCGCCAGCGCCTCACCCTCCATATCCTCACAGATGACCAGCAACGGCTTGCCCGCGCGCACCACCTGCTCCAGAATCGGGATGAGGTCCTGTGCTGCGCTGATCTTCTTCTCGTAGAGCAGGATATAAGGCTCCTCCAGCACGGCTTCCATGCGCTCCGGGTCGGTGATGAAGTAGGGCGAGATGTAGCCGCGATCGAAGCGCATGCCCTCCACAATCTCGAGGGTGGTCTCCGTGCCCTTCGATTCCTCGACGGTGATCACACCGTCTTTGGTGACCTTTTCGATGGCGTCGGCGACGACCTTACCGATGGCGGGATCATTCGCGGAGATGGTCGCCACCTGTTCGATGGCTTCGCGCCCCTCGACGGGGATGGCGACCTCACGGATGTAGTTCACAACGGCTTCGACGGCACGCTCGATGCCGCGCTTGACCTGGACGGGGTTGGCGCCGGCGGCAACGGCTTTCAGCCCCTCCTTGAAGATTGCCTGCGCCAGCACCGTCGCGGTGGTCGTGCCGTCGCCTGCCACATCGTTCGTCTTGGACGCAACCTCGCGCACCAGTTGCGCTCCCATGTTCTCAAACCGATCTTCCAGCTCAATCTCTTTGGCAATCGTTACGCCGTCGTTAATCACAGTTGGCGAGCCGAACTTCTTTTCCAGCACCACATTGCGCCCGCGCGGACCGAGTGTGACTTTGACCGCGTTCGCGATGGCGTCCACTCCGCGCTCCAGCGCGTGGCGTGCCTGCTCATTATACAGAATCTCCTTCGCTGCCATCGTTGCTCACCTCCTCAATCCTGCAGAATGGCGAGAATATCGTCTTCGCGCAATATAATATACTCCTCGTTGCCGAGTTTAATCTCGGTGCCGCCGTACTTGGAGAAAAGCACCCGATCGCCGACCTTGACTTCCAGTGGGACGACCCGTCCGTCATCCAGTATGCGCCCTGTGCCTACCGCCATCACTTCGCCCTCTTGCGGGCGTTCCTTCGCTGTATCGGGCAATATGATACCGCTTTTTGTCATCTCCTCCGCCGATTTTGGGCGGACCACCACACGATCGCCGATAGGTTTCAGCATTGTTATTACACCTCCTTCGTTGTGAGTTCTGGACACCACCACGATAGGGCATAAAATTAGCACTCGCCATTCGCGAGTGCCCATCAACGCCTTATTATATACCCGACGCCTGACAAAAAAGTCAAGGGGTTGGGAGGGTGTTCGAAAATTCCGCCCCCCACCCCGACCCTCTCCCCGCTGGGGAGAGGGCACTGGTGAGGGAGCTTCGCTCAGGTCGATATGATGCCCTGAATTTTCGAACAGCCTCGGCAAGGCTTGACACAGCATGGGGTGAAGGGGGTATAATCATTATGTGTTGCGGGGTCGTCTAACGGCAGGACGCCAGACTCTGGATCTGGTAGTGGTGGTTCGAATCCACCCCCCGCAGCCAGTTTTTGTTCTGGAGCATGGGTTTAAAAAGGCAAAATCGCTCGTCCAGATATATCCGCGCCAGCGACTTCTCAACGGCGTGCATCTGGTGAGGACGCGGCACCGCCCTGCTCAACTCACCTCTCCTTCCCGCTCTCCTCCTGGAGGGCGCGTGACGGTGTACAAGGTAAAATAAAGCGAGGAGGCACCTATGCAGCGGTCGGCAGGTCGGGTTCACTGGCTGGTGTGGTTCTTTCTGGGCATCGCGGTGATTTTTCTGCTGGTGGCGCTGGCGCCTGTGATGGGCGAGATGCGCCGCCCGCCCTATCAGCGCGTCGCCGATGAGTTCATTCGCGCACTGGCGAAAAATCAGTTCCAGGAAGCGGAACAGCTCGTCGATAAATCGGCTCTCCCCAGAGAGAAGCAGGATATTAAAAAGGCGTGGCAGGAGCGTCAGCAATACGGCTGGGGCACCATCACCTCAGTGGAGCTGGTGGAGTCGGTGCAGGCGCCTGCCGAGCTGAAGCATCCCCGCATGAGCGACGCCTGGCGTATCCAGTACCATGTGCAGGGCGAGTTGAACTACGGCACGGCGTTTGTGTATGTGGTGCCCACCGATGGCGGCTGGAAGGTGGTCGATTTCGAGTTCCGCTGAGCGTGTTCACAGCCTCTCTGCCGATGCCATCCGTAAAAACGCCTGTACCTGCGGATGGTCGCATGCGCGAATCGTGTCGGGCGTGCCGTCCAGCAGAATCTGACCCTCGTCCATCATCAAAATGCGTTCGGCGGTGCGGAACACGCTGACCACATCGTGCGAGACAATCACGGCGGTCAGCCCCAGCTCGCGGTTCAGGCGATGGATGAGCGTGTCGATCTGATAGGCGTTCACAGGGTCCAGCCCGCTGGTCGGCTCGTCGAACAGCACGATGTGGGGGTCCAGGGCGAGCGCGCGTGCCAGCCCGACGCGCTTGCGCATCCCGCCCGACAGCTGCGACGGGTAGAGATGCTCCACGCCTTCCAGCCCCACCCACGCCAGCCGCTCGCGCACAATCTGTTCCACCTCCGCCCGCTTCAACCGCCGATGGCGCACCAGCCCGAACGCCACATTCTCGAACACCGTCAGATAATCGAACAGTGCGGCGTACTGAAACACAATCCCCAGCTTGAGGCGCATGGGCATGCGTTCCCGCTCGCTTAGATGCCCGATCTCTGTTCCCTCGATATACACCTCGCCGCTGGTTGGGCGCAGCAGCCCCGCGATGCACTTGAGCAGGGTGGTTTTGCCGCAGCCCGACGGTCCCATCACCGCCACAATCTCGCCGGGCGCAACCTGCAGATCGATGCCCTTCAGAATCGGGCGCCCGTTCACCGTGTAGGCGAGCTGGCGCAGCTCAATCGCAGGAACGATGGCTTGCTCTTTTGTGCCCATCACCGTTTGGCGAACAGCGCGTCGGCGAGGAAGTAGTTGGCGACAAAGATCAGCACCATCGACAGCACGACGGCGCGCGTGGTGGCGTGCCCGACGCCCGCCGCACCGCCTCGTGCCCCAAGCCCCTGCTGACAGCACACCATAATCACAATCACGGCGAACACCACCGTCTTGATGAGTCCGCCAATCAGATCGAACGGCTCGGTGAACAGTTGCACGGAGCGGAAGTAGACAGTTGCCGGCACATTCAGCGCGCTGGCGACCGCCAGACCGCCCAGCACGCCCGCGAAGTTCGCCACCACGCCCAGCAGAGGGAACATCACGAGGCTCGCCAGCAGGCGCGGCACCACCAGGTACTGAATCGGGCTGACCCCCAGCGCCCGCAGCGCGTCGATCTGCTCGGTGATTTTCATCGTGCCGAGCTGGGCGGCAATCGCCGAGCCGCAGCGGGCGGTGATCATGATGCCCGTGAGGATGGGCGCAATCTCGCGGCTCATCGCCACGCTGAGCGCGCCGCCCACAAAGCCGCTCCCGCCCACCCGCAGCAGCAGGGAGGTGCTGTAGAGGGTGATCACGGCGCCTGCCAGACTGCTGGTGAGCGCGACAATCGGCACGGAGGTCGCGCCGATGAACGCCATCTGGTGCAGGCATTCGCGCCCCTCCAGCCGACCCAGCAGCAGCCCGCGCAGGGTGGCAATCAGCAGCAGCCAGAGCGCGCCGATGAACTCCAGCGTCGCCCGCAACGGCGAGGGCTTCTCCGATACGCCCTCGTCCGTCCACACCAGCTCCTCACGCATCGAATGGAGTGTACCTGCTCGACACAGCAAGCCAGATGAGTAAAGAGGTAGCTGAAAAGGGTTCCCCTCCAGAGTGAGGGGAACCCCAGAGGTAAGACTGCAGCGGGGTTTCAGCGGCGCCTGCGACGGAGCGTGAGACCAGCCAGCCCCACACCGAGAATCAGCAGCGAGGCAGGCTCGGGCACGAAGGTGAACTCGCTGAGCTGGATCGTGTTCCAGCCCTGAAAGCCCGAGTTCGTCAGCGCCTGCATGATTTTCTGCTTCTCACGGGCGGGATTAATCTGCCCCAGCTTGGTGATGTCCTGCGGTCTGCCACCGTCCAGCCGCCAGGAGAAACCTGCAAGTTTTACAAACTCCTGCTGCCCGGGTGTTATCGTGTTGCTGCCGTGTCGAACCGCCACAAGGAAGGTTTTGAACAGCACATGCTCCCCCGCAGCCGTGCCCGGTGCATCCTCAAAGCGGCTGTCCACACCTTCGGTGTGCCACCTGCCGAAATCAAAGGGACCACCGAACCCTGCATCGTCCTCATAGTACGGCGAGTTGTCAGCAGGCTCATTCGCGTCGTTATTGTCGCCGTCGTTGTTGTAGTCCCAGCCGCCACGCGGAGGGTCGGTATAGGGCACCGGCGGCTGAATCGAAGGCGTGTTCGGGTTATTGTCGTGATCGGTGCGCGGTCGGTTCGGGTCGGTATCCTCGTTGATAATCTGGAACCAGCGGAAGTCGTAAGTGTTGTCCAGGAAGCCCCAGCCGCCTGCAAAGGTGAACCGGGCGGTCATAAACTCGTTCCCGTTAGTGGGGTTGATCCTGACGGTCCACCGCAGGGTGCCGATCAGAACGGGGTTCTGTTGCCCCTGCATGCGAACCCGAATGTCCACCTGGGCACCTGCTATCAGGGGGCTGGCTGCTATCATCAGCAGCGCCAGCGGCGCAATATACGCACGCGCTCTCTGCAACCACTCCATCAAACGCCGTATCGTACGCATCATGCAGTCTCCTTTCCCCTGTGGGGAGTGGTTTAGAAGATGCGAAAACAGAAACAATCGTCCATTTCCGTATCTCCACTCTATTATACCACACATTTTCATGAAAAGCCACCCGAATCAGCAAAAATGATGCGATTCTGGCAAAACGGCGGCGTGATGGCAGGAAAGCCCGGCGTTGTGGGGAACAGAAAAAATCATGCAACAGCGTCGCTTACTGGAGCCGAAGGTGCAGCCGTTGCCGCGCTGGCGCGGGTTCAATCTGCAGAACAAGTTCCATCGCGACTGGCGCAACGGTCGCTTTGAGGAGCGCGACTTCGAGTGGATTGCCGAGCTGGGCTTCAATTTTGTGCGCCTGCCGATGGACTATCGCGTCTGGACCGATGCAGAGAATCCCTATCGCCTGCGTGAGGAGGTGCTGCGCGAGATCGACGAGGCGGTGCGCTTCGGCGAGAAGCATCGCATCCATGTACAGATTAACTTCCATCGTGCGCCGGGCTACACCGTCGCCTCGCCGCCGGAGCCGTTCAATCTCTGGCGGGACGAGGAGGCGCAGAAGCTCTGTGCGCACCACTGGGCGCAGTTCACCCGCCGCTATCAGGGCATCCCGAATCGGCAGCTGAGCTTCAATCTGTTCAACGAGCCTTCGCTGGTGGACGCCCAGAGCCATCGGCGCGTGGTGGAGCGCGTGCTGGAAGCGATTCGCAAGGAAGACGCCCAGCGGCTGGTCATCTGCGACGGGCGCGACTGGGGGCTGACGCCCGCCGACGAGCTGATCGATCTCAAAGTGGCGCAGGCGACGCGCGGCTACCAGATGAGTAAAGAGGTAGCTGAAAAGGGTTCCCCTCCAGAGTGAGGGGAACCCCAGAGGTAAGACTGCAGCGGGGTTTCAGCGGCGCCTGCGACGGAGCGTGAGACCAGCCAGCCCCACACCGAGAATCAGCAGCGAGGCAGGCTCGGGCACGAAGGTGAACTCGCTGAGCTGGATCGTGTTCCAGCCCTGAAAGCCCGAGTTCGTCAGCGCCTGCATGATTTTCTGCTTCTCACGGGCGGGATTAATCTGCCCCAGCTTGGTGATGTCCTGCGGTCTGCCACCGTCCAGCCGCCAGGAGAAACCTGCAAGTTTTACAAACTCCTGCTGCCCGGGTGTTATCGTGTTGCTGCCGTGTCGAACCGCCACAAGGAAGGTTTTGAACAGCACATGCTCCCCCGCAGCCGTGCCCGGTGCATCCTCAAAGCGGCTGTCCACACCTTCGGTGTGCCACCTGCCGAAATCAAAGGGACCACCGAACCCTGCATCGTCCTCATAGTACGGCGAGTTGTCAGCAGGCTCATTCGCGTCGTTATTGTCGCCGTCGTTGTTGTAGTCCCAGCCGCCACGCGGAGGGTCGGTATAGGGCACCGGCGGCTGAATCGAAGGCGTGTTCGGGTTATTGTCGTGATCGGTGCGCGGTCGGTTCGGGTCGGTATCCTCGTTGATAATCTGGAACCAGCGGAAGTCGTAAGTGTTGTCCAGGAAGCCCCAGCCGCCTGCAAAGGTGAACCGGGCGGTCATAAACTCGTTCCCGTTAGTGGGGTTGATCCTGACGGTCCACCGCAGGGTGCCGATCAGAACGGGGTTCTGTTGCCCCTGCATGCGAACCCGAATGTCCACCTGGGCACCTGCTATCAGGGGGCTGGCTGCTATCATCAGCAGCGCCAGCGGCGCAATATACGCACGCGCTCTCTGCAACCACTCCATCAAACGCCGTATCGTACGCATCATGCAGTCTCCTTTCCCCTGTGGGGAGTGGTTTAGAAGATGCGAAAACAGAAACAATCGTCCATTTCCGTATCTCCACTCTATTATACCACACATTTTCATGAAAAGCCACCCGAATCAGCAAAAATGATGCGATTCTGGCAAAACGGCGGCGTGATGGCAGGAAAGCCCGGCGTTGTGGGGAACAGAAAAAATCATGCAACAGCGTCGCTTACTGGAGCCGAAGGTGCAGCCGTTGCCGCGCTGGCGCGGGTTCAATCTGCAGAACAAGTTCCATCGCGACTGGCGCAACGGTCGCTTTGAGGAGCGCGACTTCGAGTGGATTGCCGAGCTGGGCTTCAATTTTGTGCGCCTGCCGATGGACTATCGCGTCTGGACCGATGCAGAGAATCCCTATCGCCTGCGTGAGGAGGTGCTGCGCGAGATCGACGAGGCGGTGCGCTTCGGCGAGAAGCATCGCATCCATGTACAGATTAACTTCCATCGTGCGCCGGGCTACACCGTCGCCTCGCCGCCGGAGCCGTTCAATCTCTGGCGGGACGAGGAGGCGCAGAAGCTCTGTGCGCACCACTGGGCGCAGTTCACCCGCCGCTATCAGGGCATCCCGAATCGGCAGCTGAGCTTCAATCTGTTCAACGAGCCTTCGCTGGTGGACGCCCAGAGCCATCGGCGCGTGGTGGAGCGCGTGCTGGAAGCGATTCGCAAGGAAGACGCCCAGCGGCTGGTCATCTGCGACGGGCGCGACTGGGGGCTGACGCCCGCCGACGAGCTGATCGATCTCAAAGTGGCGCAGGCGACGCGCGGCTACCAGCCCTTCCGACTCACCCACTACAAAGCCAGCTGGGTGCAGGGTTCCGACCGATGGGAGCCGCCCACCGAATATCCTCTGCGCGAGGGCGAGACGGTGTGGGACCGACAACGCCTGTGGGAGGCGTTCTATGCCCGCTGGCAACAGCTGGAGCAGAAAGGCGTGGGCGTGATGGTCGGCGAGTTCGGCGCGTACAATCAGACGCCCCATCGCGTGGTGCTGGCATGGATGCGCGACCTGCTCGCGCTCTTCAAGCAGGCAGGCTGGGGCTGGGCGCTCTGGGAGTTCCGCGGCGCGTTCGGCATCCTGGATAGCGAGCGTGCCGATGTTACCTATGAAACCTGGCGCGGACACAAACTCGACCGCGAAATGCTCCAGCTGCTGCAGGCAGGATAACCCCCGCCGTTCGAGTATAAATAGAACGGCGATGACGACAACCAACGGCGCAACGGAATATGTGGTGCGCGTGCGCGATGTGGTCAAAGAGTATCAGATGGGCAAGTTGATCGTGCGCGCGCTCGATGGCGTGACTCTCGACATCTACCGGGGCGAGTATCTCTCGATTATGGGACCCTCTGGCTCCGGCAAAAGCACGCTGTTTAACATGATTGGCGGGCTGGACAAGCCCACCAGCGGCTCGGTGTTCATTGACGATGTGGACATGGCGCAGCTCGACCCGCAGGAGCTGGCGTTCCTGCGCTGCCACCGCATCGGCTATATTTTTCAGACCTTCAATCTCATCCCCGTGATGACCGCGCTGGAGAATGTGACTCTGCCGATGATTTTTGCGGGCGTGCCCGCGGATGAAGCCCGCGAGCGCGGCATCGAACTGCTCACGAAGGTCGGATTGGGCGGACGCCTGCAGCACAAACCCACCGAGCTGTCGGGCGGTCAGCAGCAGCGCGTCGCGATTGCCCGCGCCCTCGCCAACAACCCCTCCATTATCCTGGCAGACGAGCCGACGGGCAACCTCGACCTGCGCACGGGCAAGGAGATTATCGAACTGCTCAAACGCCTGAATGAGGAGTGTGGCGTCACCATCATCTCCGCCACGCACGACCTGAAGATGCTCGACATCTCTGACCGTATCGTGTGGATTCGGGACGGCAAAATCGAGCGCATCGAGAAGCGCAGCGAGCTGACGCTGAAGGTCGGCGAGGTGGAGGGGGAGGCAGGCTGATGACTCCGCGCGAGCGCGTTCAGGCAGCGGTTGCAGCACAGCCGACCGACCGGCTCCCCTTCGCCTTCTGGTACCACTTCCGCACCGAGCCGTGGTTCCCACCCCAGCTCCATGCCGAGTATCGCCCGCCCATCAGCGACGACCTGCTGCACACCTACATCGAGGGCATGGTTCGCGCTGAGTGGGACTTCTGGCAGCGCTATCAGCCCGATTTGCTGAAGGTGATGCACGACATCCCCTACGAGATGACGCCCGATTTGCCTGTGATAGAGCGCGCTGACGACTGGCGCCGCCTGCCCGCGCTGGAACCCGATAAGGGACATTTCGGCGCGCACCTGCAGGTGCTCTATCGCCTGCGTGAGCAGCTGCCACCCGATGTGCCCATCGTTGAGACGGTGTTCAACACCTTCTATTACGCCACGCGCATCTCGGACGGTCGATTCCTTGAGCATTTGCAGCAGTCGCCCGAATCGGTGCAGGTGGGGCTGGCGATTCTGCATGCCAATCTCGTTGCCTACGCGAAGGCAGTTATCAGGGTGTGTGATGGGGTCTATTATGCGCTCAGCGGCGCGAGTTCCGACGCGATGCCCCGCGCGCTGTATGAGCGCTATCTGCTGCCACTGGATCGCGCGCTGCTGAACGCGGTTGCCGACGCGCCGCTGAATGTGCTGCACCTGCACGGCTACGGCGAACTCTATGCCGATTTATGGGCGCAGCCGCCCGTCGCGATCGTGTGCTGGAGCGATCGCGCCTGCACGCTGAGCCTCGCGCAGGGGCGTCCACTGTTCCAGCGGTGCGTCATGGGCGGGCTGAACGAGCTGGAGCTGGCACGCTATTCGCGCGAGCAGCTCGTCGCGCAGGCGCAGGCGGCTTTAGAGGAGGCAGGGCGAATCGGCTTTATCCTTGCGCCTGGTTGCGCCCTGCCCACCGACATCAATCCCGACCTGTTGCTTGCGATACGCGCGTTCGCCGAGCAGCACTAAGGCGGCGGCATGATGGGGATGAACATCTGTGAGTAGAGGATTTCCAGCAGGCGCGGCGGGTCAGGGGGGCGCACGGTGTTGATGCGGCGCGGGTCGAGCTGGCTGGCACGCAGGATGGCGCGGTCCGCCTCGCGCCCTTTGCCAATCTGGTCCAGCACGAACGACGCGCCCGCCTGCATCCACGCCGTGTCGCGCGTGATCGCGAGCGCTTTGTTCAGCGCCTCCTCTGCGTTCTTGAGCGCCTCATCGGAGGGTTTCTGCCCATCGCGGCGTGCCACATAGACCTCGCAGGCGTAGCTGAGCGCGATGCCCAGCTGTGCCGGCGCGTAGTTCGGTCGGGCTTCGAGCGCGAGTTCGAACCAGCCGCGCGCCACCTCCAGCAGCTGCTCGTCGCCTGGCTCCAGCCCGCCCGCGATGTTCTGCAGTCCGCGCAGCGTGTAGGCTTCTGGCATCAGCGCCTCCAGGTCCAGCACGCGCCAGAAGGCGTCGCGTGCGCGGTCGAACTCGCGGTTCAGCACATAGCTCCAGTAGCGCATGAAGGCGACCTGCGGCGTGTTGTCGCTCAAATCCTGCGCTCGCGCGGTCAATCGCCCGACGGTGATGGGGCGCCGATCGAGCATTGCGAGCGCCGCCTGCGCTGTTAGCAGCGCCTTCGAGTCTTTGTCGATCTTTTCGGCTTCGGCGAAGGCAGCCTGGGAATCGCGTTCGTCGCCCAGGATGCCGCTCGCCAGCCCGCGAATAGCATAGGTATAATCGTCGGCGATGCCGCGTCGAACCGCCGTCTGCGCCGTCACCACCGCATCGCGCAGGCGTCCTGCACAGAGATAGGCGTACGCCAGCAGGTTCAGATAGCGGGTGTTGCGGTCTTCCCGCTGGGTGAGCGCGACCAGATCGGGCAGCGTGCTGTCCGCCTGACCCAGCGCGATGAGCAGTCGTGCCCGCTGGGCAATCGCGTCGGGCGCGTTGTTCTCACTGAGTGCTTTGAGGCGCAGCTCGTACATTTTGCGTCGTGCGGTGATGGCTTCGCGCACCAGCTCCCGTTCGTTGCGCGCGGTTCGCGCCCGCCGCAGGCTCGCCGCCACACGGAACTCGTACCCCTCGATGCTGTCGGGGAACAGGCGCACCAGATCCTCCACCGCGTCGTCCGCCTCCTGCGTGCGACCCTGACGCAACAGCGCCTGAATCAGCAAGATTCGGGCATCCTTGAGGCTCGAATCGGCTTTGAGTGCGATGCGCGCGCTCCGTATCGCATCGTCGAACTTGCCATTAATGAACGCCTCCCGCGCCTGCTGATAATGATAGTTCGCCCCCTTGTCCACGCCGTTATCGATGCGAACCTTGATCTCCTTCATCACATTCTGGTTGCCTTCCAGAATGGCGACCACCTTCAGGCGTCGCTCCCCCTCCGCGTCGGTGATGGTGTCCCACTCGAACTCGTAGGGCGTGCTTTCGTCCACCTCGCGCAGGATGTCGTCCACCGAGAACTCCACGCGCAACACGAGCTTATCGCTCTGCACCGTCGCCACCACTTTTGTTGTGCCGCTGATCGTGTCGCCCTCTTTGAGGTTGAGGGTGATGGTCGCGACGGGCTTGGCAGGCTGCTTCTGCTGGGGCGATGCGAAGCCCATGCCCAGTGCCATCAGTGTCAATCCAGCGAGCCATATTCGCGTCATCCGTGCCATAACACTTTAGACGATTCGGCGCGGGGTTCGTCGTTCCTGCCGACCTTTCAGTTGCTGCTCTGCACGGGCAGTGGCTGGGAGGTGTCCAGATGCCCGCCGATGCTGTCGATGGGTTGACCTTCAACGAGAATCTGCACTTTTTGCACGGCAGGGAAGCTGGCGGCGGTGCGCGTGATGGCGTTCACCAGCGCGGCTTCCGCATCGGAGCCACCTTCAAACCTGCCCAGTTCCGCCGAGAAGTTCAGCACGAGCGTATCGCCTTTTAGAGTCGCGCTGATCAGGCGCGTGCCTCTGGGGAAGAGAGGCGTCTCCCGGATGAGCTGTTCAAACGCGGCATTATAGGCGTTGGGGGCGCTGGCGACGGAGACGGTTTTGGGTTCGTAGCGTGTCTCGCCCTGCTCATCCACGCGCGGCACATAAATCTGAACGCTGGACGGCGGGCGCTCGGCGACCGGTGCAGGCGGGCGTGTGAGGCGCAACCATATCCCGACGCCGACCGCCACCAGCGCAATCACGATGAACAGCCCGCCCAGCAGGGTCTGAACGCGCCGCGCCTCACTCACCGTCCTGCGCCTCCTGCGACTGTTCTGCCTCCGCCTCACCTGGCTCTCCTGCATACTCCGATGGTTCGGAAGCCCACTCTATCACGAACTGGCTCTTGCCCAGCGTCAGTATCGCGCCTGGCTCCACCGGGGTGGGCAGGTTGGGCGTCAGGCGTGTGTCGCCAATAAAGGTGCCGTTCGTGCTGCCCAGATCGGTGATGCGCACCTCGTTGCCCACGATCTCAATCGTGGCGTGCGTGCCCGATACATAGGGGTCAGGAAGCACAATATCGTTGCCGGCGCGGCGCCCGATTCGCAGCGGGCGCGCGTAGAGCGGATAGCGCTGGCTGGCGTCCTGTTGATTGACCAGATATGCCAGCGGCGGGGCGACCTCTTCAGCGACCACGGGCGTCTCGAAGCCTTCAGGGAGTTCCAGCGTCAGTTGCACGCTGCCCAGTCGCAGTTCCGCCTGGGGCGGCAGGGGAACCCGCTGACCGGGCGCGAGGGGCTGACCGTTGAGCAGCGTGCCGTTCGTGCTGCCGAGGTCTTCGATGTAAGCGGTCTTCTCTTCGATAATGATTCGGGCGTGGCGGCGGCTGACCGTGCCGTCACTGAGCAGCACATCGGCGCTGGGGTCGCGCCCGATGAGGTTCTCGCCCGCCTTGAGCAGGAACTCGCGCCCGCTCGCGTCGCGCAAACGGGCGAAACTGCCCTCCACAGGCGCGGCGGCTTCCGCTGGCATCTCGCTGCTCAACAGGAAGCCGCACTCGACACAATACTGCTCGCCTGGCGGGTTTATCTGCCCGCAGATGGGGCACTGCACGGGAGCAATCGCCTGCGTTGCGCCTGGCACCGCGCTTACCTGCATCGTCGCCTGCGCCTCCGAACCGCCCATAGCCACCGTCGACTCATCCTGCATGGTAAACATTATACCGCACGCGCAGGCGAGCACTCACCATCAGTCGCGGACAGGGCGCTCCTATCGCCTCTGGTACGAGGCGGGCTTTGGGGCGGGAACCCGTTCCCTATATTGGTGTTAGGGAGAACCGCAGGACCTGATTGTCCGCGTTGCGTCAGCAAGCGCAGCGGTAGGGGAAGCGGGCGAGGCGTTCGTCGCGGGT
>JBBIJY010000028.1:0-35069 GCA_037445735.1 Armatimonadota bacterium | reverse complement strand
TGTTTCGGGCGATGCGAGCGACAGGAGAATACGCGCACGGCGCCGGGAATCCTGCCGAAACAGGGATTCTTGCAGGGTATACTCCAAGTGATGGTACGGTTCATTGTAAACTGGGTGGTTTTTGGGTTCGCGCTCTATTTGACCTTCTGGAGCGGGCAGGCGCTGGGGCTGGATATGAAGCCCAGCTCGAACTGGGTCGATGTGGCGGTTATGGCGCTGATTTTAGGGCTGGTGAACGCGCTGGTTCGACCTGTCGTGCGGCTGGCAGTGCTGCCGCTCAACTGTCTCACGCTGGGCATCGCGGGGCTGATTGCGAACGCTTTGCTGTTCTGGATTGTGTTCGCGATTGCGCCGCTGGGCTTTCGCGTGGGCAACTTCTGGGCGGCGCTTTACGGCTCGGTGGTGCTGGGCGTCATTCACGGGCTGCTGAGCGGGCTGCTGAAGGAGGAGGAAAGCCGTTCATAAGCCGGTTATGATAGCGCGTTTTCTGCGAGCGTTCGCGCTCTGGCTGGGATTGTATGGGCTGCTGACGGCGGCGCACTTCGGGGTGCTGTGGGGACTGGATCAGCTGCGTCAGCGGCTGGAGAATCGGCTGGAGTCGCGGTACGGAACTGAGGCGGTTGACCGCGAGCCGCCCTACAGCTGGGGTGAGCGCGTGGTGCTGGCGCTCGATGTGCAGCCCAGCCCGTACTGGCAGGAGTCGCTGGGCGTGAGCGCGCTGTTGAGCCTGCCCGTCGCGCTGCTGACGGGCGCGGCGGCGCTGTTTGTGCGGCGGGCACGCCGCGCCGCGCTGATGGCGATTGCGATTGTGGGGGGTATCCTGCTGATGTGGCTGCTTACCCAGCTGGGCGGGCTGGCGCTGGCAGGCTATCTGGTGGGCAACCCGACGGCAGCCGTGGTGGAGGGCGCCCTGATAGGGCTGATTCAGGGTATGCTTGCCATACTGGTGCTGGCGCCCAGCAGGAGATGAGACGCGGATGGCGAAGAAGGGTCGGGGGCGATGGATTGTGTTGACAGGTGTGTCGGGCGCGGGCAAAACGCTCGCCCTGCAGACCCTCGAAGACATCGGCTACCTGTGCATCGATAACCTGCTGCCCTCGCTGCTTGGCTCGCTGAAGGCGCGGGTGGACGAAGGTCAGCGCGTCGCGGTGGTCATCGACACGCGCGCGGGCGAACCCTTAAACGAGGCGGCGGCACGCATCGAGCAGTGGCGTGCCAGCTGTTGCCCCATCGAGGTGCTGTTTCTGGACTGCGCGGACGAGGTGCTGCTGCGCCGTTTCAAGGAGACACGCCGCCCGCACCCGCTCGCCCAGCAGCAGACGGCGCTCACGGACGCCATCGAGCGCGAGCGCGCCCTGCTGGCGCCCCTGCGCGCGATAGCCGACCGCGTGCTGGACACCACGCTTTTCCGCCCGCAGGAGCTGCGCAGCACCATTCGCGCCCTCTATCGCGAGGTGGGCTACCACGCCCCGCTGCGCATCCGGCTCATCTCCTTCGGCTACAAATACGGCATTCCAGCCGACGCCGACCTCGTGTTCGATGTGCGCTTCCTGCCCAACCCGCACTATGTGCCCGAACTGCAACCCCGCCCTGGCACCGACCCCGCTGTCTGCAACTATGTGCTGAGCGACGCGCAGACCCGGCGATTCATAAGGCAGCTGAAAAGCTTCCTGAAGCACCTGCTGCCCCAGTATGAGCAGGAGGGCAAGGCGTATCTGACGATAGGCATCGGCTGTACGGGCGGGCGACACCGCTCCGTGGTGCTGGTGGACACCCTGCAGAAGTGGTTCGAGCGGCAGGGCTACCGCGTGAGCGTGGAGCATCGCGATATCGAGCGAGGTGAGGAGTGAGATGCCCAACGAGCGCCTGCGGTGGCTACTGCCAGGTATTCGGGTGAAGCGCTGGCTGCTGCTCTCCAGCGTCGGCGTGCTGATTGCCTTGCTGGGCGTCTATGTGCTGTTGATGGGTCAGCCGTCGCGCTGGCTGGAGACGGCTTACAATGCTCTGGATGCCTTTTTGCGCGATCGGTTGAGCACCGCGCAGGGTGTGCAGGTCGCTCGAATCGCGATTGGGATGGCGTTGATTGCGGCTGGTGGCATGCTCTGGTGGTGGGGGCTGCGTCGGGCGTGGCGCACGCTGGTGAACATTTTGCAGCCGCGCGTGAGCGGGCGCGTGTGGGATGTGCTGTCCCGCTATGTGCTGATGGCGCACGGCAAGCGCGTGGCGGTGATTGGCGGCGGCACGGGGCTGTCCACCATGCTGCGCGGTATCAAACGCTACACCGCCAACATCGTGGCGATTGTGACGGTGACCGACGACGGCGGCTCGTCGGGGCGCCTGCGCCAGGAGCTGGGCATCCTGCCACCGGGCGACATCCGCAACTGCCTGATTGCCTTAGCCGACGCTGAAGGCGCGATGACCGCCCTGCTCCAGCATCGGTTCCGCTCCGAATCGGGCACGCTGGGCGGGCACTCGGTGGGCAACCTGCTGATTGCCGCGATGACGCAAATCACGGGCGATTTTGAGCAGGCGGTGCGCGAGATGAGCAAGGTGCTGGCGATTCGCGGGCGCGTGCTGCCCTCCACGCTCAGCCATGTGAACCTGCTCGCCGAGATGGAGGACGGTGCCTGCGTGGAGGGCGAGACGGCGATTGTCGCCTATCCCGCGCGTATCCGTCGCATGCATCTGAAACCGCCGGACCCGCCTGCGCCGCCCGAAGCCGTCGAAGCCATCCGCCAGGCGGATGTGGTGGTGCTGGGCCCAGGAAGCCTCTTCACCAGCGTCATACCGAACCTGCTCGTGCCCGCGATTGCTGACGCCCTGCATGCGACCGACGCCATCCGCATCTATGTGTGCAATGTGATGACCCAGCCCGGTGAGACCGACAACTTCACGGCGTCCGACCATGTGCGGGCGATCGAGGCGCATGTGGGTCGGCGCGTGTTTGATTATGTGCTGGTGAACACGCGCATGCCCAGCCCCGAAATGCTGGAGCGGTATCGCGCCAGCGGGCAGGATATGGTCGTGCCCGATGTGGATCGCATCCGCGCGATGGGCTATCGGGTGGTGACTGGAAATTTTATCAGCGAGAGCGACTTCGTGCGCCACGACCCGATCCACCTTGCCGAAGCCATCCTGCGCCTGGCGAAGTGACCTTCAGCGAGCCTGAACCCTCTCTCCCGCATGTGGGGGAGAGGGTGCGGGTGAGGAGGTCTCACGCGCCTGTTCGTAGACTTTTATGATGCGATCCACCACTGCAGGCACGGAGAGCGTTTCGCGCTTGCGCAGACCTGCCTGACGCAGGCGCTCACGCTCGTTTGAATCGCGGGTGAGGCGCAGAATCGCCTCGACAAACGCCTGCGGCGTCGGCTCCACGATAAGCCCACACTTGCCATACTCGACGGCTTCGGGCGCGCCGCCCCCGTTCGCCACGATGCAGGGCAGACCTGCCGCCTGCGCCTCGTCCAGCACCAGCCCCTGCGACTCCGTGACCGATGGGAAGGTGAACAGATCGGCAGCGAGCAGGTAAAGCGACACCTGATCGCGCGGCACCGCTCCCGTGAACTGCACATGGTCGCCGACGCCGAGCGCTTCGGCTTGCTGCTGAAGCGATTCGAGTGAGGGTCCCGATCCGACCAGCCACAGGTAAGCGTTCGGGCACTCGCGCACAACCTGCGGCATCGCCTGCAACAGCACATGCACATTCTTTTCGGGCGCCATGCGCCCCACATAGAGCAGCATCCAGACCTCGTTCGGGATGCCCAGCGTGGCGCGTGCCTGCTCTTTGCTGAGGTCGGGGAACGGCAGCACAGGGTTGCGAATGGGCGTGATGGGCTTGCGCACCCCATAGCGACGCAGCACCGCCGCGCCGACCTCCGATGGCGTGATAATCGCGTCCACGCCCTCATAGTAGCGACGCAGATGCCAGCGCAACACGCGCCGTATCAGTCCGCGTGGCACTATCGAGGGCACATAGTGCAGATACTCCTCGTACAGTGTGTGGAAGGTGCTGACCAGGGGCGTGCGGGTGCGCCGTGCCCAGCTGGCGCCCGCCATGCCCACAAAGAAGGGCGTGTGCGTATGCACGATATCGAACCCCTGCTGACGCCATTCACGCCACAGGCGCGGCGCGTAGAGCCAGCCAATCGGGTAGTCGGGTTCGAACGGCGTGTAGAAGGCGGGGAACCGACGCACAGAGGGTGAGTCGTCGGTGTGGTTCCGAAAGCGCGGTGCGTAGACCCACACCTCGTGCCCGCGCCGCTGCAGTTCGTCCTGCAGGATGCGAATGGAGATGCTGACCCCGTTCAGGTAGGGCAGGTAGCTCTCCGAGAAGAGGGCGATTTTCACGGCGGGTCTCCCTGCGGCACGGCTCAGCGTCGGGCACGACTGCCACGCGGCACGCGCTTCATCTGCTCCTCCAGAAACGCCACCACATCGGAGAGTCGGAATCGGCGCTGGTTGCCTTCGGTACGGAAGTGGCGCAGCCAGCCGCGATTGGTGTAGCGACGCACCGTCGCGGGGCAGACCCCCAGCAGGCGGGCGACCTCCTCCAGCGTCAGCACGGGATCCGTCAGGCGAGCAATCAGTTCCTCGCGGCTCTCGCGACCCCGCACGGGATAATACTTGTCCGTTACGCTGTCGTCCGTCCACTCCGACAGGTAGCGCAGGTAGCGGGGCAGTTTCGCCCAGATTTCGTCCATTTCGGGCGGGATGAGCGCTTCGGGGTCGGTTTGTCGGGCGCGGCGTTTGCGCAGGCGCGGTGCAATCTCGGCAGTCGGCACGGGTTGAGGGGCACGGCTCACCTGCGGCTGAGTCGCAGGAGCTTGAGCGTCCCGCTCAACTGCGCTCGCAGTGGCTTGAGCGTCCCGTTCAAGCCCGCTCGGCGGAACAGGTTCAGGTTCGGGCAGACCCAGCTCCTCGCGCAGCGGCGGCACAAACGCCAGAAAGTCGGGCACACGAATGGAGATGACGGCGTAGGCTTCGCGAGCGGTGGAGGGCAGCGGCTCCGCCTCTTCACGCACGGGCACCGCCGCGACGGGTGCAGGCGATGGCTTCGCCACCTCGCGGGCAGGGGACAGGGGCATCAGGGATGCGGGCGGGCGTTCCGGCTCAGCAGCAGGTTGCACCGCAGCCGTTTCGCTCTGGCTCGGCGACTCCTGCGGCGCGGGCGTTTGACCCTCCTCCACAAACTGGCTCTCCAGATAGCGATACCAGTCGCTCAGACTCAGCCGTCTCATCGCAACGACTCGATTCTACACGAGCGAGCTGTTCCCTGTCAATCGGCGAACAGCTCGCTCACCTGCACAGCGAAGTTGGGCAATAGCTCGCCGCCCGTGAGCGTGTCTTCTGCCCGCAGTATCTCCACCTCCAGCGGCGCCCGATAGCGGTGAACCATTCTGCGCTCTGGCAGCAGGAGCCACACCTCCTGCGCGCCCGAATCGAAATATTCACCGATTTTGCGCAGTAAATCGTGCGGGTCTTCCGATGGTGAGACGATTTCAACGGCGAGATCGGGCGCGCCGTCGATGAAGCCGATAGGCGGCTTGCCGTCGGGCAGGCGTTCGCGCCGCATCACCGCCACATCGGGGCTACGAATATTGCCCCCACGCATGCGGAAGCCCGTGCTGGAATCGAACACATAGAGGCTCTCTGCCCGCAACGCCAGAATGCGGGCGCTGAGCCGCACACCCAGCCATCCATGCTGTCCGCCTGTGGGCACCTCCCTGAGCCTCCCGTCAACCAGTTCGTACTTGCGTCCATCATCGGGCAGGCGGAGCAGATCTGCCTCGCTCCACCTGCGCTTGCGCGGGGGGCGAGGATGCGCTTTAGAAGGCACGGTCGCCATCGCCTCTCACCACCTTCAGTATACCCCTGCAGAAGTCTTTCGCGGGTAAACTTTCAGTCTGGCAGCTGAACCGCTGCTTCAGCCATCCACAGGATTGCCCATGCAACGGTTTGAGTATCGGCAGGTGCGGATGGGGGTGGAAGCGCGGCTGGTGGTTTACGCCGGGCGCGAATCGCTGGCGCTGGAGGCGTGCCGGGCGGCTTATCATCGCCTGAGCGAGCTGGAGGCGAAGATGAGCGACTATCGCCCCGACAGCGAGCTGATGCGCCTGTGCGAGCAAGCCGTCGGACGCTGGGTGCGGGTGAGCCGGGAGCTGTTCTATGTGCTATGGCGAGCGCAGCGCCTGGCGCAGCAAACCAGCGGGGCGTTCGATATTACGGTGGGACCCCTGACGCAGCTCTGGCGGGAGGCGCGCCGCACAGGGCAACTGCCCGATGAGGCGACTCTGAACGCCGCGCGAGCCAGAGTCGGCTGGCGCAAGCTGGAGCTGAGTCTGCGCCGACGCGCCGCCCGACTTGCCGTCAGCGGCATGCGCCTCGATCTGGGTGGTATCGCCAAAGGCTATGGCTGCGACGAGGCGCTGCGCACGCTGAAACGGTTCGGCATTCGGCGCGCGCTGGTGCAGATGGGCGGCGATCTGGTGGTCGGCGAGCCGCCGCCCGATCAGAACGGCTGGCAGATTGAGGTGGCGCGTCCTGCTCCCGAGGAGCCAGCGACGCCGCTGCCGCGCGTGCTGAGCCTGAGCCGATGCGCGCTCTCCACCTCGGGCAGCACGGAGCAGTTCGTGGAGATTGGCGGCAAGCGGTACGCGCATATCGTCGATCCGCGCACGGGGCTGGGGCTGACACGGCTGGTGCTGGCGGTCGTTCGCGCGCCCGACGGCATCACCGCCGATAGCCTCGCAACCGCCGCCTGCGTGCTGGGCGCGCCCCGCGCCTGCGAGCTTGCCCGCCTCTACCGCAATGTGCGGCTCTGGCTGTTCGAGAAATGAGCAGGGCGATTAATCGGCTTCGGTTTCGAGTTCCAGCAGGTGCCCCAGTTTTTCGGCTTTGGTGCGCAGGTAGTGGCGGTTGTATTCGGTGGGCGGGGCAATCAGGGGCACATGTTCGACCACTTCCAGCCCATAGCCTTCCAGCCCGGCGATTTTGGTGGGGTTGTTCGTCATCAGGCGCAGTTTGCGCACGCCGAGGTCGACCAGAATCTGGGCGCCGATGCCGTAGTCGCGCAGGTCGGGCTTGAAGCCGAGCGCGCGGTTCGCCTCCACCGTATCCAGCCCCTGATCCTGCAGGTGGTACGCCCGCAGCTTGTTGAGCAGTCCAATCCCGCGTCCCTCCTGCAGGATATAGACCAGCACGCCGCGCTTTTCCTCGCCGATTTTTTGCAGGGCGAGCTGGAGCTGGGAGCCGCAATCGCAGCGCAGGGAGCCGAGCAGGTCGCCCGTGACGCAGCTGGAATGCACGCGCACCAGCACGGGTTCGCCGTCGTCCACCGTGCCCATCACCAGCGCGAGATAGGGGTTCGGATCCACCTCGCTCTCATAGGCGTGCAGGCTGAAAGTGCCGTAGCGGGTGGGCAGATGGATAGGCGGCGTAACTTTGCGAATGAGCTTCTCGTGGCGCCGCCGATAGGCAATCAGGTCGGCAATCGTGAGGATTTTCAAGCCGTGCTGGCGGGCGATTTGAATCAGCTGGGGCATGCGCGCCATCGAGCCATCTTCGTTCAGAATCTCGCAGATGACGCCTGCGGGGAACAGCCCTGCGAGTCGGGCGAGGTCGACAGCGGCTTCGGTGTGCCCGGCTCGCTTCAGCACGCCGCCTGGCGCCGCCCGCAGCGGGAACACATGCCCGGGTCGCACGAAGTCGCTGGGCTTGGCGGCAGGGTCCACAAACAGTCGGATGGTGCGGGCGCGGTCAAACGCGGAGATGCCCGTGCTGATGCCCGTGCGGGCGTCGATGGCTTCCGCCATCGGGGTGCCGAAGGGCGCGTTCACCTGCGTCATCATCGGGATGTTGAGTTCGTCCAGCCGTGCGCCGTCGGTGGGCAGGCAGAGCAGCCCGCGCCCGTGCAGCAGCATAAAGTTCACCGCTTCGGGCGTCACCTTCTCCGCCGCCATCACAAAATCGCCCTCGTTTTCGCGATCCTCGTCATCCACCACGATGAGCATGCCGCCGTTGCGGATAATCTCGATGGCTTCCTCAACGGTGGCGAACACTTCGGGATCGCGCTCGGTGGGCGCCTTGCCTGCCGTCGGCACCGATTGCGTCGCTTTCATCCATGTTTATTGTACCCGATGCCGTCCTGAATTGGCTACCCCTGCGATTGTCCAAAAACCTCTCTCCACTGGCTTCTCACCACGCCCAGAGTGGCATAGGGGCATCCGTTGCCCCTATACCCTAAATGTAGTAAGATGACGCTGATGTGCTGAATGTGCTGCTTGCGTTTGGCACACCTGGCAGGAGCTATGCTCGCCATGAGCATATCAACAAGGATGGCACGGTGGACGATGCCGACCTGCGGCTGGTGCTGTTCAATTTTGGCAATGGGTGTTAGCCCTGACCCTGGCGCCTGCGCCCGCCCCACCGCCATCCACCGAACAAACCCAACCCACCCACCAGCACCCACACCGACGACACCTCCGGCACCGTGTCCAGAAGGAACAGCCCGTAACCACCGCCAGAGCCCAACCAGTAGCGTCCATCGGATGATATATCGTGGAGCGATTGCCAGCGCCCCCGCAATAGCCATCCATACACCTCGTTCAAATCCTCAACCCCAACCCCCTCTCGCCAGCGAAACAGGCTGCTATAGGCACCTGGCGGAAAGTAAAAACCGCCCAGAATAGTGCCATCCCATGACATCACTGTCACTGCTGAAACGCTTATGCCCGCTGGGAATAGCCACTCCAGCCCTTCTCCCTCTACCCAGCGCCATGCCCCCTGTCGGCTCAGGGATGCCGCCGTGCCTTCCCCAGCCACCACGCGACCATCGGCGGAAACAGCCAGTGCCGTCCCGCCAGAAAAACCTGGCAGGTACTCTACACCCCGCCCTTCTATCCAGCGAAACGGTTGACCAAAGTAGAACCGTTCGGTATCGTCCCCTACAATAGCGCGTCCGTCTGCTGATAGTGCGGTTAGATTTGTGCCCCGTAACTCCGGGATCAATTCTATCTGCCCATCGGTATGCCAGCGGACAATGGCTGAGCGCGCCCGACCTCCTTCCGGAATAAACAGTTGCCCTGCGACTACCTGTCCGTCCGCCGCAACATCCAGCATTCCTACCAGGCGCGCGCCTGGTGGCAACGGTAGATATTCCAACCCTCTCCCCAGCCGCCACCGAAAGGGACCTTGCTGCCCCGTTCCAACCACCACAGAGCCATCAAAGGAGATGTTCATCGCCCCACCTGAAAGCGCTTCCCGATAGTCGTGGGTAAGCCCCCCATCTGCTCGTAAAAACTGCCAGCCCGTCTCTGATCGCCAGACTATTGGATAATGCACGCCCCCTCTGTTATAGGTGGTCACCACCACCTGACCATTGCCCGAAAGAAAGGCGCGCTCGGTTTCGGAGCCAGGATAGTTCAACGGAATAATCCGTTGAGCCAGTGCCCAGCTCAGCCCCAGCAGTAGCCAGCTCGCCCACAGCCCGTGACGCATCGCCATTTGCCTCCTTGTGTAGGGGGCGATGCCCAACATTAGCACTCATTCCCAAAGTAGAGCAGCACCAGCAGCAGGTCAGCATCATCCACCACACCGTTGCTGTCCATATCTTCGGGCAAAGTCTCCCCACTCTGCCCAAATGCGAGGAGCACTCGTAGTAAGTCTAAATCATCCACACAGCCGTTGCCATCTACATCGCCCCAGATGCGATAACGCGCCACCACGACCGTGCCATCAAAACGCCCATAGGTGAACATCCGTGTATCCACAGGTGAGAACTGGATGGAAGTAACAGAGGCGCCTGTTTCCTGGTCATAAAGGCGCAGTAACGCCCCATCCGACACGCGCCATAAACGGATTGTGCCTGATAAAACCAGAAATTGATTAATAACACGCCAATCAAACCCAGCTGAGAGCAGATAGCGTCCATCCGGCGAAAAGGCTATCATTTCCTGGTGCGAGCTCTCTACCGTAAGAGTATAGAGCAACATCCAGTCGGATACGCGCCACAAATGAATCCTGCCTCCAGAGCTTGACGCTGCCAGATACTGCCCATCGGGCGAGAAAGCAACCGTGTTGACCCAGGCGCCCGATGGTAGCGTGATCGTGCGCAATAATGCTCCGTCTGACACCCGCCATAAGTAAACAGCATTGTCGAAACCTCCTGACGCCAGCAGCTGACCGTCAGGCGAAAAGGCAACAGAAAAAATCTCGCGCCAACTTCCCGCTTCATTAAGCTGGCGCAGCTCCGCTCCATCGGACACTCTCCAGAGTCGGACCGTGCTGTCACAAACAGGCTCACTGGAAGGATAACAACCGCTCCCCGATGCCAGCAACTGCCCATCCGGCGAAAAGGCGAGTGAAAAGATGCTCCCGAAATGTCCCGTGAGAGTACGAATCCAATGACCGTCCGCAGCCCGCCAGAGATGAATGAATGTATCTGTGCCACCCGATGCCAGCAACTGCCCATCCGGCGAAAAAGTGAGCGTGTTAACCCCGCGTACATGCGCAAAACGCGTATATAACGGCACTCCGTCCGAGACCCGCCACACACGAAGCGTGTCATCATAATGCCCGCCTCCAGATGCCAGCGACCGCCCATCCGGCGAGAAGGCAAGCGAGTTGATGCTCCCTTGATGGTAAGTGAGAATGCGCAGCAGTGAACCGTCCGCCACTCGCCACAACCGCAACTGACCCCCCTCATCCCCCGACGCTATATAATGCCCCTCCGCTGAAAACGCCACCGACACCACTGGCCGTCCGTGCCCCACCAGCACTCGCTCCAACTCCCCATCCATCACCCGCCACACATCAATCGTGCCCTGCAACTCCCCTGCAGCAACCAACTGCCCATCGGGTGAAAAAGCAAGTGAGCCAATTTCAGTGAACGCAGCCAGAGTTCGAATCAGTGCCCCATCTGCCACCCGCCATAAGTAGACCACTGCGCCACTTGCTGCTGCCAGCAAGCGCCCGTCGGAGGAAAACGCTACCGGAACGACCCATGCGCCAGGCGATGTCGTAAAAGAGCGGAGCAGACTCCCATCTGCCACTCGCCACAGGCGAACAGTCCCGTCTTTACTGCCCGATGCCAGCAGGCGTCCATCGGGTGAGAAAGCAACCGCTGTTAAAGGGGCTTCGCGCAGCGTGATTACACGCACGGCGGCGCCATCCGACACGCGCCACATTTCGAGGCTGCCTATCAGATAGTAAGAGCGATTGCGAGTAATCAGACCACGCTCGCCGCCTGATACCAGAAAGCGCCCATCCGGGGAAAAAGCCACTGATCGAATCCTGCTCGCATACGCTCGCAGGGTGCGCAGCCGCTTTCTATCAGATACCTGCCATAGATCGACTACGCCAGCGTCATTACTGTCGTGGTGTTCACCGCCCGCTGCCAGCAGGCGTCCATCAGGAGAAAAAGCCACTGCTTGAATCCACTCTACATTCCCTCTCAACGAATGCAGCAGCCTTCCATCGGACAGGCGCCAGAGCTTAACAGTGCCATCCAAGCTGCCTGAGGCGAGCAGTTGTCCATCGGGCGAGAAGGCAACGACAGACGCTCCAGAATGTCCCCCTGCCATCCAGAGGATATCCGGACGCCCCTGAGGGTAAGCCAGCCCCAACAGCAGTGTTCCGACTAATGCACACCAGCACCTCTGCCATCTCGCCTGCTTGCTTCGCATAGCGCTTTTGACCTCCTCGCAATCGTTCCTAATTATACCGCCCTTTATCTGCGCAGGGATGATTTTAATCACCTCTTGCCGTTAGTTCAAGCACGCTCACTCATCACCCACCTCGCCCACATTCTGCGCCACTATCGCCGCATCCTGTTCATCCACCACACCATCCGCGTTCACATCCGCCTCACTCAAACCCGTCGCACCCTGCATCTCTAACACCAGCACCAGGTCGGCATAATCCACCTGATTGTCCTTCACCACATCCCCATTCCGCAACGGAATGAGCAACCGGCCACCCGGCTGCCAGTTCACCCGCACCCGCTGCCCCAACCACGACCGATAGGGACGCACATACACCTCGTACCCGCCCGCCGGCAGGTCGGTCCATACCTCTAAAGCCACCTGCCCTGAGCTGTCAGGGCGTGCCATCGGCAGGGTGAAGGTCTGCAGGGTTGTGCCCGTTGCAGGATTGCGAAACTCCAGCGTGAGGGGTTCGTTCTCCATCGCCGCGGCTTGCTCCGCGCTCAACTGGTCAACGCCTTCCAGCTGCAACTCCACTGTCGATGGGTTCAATGTACACACCGACAGTGGGCTCAAATACACCCACACCGCTTTGGACGGGGTGTTGTTCTCATCCACCAGAAAGAGCATATACCAGCCGGGTGGAGCAATCGCGGGATGCCACGGCGCCGTCACCTGAATCAGCGGATCTTCCTGCTTGAAGTGCAAGCGCACCAGTCGCTGCTCAAAGTTGGTGGAGTGGGTCACCGAACTGGGGCGCACCAGCACCGCACTCTGGATGCCTGCACTGTCATCGGCTAAGCGATATTCCAGTTCAAACTGCTGCCCGTAGTTCAGCTCGGTGTCGGATAGGCTCACAATCTGCGGACGGTCGGCATCGCCGCGCCGTGTCCCATCGGGTTTGAACAGGTAAGGGGGAGAGTAGATGGTCGGCACATAGTTGTGCACGCCTCTGCGCGTAAAGCCTCCGCCAGAAGCACGCACCCAGGCGTTTACTGATGAACCTGCCGTTAGCACACGCCCATCAGGTAGCAGGAGGGCTGTGGAGTGATACACTCTTGCTCCATCTACAATCCCGTCGCTATCCCTATCATCGGCAGGCGCAGGCGCCAGCAAGCGCGACATCCAGCCAGACCCTGTCCAGCTCAGCAACTCCGACTCCCGTGCCAGCTGATCAGGGTGAAGCCAGTTGGCTGAAGAAACTGCGGGAGGATTCTCTGGGTGGAACAGTCCGTGAATGCCTCCAACTATTAGCAGCTGCCCTGTGGGCAGCAACACCGCGTTCAGATGCGCCCGTTGCACTTGCAGCGTGGGACCATCACTCCTGCTGATGACGCCCGTGTCGTTCGCCACGCTCACAATCTCCGTGCTGGAATGGGCATCGCGCACATAGCCACCGAACTGGGAATCCCACTCAGATGAGCCATAGCCACCACCTAACACCATTACCTGATTGAGCACCTGCTGGGCAAGGTTTTGCGGATTAGTCGCCATGTAGTTCGGGAGCAGCACCGCCGTACCGTGAATACGGATAGCTCTTAGTTGCACGCTGGCGCGTTTCCAGCAGGTAATGAGCCCATTGGGCTGACTGTCCCATGGTGGTTCAAGGTAATAAATACGCCGTGCTTCGTCGTTCTCGATGTCATAGGAGCCGACATGTAGCACGCGTGCCTTCACTGCACCCAAACTATCGCGATATGAAACCATCAGTAAGCGCGGATAACTTTCACGCAGAGCGACATATTCTGTCGGAATACGGAAACAACCGTAGTATGCCAGCTGGTCTGTGCACAGCTCGTAGAACTCGTAAAAATGGGTTCGGCGAGCCACCGGCGGATCGACCTGCCAACCGCCCACAATAAGGGTACGACCATCGTGTAGTGACACCACGCTTGGATACCAGCGCGGTTCATAAAGACCCCACTGCCAGCTCCATAGTGGCTGATCGAGGCTTACATCGCTCGGCTGGAAGTTTTCATGGTTAAAAGTTGCAACTAAGCGCAATCCACCATGCCCGCTTACTGTACCCTGACTATCATCTCGTGTGTACATCCCGATGTTGCCGCCTACAGCCAGCAGCCTACCATTGGGCAACAGGGCGTGCCCACTGCAGAACAGGTTGAAGGCAGGCCAGTGCCCCGGTACTGTCCATGGCGTCCGCTCAAAAAGGGATCCAACCTGACTGTGGTCGAATAGATAACGAACATAACCGTAGGCATGCTTCCGATCAGTCATGGTGAGAGGTGGCTCATCAGGTAAGACTGCGGGATTCCACAGCAGGATCGAGGTCAACGCGGCACGGTTAACAAAACGATTCGGTGGATAAAAATCTGGCTCTGCTTCCCAGGCGTTAAGGCGTGGAATATCTACATCTTCAGGGTTGTCGTCTTCCGGGTCGTGGCGCTCTCTTCCGAGCCCCCACAGCATCACCCAGCCCCAGCCATAAGGAGCAGCTGGATCGCCCACAAAGGGAAGCACCACCGCATGCACGCCGTAAATATCCATCCAAGCATATGAGGGCGCAAATATCGCCTGCGACTGGTCTTCATAAGGACCGTATCGCTCCTGATCTTGATCGGTCCACTCCGTCCAATTACGACGCCAGACAACAACATGTCGATTGCCAGCAGAATCCAAATAGTAGAGTCGATCCCACCGTCCCTCGGTAGCCTGATTCTGGGTATGGACAAGGGGGGTAGCACAGAGCAGAAACATGGTTAGCAAGAGCGGTTCGGCACGTAAAAGTTTGGTTTGCGCGCTTGGATATGTGCGGGGACACTCTAAATAAGCTGTACCAGTTCGCCCCCCCCCCGCGCAACTTGCTGGAGGGCGCGCTGCATCCTTCTGACCATCTTGCCTTGCATTGTTGCGACCTCCTCTCTGCTTGTGCTGCCTGCTGGCATTTTGGCAGCTGGTGCTATTATACCCCATCCATGAGGCGTTTGTCAAGGAGTGGGGAGGGTGTTCGAAAATTCGGGGCATAGTATCGACCTGAGTGAAGCCCCCTCACCCGTACCCTCTCCCCCGCCTGCGGGGGAGAGGGGCTAATGACTCCCTCCCCCCGCTGGGGAGAGGGTCGGGGTAAGGGGCAGCCTTTCCTCTGGTTGGATTTTTCGAACACCCTCAGGGGTGGGTCTAAATGCGCCAGCACATCGATACCACCCCCCACTCCTCCACAGCCTCTACCTCTACCTGCAAAAAGGGGCGCACCTCCTGTAGAATCGCTCTACCAAACCGCACTCCAGGAGGCATACAAAATACCATGAACCCAGTCCACGCACGCAAAATTGAACCCTCTCTCTTTTGAGGCGTCTAATAGCAAGGAGGACGCTATGCAGAGCACGCTGCGGGAGCGACTAGCGCATCTGTTGCGGCGGGCAGGGCTGGGCGCAAGCCAGACGGAACTGGAGCGCTACCTGCCGCTGGGCGTCGAGGGCACCATCGACGCATTACTGCGCTACGATCAGGAGCCAGAAGAGATTGACGACGGCGCGATTGTGAGCCTGCTGCAGGGCGATAACCCGCGCCTGCAGCCGCCGATGGTCGTCGGCTGGTGGGTCTACCGCATGCTGGTGACGCGCCGCCCGCTGCAGGAGCGCATGGCGCTCTTCTGGCACAACCATTTCGCCACCTCCGCCTCCAAAGTGAACGACGGACGACTGATGCTGATGCAGATTCAGCTCTTCCAGCGGCTGGGCGTGGGCAACTTCCAGACGCTGGTGCTGGAGGTGGCGCGCGACCCCGCGATGCTGGTGTGGCTGGACGGCTTCCGGAATGTGAAGGGCAAGCCGAACGAGAACTTCGCCCGCGAGCTGCTGGAGCTGTTCACGATGGGCATCGGCAACTACACCGAGCAGGACATCAAGGAGGCAGCGCGCGCCTTCACGGGCTGGACCTTCAGCCGCGTAACGGGCGCGTTCGTGTTCAATCGCGTCCAGCACGATGAGGGCGAAAAGGTGTTTCTGGGCAAACGCGGCAACTTCAACGGCGACGACATCGTGCGAATCGCGGTTCAGCATCCCGCCACCGCCACCTTCATCGCCCGCAAGTTCTACCGCCACTTCATCAACGACATCGACCCGCCCGACGAGAAGGTGGTCGCGATGCTGGCACGGGTATTCACCGAATCGGGCTATGAGATTAAGGCGTTGCTGCGCCAGCTGCTGTTGTCTGCGCCGTTCTGGAGCGAGCGGGCGATCCGCCGGCGCATCAAAAGCCCGATAGAGTTCGTGATTGGCACTTTGCGGGCGGTGGGCGTCGGCGAGCGACTGCGCGAGGTGAACCTGAGCGCGGCGGCGGGACAGCGCGTGCTGCTGGCGTTCCTGCGCCTGACAGGGCAGTGGATGCGCCGCATGGGACAATCGCCGCTCTATCCGCCCTCCGTCGCCGGCTGGGACTGGGGCACCGCATGGATCAGCTCCAGTACGATGCTGGAGCGCATGCGCTTCGCACAGGTGTTGACAGGACCCGCGATCGGTGCAGGCGGGCGTGGACGCAACCCACGCCCCGCGCTCACCACGCTCGCCACCCTCGCCGGCGAAGCCGCGCCCGACAGCCTGGAGACCTTCGTCGACCGACTGGAACAGACGCTCGATGTGCGCCTGCAGAAGGAGACCCGTCGCAAGCTGATCGAATATCTCCAGTCCAGAGGTGGGCTGGACGCGCTCGCATCGCACGACGCCAGTATCATCAACGGTGCACTGCAAATCATCTTTGCCAGCCCGGAGTACCAGCTGTGCTGATGACCAGCCGCTGTGGGCTATAATAACGCCATGCGTGCGATTATGGCATCCGGGTTAGCACTGGCGTTGTGCCTGACCCTCCGGGCAGGCGAACGATATGAATACTGCAGTCGCGCTTATAGCTCCGCCCCGCTTACGGCAGAAACCTTTCCGATATGGGAACCGAGCTTCCTGCTGCAGGACCCGAATCTGACCGATGTGCAACATTACGACCTCACTCTGGAGGTGCGCCCCAGCACGCAGGAGGTGATTGGCACCTGCGTCATGACCGTGGTGGTGAAGCAGCCCACGCTGAATGCATTTCGGTTCCGCCTGCGTGAGAACCTGCTCATCACCGGGCTTCAGCTCGACGGTCGTCCCATCGGTTTCACACGCGAGAGCATCACCACCGTGCGGGCGAACTTCGACCGACCGTACACGATGAACGAGACCTTCCAGCTGCGCGTGGACTATCAGGGCACGCCCGTTTCGCGCGGGTTCGGCTCGTTCGGCTTCACCACGCGCTCTTCGGGGGCGGTCATTGTGTGGACGCTGAGCGAGCCGTGGTATGCCTACACCTGGTGGCCCGCCAAAGACGAGAACACCGACAAAGCGACGCTCACCCTCTCGATTATTGTGCCGTCGAGCATGGCGGTCGCAGCGAACGGCGTGCTGCAGGGCGTGGACAACCTGCCGAACAATCGCCTGCGCTATCGCTATCGGCATGACTATCCCATCACGGTCTACCTGGTGGCGTTTGCCGCCACCAACTACAATACATGGTCGCGCACCTTCACCTACAACGGCTCCACGATGCCCGTGGTGTTCTATATCTATCCCGAAAACGATACCGCCAGCAATCGCGCGGCGTGGGAGCGCTGCATCCCGATGCTGGGCACCTTTAGCGACCTGTTCGGGCTGTATCCGTTCTTCAACGAGAAGTATGGCATCTACCAGTTCCCGTTTGGCGGTGGGATGGAGCATCAGACGATGACGGGGCAGGGCGGCTTTGGCGAGTCGCTGACGGCGCACGAGCTGGCACACCAGTGGTGGGGCGATATGGTGACCTGCGCCACCTGGCACGACATCTGGCTCAACGAGGGCTTCGCCACCTACTCCGAAGCGCTCTGGGAGGAGTTCAAACCGGGCAGCAGCGGCTTCCCCGCGCTCAAAGCTGCGATGCAGGCTCGACGCCCCTCCAGTGTCAACGGCAGCGTCTACCGCTACGACATCAGCGACATCAATCAAATCTTCGATTCCAACTTCAGCTATCGCAAAGGTGGATGGGTGCTGCACCAGCTGCGCTGGGTGCTGGGCGACACGCGCTTTTTTGACCTGTTGCGTCGCTACCGCCAGCGGTTCGAATACAACAGCGCGACCACGGACGATTTCATCGCTGTCGCGGAGGAAGTGTACGGCGCGTCGATGCGCTGGTTCTTCGACCGCTGGGTGTACGGTGTGGGCGCACCGAGCTACCGCTGGGGCTGGAGCAGCACGCGCGTGAACAATAAAGACTATCTGTTGCTCTCCATCCGTCAGGTGCAGTCCAGCGGCTACGGTATCTACACGATGCCCATCGGCATCCGTGCCACGATTGGCAGCACGAATCGGGACCTGCGCATCTGGAACAGCGCTGCCACCCAGTACTATGTGCTGCCCGTGAACGGCACAGTGAGCGCGGTGCAGTTTGACCCCGACGAGTGGATTTTGAAGCTGGACGCGACGCAGGAGGCGTACCAGCCCGGTCCACCCGTGATTGTGGAGACGGAGCCGCCGATGGGCATGCTCAGTCAGTCGCCTGCACAGTTCAAAATCTATTTTCAGACCGATGTGCAGGCGACCGCCGCCGACTTCAGCCTGTCGGGCAACATGGTCGGCAACATTCCGCTGAGTTTCAGCTACGAAAGCGCGAATCGCCGTGCGGTGCTGACGCCAGCCGGCTCGCTCAAGCCCGATCTCTATATCCTGCGCGTGCGGGACACGGTGCGTTCAGCCAGTTCCGGTCTGGCGCTGGACGGTGAGACCTTTGAGAGCCTGCCAACAGGCGATGGCATACCGGGCGGCGAAGCGGCGCTGCCGTTCCGACTGCTGGCAATCGGCGGTGATGTCGATGGCAACGGCTGCGTGGACGACGGCGATCTGCTGAGGGTGCTGTTCGCCTTCGGCAGCACGGGCGCCCGCCCCGAAGACACCAACGGCGATAACACGGTGGACGACACCGACCTGCTGACCGTGCTGTTTAATTTCGGCAACGGTTGCTGATGGACTGAGGCAAACCATGCAGGCGGAAGCCCGGCGCATTCTGGAGGCGGTGCTGGACGCGCTTGAGCGATCGGAACCCATCGCGCTCGATCAGGCGCAGCGGTTCGGCGGGCTGATCGGCGACTATCGCGTGCAGTTCGAAGGCGAGGATGACCTGCTGCACTGCGCGGTCGCGCGTCGGGACGGTCAACCCATCACGCTGGAAGAGGCGCATCGCGTGGTGGAGCCGTTCTTTGCACGGCTGCCCAAAGGCATCGTCTGGTGCAAGCCCGCCGACTACTCCGTTCACTACTATGTCGGGCATGACCACTTTCTGCTGTGCCATCGGCAGGCAGGGTACAATCTCCCTGACGATGGCACTCAACCCGACACGACTGAAGGCGAAGCTGGACGCAATCTGTGAGCGGTTTCGCGGCGTGATGGGCTACAGCCTCTATCACACGCGCCATCAGCACCGCATCCATCGGCTGGGCGACGAGATTTTCCCCACCGCCAGCACCATCAAGACGGCAATCATGGCGAAAGCGTTCGAGGAGATCGACGCGGGACGGCTGAACTATAATGAGGCGATCCCGATTCAGCCTGACGATGTGCGCGACGGGGCGGGACTGCTCCAGTTCTATCGCGAGAAGCAGTCAGTGCCCGTCAAGATGCTGATCCATCTGATGATTACGGTGAGCGACAACACGGCGACGGCGATGCTCGCGCGGCGGCTGGGCACGGTGGAGGTGAACCGCTACCTGCAGCGGCTGGGGCTGAAGCACACGCGCCTGCTGATGCTGCACCCGCCCGATGACGAGGAACTGAAAGCGTTGCGCGACCGCTGGGGCATGGGCATGTGTACGCCCAACGAGATGGTGGAGCTGCTCGACGCGATTCGCACGGGACGCGCGGGCACACCCGCCGCATGTGAACGCATGCTGCGAATCCTCGCCCACCAGTATTACGACGATCTCATCGGGAGCAGTGTGCCCCCGTGGGTGGTGGCAGCCACCAAATCGGGCGCGATCAATCAATCGCGTTCGGACACGGGGATCGTGTTCAGCCCGTCGGGCGTGTATATTCTGGCGGTGTATACCAGGGAGGCAGAAGACACGCGCTGGACGCCGGATAACGAGGGCGAGGTGGCGATCCGCGCGATAGCCCGCGAGGTGTGGCGGTTCTATCATCCGCGCGAGAAGTGGCAGCCGCCCGCAGGCGCCGAACGCTACATGCCCGATTGAGAGAGGGTCGCCTATGCGCTACGATCTGGACGGCACACCGGACAACGCCAGCGCGGAGAGCCAGCTCCAGCCTGCGACGGCGGGCGTCGGCTCTTCGGCGGTACCGATGGATGTGCACGGGGCGTACAGGCGACGCATCATGCGTGCCTTCAGCATGCTGGCGGTGTTCGGTGTCGCCGCGCTGCTGTTTGCCATCAACTTCCGCGTGGTGGTGGTGCAGGGGCACTCGATGGAGCCGACCTATCACGACGGGCAGCGCGTGCTGATGACCACCAACTACTGGCTTTTTGGACCCGTTCGCAGGGGCGATGTGGTGGTTATTCGGGTGCCAGGTGGCGCGCTGCTGATCAAGCGCGTCGTGGCGCTGGAGGGTGAGGAGGTGCCCCGCCAGTACTGGGGTCTCTGGGCGCTGATGAACGGCACGCGCGTGCCAAAGGGCTATATCTATGTGGTGGGCGATAATCTGGAGCAGTCGGACGATAGCCGTCAGCGGGGTCCATTCCCGCTGGCATGGGTGCAGGGCAAGGTGGTGGGCGGGTATCGGGAGGTGCCGTGAGCGAGTGGAATCGGTTGCAGGCGGAGTGGGCAGGGCGCCGGATGCAGTTTGTGCCGTCTGACAGGCTGCCAGCGGCGCCCGCACGCTATGTGGTGGTGCTGATTGCCGACGGGCGCGGGCGGTTCCTGCTGGCGAACATTGCGGGGCGCGGCTACTGCGCTCCGAGCGGGCATGTGGAACCGGGCGAATCGCCCGAAGATGCCGCGCGACGTGAAGCGTTTGAAGAAACAGGCGCGATTGTGGGCACGCTCGAACTGCTCGGCTACTATCGGCTCCAGCCATGCTCGCCGGGCGAGCCTGACGAGTGCGTCGCGCCTGTATTCCTGACGCGGGCAGCGCGCATCGAACCGTTGCCCGATGGCTCGGAATCGGATGGTATCCGCTGGGCGACGCTTGCTGAGATGCCCGCCCTCTACTATCAGTGGTCGCCGCTGCTGAAGGCGGTCTTTTGCTATGCGAGTGAACGAATCGGGCAAGCGCATCCGCAACGGTCGGATTAGGCTCCCGCTCCAGCTTCCGCGCTGGCTGGCGCTGACGGTCGGCTCGCAAGCCTGTGCGCTGGCGCTGGCGCCGTGGCTAACTGGCGGTCTCTATATCGGTCCGCGTGCTGTCGCGCCGGAGCAGGTGGTTAATGGGCTGCTGTGGAGCGGTGATTTCCCGCTGATGGGCGCGTTTCTGGTGGGTGTCGCGGTGCTGATGGGGCTGCTGGCGTGCGGCTGGAATGTGGCGATGTGGCGCCTGCCGGTGGGGCGCGTGCTGCTGCCGCTGCTGGGGCTGATACTCTGGCTCGCGCTCGCCAGCATCGTCAACGGCACGGGCTGGTACGGGCTGCGACGCCTTACCGAGTGGGGTACGGCGCTGATGCTGATGCTCACGATTGTCGCCGTCGTGCGGCGGGGCGCGAGCGCGTGGACAATCCTGATCGCGCTGATTGCAACGGCGGCGCTGATCAGCCTGCGTGCCTGTAGCGAATATCTGCTCAATCGCTGGGCTGGGGTCGCGAACTGGCGCGTGTTCGCCAGCTTTTTCAATCCGAACCTGCTGGCGGGCTATCTGGTGATGCTCGCGCCCGTTACGCTGGGCGTGCTGCTGTGCGTGGGTCGTGGGGGGCAGCCCCCTCACCCATACCCGCTCCCCCAGAGGGGGAGCCAGTCGTCCTCTCACTCCTCTGGGGTGCGGGTTCACCTCCTCTGGCTCGCGCTGTTGACCGTTGCGCTCTGGCTGCAACTCAGTGCGCTGGCGCTGACAGGCTCGCGGCTGGGCGTGCTGGCGTTTGCAGGCGGGGCAGGCGCGTTTCTGGGGCTGGCGCTCGCCTGGCGACTGCTCACCCGCGACTTCCTGCTGCGACTGGGGCTGGTGGTGCTGCTGCTGGCAGGCGTGCTGTGGTTCAGCCAGCCAGCGGTGCAGCGATTGACCCCGCAGGCGGCGGCGCAGGATGTGCATTCAGGTTCGTTCCGCCTCGAAACATGGAAGGGCACGCTGCGGATGGCGCTGGCGAACCCGATTCTGGGCGTTGGACCGGGCGCGTTCGAGTGGCGCTATCCGCGCTACGCCAGCGTCGGCTTCACCCGACTGGCGCACAACAGCTATCTCGATTTGATGGCGGAGGCGGGGCTGCCCGCGTTGCTGTTGCTGGTCGCGATGGGGATTGGCTGGCTGACCCGCGCGCTCCAACCTGAACTGCCAGCTGAATCGGGGCTGCCGCACTCCAGAGGCGGGTTCCAGCGGGCATCAATAACGGACTGGCGCCCGATTCGGCTGGGCGTGGTGGCGGGCGTGATCGCGGGCGCTTTACACAACGGTGTCGATTCGGACATCGCCTGCTTTGCGAATCTGCTGACGCTGATGGGGCTGCTCGCGCTGGGTCTGGCGTTCGCCATCGATGGCGTGTACACCGTGCCGTTAGGCGTGATTGAGCGGCGGGGCGCCACCCTGGTGCTGAGCGCCGCGCTCGGCATGAGCCTCGCCAGCATGGGGCTGGGCGAACTGTATGCGAACCAGGCACGCTACCACGCGCTCATCGGGCACGCGCCGCAGGCTGCCGAGCTGCTGAGCGTCGCCCGCTCGCTCGATTCGAACAACCCTGACTACCTGATGGATGCGGGCGAACTCTACTACGCGCTGGGGCGACGCGAGACCGCGTTCACGCTGATGGAGCGCGCCGTCCAGCTCAAGCCTGCGCCCCGATTCTGGTACAAACTGGGATTATACTATGAGCGTGAGGGCAATCGCGCCCGCGCCCGCAACGCTTTCGAACAGGTGCTGCAGATCGACCCGAACAATCTGCCTGCACTGCTCAAGCTGGCGCAGTACGAGACGCCCGACCCCAGCCAGCCGATTCTATCGCCCGGAGCGCTGGAATACTATCAGCGCATCGTGGCGCTGGAGCGCAGCCCCTATGGGCGCGTGCGTGCCGTGCCCGAGATGGTGGAGACGGCATACGGCTTCGCGCATCTCGCGCTGGCGCAGCATTACGAGGCGCAGGGCGCGCCCGCACGCGCCCGCGCCGAGTATGAAGCCGCGCTCAGGGTGTTCCGCGCCTATCGCGAGCTGACCCTGCCCTTCAACCGCATGGGACGCGAGCTGGGACTGTATAACCCGGAGCGTGAGCAGCAGATTCGGCTGGCGCACCTGCGCACGCTGGAGGGGCTGATTCGCCTGCTGGTTGAGCAGGGCGAATCGAAACAGGCGGAGCCGCTCCGCGCCGAATATGCGCAGTTGCAGGGTGGGGAGTAGCGATGTACGCTGCCACGCTGATCGTGATTGAGGACTGGCTGCGGGCGCTGGCGCTACCAGCGGTGCTGCTTCAGCCGCGCGGGGTGGACGCGCACGAGGTGATGCTCACCGTGCGGATGGTTCGCGCGGCGGCACGGTCACGCCGAATCGTGGCGATGGGCAGCCTCGAGAGCTACCTGCCGACGCTCCAGCGGGCGCTGGGCGCACGCTGCCCGCCCGTGATGCGCCTGATGGAGCATCTGCAGCCGCCGCCTGATGACCCGCACATCTGGCTCGATCTGGGCTACGCGCGGGAATGCTGTGCATGGCTGATGCGCTGGGCGGAGCAGGACGGGCTGGTAACCCGCGCAGTGCGTCAGGCGTGGCGGCAGCTGCAACTGCTCTTTCGTCAGCTGGAGCATCGGCGCGACCAGCTGCGGAGCCGCCTGCAGGGCAAATATTATCTGGCGCTGCACGACGCCTATCGCCCGCTGACCCGCTCGCTGGGGCTGCGTTCGCTGGGCAGTCTGCAGCCCGATGCGGAGCATCCGCCCAGCCTGTTGCGCCTGCGCCAGCTGATGGAGCGAGCGCGGCGCGTGCCATTAGTCGGCGTGTTGAGCGCGGGTCCAGCCCCCCTTGCGGAAGCAGTCGCCCGCCAGCTCGGTGTGCCGCTGATTATCGCCGACACGCTCGAACAGCCGCTCCCGGTGGCAGGTAGGCGGGGCGCGTATGACTACTTCCAGCGGTACGCCGATCTGCTCACAGCGTTGCGGTCGCTCGCACGATAGCGCCGTTCTGGCGCGTGAGGAACTGCACTTCGCGGACGCCGTTGCGCAGCAGATGCTCGCGGGCAGCCTCCAGCCCGAAGCCGACCTGTTCCGGGCGGTGGCTGTCGTCGCTGAAGCAGAACGGGATGCCCATCGCGGCGGCGGTCTGCACGATCCAGTCGGCGGGATAGGGAGCGCCCAGCCCCTTGCGGATGCCCGCCGTGTTCACCTCCAGCAACGAGCCAGCGGACTGGACGGCTTCCAGCGCGTTGAGGGCAGCGTCGCGCACGCGGGGCGTCTCCGCCGCCCGCGGCTCGCCCACCCGATGCGCCAGCAAGCGCACCAGATCGAAGTGTGCCACCACCTCCGGGCGCACCGCCTGAACCATTTCCGCCATCGCGCGGTAATACTCCACCGCCAGGTTCTCCACGCCGCCACACTCGATAATCGCGCGGCGTGTGTCGGGTTCGTCGGGGTCGCTGTCGATGCCGCCGTCACGAATGAAATGTACCGAGCCGACGATGTAATCGAACGCATAGTCGCGGCGATAGCGCTCCACCAGCTGCACCCAGCGGTCGGGCGGCACCACTTCGATCTCGAAGCCGCACAGCACCACGAGTCGCCCCTCAAACTCGCGCGCGAGTTCGCGTATGGCGACCGCATAGCGCTCGAAGAGCGTTTCGAGCGTCTGCACCGTCCAGCCCTTTTCGCGCTCGGTGGTGTAGAGGTAGCGCGGCTCGACGCGCGGCATATGCTCGCTCACGCCGAAGACGGCATAGCCCGCGCGCTCCGCCGCCTCCAGAATCGAACGCAGGGAGCCTTCTGCATGCTCGCAGAACTCCCCGCTGTGCCCGCCATGTAAAGAGACTCGCCAGCTCATCACCGTCGTATGGGCATCCTGCCCATAGTAAGCCCATCGATTATACCTTCAGAGAGCGGGTACAATAGAGTTGCTGTGGGCGAGGCGCGGGAGGAGTGCGGGCTGTTTGGCATCTACGCTCCGGGCAGGGACGCGGCACGGCTGACCTACTTCGGGCTGTTCGCGCTTCAGCATCGCGGGCAGGAGAGCGCGGGCATCGCCGTCTCCGACGGCAGAACCGTGCGCATGTATAAAGATTTGGGGCTGGTCACGCGCGTGTTCAGCGAGCCGATTCTGGACAGCCTGCGCGGGCATATCGCCGTCGGGCACACCCGCTACTCCACCACTGGCTCATCCACCATCCGCAATGTGCAGCCGCTGGCGTGCCCCACCTCCGACGGCAACATCGCGATTGCGCACAACGGCAATCTGGTGAACGCGCACCATCTGCGAGCCGCGCTGGAGCGCGAGGGCGAGGCGTTCGAGACCACCAACGACTCGGAGGTGATTCTGCGCCTGATTGCCCGCGCCTATCGGGGCGATATTGTGGCGGCGATCCAGGACACGATGCGTCAGGTGCGCGGCGCCTACTCGCTGGCGATTCTGACGCCCACGCAGCTGATTGGTGTGCGCGACCCGTTCGGCGTGCGCCCGCTCTGCCTGGGACGGCTGGGCGAGGCGTGGGTGCTGGCGTCAGAGACCTGCGCCCTGCACCCGATTGGCGCCCAGTTCCTGCGCGAGGTGCAACCGGGCGAGATCGTGCTGATCGATGAGCAGGGTGTCCGCTCCTTCAGAGGGTTGCCCTGCCCGCGCGAGGCGCTCTGCATGTTCGAACTCATCTACTTCGCGCGACCCGATAGCCACCTGTATAACCAGCTGCTCTATGAGGTGCGTCGGCGGATGGGTATCGAGCTGGCGCGCGAGCATCCCGCTGACGCCGAGCTGGTGATTCCTGTGCCCGATTCGGGCGTGCCAGCAGCGGTGGGCTACGCCCAGCAGTCGGGCATTCCGTACGGTGAGGGGCTGATCAAGAACCGATACGCGCCGCGCACCTTCATTCAGCCCGACCAGCGCACGCGGGAGATCAGCGTGCGCCTGAAGCTCACTCCCCTGCGCGAGGTGATTGCGGGCAAGCGGCTGGTGGTGGTGGACGACTCGATTGTACGGGGCACGACCACGCGCCAGATCGTGCGACTGCTGTTTGAGGCGGGCGCGCGCGAGGTGCACCTGCGCATCACCGCGCCGCCCATTCGCTTTCCCTGCCATTATGGCATCGATATGGCGACCCAGCGCGAGCTGGTCGCCGCCCACCACACGGTGGAGGATGTGCGCCAGCAGGTGGGCGCGACCACCCTGGGGTACCTGAGCATCGAGGGGCTATTGCGTGCCAGCGGTCAGCCGCGCGAGCGGTTCTGCCTTGCCTGCTTCAACGGCGATTACCCCATCCCCATCCCCGACGATGTGGAACTGGATAAGTACCTGTTCGAACAAACCGCCGCTGTCCCGTAAAACTAAAGGGGAGGTTCCCCCTTACACGCAGGAGGAACCTCCCCAGCCAGCGGTGCTGAAGGAAGCCGACTATCGCAGTGCCCTCACGCACTTTATGCCCTGCTGATCCTGCACCGGGATACCCCACAGATCGCGCGAGCCGGCGATATAAGAAGGCGAGGATTGGCAGGTCTTCACCTGAGCACTGCATCTGCCTGCCGAGTTATCCCAGCTGCGATCGTAGGGCGGCGACTGCACACACCAGATATTAAAGGTCCTGTTGCTGATATTGATGCACTGCACATCGGCTTTCTTGACCTTCAGCGACTTCGCGTGCCCGTCGGCGTACCCCACTGTGACCGTCTCATTGTGGCGCCCTTCGATGGGCGAGTTAAACAGCGCACAGTTACCGCTACCACCCTGAACGGTCAGTTGACCATCCTGGAAAGCGGCGGTCTCGGCAGGAAACTCCAGTTCCGGCATCCGGATGGGCAGCTGATTGCCACCCGTGATGGTGTTATTCGGACCGTCCTCGAACAGGGCGAAATTGGCGACATAGCTGAAGAAGCGGAACCGGGAGCAATCGGGGATACCGAGCAATCGGATCCAGAAGTCATCCAGGTCCATCGCTTGCCGTGCAGACGGGCACTCATAGAGGGCGTCGTTCTTGACATAGGGCTGAATTGCGGCAATCATGGTGAAGGCGCACTCCTGATTGCCCACCCGCGAGCGATAGACACTCATGGGGAAGGTCTCGTCGTAGTCCTGAATATACTGGTAGACCGCCAGAGCGAACTGCTTCATGTTGTTGACACACTGGGTCTGGCGCGCTTTTTCGCGCGCTTGCGCGAACACCGGGAACAGGATCGCCGCCAGAATGGCGATGATCGCGATGACGACCAGCAACTCGATCAAAGTGAACCCATGACGCTTCATTGCTCTGCGACCTCCTCGCTTACAAGATTCTACCCATTGGTCGAGATTCCTGCCAGTTTGGGTTCCCAGTTTGCCCATCATCCCCAGGGGGAGAGGGAGAAGTTTAGCCCCGCTCCCCAGAGGGGCAAGTTTAGTCCCTCTCCCCCGCCTGCGGGGGAGAGGGTACGAGTGAGGGGGCTATGCACCGCACGCTGGTAGAAAACCCCTCACCCCAACCCTCTCCCAAAGCTTCGGGAGAGGGGTATCGAATCCCTCTCCCCCAGCGGGGGAGAGGGTACGGGTGAGGGGGCATCTCACCCCGCGCCTGCGAATAGCCCTCACCCTAACCCCCCTCCCCAGCGGGAAGAGGAGAAAACCAAGACCCTCTCCCCCAGTGGGGGAGAGGGTACGGGTGAGGGGGCTTCAGCAGCTGCTGCCGAAGTTGAACAGCACGATCAGCAGGTCGGCGTCATCCACCGTGCCGTCGCGGTTGATGTCCTCGTCAAGCCCGGAGCCGCTCTGCCCGAAGGCGAACAGCACAGCCAGCAGGTCGGCGTCGTCCACCACACGATCGCCATTAACATCGCCGCGAATGGATAGCCCGCCGCTGTAGGCGCTGATTTGAAGATCCTCCGCGCGGGCACAGGCAGGCACGGGACCCGAGTTGCAATCGCCGCCCAGCATTGCGCGACCGTTGAAGCCCATATAGTTCTCAGCCGCGCCCCCGAACGGCGCCAGCGTCATATCGACCCCGCTCGCCAGACAGCTATACGGATCAGTCATACAGCTGCCCTCGGTGAGCTGCAGCTGGAACCGGGCATAAACCTCGTCCATCTGGAAGAGATACTGGCTTCCCTCAATGGTAATGACCACGCAAAGAGGTGGACTGAAGGTGCGCCGCGCATTCCAGCGAACCTGGTTGGACGATAAAACGGTCGCGATGAAGTCGACCGTCTCGTCAGAGTCGATCGAGTTGACCATATCCCGGATGCGAACCCGGAAATCGAGAGCGACACCATCATTGTTGAGATCCGAGAGCGTGATGCAGATGGGGTTCTGGTTGCCAAGGTTGCCAGAGAAAGCCGGGATGTCACAATTGACGCCGAGATTGATGAAGTACGATGCATCCAGCAGCTGGAACGACATTTTGCCCGTCTGTTTCAGTTTGTCCACGGGCGTTTGCGCAATAGCAACGCCGAGCAGCGCCGTTGCGACGCCGATAATTCCAAGCCACTTCGCCTTTCGTGCCATGCTCGTCTACCTCCGTCGGAAAGATACCCTATTATAGCACATTTCGCGCGATTGTCAAGGGGTCAGAGGTTTTTTTTTCAGCGCACCATCGTGCCGATTCCTGTGTCGGTGAACACCTCAATGAGCAGGGCATGGGGGGTTCGCCCGTCCAGAATGTGGGCGCGGGGCACGCCACCCTCCAGCGCGACGAGGCACGCCTGCAGCTTGGGGATCATCCCGCCACTGATGCGTCCCGCTTCCAGCATGCGCTGCACCTGCTCGCGGTTCAGCTCCGAGATCAGCGAATCGGGGTTCTCGGGGTCGCTTAAGACGCCGGGCACATCGGTGAGTAGCAGCAGCTTTGTGGCGCCGAGCGCGGCTGCCAGCACGCCCGCCACATGGTCAGCGTTCAGATTATAGCTGGCGCCGTCGCGCCCGACCCCTATCGGGCTGACCACCGGGATGTAGCCTGCTTGCAGCAGCGCGTGCAGCACGGCGGGGTTCACCTGCTCCACCTCGCCCACGAAGCCCAGATCCAGCTCGCCTTCCAGCTTACGCGCCATCAGCAGGTTGCCATCCTTGCCGGAGACGCCCACCGCCTGCCCACCCTGCTGATGAATCGCCGCCACCAGCCGCCGATTGGTCTTGCCCGTCAGCACCATCTCCACAATCTCCATCGTTTCGGCGTCGGTCACGCGCAGTCCCTGCACGAAGGTCGGCTGCTTGCCCAGCCGCTTCATCGCCTCGGAGACTTCGGGACCGCCCCCATGCACCACCACGGGCTGGATGCCCACGCAGTGCATCAGCACCACATCCTGCATCACCGACAGGGCGAGCTGGTCATCCACCATCGCCGCGCCGCCGTACTTAATGACGAAGATGGCGCCGCGCCACTTCTGAATGTAGGGCAGTGCCTGAATGAGGGTCTCTGCCTGCCATCGTGCGCTTTCAGGTATGCTCATACGGGCAAGAGTGTACCCGATGGCGGCGATTAATCCCTTTTCGGTGCGCCAGATTCGCGCGTGGCTGACGGAGTACGGCGTCCGCCCTTCTAAAGGGTGGGGTCAGAACTTTCTGACCGATCGGCGTGTGGCGGCGCGTGTGGTGGAGGCGGCGCGGCTGGAGCCGACCGACGCCGTGCTGGAGGTGGGTGCGGGGCTGGGCGCGCTCACCTTCATGCTGGCGGAGCACGCCCGCCGCGTGATCGCCGTCGAGGTGGACGCCCGCCTCGTGGCAATCCTGGACAACCTCATCCACCAGCAGGAGCTGACCAACATCACCCTGATTCAGGCGAATGTGTTGAGCCTGCCCGTGCCGGAGCTGTTGCGGGGCGAGGAGACGGCGAAAGTGGTGGCGAACATCCCCTACGCCATCACCTCGCCGCTGCTGGAGCATCTGCTCTCCGCCAGGACTTATCTGTCGCTGCTGGTGCTGATGGTGCAGAAGGAGGTGGCGGAGCGGCTGGTCGCCCAGCCGGGTGGCTCGGCGTATGGTGCGCTGTCGCTGTTCGCGCAGTACCATGCGGAGGTGGAGTATCTGGGTCGCGTGCCCGCGAGCGCGTTCTATCCACAGCCGGAGGTGGACTCCGCGATTGTGCGCCTTGTGCCTGTGCCCGATCGCCTGCCGCCTGTTGAGCAGCGCTGGTTTTTCAGGTTGGTGCGGGCGGGGTTCGGCAAACGGCGCAAGACCCTGCGCAACGCGCTCGCCGCGCTGTTCGATGATGCCGACCGTGCCGCCGCGCTTCTGCGTCGGGCGGGTATCCCCGTCTCCGCCCGCGCCGAAGAACTCCGCCTGCAGGACTGGATGCGCCTCGCCGAAGAGACCGCGCGCACGCTGAAAGCCACCTGATGGAACCCGCAACCCCACCCGTTCGTTCCCTCCCCCACGGGAGGGAGCGATGCGCTATACACGGCTGATTCTTGGTGCAATGGCAATTGTGCTGGCAGGCGTTCTGGCGATTGTGGTTGCCCAGATGAAGGATATGCGCTCGCCAGCGGTCAAACGGGCGGCGGCGACCATCGCCGCCGAGAAGAAGCGGGCTATCCAGAAGGGAACCTACAACTGCTGTCTGAAGCATCCGTGCGATCAGTGCATGATTGCGATGGGCGCCTGCCCCTGTGGCGATAATGCCGAGCAGGGCAAGCCGGTCTGCCACGAGTGTAAGGGCGGCTGGCTGGCAGGCGATGGTGGCATTCCCGGCTTGAAGCCCGGCGATATTAAAGTGATGCCGCGTGGCAAGTGAAACTTCTGCCTCCTGCCCAACCACCCGTCAGCAAGGGGATGGGGGGCTGAAAGATGCCCCCCCTCTCCCGCTGACGCTTAAGTGTTGGGCGAGGAAGACAGAGCGCCCCCTTCAATCGGTTTCGACTTCTGTGGTGGCGAAGTCCTCGTAGAGGGGCAGGAACTCGCGCCACGCTTCCCGCGAGATTGCCTTCACATACTGGGTGAGGCTCAGGTAGGGCACGAAGTTCGGGCGGCGCGGCTTGCGAATCAGCTTCATGCCCGCCTGATGAGGTGTGCGGTCGCCCTTCAGATGGTTGCACCGGCGGCAGCAGGCGACCAGGTTCTCCCAGGTGTCGCCGCCTCCCAGACGGCGCGGGATCACATGGTCCACCGTCAAATCGCGCGAGACATGCCCACAATACTGGCAGGTGTAGCGGTCGCGCGCCAGGATGGCGCGGCGGCTGATGCGCACCTGCGGCAGCGGACGCTTAATCAGATAGCGCAGGCGCACCACCGATGGCGCCTCGAAACCGCCGTTGACCGTGCGGATGAAGTGCCCGTTCGTGCGCACCACCTCCGCCTTGCCCGCCAGCACCATGTTCACCGCGCGGCGCATCGAGCAGAGGTTCAACGGCTCAAAGTTCTGATTCAGCACCAGTACCTCACCCATCTGCTGGCGACCTCCTGCTAATAAAAACGGGGAGCCGCACGCCAGCACAGGCGCAGGCTCCCCCGGTATGGCGGCATCAGCCGCTTACGGTAGCGGCTGCGCATGCCAAACCAGGAGCCTGTGCTCCAGCGTGTCGAACCAAAGCGAACCGTATAGGCTTCCCGCATCACCCTTATTATACCCCACTTTCGGCAAAAGTCAAGGGGTGTCGAGGGTGTTCGAAAATTCGGGGCATCATATCGACCTGAGTGAAGCCCTCTCACCCGTACCCTCTCCTCCCAAAGGCGGAGAGGGGGGTTAGTTTCTCCCCTTTGGGGAGAGGGTCGGGGTGAGAGGTATCCTTGCCTCTGGTTGGAATTTTCGAACCCGCCCCGCACCCCCTTGACTTTTTCGCATGCGATTGGATATAATACTGGCTCGGATGCGCGTCTGTGCTGGGCAGGCGTGTGTCGGGAGGTTCATGAGCGAACGATGAACCGAACCAGCAGACGGCACTGTGCATCTGCACACGGGGCTTATCGGAGGCGCGGACACCGCAAGAGGTGTCCGAGACCTGGCTGAATGCGCCTGAAGGCGCACTGCCGAAGAGCCTCTCGCCCCGCGTGTGAGAGGCTCTTTTTCTATGCCCAGCATCAGGAGGCAGTCAGATGCCGACAATCAATCAGCTGATACGCAAGGGTCGGAAACCGAAGGTTCGGAAGACGAAGTCGCCGGCGTTGCAGGGCTGTCCGCAGCGGCGGGGCGTCTGCACCATCGTGCGCACCATGACGCCCAAGAAGCCGAACTCCGCCCTGCGCAAGGTCGCGCGTGTGCGCCTGACCAACGGCATCGAAATCACCGCCTATATCCCTGGCATCGGGCACAACCTGCAGGAACACTCGGTGGTGCTGGTGCGGGGCGGGCGCGTGAAAGACCTGCCAGGCGTGCGCTACCATATCATTCGCGGCACGCTCGATTGCGCCGGCGTCGAAGTTCAGCCGACCACGCGCAACCAGGATCGGCGCATGCAGGGGCGCTCCAAATACGGCTCCAAACGCCCCAAAGCCGCCAAAAAGTAGCGAGGTGAAACACGATGCCACGCAAAGGACCCGTACCGAAACGACCGGTGCCACCCGACCCGATTTACGATAGCGTGCTGGTGACCAAATTCATCAACCGCCTGATGCGCGATGGCAAGAAGGCGGTTGCCGAACGCATCTTCTATAAGGCGATGGAGATTATCGAACAAAAAACGGGCAAGCCGGCGCTGGAGGTGTTCGAGCAGGCGATCCAGAATGTGGCACCTCAAGTGGAGGTGCGACCGCGCCGCGTCGGGGGACAGACCTATCAGGTGCCGATAGAGGTGAACCCCGACCGCCAGCGCTCGCTTGCCATCCGCTGGATTGTGCAAGCCGTTCAGCGCAAGAAGACAGGGCGAACCGCCGAGGAACGGCTCGCCCAGGAACTGCTCGACGCCTATAACCGAACGGGCGTCGCCTATAAAAAGCGCGAAGATACCCATCGGATGGCCGAGGCGAACCGCGCCTTCGCCCACTACCGATGGTAAGAGGAGGTTGACTATCTATGGCTCGACAGCATCCGCTGGAGAAAACACGCAATATCGGGATCGCTGCCCATATCGACGCGGGCAAGACGACCACCACGGAGCGCATCCTGTACTACACAGGGCGCATCCACCGCGTCGGGGAAGTGCATGAAGGCTCCGCCACTATGGACTGGATGGAGCAGGAGCAGGAGCGCGGCATTACCATCACCTCCGCCGCCACCACCTGCTTCTGGAAGGAGCATCGCATCAATATTATCGATACACCCGGGCATGTGGACTTCACCGTCGAGGTGGAGCGCTCGTTGCGGGTGCTGGATGGAGCCATCGCCATCTTCTGCGCCGTCGGCGGCGTGCAACCCCAATCGGAAACGGTCTGGCGTCAGGCAAACCGCTATCGCGTGCCCCGAATCGCCTTCGTCAATAAGATGGATCGCATCGGCGCCGACTTCTTCCGCGTGGTGGACCGCATTCGCGAACGGCTCAACACCAACGCCATCCCCATCCAGATTCCCATCGGTCAGGAAGAGTTCTTCCAGGGCGTGGTCGATCTGGTGGAGATGAAAGCCGTCTACTGGCTCGATGAGATGGGCACGCAGTACGAATATCGCGACATCCCCGCCGAGCTGCAGGCGCAGGCGGAGGAGTGGCGCGAGAAGATGGTCGAAGCCGCCGTCGAGATGGACGACCACCTGATGGAGAAATATCTGGAGGGCGAGCCCATCAGCAAAGAGGAGCTGAAAGCCGCTCTGCGCAAGGGCACGCTGGAGTTCAAGCTCGTGCCCGTGCTGTGCGGCTCCGCCTACAAAAATAAGGGCATCCAGCTCCTGCTCGACGCGGTGGTCGACTACCTGCCGTCTCCCATCGATATCGGCGCGGTGCGCGGCATCCATCCCGACACGCACGCCGAACTGTGGCGCCAGCCCTCCGATTCGGAACCGCTCTGCGCGCTCGCGTTCAAGATTCAGAACGACCCCTATGTCGGCAAGCTCACCTATGTGCGCATCTATTCGGGCAAGTTGAGCAAGGGGTCGTATGTGTATAACGCGACCAAGGACACCCGCGAGCGCGTCGGGCGCGTGCTGCAGATGCACGCCAAGCACCGGGAAGATATCGACGAAGCTTTTGCGGGCGACATCGTGGGCATCATCGGCTTCCAGCAGACCACCACGGGCGATACCCTGTGCGATCCCAGCCACCCCATCCTGCTGGAGCCACCGCAGTTCCCCGAACCCGTCATCTCGCTCGCTATCGAACCCCGCACCAAAGCCGATCAGGATAAACTCGCCAACGCGCTGCAACGCTTAGCCGCCGAAGATCCGACCTTCCGAATCTCCACCGACCCCGAAACGGGTCAGACGATTATCTCCGGCATGGGCGAGCTGCATCTGGAGATTATTCTCGATCGGCTCCAGCGCGAGTTCGGTGTGAGCGCGAATCAGGGTCGCCCGCAGGTTGCTTACAAAGAGACCATCCGTACCGCCGCCCGCGCCGAAGGCAAGTTCATTCGCCAGTCGGGCGGGCGCGGACAGTACGGACACTGTATCATCCAGATCGAACCTGCTGAACCAGGCTCTGGCATCATCTTTGAGAACAAGATTGTGGGTGGCGCGATCCCGCGCGAGTTCATCCCTGCGGTGGAAGCGGGCGTGCGTGAAGCCGCCGATAGCGGCGTGCTGGCTGGCTACCCCGTCGTCGATGTGAAGGTCACCCTGCTCGACGGCTCCTTCCACGAGGTCGACTCCAGCGAGATGGCGTTCAAAATCGCGGGTTCCATCGCCTTCAAAGAGGCAGTTCAGCGTGCCAAGCCCGTCATTCTGGAACCCTACATGGAGCTGGAGGTCACCACGCCCGACCCGTATGTGGGCGATGTGATTGGCGACCTGAACTCGCGCCGTGCCCGCATCGAGATGATTGAGCCTGGCGTGGGCGGCACCCAGATTGTGCGTGCCCTCGTGCCGCTCGCCGAAATGTTCGGCTACGCCACAACCCTGCGCTCCCTCACACAGGGACGCGCAACCTACACGATGCATCCCTCGCACTACGAGGAAGCGCCCGCTCAGGTGGCGCAATCCATCATCGAAAAGAAAATGGCACTACAGCCAGTCAGACACTGAAACTGACACAAGGAGGAGGATGAACAATGGCACGACAGAAATTTGAGCGAACGAAGCCGCATGTCAACATCGGCACCATCG
>JBBIJY010000027.1:0-35489 GCA_037445735.1 Armatimonadota bacterium | reverse complement strand
GTGGGACTGCGGTGGGTCAGTACCTGCAGAATATGCGCTTTGCCCATCGGTTTCACCTGAATGGATTATACTCCCGCCCTTGCGGAATGCCAGTTTGAAGGGGTAACAGCTTTGGTCAGGTCAGTGCCATAGGGGTTCCCTCTGGCTCATCGTGGGGAGATTATGTTCGATTCACTTTCTTGGAGAGAGTCTCTCACTTGTATTATGATTCGTAGCGCATGCCCCATTCCAATATAGATCAAGCATGTCCCACCAAAAAAGCCAATCCATAGGAAATAAACTCCATCACTAATGCTTCTCAGCAATTCTACTAAACAGGCAATTCCAAAACCTAACAAAACTATCGCCAAGAAGACCAGAGTAGACGCTCTGTGTCTCCAGTTACCTAAAAGTATCTCAGAGCCGATTACCCACGCTGTCCAGAGAACGGAATTGTACCATGTAATATGTAATAAATATGATAAAAGTAAAATAAACGAAGTATATAAAATAATTTTAGTGAGGTTTGTCCAACGATGAATCCTTTTCACCCTTATCAGACACTGAAAAAGATTCATCCATGTAAAAAGAATAGTAATCGACACAGCAATACCTGTTGCGAATGCAACTTCCATGTGGAGCCACCTCCTAAAAAGGTTGATCCCAGGTTTCTGGATGCCAGCCGCGATTAATTATTTCACCTGCAAAACGCAACATATCCCCTATTGTATCTTTCCATTCTTGATATTCCTCCTCCGTCATCCCTAACCCAAGCCAAACTACAAAAGCGAGAGCAGCTCCCGCAACTATCGAGTACACACCTGCTTTCATTAGCATTTTTCCTTGTACAAGGAGAACCGTCGCTCCTTGAGCAGACAAGGATTTGTATGCGGCTTCTGCAGCTTTAATCATTGCCGCCCCAGCAAAAACCATGCTAGTTCCTGCTCCTAGTAATGCACCAGCTATGATGCCAAGAAAAGTCATGAAAGCATACCACTTACGTTCCCATTCAGATGCCCTCCCATCCACATCCACCTTATTCACCGGATTCCCATCGGCATAGAGATACCAGTTCACCCCGTCCCGTGAAGGGTCTTCACTGATAAACCGACCCGACGCTGGCTCATAATATCGCGCTCGCATATAGACCAGACCCGTCTCATCCTCCGAATGACCCAGATTGGCACAATAACCCCTGCCAGCACCCAGCGAACTCTGCACCTCGCCCCATACCCCACGCCACTGGAACCCAGACAGCGTGTAATCTGACGCCATCACACGCACCAGGTTGCCATGCCCATCGTACAGCAACCAGCTCAAACGCGCCTGATTACCCTGAATCGTCAACACCGCCTCTATCCCTCGCGCTCCCAGAAAGTTCACCCGTGTCGCCTGCAACACCCCATCCTCAAACTCCTGCCTAAAGCAACTCTAAAAACTCCTCTACGCTCAACCCCGCCTGCTTCAGTATATGCGACAAGGTCGAACGCTTCACAGGGCGATGCGCGGGCACCGTCAGCCGTGCAATCTCCTCTCCCACCCGCTTCTCCAACCGAATATGACTGCCCCGCTGACGCACCACCTGCCACCCCGCGCGCTCCAGTGCCTTCACAATCGCAGTATATGGCAAGCTCGGAACCTTGCTCATACCGCAACCTCATACACCAGCTGCCCCTCTTGCACGCAAGGCTCTTCGGAAGGTTCCAGATAGAGTTCAATCGCCTCCCGAATGTTCTGCAAGGCGTCTTCTATGGTGTCGCCCTCACTGATGCACCCTGGCAGGGCAGGCACATACACCGTGTAGCCGCCCTCCTCACTCGGTTCCAGCACCACTTTGAAGGTCATCGCTTCACCCCTACGCATATTATACCGCCCTCCAGCGACTTTAGGGGCGCATCGAAACAATTGGGCTGGTCTGCCCGCAGTCCCCAGAGGGGGTCAGACAGGAGCGTGCGCAGTTCCACTTCCACCTGCGTGCCATCAGGCAGGGGTGGCTCCTGCTCCAGTTCAATCGTGCGCCCGCGTATCACTCCGCGTAAACCCATCGCGCTCACCTAAAAAGAGGATACCTTATTCTGGCACTGGGCACGGCAAACCGGGAACCCTGTTCATCCTGCGCTCTCATCCAGCAGCTGCCCCTCGTGCCTGCAAGGCTCCTCTGAAGGTTTCAGAGCGAATTCTATCGCTTCCCGAAGGTGCTGCAGGGCTTTTTCGCCCTCGTGGATGCAGCATGGCAGGGCAGGCACATAGACAGTGTAGCCTATGGTGTAGCCCAGTTCCAGTATAACTTTGAAAGTCACGGCTCCACCTTGAGAGGAATTGTGCCCTTTACGCATCCTGCGCGAGCAGGTCTGTCTCATAGTGTTTTCTCTAGCTTACAGCTTGGAGATTGTATCCCATTCACTTACTTGGATAGTCTCTAGAACGAATGCTGCTTTTATCTAATATCAAACATAAAATCATTAATAAAACTAAACTATGAGAACTTACCAATAAAGAAATCAATTTTGATTTTATAATAAATATATTAAAAATTTTTAATAAGCATAATAACAAAGTGATTATATAAACTGAAAATATTTTCAAGTTTATGTTGCTCCTAGCACGCATCCAGTGACGATATATAATTTCTATCATTACCAGCGCCACTACCACAGGAACTATAACATCAATAATCCAGATATGTTCCGCAAGCCACTTGTAAACAAGCATAACACCGATCCTCCTTTGATACTCTCTATCAACCTCACCTAATTATCTATTCCCCAACCACGGGTCAATTGAATGCCACCATATTGATCGATGAAACGCCATCGCTCACTACCTTCTTGACCTTCCAGATCCATACGGATAAGCAGTTCTAACATACCAAGCTGTGCTATGGCGATGAACATCAATGCCACCCCTACCAGAGAGAGGGCACCTGCGGCAGCAGCGGCAACTTTGCTATCATACGCCGCTCCAAGAAGTACCGCTCCACGAATAAACATCATCGCATCTGTTATATTATTTACAATAGCAGATATAATTTTCAAATAAGGAGAATTTTTGGGAAGTAAAGAAGTGAGTTTTACTAAAAACTCGGCAAGAACCCATTTTAAAAATTCGCTCTTGGGCGATTCACCGCTATCATCCACCTTATTCACCGGGTTCCCGTCGGCATACAAGTACCAGTTCACTCCGTCCCGTGCAGGGTCTTCACTGATAAACCGACCTGTCGCTGGCTCATAATATCGCGCTCGCATATAGACCAGACCCGTCTCATCCTCCGAATGACCCAGATTGGCACAATAACCCCTGCCAGCACCCAGCGAACTCTGCACCTCGCCCCATACCCCACGCCACTGGAACCCAGACAGCGTGTAATCTGACGCCATCACACGCACCAGGTTGCCGTGCCCATCGTACAGCAACCAGCTCAAACGCGCCTGATTACCCCGCGTATGGTCTATCGCCAGCACTGCCTCTATCCCTCGCGCTCCCAGAAAGTTTACCCGACTCGTGCGCAAAGTGCTGCCGACAAACTCCTGCTCACACACGGGCATCTGCCCATCATACAGATACGCCACTCGCGACGAATTTCCTGCCTGTTCTTCGGCAGGAGGTGGCGGATAGAGCGGGAACGATTGTTTTCAGGAAGGGGAGCGGATGGAGCCGATTGTGAGCGAGGTGGGCTTTGAGGCGAGTTATCCGCCCGTGCTTGCCATCTACTGTTCGGACGGGCGCTATGCCGAAGCGTGCGACTGGTTTATTGAGCATTGTCTCGGCGAGCCGCGCTTTGATCAGTGGGCGGTGCCGGGCGGCGCGGCATGGCTCTGTCTGAACTATGACCGCGTGTGGGAGTATGAGCTGGCGCGTCGCTACCTGCCGTTCCTCATTCGGGCACATCAGATTCAGCGCGTGGTGATGATTGCCCACGCGAATTGCGGCTTCTATCGCGAACGAGGCGTGCCACCTGAAAAGATGCACGAACAGCAAATCGCCGATCTCCGCACAGCGAAGCGAACCCTGCTGAGCTGGTTCCCCCAGCTTAAAGTGGAGTGCTTCCTTGCCCAGCCAGCGGAGGGACGAGTAAGCTTTACGCCTGTGGGAGATTGACGGGGGTCAAGAAGGTATAATCACCCTGCTATGCAGTGGCGGGCGAAGTGGATCTGGTCGCCGGGCGAGGTCGCCCCGCGCAATTTCTACTGGTGCGTGCGGAAAGAGTTCGAACTGCCCGTGCGATTTGAGCGCGTGCAAATCGCCATCAGCGCCGACACGCGCTACACCCTCTGGTTCAACGGCACGCTCATCGGACACGGTCCCATACGCGCCTTTCACGGCAGGTGGTACTACGATATCTACGATGTCACGGAGTGGGCGCAGCGCGGGCTGAACGCCATCGCGGTGCTGGTTCATCACTACGGGATTGCGACCTTCCAATACGATTTTGTACGGGGCAAAGGGCGTGGCGGGCTGATCGCGCAGGTGGAGTGCGACGGGCGCATCGTGGCGGCATCGGATCAAAGCTGGCTGAATGTGCCGCATCCCGCTTTCGAACGCCAGACGGTGCGCATGTCGTGCCAGCTGGGCTTCGCAGAGCATTACGACGCCCGTCGCTCCATCGGCGACTGGACCCAGCCCCGCTTCGACGATTATGAGTGGAACGAAGCGGTGGAAATCGGTGATGCGGGCTGTGAGCCGTGGGGCGAGCTGCTACCGCGTCCTATCCCGCTGCTGACCCAGGAACCTGCCTATCCACAACGCCTGCTGACGGCGCGTGTGGTGCGCCCGCCCGTGAGCGCGTGGGCGCTCGATCTCAAGCCGACCCTGCGCCCCGATGATCTCACTGCCAACCCCAGCGTGCTGGTCGGTTTAATTGCCACCGAACTGCGCCTGCAGAAGCCTGCCACGATCCGCATCAGCAGCGTGCATCACGGTCTGCGCGAGAACGATGTGCGCCTCGACGGCAAGCCCGTGCCCGTGCAAAACGGCACCGCGACCGCCACCCTCCCCGAAGGGAGCCACCTGCTGTGCATCAATGTCGCCCGCTGGTATCACGACTGGTTCTTCTATCCCGTGCTGGACTGGGAACCCGACACGCAGGTGCAGCTGGTCAATCCCCTGCTGGAGCATGCCGATTATCCATGGATTGTTCTGGGTCCCTTTGAAAGCGATTCGCATCCCGATTTTCAGGCGGCGTTCGGTGTGGAGAGCGTGTCGGCTCTGCGCCAGCTGCCCCACACGGTACGCCATGCGATTGACCCTTTGCACACGGCGAAGGCAAATGTCTTTGCGCTGACCGCTCGCGCCATGCCCCTGCAGGAACGCCCACGCCTTGAACGCACCGAGGGCTGCCTGAACGCCGTCGATGACGAGACCCTGCTCCACCCGCCGCAAACGGGCGATCTGGAACTCTGGTTCGATTTCGGGCGCGAGGTCGTCGGCTATGTGGAGCTCGAGCTGGAGGCGCCCGATGGCACGATTTTCGATTTCAACGGCTTCGAGTATCTGGACCCGGTTCAGCCAGAACGGGTGCAGTGGACGAACGGCTTGAACAACACTTTTCGTTATGTGGCGCGGCGGGGCTGGCAGCGGTATCGGAGCATCGTGCGGCGCGGTTTCCGCTACGCGACGCTCACGGTGCGCTTCCCGCAGGGCAGCGCCGAACCCGTGCGCCTGCGCCGTATCTGCTGCTATCTGAACACCTACCCCTACGAGCAGAGGGGCGTGTTCGCCTGCTCCGACCATCTGCTCAACACCATCTACGAGATGTCGCGCTACACGGTGCGCCTGTGCAGCGAGGACACCTTCGTGGACTGTCCCGCCTATGAGCAGACCTTCTGGGTGGGCGACGCCCGCAACGAGGCGCTGTTCGCCTATGCTGGCTTCGGCGACTACACGCTTGCCCGTCGCTGCCTGCTCTTAGCGGGCGAATCGCTCAGGCGTTCGCCCCTTGTGGAGAGCCAGGTGCCCAGCGGCTGGGAGAACATCCTCACGGCGTGGGCGCTGCTGTGGGCTATCGCCTGCTATGAGCATTACCTGTTCACAGGCGACGAGGAGTTCCTCAAAGCCATCTATCCCGCCATTCGCCAGCAGAACGAAACCCTGCACACGCGCTACCTGAACTCCAGCGGTCTGCTGGAGATTCGGGCGTGGAACATGCTCGACTGGGCGCCGATGGACACGCCGAACGAGGGCGTGGTAACGCATCAGAACATGTGGCTGGTGAAGGTGTGGGACTGCACGGCGCAGTTAGCCGAATGGCTGGGCGAGGCACGCGACGCGCTCACCTGGCGCCAGTGGGCGCACGACCTGCGCGAAGCCATCAACCGCTACCTGTGGAACGAACCGAAACAAGCCTATACCGACTGCCTGAAGCCCGATGGCTCCCAGAGCGCGACCTTCAGCCAGCAGACGCAGGTGGTCGCCTATCTCTGTGGCGTTGTGCCCGACGCGCAGCGTGCCCGATTCGAAGGCTATCTGAAGGCGCCTCCCGACGGCTTCGTGCGCATCGGCAGCCCCTTTATGATGGCGTTTGCGCTGGAGGCGCTCATGCAGGCAGGGCAGCGCCAGCCGATTCTGGACCTGATTCGACGCTGGTGGGGGCTGATGGTGCGCATGGGCGCGACCACCTGCTGGGAGATGTTCCCCGGCCGCGAGCCGCAGAACCCCATGCACGCGCACGAGGTCGGCTGGTTCACGCGCAGCCACTGCCATGCGTGGAGCGCCGCGCCCGCCTACTTCCTGCCCGCCTGCCTGCTGGGTATCCAGCCGCTGGAGCCAGGCTTCAAGCGCTTCGCCCTGCAGCCGTTTCTGGGCGATCTGGAATGGGCATACGGCGCGTTCCCGCTGCCGCAGGGCAGGCTGGAGTTCGCGATGGAGCGCGTGCAGGACGCCCTTCACCTGCGATTGAGCGTGCCTGAAGGCGCAACGGCGGTGCTGGACGGCAGGGAGTACCCTGCAGGCACACACAGCATCACCCATAGAGGATAAAGCTCCAGCAGGGCGCGAAACTCGTCCAGAATGCCCCAGAAGAGCCATGGCACGCCCAGCACGAGCAGACCCGTCAGCATCATCTGGCGCAGCAGCAGCGGCTTGCGACGCCAGCCCCACGCAGGAAGGGCAATCGCTATCGCCAGAATCAGCAGAAATCGCAGATGCCGCCCGCCGAAATCGGTGACCATCGATTCGAGAAAGGGCAGGTTGAACTTCAGCAGCCAGAACTCGAACGCGCTACCCGGATTGCCCCGATAGAGCCATCCGAGCCAGAGGCGTATGCCCAGATAGAGGCTGACCAGCCCCATCATCTGCAGGAACAGCCCTGCATAACTGCTCTGCCCTGCGTGTCGCCACACCAGCGCCCACCACACGATGAGCAGAACAGCGGTCTCCTTGTGCCACGCCGCGAGCGCTGTCAGCACCACCGCCTGAGCGAAACCCCTGCCCCCTGCCCGCTCAACGGCTTTCACCATCACCACCAGCGCCAGCGAATAGAGGAAGAGCGTGGCAGGATCGTAAATATGCACCCCGTGCCGCCAGTTAAGCAAGGGATAGACCAGTCCCAGCGCGAGCACCGGCAGCCAGAGCGAACGCCCTGCCGAAAGCCCCGAACCGGTGCGCAACAGCCACCGCCAGCAGAGCAAAGTGCCGCAATAGCAACCCCACACACTCAGCACCAGCAACAGATGGGCATAGGCTGCCTGCGAATTGTGCCCCAGCAGAAGTCGGGGCAGCGGCGGGGGCAACGCCTCTATCGCCTGCACCGTCGCCCCGCGCCACGGGGCGGGCGTGCAGCGCGTCAATAAGCCAATCGTGTCGGGCACAAGCCGACGCATCACGAACGGACGGTGCGCCGTGCCATTGACCATCGCCGCCAGACAGGAGCGCGCATCACGGTCAAAACGCAGCGATGAAGTGAAGAGCGTCATCGCTGCACTGGCGAGTAAGTACAGCACAACAGCCGTTAACCGGTAATCGCTCATCTATCGCTTCTCAAAGAACATCACATACTCGTGCTTGAACAGATAGTAGTTGCCCTGCAGGGCGCGATAGCGCCACAGGTTGCGTCGCCCGCGTTTGCCCCTGTTCTCCTGAATATCTTTCACGCAGATGCTTTTCAGGCGGAAACCATGTTTGATTACGCGCTCCATCGTGTAGAAACCGAGCGGCACCCATTCACCGCGCGTATACTGGTCGCCAATCACCAGCACAAGGAACCGTCCACGCTCCAGCAAAGGCGCAAAGTTCACCACCACCTCCTCAAAAGCGTCGCAGAACTGCCCGGTCGTGGGCAGGTTGGATAGATCACGCGGGTCATTACTGAACCGAAGGATGTTGTGGTAAGGTGGATGAAGCAGCAGCAGGTGGGCATGCTCGAAACCCCAGCGTTGCAACACCTGCTGCACCTGCGAGGCGGTCTCTGGAGAGCGGCTATCGCCCACAAGGATTTCCCAGTGAGAGGTGGGTGTCGGCTCCTGTTGAACGCGCTGGCGAGCCTGCTCGGCAACGGTCGGGTTCAGCTCCACACCGATGCTATATCGTCCCAGTCGGCAGGCTTCGATGAGGGTGGTGCCCAGCCCTGCAAAAGGGTCTATCACCGCCTCGCCCGCGCGTGTGAAACGCAACATCGCCTGGCGTGGGATTTGCGGCACGAAGTTGCCCCAGTATTCCGCCGTGTGCGCCCCGCTATTGTCCCGACGCCCCAGCAACCAGAGGCTATCAGTCAAAATCTCCCTGTACTCCCGCCAGCAGCTCAGATCCAGGTCATTAATCGGCTTCGCCATAGTTGTTCGAATAGAGTATAGCCGATAGCCCAGCCATCATCACCCCTCTCAGGGTGGATCTCCGATGCGCTCACGGGGGGTATCGTTCCATCAGGGTATACTTACCCTGAAACGAGATGGGAACCCCGACACGAACGCTGGTCTTTGTGAAGCCGGATGGTGTTCAGCGCGGGCTGGTGGGTGAGATTATCGCCCGCTTCGAACGGCGCGGCATCCGCATCGTGGGACTCAAAATGCTCCGTCCCACACGCGAGCTGGCGGAACGCCATTATGCCGTCCATCGCGAGAAGCCCTTTTTTGAGAGCGTGGTGAACTTCATCACCTCGGGACCGGTGGTCGCGATGGTGCTGGAGTGCCCGAACGCCATCGAGACGGTGCGCCAGATGATGGGCGCGACCAACCCGCTGAACGCGGCGCCGGGCACCATTCGGGGCGACTTCGGGCTGGACATCGAGCGCAACATCATCCACGGCTCCTCGGATCCCGAAGCCGCCGAGTACGAAATTAACCTCTGGTTCCGCCCGGAGGAGCTGATTGAATGAGTGAATCGCGCGTTGCTGTTGGGATTGTGGGCGCGACGGGCTACACGGGCGCGGAGCTGGTGCGCCTGTTGAGCGGTCATCCGCGCGTGCGCATCAGTGCGCTCGTTTCCCGCTCGGAGGCGGGCAAGCCACTGGCGCAGGTCCTGCCCCACCTGAACGGACTCGAACTGCCTCCGCTGAGCGCGTTCGACCCGGATCAGCTGGCGAGCCGCTGTGAGGTGGTGTTCCTGGCAGGCGAGACGGGCTTCGCGATGGAGCATGCGCCCGCGCTGGTCAAAAAAGGCGTGCGCGTGATCGACCTCTCCGCCGATTTCCGCCTGCGCGATGCCGCGCTGTTTCAGGAGTGGTACGGCATGCCACATCGCGCACCTGAGCTGTTGCGGGAGGCGCTCTACGGATTGCCTGAACTCACCCCGCCGGACGCCTATCGCTATACCCCACTGATTGCGAACCCCGGTTGCTACCCGACGGCGAGCGCGCTGGCACTTGCGCCGCTTTTGCATGCGCGGCTGGCGGACGCCGACTGTATCGTCATCGATGCGAAGTCGGGCGTGTCAGGCGCGGGGCGCTCGCGCGTCAGTGTGGACTATCTCTACACGGAGCTGGACGAGAACTTCAAGGCGTACAGCGTGGAGCGCCATCGCCACACGCCTGAGATCGAGCAGACACTGAGCGGCGTCGCGCATCAGCCTGTGCGGGTGCGCTTCACGCCGCATCTGGTGCCGATGACGCGCGGCATTCTCTGCACGGCGTACGCCCGACTGAAGCATCCCGTTGCTCTGAATGACCTGCACACGCTTTACACCACCTTCTATGGCGATCAGCCGTTTGTGGTGGTGCGCCCGCTCGGCGGTTTCCCCGCCACCCGCCATGTGTATGGCTCCAATCGGTGCGATATCGGCTTGACCATCGATGCCCGTTTGCAGATGGCGGTGGTTATCAGCGTGATCGATAATCTGGTGAAGGGCGCGGCGGGTCAGGCGATCCAGAATCTCAATCTGCTGATGGGTTGGGAACCGACGCTGGGACTGCCCCTTGCAGGCGTAGCTCCTTGAAAAGCATGAACTTCCCGCAGGTACAATTGAGAGGCGATGAGAACACAGCAGCGCACCGTCTTGCAGGTTGATCGACAGGCATTGGAGCGCCTGTGCCAGAAGTGGCGTATTGCGCGCCTGGAACTGTTTGGCTCGGCGCTCCGCGACGACTTTGGTGCTGACAGTGACATCGATTTGCTGGTTTCCTTCGAGAGGAATGCCCACTGGTCATTGTTCGATTTGTATCGGGCGGAGCAGGAGTTCAGCAAGCTTTTCGGGCGCCGTGTGGAGCTGGTGCTGCGGTCTGGTGTCGAACAGAGCGAAAACTACATCCGTCGCAAAACCATTCTGCAAAGCGCGGAGGTGATTTATGCAGCGTGATCCGCGTGCCTACATGCTGGACATGCTCATTGCGGCACGGCGTGCTGTGCGGCGGCTTGGAAACGCCTCCGAAGAGGAGTTTCTTGCTGACGAGGATGCCCAGTGGTATATGTTTAGCCAGCTAATCATCATCGGTGAGGCAGCAAGCAAGATAGAACGCTCAACTCAAGATTTATATCCTTCTGTTCCTTGGAAGGAAGCAATCGCGACGCGCCATCGGATCATTCACGGCTACGATACTATTGACTGGCGTATCGTTTATACCACAGTTAAAAATGATCTGCCACGCTTAATTTCTGCATTGGAACCCCTGGTTCCACCTGAACCTGACTCGTGATCATCTCTGCAATCTGAACGGCATTTAATGCCGCCCCTTTGCGCAGCTGGTCGCCGCAGGCGAACAGCGCCAGCCCATTGGGAAGCGCGGTATCTTCTCGCAGGCGCCCGACCAGCACCTCATCCTGACCTGTCGCCTCGATGGGCATCGGGAAGTGGTTGCGCTCGCGGTCGTCCACCAGACGCACGCCCCTGAAGGCGCGATAGGCTTCATAGACGGCTTCGAGCGGCAGGCGATGCTCCAGCTCCACATGGATGCTCTCGCTGTGCGCTCGCAGCACGGGCACGCGGATGCAGGTCGCCGAGATCGCCAGCTCTGGCTCGTCCAGAATCTTGCGCGACTCAAAAATAATCTTGCGCTCCTCCTCGTTATAGCCATCGGCGCCGACGGGCGAGTTGTGCGAGAAGAGATTGAAAGCATAGGGATGGGGCAGCACCTGCGGCTCGAACGGCTCGCCCTGCAGGTAGGCACGGGTTGCATCAAGCAGTTCCTGCATGGCGCGGGCGCCTGCCCCGCTCGCCGCCTGATAGGTGGACACAATAATCCGTCGGATGCGGCTCAGCTGTCGCAGGGGCGCCAGCGCCATCAGCAGGATAATGGTGGAGCAGTTCGGGTTCGCGATAATGCCCTGATTCCGATGCGCCGCCTCGCCATTGATTTCGGGGATGACGAGCGGGATGTTCGGCTCCATGCGAAAGGCGGAGGAATTATCAATTACCAGCGCACCCGCCTGCACCGCGAGCGGTACGAAGGACCGACTGCACGCAGCGCCCGCCGAAAAGAAGGCGATATCGACCCCTTTGAACGCATTGGCAGATAGCGGCTCCACACGGATCGGTTCACCCTGAAAGGGCAGTTGCCGTCCTGCCGAGCGTTCCGACGCGAACAGGCGCAGCGAGTCAACAGGGAACCGCCGCTCCTCCAGAATCCGCAGCAGTTCCATGCCCACCGCACCCGTCGCACCAACGATAGCGATTCTGTAGCCCATCGTTGATTACCCCCTCCCACGCTGTGGGAGGGGGTAAGGGCGAATCAGGGGATGCGCTCCATCGTTATCGTGCCATCCAGCGGCATGGGCGCACCCTCCGCCGGCATGCCCTTGACCGAGCCGTTCATGCGAACCAGCATGCCCGTTTTCGGATCGATCCAGATAAAGCCAGTCATACTGGTGGGCGTGTTCATGGGGGACGAGTCGCCCGACTGCGCTGCCACCTCCTGAAGGTTGACCTTGATTTTGAGCGCCTCTATATCGCCCACCTTCTCTTTAGCGACCAGTTCGTACTCGGCTTTGAGCGCGGGGAGCGTGCCTTCGCCCTTCAGCTCGCCGCTCCACCTGTCACCAATCTTGACCGCCTTATCGGGGAACAGCAGGCTGTTCAGACGCGCCATCCGCTTTTCGCTCTCCGGGTTGCGCCCGCCTTCAACTTTGACGGGTGTACCGTTCGGCTTGAAAGTGGTTCTGGTGGGGGGCGCGGCGGGAATGGGCATCTCCTGTTCACCGAACTTGACCATTCCGTCGCTGGCGCTGCCTTCGATCACAATATCGCCGTTCGACTCCACCTTGATGACCTTGTTGGTCAGGTTCATCGTGAACACGGCGGACTGGTCTCCGAAGGCGATTTCCATCGTGAAGCGGTACTTGAAGACATCGCCCTCTTTCACCTGAAGTTTGAGCGTGTACTCCTCCTGGGCGGCAGTTAGAGCCACCAGCGCAGCGCTGAGCGCTGTCAGCGTCATCACACGAATGCCATTTCGCATCGTTCGTCCTCCTTGCTGCGTTCGTTCCAACGCGCGGGTATTATACCCTTTCGGTGGACAAGCCAGTTCTGATTGAAGCGCGGGGTGCGAGCCTGTTCTATCGGGATGGTAAGCGCGAGGTGCATGCGGTGCGCGAGGTGTCGCTGCGGGTGCATCGGGGCGAGTTCGTGGGGATTGAGGGTCCGTCGGGTTCGGGCAAGAGTTCGCTGCTGTATTTGCTGAGCGGTCTGAAGATGCCGACGGCGGGCACGGTCGCCTATCAGGGTCGCAGTTATGCGGCGATGAGCGATGCGGAGCGCAGCGCGATTCGGCGCACGCGCTTCGGGTTCGTGTTCCAGCAGCCCTATCTGCTGGGCTATCTGACGGTGCTGGAGAATCTGCTGGTGAGTGCGCCCGATGCGCGGGCGTGGGCGGCGCGGGCGCATCAATTGCTGGAGGCACTCGGCTTGAGCGAGCTGGCGCACCGCTATCCCGCCGCGCTCTCTGGCGGCGAGCGACAGCGCGTTTGCGTGGCGCGCGCCCTGCTGATGGAACCCGAGGTCGTCTTCGCCGACGAGCCGACCGCCGCGCTCGATCAGCCAACCGGTCTGCAGGTGCTGGAGCTGCTGACCCAGCATCGCGGGGAGGGCGCCGTTGTGCTGGTCACGCACGACCCCCTCATGCTCAGCTATTGTGATACGGTCTATTCTCTGCGCGATGGGCAACTGGTCAGGCGCACATAGCCATTTCAAGGTACAATAAACGCGGTGAGACCGATGGCGACCTATCAAAATGAGGATCGGATGGGGCATTTGCGCACCACGGTGCAGATTGAGCCGGGCGAGCGTGTCGCGCTGTGCCGCTGCTTCCATTCCAGGAACTTCCCCTTCTGCGACGGCACGCATAAACAGCATCCGGGCAAGGGTCCCGTGATTGTGGAGGCGCTGACGGAGCCGCTGCCCGCCGATGAAGAGCGCGAATAGCGCTGCCGTCCGCCACCATCATCTGGCTGGAGAGCAAGGGGGCGTGCTGAAGCGGCATGAGCACCGAGCTGGTTCTGGGGCACTATCGCATTATTCGCGAGATTGCCCGCAGCAACGATGTGGTCTACGAGGCGCTCGATACGCGCATCAACCGCCGGGTCGCCATCAAGGAGATGCTGCTGCCCGCGGGCGCGACCGAGAGCGTGCGCCAGGACCGCATTCGCCGCTTTTTGCGCGAAGCCCGCGCCGCCGGACAGCTCAACCACCCCAATATCGTCCATATCTACGAGACCGAAGAGGAGAACGGACGCTACTTTATTGTGATGGAGTATCTGGAGGGCGAGAACCTGCGCCAGCGACTGGATCGCGAGGGCGCCCTCCCGATTGAAGAGGCGTTCCGAATCGTTGAGCAGGTGCTGGACGCGCTGAGCCACGCGCACGCCCGCGGCGTGATCCATCGCGACATCAAGCCTGAAAACATTCATCTGCTGCCCGATGGGCGCGTGGTGCTGACCGATTTCGGCATCGCCCGCCTGAAATTCGAGCAGAACATCACGATGGATGGGCAAATCTTCGGCACGCCCAGCTACATGTCGCCCGAACAGGTGATGGGGGCGGACATCGATGAGCGCTCCGACATCTTTTCGGTGGGCGTGGTGCTGTATGAGATGGTGACGGGGCTGAAGCCGTTCACGGGCGATTCGGTGGTGAGCATTACCTACAACATCTTGAACACGGAGCCGCCCGCGCCGCCAGGCGTGCCCTACGCGGTGGAGTGGGTGATTCGGCGGGCGCTGCAGAAAAGCCCGGCGAATCGGTTCCAGAGCGCGGAGGAGATGAAGCAGGCGCTCAGGAAGGCGCTGGAGAGCCTGCAGGTGCCGCCCGTGCTGGCGACCCCGATGGGACCACCTCAGCCCGCGCCGGTTGCCACCGGCGGCTATGGAATGCCCACTGGCGGCTATCCGTCAACAGGCACATCGATGCCAGTGCCCTCTCCAGTGCCGACCGCGCCCCCACCCGCCACCTACATTCCACCGCCGCCGCCCGCGCGCCCAATCCTTTCGCCCGCCGCCCGCCACTTCTGGGGCACTTTCCTCGCCGTGATGCTGATTGGCGGCGCAATCCTGGGCGTGATTGTGCTGGGCGTCTATTCGGGCATTCGCGCCTATCAGCAGTACGAGTTGCAACAGCAGGACGAGCAGATGGCAAAGGAATACAAACGCGCCGAAAACCTCTACAAGCAGGGGCGTTATCTCGAGGCGGCGCAAATCTATTATAATCTGCTTCAGCGGGCGCAGTCCGACAAATGGAGAGAGGAGTTCCGCCACAACCTCGCCAGCGCGCTGACCATGCACGGCAACCAGCTGCTGCAGGCGGGTCGCTACTCGGAGGCGGGTGAGGTCTATCAGCAGGCGTTGCAGTATAAGCCGCTGCCCGCCGCCTATGTGGGGCTGGCACAGGTGGAGTACGCACTCGGCAACTACGAGGGCGCGGTCAACAACTGGATTGCCGCCGCGAAGAATTCGCGTGGCAGCGACGCGCAGACCTATCGCCGTCGCGCTGCCCGAATCCTGCTGGAGCTGGGCGAAAAGGCGTACAGTCAGGGCAACTATATCGAGGCGCTGAGCAAGTGGCAGCAGGTGATGGAGCTGGCGCCGGGCACGCCCGAATCGGCAGCAGCCCGCCAGCGATTTGAGCAGGCGCTCGAATCGCCTCTGAGACGATAGGGCGGTTCGAGCAGGTATGCTCGAAGGGAACGATGGCGGAGCAGATCGTGTTGCACGGGGAGTCGGTGCTGCTGGTGCGGGAGTCGGAGGTGGAGGCGGCGCTGACGATGGAGCGGGCGTTGCAGGCGGTGGAAGCCGCGTTCCGCGACTGGGCGTACGGTCGCGCCACGAACAGCCCGCGCCAGCGTGTGCATACCCCGCAGGGCACGCTCCATCTGATGGGCGCGGCGTGGCATAGCAAGGGCTATATCGGCTACAAAGCCTACTTCTCATTCCCCGCAGGCACGCGCTTCCAGGTGGTGCTGGCGTCGGCGTCGAGCGGTCAGCTGCTCGCGCTGATGGAAGCCGACACGCTGGGTCGCATTCGCACAGGCGCAGCCAGCGGCGTCGCTACCCGTTATCTTGCTCGCGAGGACGCCACGCGTGTCGCCCTCATCGGCACAGGGCATCAGGCGGCAACCCAGCTGCAAGCCGTCTGCGCCGTGCGTCCCATCCAGCAGGTGTACGCCTTCAGTCGCACGCCCGAACGCCTGCACGCCTTCTGCGAACAGATGCAGTCCCAGCTCAATATTCCTGTGCAGCCTGTCAGCAGCGTTGAGGAGGCGGTGCGCGAGGCGGATATCGTCATCACCATCACCACCGCGCGGGAGCCGTTCCTGACGGGCGCGATGTTGCGAACGGGCATGCACATCAATGCGGCGGGCGCAAACTCGCTCGCGCGGCGCGAGCTGGATACCCACGCCGTCGGGCGATGCGACCGCATCGTGGTGGACGACCCGCAGCAAGCCCGCCTCGAAGCCGCCGAGCTGATCCTGCCCATCGAAACGCGACGACTCAGCTGGGAACGGGTGCATCCGCTCGCCGCGATCGTCGGCGGTCTGCTGCCCGCACGCCAGTCGCCTGAAGAAATCACCCTCTTCAAATCGCTCGGAATCGCGCTCGAAGATGTGGCGGTCGCAGCAGCGGTGTACGAGGCGCTCGCGGAAACCTGAAAATAAAAAGGAGGGTGGCAGTGAAAGGAGAGCAAAGCCTGCCACCCCCAAGGAAGGAAGGTGAACTCGTTCCCAGTCCTATATTATGGCACATCGCAATCGATTCTGGAGTCCCGTCCACCTTCCTGCTTAAAATACGGGCGAACGGCATGAAAAGTTTCCGAGCAGCGATCGAGGCGTTGTGGATGACCCCGCGTCGCACGCTGTTGAGCGGGATGGGCATGGCAGTCGGCGTGGCAGCGATTGTGATGCTCGTCTCACTGGGCAAGGGCGTGGAGCGGGATGTGAAGCGTCAGGTGGAGGCGCTCGGCGTCAATCTGGTGATTGTGATACCGGGTCGCATCAGTCCCAGCAATCCGCTGAACCCGATGAGCTTTATTGGTCTGAGCACGCTGCGGGAGAGCGATCTGGCAGTGGTGCGGCAGGTGGCGGGCGTGCGGCGCGTGGCGCCCATCATGTTCGTGGCGGGCGGCGCGAATCGGGGCGACCGCTGGGCGGACGCCGCGCTGATGCTGGGTACCACACCCGAATGGTTCCAGATGCGCCCGCATCGGCTCGCGCAGGGGCGACTCTTCAGCGAAGCGGAGCGTCAGGCACGGGTGTGCATCCTTGGACCCGAACCCGCTCGCCAGCTGTTTGGCGCCGAGAACCCCATCGGCAAAGCGGTCTGGCTCAACGGCGTGCCGTTCGAAGTGATTGGTGTCACGGCGGAGGACACCACGCGCTCGCTGTTTGGCAGCGCAGGGTTCGAGTTCGCCATCTACGCGCCGATTGTGAGCCTTCAGCAGGCGATGGGCAGCCGCCAGATTCACCGCATTATCGCGCAGACTGAACCCGATGTGAACCCGCGCCAGCTCGTGGAGGCGATTCGCGCCGTGATTCGGCACAACCACGAGGGCAGTGAGGACTTCACCGTGCTGACGCAGGAAGACCTGTTGCAACGGATTTTCAGCCTGTTGCGCATCATCTCGGTCGCGCTTACAGGCATCACTTCGATTGCGCTGGTGGTGGGCGGCATCGGCGTGATGAATGTGATGCTGATGAGCGTGACGGAGCGCGTGCGGGAGATTGGCATCCGCAAGGCGGTGGGAGCGTGCCGTCGCGACATCTTCGGGCAGTTTCTGCTGGAGGCGACGCTGATTGCGCTGGTGGGCGGCGCGATGGGCGTCGGCGTCGCGTGGCTCGCCTGCGCGATCATCGACCGCTACACGGTGCTGACGCCGCTGGTGACGCCCGACACGATCGGGCTGGCGCTAACGGTGTGCGGGCTGGTGGGGCTGATTTTCGGCACCGTGCCCGCCTATCGCGCCGCCACGCGCGACCCCGTCGAAGCCCTGCGCCATGAATAGCCCCAGCGCAGGAACCGCGCCCCTACAGCCCGCGCAGAATCATCTCGATGGACTCTTTGTGCTGGGTCTCTTCGGAGATGATTTGCTGCAGGTCGTTGGCCAGCCCGTAGTCGCCCAGCGCTTCGGCTTGCTGGAGGCGTTGTGTGTAGCGCTCGATAGTTTCCGTTTCGGCAGACAGCACATTTTCGAGCATCTGGCGCAGGCTGCTGGCGGGTGGCACGGGCGCGGGTGTGGTGGTGGGCGTGCCACCTAACGCCGCGATTTTGCTCGCCAGAAACTGGGCATGGCGCAGCTCATCGGGCACCTCGCGCAGGAAGAACTCTTTCATCTCCTCGCGATAGATGCCCGTGACGGTCGCCGCATAGGTAATGTAGGTGATAATCGCCTGATACTCGTTCGCCAGGTCGGTATTCAGACCCTCGATCAGCGCCTCTTTCGTTGCCATAGTGCACCTCCCGTAGAGGTAGTTTACCCGTTTCGGGTTGGCTTTCAGCGTCCGTGCCGTTTCAGTTCGGCAGCGACTCCCGCTAAGGCGTAGGCACGCCATACTGGGGATGAGATACTTCGCGCCTGGCGGGCAGCCTGTCGGAACCTGCCCTGTCGCGCCAGTCCGACAGCGTAGCCTGCCTCATAAATGGCGTGATAGCCTGCGCCCATCCAGCCCGCTTCCTGGCGGAACCGCTCGGCTTCCTGAAACCGTTGCGCCTGTGCCGCCATCGCCGCCGCATAGATCAGATGCTCGCGACGGTTCCAATCGCTCCAGTCAGTGTCCTCGCGATATGCCAGTGCCGCCTCGCTTAGCTGGGGGTCGTAGAACCGCTGGAGCAGCCCCTGCTCGGTAATCTCCTGCAGCGTATAGGTGATATCGACTCGCGGATTGCTCCCGTCCAGTTGCTGCCAGTGGCGCACCAGCGATAAAATAGTCGGATAGTTTTTCAGGTCGCGCCGTTTCACCACATGATACACAGCCAGGCTGAGCTGCGTGTCTATCTGTTCCAGCCATGTGTGCGTCGGGATGTGCTGCGCCAGCACGAAGCCCCACGACCCGCGCGGGAGGAAGTAGTACCATGCTTCTGGCTCGGTGGTGATGAGCGTGGTGAGGGGCTGGATCAGATGGGCGGGCAGGCGCATGGGCGGCTGTTGCAACGATTCAAGCCACAGGCGCAGGTGCCGCTCACTTTCTGTCAGGATTGCCTGCAGGTGCGGTTGCGCCTTCGCTCTCTGTCCTGCGCGCGCGTAGCGGAGGGCAAGTTCCATCCGCAACGCTGGCTTTATCAGGTAGGTCTCTGGCATCGTTTGCAGCTGGCGTTCAATTTCAGCTGCATCGCCCTTTCGGGCGAGGGTGAGCAACAGGAGCTGACTCACTTTTTGCCGGGTGGCTGCATCCGGGAGGGTGGGCAGGACTCGCTCCAGCTCCCGACCGCGCCCCATCATCGCCAGCCCCAGCGCGAAGCCCGACCACAGGTGTGTTTCAGCACATTCGTAGCGTTCCGTCGGCAGGCGCCGGAGCATTGAGGGGAGGGCATCGGTGGGCAGCAGAGTGGTCAGATGCAGCGCCGTGCGCTCCAGCAGGTCATAGTCGATGGTGTCGGGATGGCTGGTGCGCAGGTAGTGGCGCAGGGTGCGCTCGGCGAGGCGGAGCGCGTCGCCGGTTCGCCCGCTTCGCGCCAGCCTCTCAACTGGTCGGAGCCGTGCCATCCATTCCGGCGGCAGCGGCTTCCCCTGAAGGGCAACCGGATCGTCGTATCCTGTCAACTCGCGCTGCTCATACTGCTGAATCCAGCGTTCAGCCGCCTGCCAGTCACCCTTCTGCACAGCAAGCACGGCAAGTTGCAACCATGGGATATAGCTGCTCTCCTTGACTGGCAGCGCTTTCAGCACGCGCCGGGCTGGCTCATATTGACCCGCCTGCGCCGCCCGATACAGGAACAGATACCGATAGGCGTCTATCGACGAGTGCGCCTTCGTGTAGTGGGGCAGCATCAGCAGGGCGTCCGCCGCCTCCTCCAGCCGTCCTTCGGCAATAAGCGTCTGAGTCAGCCGCTGAAACAGATAGGCAGGAAACAGCGCGCTGGTATCCGCGATGGTGTCGTACTGGGAGCGTCGTGGTGAGCGGAGCCAGAGCTGATCCAGTTCACGGGCGAATTGCAACGCTTCACTGAGCTGGTTCTGATCCAGCAGGGCGTATGCCATCTCCTGATACAGCAGCAGTTGCAGGTCCGGGGGCATGGTCTGGATGAACCGCTGTGCCAGTTGCAGGTCGCCAGAATGCACCAGCGCCCGCGCGAGGTGCGCTATCGCTGCCACGCGGTGACTATCATGCTCGGCGGCGAGCGCCGCCGCGCGCGCCTCCCGCAGAAGCGCCGCCGAGTTCACAGGCAACAGCTCGGTATAAAGGCGTGGCAACAGCCACAGTATCAGCACGCCAGCCCCGATGCCTGTCAGCCATTTCCAGCCGCGTCGCATCCACTGCACGGGCGACACCTCCCCTGAACACTTCCTGACAGAAGTATACCCCTCTGGTTCGTTAGCGGGTACAATCTATGAGGAATGAAAAGCGACCCTGTTGAGGAGCTGCGTGCGAAGGTACTGCCTCTGCTGAAGCCGTATGTGAAGCGGGTGGCGGTGTTCGGCTCGTATGCGCGCGGTGAGGCAACGCCTGAGAGCGACCTGTTAGTGTATGCGTGCGTTGGGGGTACAATCTGACTTGAAGTGGGATGACGATGCGCACTTTGCCCTTTCCGATAGAGGTAAAGCAACTGCGAGCGTTCTGCCGGAAAAATCATATCCGTCGGCTGGCGGTGTTCGGCTCCGCTTTGCGGAGCGACTTCCGCCCCGACAGTGATATCGATTTGCTGGTGGAGTTCGAGCAGGGATATACGCCCAGCTTGCTTCAGATGGCTCGCCTCGAGCGAGAGCTATCAGCCCTCTTTGGAGGACGCAAAATAGACCTTCGCACCCCAGAGGATCTGAGCCGCCACTTTCGGGATGCAGTGCTAAACATGGCAAAGGTGATTTATCATGCACGATGATTGGGTGCGTTTACAACATATGCTGGAAGCGGCTCAAGACGCGCTGGCATTTTCACAGGGGCGAACCCGACAGGACCTTGAAACGGACCGAATGCTTGCTTTTGCGCTCATCAGATGTATAGAGATTATCGGAGAGGCAGCCAGCCGACTCAGCGCTGAAATCCGAGAGCAATATCCAGAGATACCCTGGGGCGACATCATCGGTATGCGCAATCGGCTCATCCATGCTTATTATGATATCAATCTGGATATCCTCTGGAAAACTATTCAGGATGATCTGCCTCCCCTGATCGAACAGCTAAGAGCAATTATCGCGACGGAGGGTGGCGAAGATCTGCATCCTGAATCAAACAACTGACCTGCTCTGTTGCAAAGAGGACAGGCATTCAAAAGCAGGGTGCAGTTCCCGCACCCTGCTACAGGCATGCGGCATGGGTAGGGGCGCGGTCGCCGCGCCCCTGAAGCGGCGAAACCCGCTGTGTCCAAAAGGGGGAACGAGCATCCTTGCAACAGAGCCAGCGGATCCATCAAATGAAGAGAGGCTCAACCACTGGAGCCGGCTCACCTCTTCATCGAGCGGGTTCCAGCAATTTAGTTTATTGAACCCTTTCCGACTCGGCAGGCGGTTGTTCAGTTGAGCGGTGATTAATCGGGGTGTTGGGGGCGGGCATCCAGCGCACATAGAGGGTCAGCCCTTCCACGCGCTCCACCTGCACATACTCGCCCTCTTCGATGGGCGGGTCCAGCGCGACCGCTCGCCAGAGCGCGCCGTCCACGAACACCATGCCTTCAGGGTTGAGCTTGGCGCGCACGCGCCCGACCTGTCCAATCAGCCGCTCCCAGCCGCTCTCCTTGCGACGGAACTGCGCCCGCACGCCCGAATAGCCAATCCACACGAACAGCGCTGCGGTCAGCGCCGTCATCGTGCCCACCAGCCACAGGCTCACCCGCAACACGGGCGAATCGGACTGGAACAGGATCAGCGAGCCGATCGCGAAGGAGATAATCGCGCCCGCTGTGAGAACCCCGTGCGAGGGCGCGAACAGGTCGGCAATAAAGAGCGCGAACGCCAGCAGGATCATCGCCACGCCCAGCGCGTTCAGCGGCAGCACCGACGCCGCATAGAGCGCCAGCAGCAGCGAGATAACGCCCACCACGCCCGGCAGCGTCGCGCCCGGATTCTGCAGCTCGAACAGGATGCCGTACACACCCAGCATCATCAGGATATAGAACACATTCGGGTGCGCGAGGAAAGTGAGCAGGATTTCGCGCCAGGTTTTGGGCACCTCGCGCGTGGCGGCGTTTTCCGTCCGCAGGGTGATGACGGAGCCGTTAACCAGCTTCACCCTACGCCCATCCATCTGGCGCAGTAAATCGCCCATATCGGTCGCGATGATGTCGATCACGCGGTTGCGCTTGGCGTCCTCTTCGGGGATGGAGGCGGCTTCGGTGACGGCTTTGACCACCCACTCCTCGTTGCGTCCGCGCTGGCGGGCGAGCGTGCGCGCATAGGCGATGGTGTCGTTCATCACCTTGCGCTTGAGGTCCTTCGGGATATCCTCGCCGCTGCCGGAGACGGGCGTGGCGGCGCCGATGTTGGTGCCGGGCGCCATCGCGGCGATGTGGGAGGCAATCGTGATGAACACGCCAGCGGAGCCTGCCCGCGCGCCCGACGGGTACACATAGACCACCGTCGGTACAGGGCTGTTGAGCAGCGCCATCGTGATGTCGCGCGTCGCCTGCAGCTCACCCCCAGGCGTATCTAACAGCACCACGAACGCGGCTGCCCGATTCGCGCGCGCCTCCTGCAACGCCCGAATCAGATAGTCCGCCGACGCGCGATGCACAATCTCGCGGAACTCGATGTAGTAGACAGTGGACTTCTTGCTGTCTGCCTGCGCACTGACGGCGAGCGCGGCAGCAAGCAGCACCCAAACGCCCCACAAACGCCAGCCTTGCATTTTAAATCACCCGCTATGGAGTATACCTCATGAAGAGGTATACTGTGGGGTTATGAATCTGGTACATGCGACGCTGGCGAACGGCGTTCGAATCGTGATGGAGCCTGTGCCGACGGTGCGCTCGGTCGCTCTCTGCTTCTGGGTCAAAAGCGGCTCCCGCTACGAAAAGCCCCATCAGCACGGGATGGCGCACTTTCTGGAGCATATGCTGTTCAAGGGCACGAAGAACCGCACGGCGGTTCAAATCGCGCAGGCAATTGAAGGGCGCGGCGGTATCCTGAACGCCTCCACGGGCAAAGAGCTGACCTGCTACTACGCGCGCGTGCTGAGCGAGCATCTGCCAATCGCGGTGGAGGTGCTGAGCGATCTGCTGCTGAACGCCACGCTGGACGCCGACGAGCTGGAGCGGGAGAAGCGCGTGGTGCTGGAAGAGATGCGCATGATTGAAGATTCACCCGACGAGGTGCTGCACGATCTGTTCGCAGAGGTTCACTGGGCAGGTCATCCGCTGGGCAGGCGCATTATCGGCTCGCCTGAAACGGTCAGCGCGTTCACCCGCGACAGTCTGATGGCGTTTATTCACACCTACTATCGCCCGGAGCGTATGGTGATTTCGGCGGCGGGCAACTTCGACCCCGAATCGCTGGTCCACGAGGTGGAGCGCTGGCTGGGCGACTGGAAGGCGAACCCCACGGAGCCGCTGACGGACGATTTTAAACCGCCCCGCCGGGTGCCTGAAGGCTATCATTTTCAAACTTTCCCGCGCGAGGTGGAGCAGGTACATTTCTGCGTCGGTATGGATGGCGTGTCGTTTCGGGACGAGCGCCGCTACGCGCTGGCGGTGCTGAACAGCCTGCTGGGCGATAGCATGTTCAGCCGCCTGTGGCAGGAGATTCGCGAGCGGCGCGGACTGGCTTACGAGATCGGCAGCTACTCGCTGCCCATGTCGGACGGTGGACTGTTTGTGATTTACGGCGGCACCGCCGAAGAGCAGTTCGAGCAGGTAATCGATCTGGTGAACGCGGAGCTGGATCGCCTGCGTCGCGAGCCACCCGGCGAGGAGGAGACGCTCAGCGCACGCAACCAGCTCAAGGGCGCCCGCCTGCTGGCGCTGGAAGCGATGCAGACCCGCGCGGAACTCATCGGCAGCGAGGTGCTGATGCGCGGCGAGGTGGTGCCGATGGAGGAAGTGGTCGCCCGAATCGACGCCGTGCAGCCTGAACACCTGCACGCGCTGGCAAACGAGCTGTTCGATTTCGACCGCCGCACGGTGGTGGCGATCACACCCGCTGCATGAATCGGGTAAAATAGAGTGCGGAGGCACAGGCTATGTTCGGGAGCATCGGATTCGGCGAATTGATGGTGCTGTTCGTGATCGCGCTGCTCATTTTCGGACCGCGCAAATTGCCCGAGATCGCGCGCTCCGTGGGGCAGGCAATGCGCGAGTTCAAGCGCGCCGGCGAGGAGGTCTCCCGCTCCTTCGAGGAGCCTATCGATGAGCTGCGCGATGACCTCACCCGACACCGATAGTCTTTAGACAGGAGACAGGAGCCAGAGAATGGATATTATCAAGGAGGTCCTGACCTGGATAGATATTCTCATCATGGTGCTTTTTATCGGGCTGGTCGCGATCCAGACCTCGCGCGCGGAGGGTATCTTCTCGCCTGGCTCGGCGGAAGGCACTTATATCAAAGCGAAGCCCGGCTTTGAGGACGCGCTATCACGCCTCACCCTTATTCTGGCAGTTGCCTTCTTCGTGCTGACGGCGATCGTCACCTATATGCCCTAAAAAACACCTGACCCCTGAGGCTGTTCGAAAATTCGCGGGCATCCTATCCGCCTGTGTAAAGCCCCCTCACCCCTACCCTCTCCCCACTGGGGAGAGGGTAGGGGTGAGGGGCATCCTTGCCTCTGGGTGGATTTTTCGAACAGCCTCCCTGACCCCTTGACAAAGGCATCATCGATGGGGTATAATAGGGGCAACAGGTACAGGTGCATTTGCTGGTTTTCGCCCGAAGCACTGCACCTGAAAACCGCAGAAAGGAGGATACTGATGATGCGGGTCAAAAACTGGCTGCTTGTAATCGCTGCGGCGACGCTCGCGGCTAACGCGCTGGCGTCAGGCTGGGATGTCACCATTGTCACCTCGCAGGGCGTGCTGAACCCTGGTGCTGCCGTGACGACCGTCCCGACTACGGTGGTGGAAAATCCGCTGCCACAGGTGACCTTCAACACCAACGCGGGCAATCCGTTCCCTATCACTGTGGGCAATGGCACCAACTTCACTAACGGCACCTTCGTGGGCATCTACACCGTGACCGACACCTCCAGCAGCAAGGGGCTGCTGACCGGCTTTAACTTCGTTGTCCGCGGCTTCGTGTTCGAGTTCGGTCAGGTCATCGGCTTCAAGAAGGTGGTCGACCTGGGCACGAGCGAGGTGCTGTTCACGGGCAGCTGGGTCTGGAGCGGTTCCGCCTACGGTGGCACCGATGGCGCCTTCAGCCTGAACCAGTCCTATACTCTGTCCAGCCCGTCGAACAACTTCATGGTGTTCGAGGTGTTCCTGTTGCATATTGATGGGGCACCTGCGCCGGGCACTTCGACAGCGTCGCTGTTGCTGGTGGAGCAGGACTGGGTGCCGGAGCCGGCGAGTTTGCTGGCGCTGGGCGCTGGTCTGGCAGGTCTGATGCTGCGACGGCGCAAGCGTTAACCGCAGTCGCCTTTCCGGGTGATCAGGGGCTGGATCCATCCCAGCCCCTTTTTAGTTCGTCAGCAGCATCCAGAGGTTATTCAGCAGGGCGGGTGCCTGCGGCATCTCCAGCAGACGGAACCACACATAAGCCACCTGCGCGCCCTTCAGCTCGCCCGCGCGATAGCGAATAACGGCGGCGCCCTCGCCCCAGCGGCGACCATCCGAATCGACCAGCGTAATGAGCGGGATGTATTGGTGCGGCGGGTCGGGCTTGAGCATCGGTCGCCAGCGGCGGTCGCCTCCTTCCGGGAACGGTAGCCGGGCGGGCATATCGGGCAGGCGGCGTGTGTCGCAGCGGAAATGGAACCGCACGCTGGCGGGCGGCTGTTCAAAGCCCGTCTGACCCGCCACAGGCGGTGTCGCACTGCCCGCGATCGTCAAGCCGAACATGCTGGCTCGCTGAACGGGGCGCTCGCCATCATAATAGAAGGGGAACGGCGCGGACGGCAGCGCCACCAGCGTCCCACCCGCCTGCAGATAGCCTCGCAGCGCGCGGTCAAAATCGCCCGCCTCCCGCACCGACGCGCGATACGACTCGCCACCCAGATAGACCAGCGTGGCGTATCGGTCAGGGGTCAGCTCGCCTGCCTGCACAACCGCTTCATACGATAGCATCTCCAGCTCCAGCCCCGCATCGATAAGCCAGAAGAGCGCCTCGGACGCGCCGCCTGGCAGGATGCCGATGCGCTTTCCGCGCCAGCGGCGGCGCAGGGCGTTCAGCTTCTCGCCCGTGATAGCCGTCAGCGGCGGCGCCATGCGCGGACGCTCCGGCAACTGCCGAAAGCGCGGCACATACTCCGCTGTCAACTTCAGATAGCGGTCGCCATGCTCGACCGATGGCTCTATCTCACTGCCCTCGTGCCACTCGTTGAAACTGGTGATCAGCACCCAGTCGGGATTGAGAGTCAGCACCGCCTGCCACTGGTTCCGATACGAGTCGCCGTTGAACCGCTCCGCGCGGATGCCCGGCTGGCGGATTCTGGTGTCATCATAGCCAGGGATAATCGTGGCACAGGCGATGCGTCCGAGCTGACCCGCGATTTGCAACGGCTCGCGATAGATGCGCTCCACCGCCGCCTGCACCGCATCCACAGGCAGACCCTGCAGGCGGTCGCAGATATTATAGGTGTGGATGCCGTCGAAGATTCGCGCGGCGCTTTTGCTGAGCTGGTCAGCAATCGCGCACACGCCCGCCTTATGCTGTCGGTTCACCTGCTCCAGCACGCTCGCCCACTGCATCAGGCTGAGCTGACCCAGCGCACGACCGTACACAAAAATCACAGGCTTGCTATCCACCTTAAGCCACGCGGGATGGTCGCCGTACTGGCGCAGCAGATAGAGCCAGTCCGCCACGACGCTATCGGGATTGCCAGGCACGGGCACGATTTCGTAGTAGATGCTGACCTGCAGGTTGTGCTGGCGGGCGGCGTCCAGCATCAGCGGCACGCCCTGATCGTGGAAATCGCCCCTTGACCACCAGCTGAGGATGAAGCCGTCCAGATTCGCCTCACGCGCCCACTGACAATGCTGACGGATGACCTTCGGGTCGTGCGAATCGTAGGCGCCGAGCAGGGGATAGTGCGTGCTGCTGCCTATCTGCTGGCGCACCGTGTCCACCTGTTCCCAGTGCAGCCAGCGTCCCGACACCTGCGGGTTGCCGTACCAGCCGTAATAGAACGCCAGCACCCTGCGTGGAATCTGCCCGTAGCGGACGCTCGCCCGCGCCCGTAATACCGATAACTCATCCATCGCCTGCTCCCTGCGAATCAGGATACCTCACAGTGCAGAGGCTTGCACGGATGCCGCATAGAGGTAGCAGGAACCTGAAGGGTTGTGGTACAATCTAACTGAGGCAGAATCTCGCCAGCGATGGCGAGCGTGTGGGTGTGAGGTTCAAGTGGACACAACAGGAGGACATGATGAGATTCGCGATACTGGCTCTGGTGTTGACGGCGTGTTCACTGATGGCGCAGGGGCAGACGGGCGCCCATCCAGAGGTGGAGACGCTGATTCGGCAAGCGATGGACGCTCGCCAGCAGGAACGCTGGCAGGATGCGCAACGGCTCTACCAGCAAGCCATCGAGCGGGCGCGTGCGCTGAATGACCGTGTGGGCGAGGCGAGCGCGTGGCACAATCTCGGCGTGGCGCAACTGGCGATTAAACGCCCCGCGGATGCGCTCAAAAGCCTGCAGACGGCGCTCGCCCTCTGGCGCGAGCTGGGCAACCGCGTCAGCGAGGCGAACACCCTGCACAACCTGGGCACCGCCTATGCCGATCTCGGCAAGGCGCGTGAGGCGCTCCAGATGTATCAGCAGGCGCTCGAACTCCGCCAGCAGCTGAGTCATCAGCATGGCATCGCCGCCACCCTGCAGGGCATCGGCTCCGTCTACTACGCCATGCGCGACCTGCACAACGCCCAGCGCTATTTCGAGCAAGCCCTCACTCGCTATCGGCAACTGGGCAGCAAGGTGGGTGAGGCGGAAACCCTGCGCTACATCGGCAACCTGCTCGCTGTCGGCGGGCAATGGCAGAAGGCGTTAGCGGCTTACGAGCAGGCAGTCGCCCTCTATCGCGAAGCGAACGATATGGAAGGCGAGGCGACCACCTTAGCAGGTGTGGGCGCGCTGTCTCTGGATATGGGTCAGCCCGAACTCGCGCTCGGCTACTACCAGCAGACGCTGGCACTGCGCCAGAAGGGTCGCGACCGCCGCGCCGTCATCAACGCGCATCTCGGCATCGGACACATCTACGCCGCGCTCAATCGGCACGACGACGCCAGAAAGGAGTACGAGCAGGCGCTCGCCCTTAGCCGCGAACTCGGCGATCAGCGGGCAGAAGCCGCCGCGCTGACCGCGCTCGGCACCGTCGAAGCGCGCCTGCAACCAGACAAACCGGGCGCGTCCGAATCGCTCCTCCGTCAGGCGATTCTGCTCGCGCAGGCGACAGGCGATAAGCTTGCGCAGGCGAACGCGCTGGTTCAGCAGGGCGCACTCTACGCGCGCACGAACCGCCCCCGTGAAGCCATTCGCAGCTTCGAAAACGCGCTCGCGCTCTATCGCGAGCTGGGCGACCGCCGCGGCGAAATGGTCGCGCTCGCCAACCTGGGCGCCGTCCACGCCAGCAGCGGCGAGAAAACGAAAGCCGTCGAGTATTACCAGCAGGCGATCGAGATCGCCGAAACGCTGCGCGAATCGCTGAGCGCACTCACTGAAGGCAAGCTGGCGTTTCAGGAGAACCGCCACGCGCTCTACGCCCGCTATATCAGCCTGCTGCTCAATCTGAACCGCATCGAGGACGCCTTCGCCCTCGCGCAGAAAGCCAAAGCGCGCACGCTGACCGATCTAATGGGCGTCGACCGTTCCGCCCTGCGCCGGGCGCTGACGCCCGAAGAGCGCGAGCAGGAGCAGGCACTGCGCTATCAGCTCGATCGCGCCACGCAAAACCTGCTGACCGCCCGCGCGAACCCCGACACCGACCCGCAACTGCTCACCGAGCTGCGCGAGGCTGTCCAGCAGGCGGAGCGCGAGTGGCAGGCGTTTATGGACAGCGTGTACGCCCGCCATCCGAACCTGATGCGACAGCAGGGTGTGCGCACCGTCACGCTGGAACAGATTGCGCAGAGCCTGCCTGCCGATACCGCGCTGATCGAATACCTGCTGTTGCAGCCGTCGGCGCAGGCGGGCAACGACTACCTGCTCATCTTCTGCCTGACCGCCGAGCGGGGCAAGCCGAAGCTGAGCGCACGGGTCATCCCGCTCAGCGAGCCACCCCTGGCTGAGCGCACGGAATCGTTCGTGCTGACCTGCGCCGTGCCCAACGCCGAGTACCGAGCGCGGGCAATCGAGATGTATGACCTGCTGATTGCTCCCATCGCATCGAAGCTGACGGGCATCCAACGGCTGGTTATCTGTCCCGACAGCACGCTGTGGGATGTGCCGTTCCAGGCGTTGCTGGACGGCAAGCAGTTTCTGATCGAGCGTTACGAGCTGAGCTATGCGCCCAGCGCGACGGTGGCGATGCTATTGCGCGAGCTGCGCACCGCGCCCAATCGTCCGCGCCCGACGCATGAGCTGCTGCTGGTGGCGAACCCGCAGTTTGGCATGCTGACGCTGGCGTCGGCGAACGACGAGCGCCCGCTGACCACTGGCTCGCGCCCGCTGACGGCAGGGGCGCGCCCCTTAACCAGCGGCGCCCGACCGTTAACCAGTGGTGCCCGCCCGCTCACTTCAGGCGCCCGCCCGCTGACCAGCGGGGCACGCCCCATCACCTCCGGTGCGCGTCCCATCACCTCCGGTGCGCGCCCGCTGACCTCTGGCGCCCGCGACATCACCGGCGAGTGGCTGGCGGAAGCCGGCATCCGAATCACGCCGCTGCCCGGCACCGAGCGCGAGGCGGAAGCCATCGCCAGACTGTTCCCCGACGCCCGACTGTTGACCCGAGAGCAGGCGCAGGAATCGACGCTCAAGAGCCAGCTCCCGCACTATCGCTATGTGCATCTGGCGACGCACGGCTACTTCAGCAATGTGGCGCCCCTGCAGAGCGGTGTGGTGCTGGCGGAGCCGCCGCCCGACGCGAACGAGGACGGCATCCTGACCGCCCGCGAGCTGATGGAGCTGCCTCTAAGCGCGGAGATGGTGGTACTGTCCGCCTGTGAGAGCGCGCGCGGGATTGCCCGCCCCGGCGAGGGCACAATCGGCATGGTGTGGGCGCTGACCGTCTGCGGCGTGCCCGTGCAGATACTCAGCCAGTGGAAGGTCAGCGACGAAAGCACCGCCATGCTGATGAGCGGCTACTATCAGCGGTTGCGTGAAGGCAAATCGCCCGCTGCTGCCCTGCGCGACGCCGCGCTCGCCGTCAAACGCGACCCGCGCTTCAGCCACCCCTACTACTGGTCGCCCTTCATCTGCGTCAGCAGCTGGTGAGCGGCTCGTCGCGCGAGGCGGTCAGCAGCTTTATTGAACTCGCGCGTGTGATGATGCACCTCGATGCGCTCGATCTGGCGGGCGAGTTGCCGTGCCTGCTGCAACAGCGGGCGCAGGTTCGGACTGCGCACGGCGTACTCGCCCCGCCACTGGCGCGTCAGCAGCTCGCTGTCGGTGTACCACACTAAATGCGCCACACCGAGCCGAACCGCCTCCTCCAGCCCGCGAATGAGCGCGCGATACTCCGCCTCGTTGTTGGTCGCCACGCCAATCGGCTCGCTGCACTTCGCCAGCACCGTGCCCTGCTCATCGGTCAGAATCACCCCGATGCCCGCCGGTCCAGGATTGCCCAGCGACGCGCCATCCGTGAACAGATAGGCTTTCTTCATCCCTATTTTCAGAACAGGTTCGGCACGGTGGGGTCAATCCACACATCGAGCAGGGTCGGTTGAGTAGCCTGTAAGGCTGCTGGCAGCGCCTCTTCGAGCGCGTCGGGGCTGTCGATCCGCTGCGCCTGCACGCCCATCCCCTGCGCGATTGCAACCAGATCGAGATGGGGCACATCCATCCCCTGCAGGCGGCTCTCCGTGCCCGGATAGAACGCCTTCGCGAAACTTTTGAGGATATTGTAGGCGCGATTGTTCAGCACGAGGAACAGCACGGGCGCGTTTTCCTGCACCGCGCTCCAGAGCGCCTGCACCGAATACATCACGGAGCCGTCGCCAATCACGCACACCACAGGTCGGTCCGGCTGCGCCATTTTGATGCCGACGGCGGCGGGCATCGCCCAGCCCAGCCCGCCGCTGGCGGAGGTGAAGTAGTCGCCTGTGGCGGGGATTCGCACGAACTCGCGCAGGCAGAGGCTGGAGGAGACCGCCTCGTCCACGATAATCGCGTTCGGGGGCAGGTGGCGGGCGAGCGTGTACAGCACAAAGAAGGCGCCCATCTGCTGGCGTGCGCGGCTCGCTTCCGAGCGGCGACGAGCCTCTTCAACTGCGCGCGAGGGCGGCTGATACGCGCGGGCAGGCACCTGCTCCGCCAGCCAGCACAGCGACGCCCGAATATCACCAACGAACGCGCTGTCAGCCGGCGCGCGAGTCGCCTCCTGCGGGTCATCCGTGATCAGCATCGCGCGAACGCCCGGCGGCAACAGCCCGCCCGGAAAGTAGGGATAGAGCAGAAAGAGCGGCGCGCCCACCACCAGCACAAAATCGTGCTGGCTCAGCGCCTGCAGCAGGCGCGGCACCGCAGGCAACAGCATGCCCGCATAAAGCGGATGGTTCGTCGGGAAGGCGAGGCGCGAGTTGAGCGGCGCATGATAGACCGCGCAGCCCAGCTTCTCGGCGAGCGCGACCGCCGCGGACACCGCGTTCGCGCCGCCCACCTTCGCGCCCAGCACCAGCGCGGGATTCTGTGCAGACTCCAGCGCGCTCGCCACCTGTTCCAGACCCTGCGGCATGCCCGGCGGCTGCACCGCGCGCAGGCGCGGCGGCTCCGCAGGCGCGTCCCAGAAGTTCATCGGGATCGACACGAACACCGGTCCGCGCGGCGGCGTCAGCGCCAGGTGATACGCCTGCTCCAGCGCGTCGGGCACATCTGCAGGCTGAACCACCTCAAAGGCATATTTCGTCACGGGACGCGCCATGCCCACCAGATCGCCCGACAGCAACGGCGCATGGAACAGATGGCGCGTGTCCTGCTGACCGCAGGTTACTATCAGCGGCGCGTTGTTCTTCAGTGCCGTATACAGCATGCCAATCGCGTTCCCCAGCCCGGGCGCCACATGCAGGTTCAGCATCGCGGGCTTGCCCGACGCCTGTGCATAGCCGTCCGCCATCGCCACCGCCACGCTCTCCTGCAACGCCAGCACATACCGAACCGTGTCGGGCAACTCCACCAGAAACGGCAGCTCCGTCGAGCCCGGATTACCAAACAGATAGCGGATTCCGCGCCGCTCCATCCACTCAAAGGTCGCCTCGCGAATGTTCATACGCTTCCATCTACCACCCACCGCCCGAAACTCCTGCTTCGACCTGAGCGAAGCCCCCTCACCCGTACCCTCTCCCCCAAAGGGGGAGAGGGACTTCGTTTCTCCCTCTCCCCAGAGGGGAGAGGGTCGGGGTGAGAGGTTGCTGTGTGTCTGTATGAGAAGCCCCCTCTCCCGTACCCTCTCCCCCTAAGGGGGAGAGGGGCTTCGTTTCTCCCTCTCCCCAGAGGGGAGAGGGTCGGGGTGAGGGGCAGCCTTTCCTCTGGTTGGATTTTTCGAACACCCTCTCTCCGACTTCCTGTGCTTGCAACAGAGCAGGTATACTCGTTCCGACCGCTTTGAGTGGGTCTAACAGGAGGCGGCTATCCAGTGAGTTCGCTGACCATCGAACGGCAGGAATCCGTCCCTGCCTGGCGAATCGATAACCTGGCAAGGAGGTGAGCAGCAGGGCGAAATCGCCGAGGGACAGTTCAGGGAAAACACCGAACACCTGATAACCACACCGCCCTTCTGCCCCCTATTTTCAGGCGCGGGTGGCGCACCGTGTGCAGGGGTGAGGGAGCAGCCCCACCCCTGATGCGCCTGTGAAGAACCAGCTCACAGGCAATCGGGCGCGGCGGTGTGGGGAAGGGTGTTATGTGTGTGGATAGAGATATGCGTATGAGGTGGTGTGTTAAGAGGAGCTGCGCTGCTGATGGATTTTTTGCGTCTCTTTGTACCCTCTGAACTCAAAATCGGCGCTCCCGCTCTGGACAGCCCTCCCCAGGCGCATTTAGACCGACCTCTTGCCCGAGCGCCATCGGGTGTGGTATAATGGAAGCGTAATTGCCTGCCACGAAAACGCCCTGCAGGCAATCGGAAACGGGAGGTCAGAGCAATGAGACATATCGGACGAAGCGCTGGACACAGCCTCCCTGCAGTTTGCGGGGGGGGGGCGAACTGGTGTAGGTCATTCAGGGCGTTCCCGAGCACGAGCGCGTTCGCGCATTGAACCTCGCTTTGGCTTGCTCCTCGTTCTGACCATGAGCACCCTGCTTCTTGCACTGTTCCCTGTAAGGCTTGCTGCCCAGGAGTACCTTGTTGCCCCGCTGGGGCGTTGGGACTGGTTAGAATACAATAACGCCGTTGTCACCTGGCGACTCAATTCAACCTCCTTCGATTGGGATCAACCTGTTGGTGATCGGGGTCCTGACAGAGCGTGGCGGGACATTTACGGCATCAACGCGGTGCTGCTGCCGCGTGTGGGTGACAGCGCGTTGCCCTACGGCTGGGTGATGCTGTGGGGCTATGGCAAGGGGCGCAACGACTATCTCAAGCCTGCACCTGAGGCTGAGCCATACTACTTTGCGTACTTGTCGGGCTACTTTGTGCAGCGGCAAGCGTTGACCCCTGTGTTGTTGTGGAACCCAGCGGAGGGGGCAACCCAGGCAGGGCAGTATGGTTATGTGCGCTATCTATTTGACACCCATCCGTGGGCGGACCCGGGCGACTACCCGATTTACAATCTGTTTTGTGGAGGTCAGGCGCTGTTGCCCGACGGTCGGTTGCTAATCGTGGGTGGACACGGGAACCTGCTGCCGGGTGCGAATTGGGTGATCGGATTGCGGTTGTACACGGTGTTTCAGGCGTCGCAATTTCAGCGTTCGGAGACGAACCCGCCGCGAGATAGGTTGTGGCAGGTGATTGAGCCACAGGATAGGAGCGTGGATCGCGCGCCTGAGCCGCGCTGGTATCCAAGCGTGGCAGCGCTGCCCGACGGGAAGGTGCTGGTGGTCGGTGGGATTCGGCATAGTCCAGAGGTTCTCCCAGAGGATCTTCGTTATAACGCGTACACGCAGTATCACGAGCTGTTTGATCCGTGTACAAATGAGGTGGTGCGGAGTAGCTGGCCTGTGCCTGGCGTAAGAGAACGCGCAGTCACCGACCTGCGCACGCTGTATCCTTATGTGCTGCTGGTATCCTATCTGAACGTTTCGCAGGTGGAGGGAGCGGTGATGTCAGTTGGTCCGCGGCAAATTACCTATCGTTTGCGCAATCCCTCCGATCCAGGATCAGAGTGGCTGCCGGTAACACCCCCCAGAGATGTCTATCGTGGGGGCGGCACAGCGGTGGTGTTGCCGAGCGCTTTGCTGAACCCGCAGAGCTTGCAGGATCAGGTGCTGGATCGGGTGCTGACGATTGGTGGTACTGGCGATACCACCGCCCTTTCTTTTGATCTGCACCAGTTTGATCCCACGACCCTGACAATCCACCGCTATGCAGTACCCGATTGGGTGGACAACACGCCCCGCAGTGACATTCACGCGGTGCTGCTGCCGACTGGACAGGTGCTGATTGTGGGAGGCAAGAATCCTGCTACAGGAAGCCTGCTCTATACCAGCTTGCTCTACACGCCCCCTCTAACGGGGATAGATAGCAGCGGCACCTTTGCGCAGGTAGCGTCGGCGCCGCAGGAGGATCGCGATGGAGACAGGTTGGCGGATGGGCGGCGGGGGCATCACTCAACGGTGCTATTGCTGCCCGATGGGCGGGTGCTGGCAGCAAGCTACACGAACGGTGGTGATAACCATGTGCCGCTGGTGTACCTACCGCCGTATTTGTTCCGCTTAGTATGGGATGAGCAGACACAGCGATGGGTATGGCGGCAGCGGACTGATCAGGAGCGCCCGCGCATTAGCGCAATCAATCCTGATCCCTCGGCGTTGAACTACTGGCAGGTATTTAAGGTGGTGTACGGGTTATCCAGTGAAGGTGCAGCGATTCAGTCCGTGGTGCTGGTGCGTCCCGGCTCGGCGACCCACTCGGTCAACTTTGAGCAGCGACTGGTGCGACTGCACTTTCAGGTGGGGTCAGCAAATGTGTTGCATGTAACAGCGCCGTGGCATCCGGCGATTGCCCCACCCGGCTGGTATATGCTCTTTCTGGTGGACGAGAACGGAGTGCCCTCCAAGGCAGCGTGGGTACGCCTGAAGCACCAGTGCCCGTGGGTGCCGCCCTCCACAGTAGCGG
>JBBIJY010000026.1:21215-35854 GCA_037445735.1 Armatimonadota bacterium | reverse complement strand
CATATTTAGACTATCAGCCTGATCGGGGTGTGTCGCTGGAGGGGTTTGCGGTGCGGTGTGCGGTTCGGGCGATAGTGAGGGAGTGGGGGCGGTTGTGTCGGTGGGGTCGGGGTGTGGTGGCGATGCCAGTGGATGAGGAGACGGGCGAGGAGATAGAGATTGCGGATGTGGGGGCTTGTGAGGCGATAGAGGAGCATGCGTGGTGTGGGGAGATACGGGCGGCGCTGGGGCAGTTGCCTGACGAGCAGCGGGTGATTCTGGATTTATATTATGGGGAGGGCTTGGATGTACGGGCGATTGCCGCAGTACTGGGCAAAAGCAAGTCGTGGGTGCATAAGGAGTTGCAGAGGGCGATCCAGGTGTTGAGGCGATTATGCGGGGAATGTGATGCAGACGATTAGCAAAACGGCGATTGCCGTGGACAAATGGCGGGGTTCAGGCTATTAATTAAGGCGGAGGGGCAAATAGAGCATCCTCTTCGAAGGAGGAACAGGAGATGAGAAGAGGCAGAGGTTTACTCTTCACAGGCTCGCTGATCGTGGCTTGGAGCGTCGTCTGTGTGATAATGTACCTTTTGATAGATGTGATTGACGACAATCCATGCGAGCGCTATCGGAGGGATTGTCGAAGTGCAGCCAACACCCCAGAATGCATGGTATTATGTAGCGAGTGCTGCAAAGAAGTCTGCAGAGGGCTCGAGCCAGATGGTGCGAACAATTGCTCTGCGAAGCGCTGTACAGGGAAGAACAATGGTCAGCCCCGAAGAGGCGATTGCTATGCTGACGCGACACCACCCGAATAGAGGGCTCGTGTCTTTGTGGGTCTGTTTAGCAGTGACTGCGTTGGCACAGATCCCTGCTTCTTCACAGCAGGGGCTCAGGTTAGATGCGCGGCTCTCTCGACCCGTTACGGTTATTGAACCCTCTATTCCGCTTGCGGATTTGCTTAAAAAGCTCACCAGCGAGACGGGGGTAGGGCTACGGGTCGATGATGCCTGGCGCGAGGTGCGTGTTGCCGTGCTTGTGCGCAATCGACCTCTTCAGGAGTTAATGACCGCTCTTCAATCCGCTTTTCCACCTCTCCACTGGGCAACTGTTAAATATCCCAATCAGCCACCTATCTACAAGTTGCGCTATGAACCTCAAGAAAGGGCGCCCGCTCCTCGCGACTTAGGCGCAAGTTTCGCCCGTGTGCGGAGCATTGCGAAGCTAATCAAACAGTTACTAAGTCAACCGCAGCCACCAGTTTTAAATACCCTCATGGATTCTCTACCTGACGGGGTGGATGCACAAGAGTGGCGGATAGCTATTCACCTTTATCAGAGTAGTTTACCGACCTATATCACAGGTGCTGAGGCTCTATTAGGCAGACCGAACCCCCAGAGTGGCTTTTATCAGGTCGCTCTCCAAGCACTCACACAACTGGACGAATCGGACTGGCAGCAATTGGCAAAACGGTCCTCTTGGGCAACTCGTATCACTGAGCATCCTCGGCTCGGTATAACCACCCTCGCCTTGTGGCAAACGGCTGAACTCGAATTTCACAACAGCTGTACAGATACAAAAGAAAAGTCTTCTCAACTGACCAAAGTGGACGATCTGCTCATCCATTTTTGGTTCGATGAAGATGGCAATTTTTACTGTGGGCTGATGCCGCTCTCGTATCATGGGGGCGAATGGAGAGCAGCGGGCAAGCACGAATTCGCGTGTCTCGTACCAGCCCCTGTGCAGGCTACACGTCCTTGGAAGGCAGCGGTGCCGAACTTGCCCGCTTTTGAGAAACCGCTCCCTCCCACTCCCGAATATATTCGCCAGCATGCTACCTGGTATAACGCGCTGGGATGCTTGCTACTGGAGGTGGCTGACGCCGCTCAGCTTTCGCTTGTCGCTCCTATTTTCCCGTTTTACGCAGCTGGGACAAGTGAAGCGAACTGTTTTGCCAACGCTACCGCTCAGATGAGCGACATCCTCAACTTTCGGGTTCCAAGTACCGACTTACCCAAACTCTGCCGTTCGACAGGGCTGGCTTTTGCCTTGCAGGGCGACTGGCTGATCGCCACGCATGCCGATCTGGAACAGGCTCGGGAGGATGACATTCCCGATAGCCTGCTCAAACAGCTGTTTCCCACCGAGTGGCTGAAGCGTGAAGCGTGGCTGTTGCAGGTGGGGCAGCAGTTAGTCACGCCTTCCAGGCGCGCTTTGCCGATGCTGCGCCTGATGATGAATTACCAAGGGGCTTACACAGATGTGCCCGACCTTGCTCAGCAGCGCTATGAGCTACCCGTTAGCCGTGATGCCAGCTATTACTGGATGGCTGCAGAAAGCAAGCGGCTCTACTCCTACCCATCGACAGGTTTACCCATTATCCAGACAGAGTTAGCCGATGATCGGTTCTTTTATCGATATGTGTGGGAGTTCTTTTTGCTGCTATCGCCTGATCAGCGCAGGCGTGCCCTTTCGGGTGGGTTGATTGAGTGGAACCAGATGAATCCAGACCAGCGGCGAGCTTTCTATGCGGTTGTGCAAAGACATCCCCTCACCTTGCTTTCGCCTGAACCACCACTATCCGTTTCGTTTTCAATTCGTTTCAGCTCTCAGCCAATTGAGTACCTTGTCCCCCCCGATACTGTCGTTGAACATCTATGTCTATCGGACAACCCGTTTCGCCGCTATCTGCAAGCATACTGGGCGCAAAGCTGGAATGGTGCAGAGACAACCACTCAGCGCATCCTGCATCAGGAAGAGGTCTGGGAATTGCGATTTGTTTGGGGTGCCAGCGAGGTGCGCTACACGATTCGGCGAATTGGTCTATGGGACTGGCTGCAGTCGTTGTGCAAGCAGAGACAGCCGCGTGAGCAACCCTAGAGCATCCCATCATCTGAGGTAGCGTGGGCCTTGTAAAAAAACGCCTTGAGTCTAACTCGGGCGGAAAGGCGGCGGAGGTGTGGGGGCCGGTGGTTGGGAAGCAGGGGAACGGGCAGAGGTGATCGATGATGCGAACACAAAGCGGCAATGCAGGTCTGACCCTCAAAGAGCTGCTGATCGTGATAACGATTGTGGCACTGTTAGCAGCACTGATCTACCCCCTGTATCAAATCGCCCGCTATCGGGCACTGGAAGCGCGCTGCAGAGCGAACCTGTGGGCGATTTATCTGAAGTATAAACAACTTAAAAACGAATATAAACCAGGAACGCCTAAGTTCAAGCGAGCATTTATGGAATGGATTAACCGCTCGCCTGAAGCCCGAAATGTGATCTACTGCCCTCTTAATACTGGCGGTGAGCTTCATATGTATCGCTTTAACACGCGGACAATGGAGCCAACTCGTTACGCCAACCTGACCGGAGTTCGGATTGATCGGCTGCCAACAGAGCGCGTGGAGCTGGTGGCATACTGTAGGTGTCATCGGCAGCCGCCGACCACCGATTGTGTCGAATCGCGTGGTCCCGACGAAAAGTTCTTAGCTGTGTTTGACATTGGCGATGGGGTGGTTCGCTATGCCCGACCAGACGAAATTGACGACTGGATAACTGATCCTGCGGAGGTGGAACGGCTGCTGCGCGAGGGGGAGCAGGGAATCTCCCGATAAGAGAAGACTGGGCGATTCGGGAACATTCTGCAGGTATACAGCTGCGGTTTGCCTCCATGGCCCCATCATACGCTCGCGCCAGGCGCGACTTTGTGAAAAAAGGCACAACCCCTTGACGCGCCTGTCATGGGACGGGTATAATAGGGGCGCGAAGGAGGCGAATAGGCAGACAGTGCAGGAACATCATATCGCGCCTGTGGTTTTCACGGTGTTCGCCGGCATCGCGGCAGCGGTGCTGGTCGTTTTTGCGCTTCTATCCACCCGCAATATGCAGAAGCGACCGGGCAAACTGCAGAATCTGGCGGAACTCATCTACGAAGGTTTTGAAGGGCTGGTGGTCAGCACGGCGGGCGAGCATGGGCGCAAATATGTGCCGCTGGTCGGCACGCTCTTCCTGTATATTCTCATTTGCAATCTGTTCGGGCTGTTGCCGGCGCCGTTCGTTGCGCCCACCGCCAGCCTGAACACCACGATTGCGCTGGCGCTGCTGGTGTTCCTGTATGTGCAGTTTGAAGGCATTCGCACGAACGGCATCGGGGGCTATCTGGGGCATTTTGCAGGGATTGGCAAGGTGCCCCTTTTTATCGCGCCGCTGCTGTTCGTGGTGGAGCTGATGGGCGAGCTGGCGAAGCCCTTCTCGCTCGCCATCCGATTATATGGCAACATGTTCGGCAAGGAGCAGGTGGTGCTGGCGCTGATTGGCTTCTTCGCCATCCCGCTGTTCAAATCGTACTACATTCCGCTGCCCGTGCAGTTCCCGATTTTGCTGTTAGGTCTGCTGGTGGCGTTTGTGCAGGCGTTCGTGTTTGCGCTGCTGACCGCCATCTATCTGGGTCTGATGACCGAGCATGCGAGCGAGCATGCTCATGCGGAGGCGGTGGCGCACTGAGATTTCTCCATGCCTCGCGTGGAGAGTGAACGCAGCGGATGCGAACCTAAAAACAAGGAGGAGATGAACGATGGAGACAGGTGTCGGTCTTTATCTGATGGGGCTGGCTCTGGCGGCTGGGCTGGGGCTGCCCATCGGCGTGATTGGCGCCGGTATCGGTCAGGGCATCGCGGCATCGGGCGCGTTGCGTGGCATGGCGCGTCAACCCGAGCTGGCGGGGCGAATCCAGACAGGCATGATTATCGCCCTCGCCTTCATCGAGTCGCTGGTGCTGTACGCCCTGCTGATGTTCTTCCTGCTGCAGGGCAAGCTACCCGCCGTCGATGTGCTGGTGGACACCCTGCGCAAACCCTGACGCAATCCATGCCGGGGTGAGGCGCTTCCCCGCCTCGCCCCTCACGAGGAATAGCTATGTGGACGACGCTCACGAACCTGATGGCTGCCGAGACACACGGCGGTGGCGGCATCCTGGAGCAGCTCGGAATCGATTTCAATCTCATCATCATTCAGGCGGTCGGGTTCTTGCTGCTGCTGTGGCTGCTGACGCGCTTCTTCTGGAAGCCGATTGAGCAGATGCTGGAGGCGCGTCGGCAGGACATCAACGCCACCTATGACAAGATCGAAGCTGACCGCCGCGCGATGGAGCAGCTGCGGGCGGAATATGAGCAGCGACTGGCGCAAATCGAAGCCGAAGCCCGCGAGCGAATCCAGCAGGCGGTCGGCGAAGCGCAGCAGCTGCGCGACCAGATTCTGCAGGATGCCCGCCGTCAGGCGCAGGAGATTATCGCCCGTGCGCAGGAGCAGGCGAGCCTCGAACGCGAGAAACTGCTCACCGAACTGCAGACCTATGTCGCCGACCTGACGCTCGCCGTCGCGGAGCGCATCCTGGGCGAAAGCCTCGACGACGAGCGCCATCGCCGACTGATCAACGAGTTCATCCAGACGGTGGAGGTGCGCTGAATGCGAGCCGACTGGCGTGTGGCACGACGCTATGCAGGCGCGCTGTTCAAAGCCGCGCTGAACGCGAACACGCTTCAGCGCGTGGGCGAGGACCTGGAGCGCCTGCGCACCCTCCTGCAGGAGAGCGAGACGCTGCAGGCGTTCCTCTATAGCCCGCAAATCCCCCGCGACCGCAAAAAGCAGCGCCTGAACGAACTGCTGTCCCGCGACCTGCAACCGCTGACCATGAATCTGCTCGCGCTGGTCATCGAAAAGCGGCGCGAGAAGCAGCTGAACGCCATCATAGAGGAGTTCCAGCGGCTGCGCGAGGCGCACGAGGGCATCGCCCACGCCACCATCACCTCCGCCATCCCCCTCAGCGGCAGCCAGCAACAAGCGCTCCTGCAACGACTGGAGAGCAGCACGGGCAAGCGAATCATCCCCACTTTTGAAGTTGACCCCAGCCTGATTGGCGGGGTTCGCGTGCAGATTGGCGACTATCAGATCGACGGCACGATTCGAGGTGCGCTCGAACGGTTGCACGACCATGTGCGCCTCGAAATCGCCCGCCGCAGCCGAATCACCGAATGAGGTGCAACCATGGCAATCCGACCTGAAGAAATAACGAGCATCCTGGCAAAAGAGATCGAATCGCTGGATCAGAAGCCTGTCGCGGAGAGCGTCGGCACGGTGCTGCAGGTGGGCGACGGCATCGCCCGCGTGTACGGGCTGCCCGATGCCCAGATGGGCGAGCTACTGGAGTTCCCGCACGAGGTGATGGGGCTGGTGCTGAACCTTGAAGAGGACAGCATCGGCTGCATCATTCTCGGCTCGGACGAGGAACTCAAAGAGGGCGACCCGGTGCGCCGCACAGGACGCATCGCGGAGGTGCCCGTCGGCAAAGCGCTGCTGGGGCGCGTGGTCGACGCGCTCGGACGACCGCTCGACGGCAAGGGACCCATCGTCGCCGAAGAGTATCGCCGCGTGGAGGTGATTGCGCCGGGCGTGGTCAAGCGCCAGCCCGTCAAGGAGCCGCTGCAAACGGGCATCAAAGCCATCGACGCCATGATCCCCATCGGGCGCGGTCAGCGCGAGCTGATTATCGGCGACCGCTCCACCGGCAAAACTGCCATCGTGCTGGACACTATCATCAATCAGAAATACACGCACGAGACCGATTCGCCCGTCTACTGCATCTATGTGGCGATTGGTCAGAAGATGGCGGCGATTGCCCGCTTCATCGACACACTGGAGCGGTACGGCGCGATGGACTACACCACGGTCGTGGTGGCATCCGCCAGCGACCCGAACAGCCTGCAGTACCTGGCGCCCTACGCGGGCTGCGCAATGGGCGAATACTTCCGCGATAATGGCATGCACGCGCTGGTGGTGTACGACGACCTGTCCAAGCACGCGCAGGCGTATCGTGCGGTGTCGCTGCTGCTGCGCCGTCCGCCAGGGCGCGAGGCATATCCGGGCGATGTGTTCTATCTGCACTCGCGCCTGCTGGAGCGCGCGGCGAAGCTCTCGGACGAACTCGGCGGCGGCTCGCTGACCGCGCTGCCCATTATCGAAACGCAGGCGGGCGATGTGTCCGCCTATATCCCGACCAATGTCATCTCCATCACCGATGGGCAGATCTATCTGGAGCCGAGCCTGTTCTACGCAGGTATCCGCCCCGCGATCAATGTGGGCATCTCGGTCAGCCGCGTGGGGGGCGACGCCCAGATTCGCGCGATGAAGCAGGTGGCGGGACGCCTGCGCCTGGACATGGCGCAGTTCCGTGAGGTGCAGGCGTTCGCCCAGTTCGCCTCCGACCTTGACCGCGCCACCCAGATGCAGCTCGCGCGCGGGTTGCGCCTGCAGGAGATTCTCAAGCAGCCCCAGTTCCAGCCGATGCCCGTCGAGGAGCAGGTGATGATTATCTTCGCGGGCACGCAGGGCTACCTCGACGACATCCCGGTGGAGCTGGTGCGCGCGTTTGAGGACGGCTTCCACCCCTTCATGCGCGAAAAGTATCCCGACATCGGCGAAAAGATTCGGCGCGAGAAGCAGTTAGACGCCGATACGGAAGCCGACCTGCGCCGCGCCATCGAGGAATATAAGGCGCTCTTCAAGCAGGAGCAGGGGCTGCCATGAGAACGCTGCGAGCGATGCGGTCGCGCATTCGCGCCGCGAGGAACATTCAGCAGATCACGCGGGCGATGAAACTGGTTTCTGCAGCTCGCCTGCGTCGGGCGCAGGATCGCGTGCTGGCTGCCCGTCCCTACGCCCAGCGCATGCACGAGATTATGCAGGAACTGGGTCGCGCGGGCGACCTGCCCGAACACCCGCTGCTGCAGCGCCGACCCGTTACAAATGTCGGCTTCGTGCTGATCACCTCCGACAGGGGTCTGTGCGGGGCGTACAATATGAACCTGATTCGCGCCCTGCAGAACGCCATTCGCGATCAGGGGCTTCAGCAGGAGCAGGTGCGCCTGATCTGCGTCGGGCGGCGCGGCTACCAGTTCTTTGCCAGGCGCGGTTTCACCGTCGAATTCTATCGCTCGATGCCAACAGGCGGTGCCGGGCTGGAAGACGCGCGTGCCGTCACCAGCGCCATCACCGAGCTGTTTGTAAGCGGGCGCGTCGACAGGGTCTATCTGGTCTACGCGCGGTTCATCAATCCTGTGACTCAGCGCCCGGTGGTTCAGCCAGTTCTGCCGATTGAGCCGCCCGCTGGTGAAGAGAGCAGCCCGCGCGAGTTCATCTTCGAGCCGCCTGCCGACGAGCTGCTGGAACGGCTGTTGCCGCGCTACCTGCTGACACAGGTGCTGCAGGCGTTGCTGGAAGCCAGCGCGAGCGAGCACGGCGCCCGCATGACCGCCATGTCGATGGCGAGCGATAACGCGGGCAAGATGATTCAGGAGCTGACGCTGGTGATGAACCGCCTGCGCCAGGCGGCGATCACCAAAGAGATTGCCGAGGTGGTGGGCGGCGCAGAGGCGCTCAAGGGCTGATGAGCGAGCTGACAGGACGGGTGGCAATTATCACGGGCGCCAGTCGGGGCATCGGGCGATCCATCGCGCTCCGACTGGCGCGGGAAGGCGTGTGCGTGGTCATCGCCGCCAAAACCGCTGAACCGGACCCGCGCCTGCCTGGCACCATCTACACCGTCGCCGATGAGGTGCAGGCGCTCGGCGGTGAGGCGCTTCCCATCCGCGTCGATGTGCGCGACGAGAACGCCATCCAGCAGATGGTCGACGCCACCCTCCAGCGCTGGGGGCGTATCGACATTCTGGTGAACAACGCGGGCGCGCTCTGGTGGAAGCCTCTGCTGGAAACCCCAGCGAAGCGTTTCGATCTGGTGATGGGTGTGAATGTACGCGCTGCATTCCTCTGCTCGCAGGCTGTGCTGCCCGCGATGATGAGCCAGCAGTGGGGTCATATTGTCAACATGTCGCCGCCGATAGAGCCGTCGGTGGTGGCGGGGCGCATCGCCTACATGATTTCCAAGTTCGGCATGACCCTGCTCACTTACGGGCTGGCGGAAGAGGTGCGCGAATACAACATTGCCGTCAACTCGCTCTGGCCCCGCACGCTGATTGAGAGCCAGGCAACCATCGCCTTTCAGCTGGGCGAGCCGCGCCACTGGCGCAAAGCCGACATCATGGCGGACGCACTCTGCGAGCTGGTTCGGCGTGAGCCGTCCACCTGCACGGGGCAGGTGTGGTTCGACGAGGACATCCTGCGCGAGGCGGGCGTCACCGACTTCTCCATCTACAACTGCACACCCGACGGCGAACCACTGCCCATCGATTGGGGCTTACTGGGCTGAAACTCCCTCTTCAGGGGCATTTAGATAGCGTGCGCTTCTGTAAATGGATTCACAAAAGCCACGCCTTCCAGTGTGGCGCCGGGATCGAAATCCTCCGTGTAGATAAGCGGAATACCATGCTCGCAGGCAGCCGCCCAGATAAGGGCGTCCCAGAAAGCCAGCCGATAGCGCTCCACCCCATAAAGCGCCCGACGTGTAACTGCGTGTGTGAGTGGCACCACTGAGGCAACCTCGATTAAATCCGCGACGATACGGGCGGCACGCTCATGAGGCATTTGCAGCGACTTGCGCGGGCTGGTGGCAACGCTATAAAACTCATGGAGAACCTGCACACTGAGCACCAGTCGCCCCTCACGCGCTAACTTCTCAATCAGTTCGACGGCAACGGCTTGTTTGACTCGATTGGTCGTGTCGGGGGCATAGACCAGCACTTCGTGTCAATTATCGCTGGAAGGGAAGCGTTCCAACCGCTCCTCATAGATTTCCTCCCTGTGAGTGTAGCCTTTGCCGCCGAAGGGGAAGCCCTCGCGCATCTGCTGGAGCAATCGTTCAATCGCCTGCTCCCGCTGAGATTCTGAAACAGGAGTCGATTCCACGAAAATCACGAACACTTCGGCTTCCTGAATACCTTCGGGCTGTTCAGCCAGTTCGATGCGCCCATTGCGATAGTAGCCGCGCACAGTGGTTAGCGCCATTTTCTCTCACCCAACGAGAGTATACCCTTCACCGGGACTGTATGCTGTACGGAAGTGCGTGATTCGCAATTGCGGGTCCGATTTCCTCTTCGGGGAAGGAGGGATGGCTCAGTTGATACAGGGTACGCTCCTGCCTACAACCGGAAGCATACCCGCTGGGCGGTATACTTCATCTTGATGGTGGAGGCGGTGGTGGCGCACTATCTGGAGCGTCTGCAGGCGATTCAGGGGCAGGCGCAGGCGACGGGCGAGCTGTCCTATCATCACGCCCTGTATGAACTACTCACTGCACTTGCCCAGCCGCAGGGCGCCACCCTCCTGCATGAACCGCGCAAAACGGTCGCGGGCAGACCCGACTTCATTCTGCTCCGCAACGGGATGCCCATCGGTTATCTGGAGGCGGAGGCGTTCGGCGCCGATCTGGACGCCCTGCAGGGGCACGCGCACCAGCAAATCCGCGCGTTTATCCAGAATCTGGATAACTTTGTGCTGACTAACTTTCTGGAGTTTCGGCTCTATCGGGACGGCGAGCTGCAGGCGCGAGCGATGCTTCCCGCCCCGCCCGCGCGCGAGACAGTGTGCCTGTTCCCCGACGCGGTGCAGGCTCTAAAAAGCCTGCTGGAGGCTTTTCTGCAGGGCGAGCCACCCGCGATTGCCGATCCCCAGACGCTGGCGCACTATCTGGCGCGGCGCACCCGCCAGCTCACCGCCGCGCTCGAAACCCTGCTCGCCCAGAAAGCGGAGACCGACCTGCACAGTCTCTACCGCGCCTTTGAGCGCACGCTCTTGCCCGACCTGAAGCCCGAAGAGTTCGCCGACCTCTACGCACAGACCGTTGCCTACGGGCTGTTTGCCGCGCGATGCGCTCAGACGGATGGCAACGCCTTCAGCCGTCAGTCCGCCGCCATGCTCATCCCGCCCACCAACCCCTTCCTGCGCCGCCTGTTCCAGCTGCTCGCCGCGCATGACCTGCCGCCCACCATCGCCTGGGTTGCCGACGAAATTGCCACCCTGCTCGCCCGCGCCGATATGCTCGCGATTCTGGAGAACTTCGGGCAACGCACGGGCAAAGAAGACCCCATCGTGCATTTCTATGAGGACTTCCTTGCCATTTATGACCCCGAACAGCGCGAGATTCGGGGCGTTTACTACACGCCCGAACCCGTCGTGCAGTTCATCGTGCGAGCCGTCGACGATGCGCTGCGCCTGTTCTTCGGTAAATCGCACGGGCTGGCTGATGACGAAACGCTGATTTTAGACCCCGCCTGCGGCACGGGCAGCTTCCTGTATGAGGTGGTTCAGCAGGTGCATCGGCGCGTGGTGGAGCGCTCTGGTGGAGGCGTCTGGCGCGATTACGCCCGCGAGAGGTTGATCCACCGCCTGTTCGGCTTCGAGCTGCTGATGGCGCCCTACGCGATTGCCCACCTGAAGCTGGGACTGCAACTGCAACAGCTCGGTGTGCAGCTCAACAGCCAGCGGCTGGGCATCTATCTCACCAATACGCTGGAGCAGGCGGTCAAGCAGAGCGAGCTGCTGTTCGGCGAGTTCATCACCCGTGAAGCCAACGCCGCGGTCGCCATCAAGCGCGAAAAGCCCATCCTGGTGGTGCTGGGCAACCCGCCCTACAGCGGGCACTCCGCCAATCGGAGCTACTCTGAATACGAAGAGCGCGACGAGCAGGGACGAATCCGCAAGCGACGCGAACCCACATGGATTGGCAAACTGATAGAAGACTACAAACAGATCAACGGTCAGCTGCTGGGGGAGCGGAACCCCAAATGGCTGCAGGATGACTATGTGAAGTTTATTCGCTTCGCCGAGTGGCGCATTCAGCAGACGGGCGAGGGCATCGTCGCGCTAATTACCAACCACGCCTATCTGGACAACCCCACCTTCCGCGCGATGCGCCATCATCTCCTGCAGAGCTTCCAGCGGCTCTATATCGTGAACCTGCACGGGAACGCGCGGCGCAAGGAGCGCGCGCCCGACGGCTCGCCCGACGAAAATGTGTTCGACATCCAGCAGGGCGTCGCGATTCTGATAGCGATTCGGCGGGCGGATGCGGAGCCGGGCGTTTTTTATGTGGATGTGTGGGGGCGGCGCGCGGAGAAGTACGCCTTTTTGCAGGAGCAGACGCTGGAGCGCGCCGCGTGGACGCGCCTGGAGCCGTCCGAGCCACTCTATCTGTTCGTGCCGCAGGACACCGCGCTCGAAGCCGAATATCAGCAGGGCTGGCGCATCCCCGATATTTTCCCCGTGCATAGCGTGGGGATTGTAACGGCGCGCGATAAGCTCACCATCCACCGCACGCGCGAAGCCGTGTGGCAAACGGTGTGCGAGTTCGTGAAGTACGAGGCGGAGCAGGCGCGGTATCTCTTCAAGCTGGGCAAAGATGTGCGCGACTGGTCAGTGGCGCGCGCTCAACAGGACCTGCGCGATGCAGGAGTTCCCGATGAAAACGCGAAGGCGCATATCATCCTCATCCTCTATCGCCCCTTCGATGTGCGGTACACCTTCTATACGGGACGGGATTGCGGCTTTCACTGCAGACCCCGCTACAAAGTCATGAAAGAACTGCTTGCAGGTGATAATCTGGCGTTAATCACTGTACGCCAGCAGTCACGAATGCAGGATCCCTGGGCGAACGCATTTGTTGCTCAAACGCCTGTGGAGAGCTGTGCGCTTTCAAACTACACGCGCGAAATCGGCTATGTATTTCCCCTTTATATCACCCCCACGAACAATCACAGGAACAACAATCACAAAAACAACAGGGATCAGAACGCGCTGGATGGGCTGGAGGGGCGCGAGCCGAACCTGAATCGGGAGTTCTGGAACGCGCTGACGCAACGCATCGGCGAGAAGCCCACGCCTGAGGCAATTCTGGGCTATATCTATGCGGTTCTCAACAGCCCTACCTATCGCGCCCGCTATGCTGAGTTCCTGCGCCGCGACTTCCCGCGTGTGCCCCTGCCCCGTGATAAAGAGCAGTTCGAACAGCTTGCCCGTCTGGGACAGCAGCTGATCGAACTGCATACTCTGCACCGCCCCGGGCTCCATGAAGTGAACTGCCGCTGCCCCGTAGACGGCTCGCATGTCGTGCAGAAAGTGCGCTATGATGAGGCAAGCCAGCAACTCTACATCAACGCGGAGCAGTTTTTCGCGCCTGTGCCGCCTGAGGTATGGGCGTTCCGCGTGGGCGGCTACGCCGTGTGTGAGAAGTGGCTGACCGAACGGCGCGGGCAGAAGCTCTCGCTGGACGAACGCCTCGACTTCCTGCGCATCATCACGGCGATTGCCGAAACCCTGCGTCTGCAGGCGGAGATCGACTCGTGGCTGGAGTAGGTCAGCCCTTCGGGACGCGAACTTTCCTTCCCGGAAGGAAAGTTTTGGGGTAAACTTTCCTTCTGAGAGGGAAAGATGCTGCAGGAGATACTCAGACAGAAAAATAGCACATGTCTCCCCATTAGCTGGAAGGCGCGGTGATGATGACCTTCAGCGCTTCGGCGCGGCGGAGCAGCTCGTAGCCTTCAGGCGCCTGCGCCAGCGGCAGGCGGTGCGTGATGAGTGACTGCACAGGCAGCCCCGATTCTAAGAGTCGGAGCGCGTGGCGCATCTCGGTCGGACCCGCCGAGTAGCTGGGGATAAGCCGAATCTCGCTGAAGTAGAGCGTGTGCCAGTCGAGCGGGTAGCGCACTTCGGGCGGGGCGGGTGTGAACAGCACCAGTGCGCCGTCGGGCGCCACGAGCTGGAAGCCCAGCGCCAGCGCATCGGGCGTGCCCGGACCCACCACCACAATCTCCGCGCCGATGCCCTCCGTGAGGGCGCGCACCTGCTGGATGGTGTCTTCATCGTGCGACACAGGCACGGGCACCGCGCCCAGCGAGCGGGCAACCTCCAGCCGATGCGCCAGCCGATCCAGCGCCAGCACCTGCCGCGCACCCCATCGCTGCGCCAGTAGCAGATGCAGAAGCCCCATGACGCCCATGCCAATAATCACGACGCTCATGCCATGCCGCAACCCCGCCCGCCGCAACGCCTTCACCACACACGCCAGCGGCTCCACAAAAACCGCCACCTCGTCGGGCAGCTCCGACTCAGCAGGTAGCGGGATGAAATCGCGCTGCACGATGGGGGCGGGCACGATGAACCGCTCGCTCAGTCCGCCTGGAAAGAGTCGGGTCGTGCGCCATGTGGGGCAATGCACAAACGCGCCGCGCTGGCAGTGGGGGCAGGTGCCGCACGGCGCGTGATGATGCACCACCACGCGCGTGCCCGGCACAAAGCCCTGCACGTCCGCGCCGACCGCCTCGACCTCGCCTACCAGCTCATGGCCGGGCACGACGGGCGCCTTGCGGCGCATGTACCAGTCCATAATCTCGCCGCTGCACAGCCCGCACGCTCGCAGGCGCACCCGCACCTCGCCCGCCTGAGGTTCAGGAAGTTCAAAACGGCGCCACTGCCATGAGCCGTCTGGCTCCAGCTGCCACGCGCATGTCTGCACAGCGGGAAGTATACCCAGCCCCCTCGCTCCCTTGCCCGGCAGAGAGGGTACAATATGGCACTGCCTGAAGCCTTACAAGGCACGGGTGGAGTTCATTGCGCGGCTTAGCCCGCAGAGATAGGCGGTGAGCAGATGGCGACCGGGACTCGAACTCGCCCACGCAAGCGTTCTGGTGCGCTTCAGCCTGCGGAAGCGGTTTCGCTGGG
>JBBIJY010000026.1:0-21115 GCA_037445735.1 Armatimonadota bacterium | reverse complement strand
TTTGAGCCGATGCTGGAGATTGCTGTGCGTACCCTCTTCGAAGGCGAGGAGTGAACAGAGTGGGTGGCGCGTTGTGTTCGCCACTACGGATTGTGAGGTATACTCTATCTGGTGAGAGAATGGCAACTCAAATACAATCTCGCCCACGCAAGCGTTCTGGTGCGCTTCAGCCTGCGGAAGCGGTTTCGCTGGGCGTGCAGCGCTATCGGTTTACGCCCGAACAGTTTGAACAGCTGGGGGCGCTGGAGCTGTTTCGCGACCAGCGCGTGGAACTGATCGGAGGAGAGATCGTCCAGATGGCACCCGTCGGTCCTGAGCATTCAGTATGCAAAACCTACTCGGCTCGCCCATGGCAGCGGCGCGCCCACTCGGAATGGCATGTGCGCATAGAAGACCCCCTGCGTTTGGGGGATAGTGAGCCGTTTCCCGATATTGCGATTGTGCCGGGCAAGCCCAGCGATTACCGCCAGCAGCACCCCACCACCGCCCTGCTGGTCATCGAGATTGCCGACACCTCGCTGGAGTACGACCGCACCGAGAAGATGAGTTTATATGCCTCGGTGGGGATACCCGAATACTGGATCGTGAACCTGGTGGAGCGGTGTCTGGAGGTGTATCGGGAGCCGGTGTCGCCGGCGGCGGGGACGGCGTTCAATGCGCGGTATCGCTGGCTGCGGTATTATGGTCTGGAGGAGGTGGTGTGTCCGCTGTTTGAGCCGATGCTGGAGATTGCTGTGCGTACCCTCTTCGAAGGCGAGGAGTGAAAGGCGGTTCAGCATTTCTTACAGCCATCCTCAGTTAAGCAGCTATCCGAAAGCGTTTAGCTATTGCTGCGGGGTTTTGCATCGACGATCACGCCGTCGAAGATGGCGACATTTGATTTCACCTTACAGTTGCGTCCGACGACGCAGCGCACCAGCATCGTGTCGCGCATCACCACTGCGCCGTCCCACAGGATGCTCTCCTGCACCACCGCGCCCGCTTCCACGATGCAGTTTTCGCCCAGGATGCAGTTTTCCAGCACGCGCGCGCCCGATTCGATGCGGGTGCCGGAGCCAATCACGACGGGATACCCGACCTCCGCATCTTTGGCGATTTGCACCTCGTCGCCAATCCACACATATTTGCGGCGTTCGGGGTAGGGCATCTGCAGGTTCACGCGCCCGGCGAGCGCGTCCCAGTGCGCCTGCTGATAGGTCTTCAGGTTGCCCACATCCTTCCAGTAGCTGGAGGTGAGGAAGCCGTACAGGGGCAGTTTGCGCTCGATAAGGAGCGGCAGCAGGTTCGCGCCAAAGCCGTATGGCTTGCCTTTGGGGATCAGCTCCAGCGCCTCTGGCTCCAGCACATAGATGCCGATGTTGGCGGCGTTGGAGAAAATCATCTCGCCTCTGGGCTTCTCCAGGAAGCGGGTGATGCGACCCCGCTCGTTCAGCAGAGCGATGCCGTACTCGGACGGGTCTTCCACCAGCGAGAGGGCAATCGTGCAGAGGGCGCGCTTCTCTTTGTGGAAGCGCACCAGGCGCGTGAGGTCTAAATCGGTCAGGTCGTCGCCGCCAATCACAATCAGGGTGTCGTCGAAAAACGCCTCACAGCGTTTGACGCTGCCCGCGTCGCCCCAGAGCTGCTCCTCTTCCGAGTAGTGGATTCGCACGCCCCAGCGGGTGCCGTCGCCGAAGTAGGCTTTGATCTGGTCGCCCAGATAGTGCAGGTTCACCATGATGTCGGTGAAGCCATGCTTTTTGAGCAGATTGACCAGATGCTCCATCACGGGTCGGTTCACGATGGGCACCATCGGCTTGGGGATGGCGCGAGTGAGCGGGTCGAGGCGGGAGCCGACGCCCGCCGCCAGAATCATCGCTTTCATCGCACCGCGACCTCCGCCTGCACAAAGTCGCGAATCGCCTCCGCAACGAAGGCGATCTGGTCTTCGGTGAGTTCCGAGTGGATGGGAATAGATAGCACTTCCTGCGCGGCGCGCTCGGCGTGCGGGAACGCGCCCGCCTCATAGCCCAGGAATCGATAGGCGGGCTGAAGGTGCAGCGGCAGCGGGTAGTAGACCGCGCTCTCGATGCCCCGCTCGCGCAGATGCTCGCGCAACTGGTCGCGCCGCGCATGGCGAATGGTGAACTGGTGATAGACATGGTAGTTATGGGGCGCGGTGAAGGGCAACCCGATATCGGTGTCCTCTAACAGGGCGCGATAGAGCGCAGCGTGATAGCGGCGGCGGTCGGTCCAGTCGTTCAGGTGGCGTAGCTTCACCCGCAGGATCACCGCCTGCAGCTCGTCGAGTCGGCTGGTGTAGCCGATGTCTTCGTAGTAGTAGCCGCCGTTCATGCCATGCACGCGCAGGCTGCGCACCTTGCGGGCAATGGCTTCCTCATGGGTGATGACCATGCCGCCGTCGCCCGCGCCGCCGATGTTCTTGGTGGGGAAGAAGCTGAGCGTGGCGGCGTGCGCGAAGGCGCCAATCGGCTGACCGTGATGGGTCGCGCCAATCGCCTGCGCCGCGTCTTCGATCAGCCACAGCCCGTGCCGATCCGCGATTTCGCGCAGCACCCGCATCTCCGCCGATTGACCATACAGATCAACGGGCAGGATGGCGCGCGTGCGCGGCGTGATGGCGCGCGCCACCTGGTCGGGGTCCAGATTGTAGGTGAGCGGATCGATGTCCACGAAAACGGGTCGTGCGCCCAGCAGCACCACCACTTCGGCTGTGGAGACGAAGGTGAAGGGCGTGGTGATAACCTCGTCGCCGGGTGCGATACCGATTGCGCGCAGGGTGAGCTTGATGGCGTCCGTGCCCGAGTTCACCCCGACGGCATAGGGCGCGTGGCAGAGCGTGGCGATCTCCTGCTCCAGCGCATGCACATGCTCGCCCAGCACATAGCGCCCGCTCTCCAGCACCGCGTGGAGCAACGGCTCCACTTCCGCCCGAATTCGGCGGTACTGACTGCCTAAATCTGCCATCCTGACTTGCAAAGTGCGATACCTCCCTGTCGTCTCACAAGCGCCGCCCGTTTCGGCGGAGCTGTTGATTCGAATCTCATCGGGCATAGTATACCTGACCGTTCAGGCGCGGTTTGCGTCGTTCACCACCGAAGCAATCTGGCTCAGATAGTCCTCGCTGGCGCCGTAGCGGGTGATCACATCGTAGGAGAAGAGGCAGAATCCGCGCGTGCCGAGCCGTCGCATGGCGCGGATTTTGTTGATGGTGCTTTCGGGTGTGATTCGCCACGCGCCGATGCCCCCAATCACGGGGCGACCTGCCGCCGCCTGCAACGCCAGCTGGATCTGGCGGATGACCGCGCCCGTGTCGGTGTCATACGCCATCGGCAGCACGGTGTCCAGCCAGTCGCGGCGCAGCCAGAGCGTCCAGTTCTGCAGTTTGCGCCGATACGCGCTGAGCGGGTTGGGATAGACCGCCGCCGACAGAATCAGGCTGGGATGGATCTGGCGGGTTTGCTGGGCGAAGGCTTTCACGAAGGCGTCCACCTGCTCGCGGCGCCACTCGCTCCATTCAGCGGGGAACGCCTGTGTCCACGCCAGCGGATTACGCAGCGCCTTGCGGTCCAACTCGCGCCGTCGCTGTTCGCTCACCTGCGGAGCGATTGAGGCGCGGAATCGGGCGCGACAACCTTCGCAATAGCAGTAGCCTTCGTAAGGGTAGCGCACATAGTCGAGATGGATGCCGTCCAGCGTGGGGTAGTTGCGGGCGACCTCGGCGAACACCTGGAGCAGGTGCGCCCGCACATCGGGATTGCTGGGGCACAGGTAGACGCCCTCCACGCGCCCAGCAGTGGTCATCTGATAGCGGTTGCGTCCGTCGCGGGCGATCCAGCGGCTCGCGCGGCTGACCACATGCAGGGGGCTGCGCGGCGGCTGCGGGCGGCTCCAGACATAATAGACATTCAGCCACGCATGCACCATCAGCCCCGCCGCCTTCGCTCGCTCCAGCAGGTAGCCGAGCGGGTCGAAGCTGGCGGGCTGATTCGCCAGCGCCTCCGCGCGCGGCTCGTAGCTGGAGCGATAGTAGGCGTCGCCCCGCCCGCGTACCTGCACAAACAGCGTGTTGAACCCATACGCCCGCGATAGCTCCACCACACGCTCAATCGCCTGCGGCGAAACCATCGAGGTGCGCACCACCCACAGCGCGCGCACCTCCGCCGGCAACCGCTCCCGTGCCGTATCCATCCTGACCCAATAGAATACCCCCTGCAAAGGGGTATGCTCCCTTTCGGGCAGAGAAGATCAGATGGCAAGCGGAACCTTACCCGCACTACGGCAAACCCCCTACCATCCCTCCCAGCATACCGAGCATGAACAGCGCTCCATAAACGACAATTCCCAGAATCATCAACACGGTGGCGATGATTCCCAGAATGCGACCTGCACGACCAGCCCTCGATCGCTGGGGTTGCCGATGCCCGCATCAATCTCACGCAACGCGTTGTTGCCCATAATCCATGCCACGGGTCCAAGAAGCCCGCAGCAGACCAGGCTCAAAATACCCAGCACCAGTATCAGAGTTGCATTCGAGCTGCTTCCGTTCGACATGTCAGTACCTCCTGTGAGTATTTCGGTTCGCAGGAGCAAGTGCGAATCCTGCTTAAGTGCCTCTGGAAGGCGATAGAATGAGAAACTCGCCAGCGGTAGAATCGGTCAAAGGAAGCGGGGAGATCATTCGTGATGTGGCAGCGATTTACGGAGCGCGCGCGGAAGGTCATCTTCTACGCGCAGGAGGAAGCGCAGCGACTGGGCGAATCGCAGGTCAGCACCGAACACCTGCTGCTGGGACTTATCCGCGAGACGGATAGCGTTGCCGCCCGCATTCTCGACCGGCTGGGCGTTAGCCCGCAGCGCATTCGCGCCGAGATCGAGCGCTACGCGCCGCGCGGCGATGCCCGACTGGGACAGGAGATGCAACTGACGGCGCGCGCCAAGCGCGTGATTGACCTTGCCTACGACGAGGCACGCCAGCTGAACAACAACTACATCGGCACCGAGCATCTGCTGCTGGGGCTGATTCGCGAAGGTGACGGGCTGGCGGCACGAGTGCTGCATAAGTTAGGCGTCGATCTGGGGCGGGCACGAAACGAGGTGAGGCAGATTCAGGATCAACCTGCCGAGGTTGTCCCCGCACCCGAAGCTCGCCCGTCGCTGATCCACGAGCTGGGGCAGGACATGAATCGGCTGGCGTTCGAACGCAAGCTGGGCACCGCCTACGAGCGCGATGCCGAAATCTACACCGTGCTGCAAATCCTTGCGAAGCTCAACCGTCGCAACCCGTTGCTGGTTGGCGAGCGCGGCGTCGGCAAGACCACGATTGTGCATGGCGTGGTGAATGTGCTGGTGTACGGCGAGCCGCCTGAACCGCTTAAGGGCGTGCAGGTGGTCGCGCTCCCGCCCGATGTGCTGATGTGGCAAATGGCGTCGGTCAGCATCGCCGCGCGATTTGTGAACGAGCTGCATCGCATAGCTGACCGGTTGATTCTGTTTATCGATGATCTGGAGAGCCTGTTTGACCTCGGCTCGCGAACATCACCCGTTGAGCCGCTGCACGCGCTGAAGCAGGTGCTGAATATCGGCGGTGTGCGCTGTATCGGTGTGTACAACACAGGCAGTCCGCACGACAGCGAGCGGCTGGCACAGCTGCAGTCGCTGTTTGAGAAGGTACCGATTGGCGAGCCGACGCCCGAAGCGGTTATCCGGATGCTGCATCGACGACGCCACCTGCTCCATCAGCAGTCAGGTTTGCAGATTACCGATGAAGCCATCGAGAAAGCCGTGCAGCTATCGATGCGCTACCTGCCCGACCGCCGCCTGCCCGATAAAGCCATCGACCTGCTGGAATCGGCGGTCGCACGGGTGAGCCTCCGTTCGACCCTGCTTCCGCCCGAATATTACCAGCGGCTGGCAGAAGAGGGTCAACCGACGCGCCTGCGCAAAGAGGAACAATTGCACTATCTGCGCCAGCTGCTGGAACAGCTCCAGCAGGCTCAGCCCGAATCGCAGCAGATGGCTCAGTTGCTGGAGGAGCAGAAGCAGCGCGTGCGGCAGCTCATTCAGCATCTGGAGGCGGAGCAGGAGCCGCCAACGACGCTCACCCCGCAGCATGTCGCCGAACAGCTCCACGAGTGGACAGGCATCCCGATCGAGCAGCTCATGGCGGACGCCCCTTGATTTTTAGCCCCGCCATGTGCTACAATATAGGTGGGGAGGGAACCCATGCAGGCACTTTCCCGATAATAGGGCATGGGAGCCGATTCCCCAGAGAAAATAACGGAGGTCGTATGGAAACAATCTATCAGTACGGCGGTTGCGCCGCGATGGAGGGTCGAGAATGATGTGGCAGCGATTTACGGAGCGCGCGCGGAAGGTCATCTTCTACGCGCAGGAGGAAGCGCAGCGACTGGGCGAATCGCAGGTCAGCACCGAACACCTGCTGCTGGGACTTATCCGCGAGACGGATAGCGTTGCCGCCCGCATTCTCGACCGGCTGGGCGTTAGCCCGCAGCGCATTCGCGCCGAGATCGAGCGCTACGCGCCGCGCGGCGATGCCCGACTGGGACAGGAGATGCAACTGACGGCGCGCGCCAAGCGCGTGATTGACCTTGCCTACGACGAGGCACGCCAGCTGAACAACAACTACATCGGCACCGAGCATCTGCTGCTGGGGCTGATTCGCGAAGGTGACGGGCTGGCGGCACGAGTGCTGCACAAGCTGGGCGTCGATCTGGAGCGTGCCCGCCGTGAGGTGCTCCAGCTGCAGGATCACGAGGGGCACTCCGCGCCAACACCACGCGCCCAACGCTCCCGCACGCCCACCCTCGATGAGTTCGGGCGCGACCTGACCGAACTCGCTCGCCAGGGCAAGCTGGACCCCGTGATCGGACGCCATACCGAAGTGGAGCGCGTGATGCAGATTCTGGCACGCCGCACCAAGAACAATCCCGTGCTGGTCGGTCCGCCAGGCGTTGGCAAGACGGCAATCGTGGAAGGGCTGGCACAACGCATTGTGCAGGGCGATGTGCCCGACGCGCTCAAAAACAAGCGCATCGTGTCGCTCGATCTGGCGGGGCTGGTCGCTGGCACCAAATATCGCGGCGAGTTCGAAGAGCGCATGAAGCGCGTGCTGGAAGAAGTGCGCAAGGCGCAGGGCGAAGTGGTGCTGTTTGTGGATGAGCTGCACACGCTGGTGGGCGCCGGCGCCGCCGAAGGCGCTATCGACGCCTCCAACATCATGAAGCCCGCTCTCGCACGCGGCGAACTGCAGTGCATCGGCGCCACCACAATGGACGAATATCGCAAATATATCGAGCGGGACGCCGCGCTGGAGCGACGATTCCAGCCCGTTCAGGTGCGCGAGCCAACCCCCGAAGAGGCGATCGAGATTCTCAAGGGGCTGCGCGACCGCTACGAATCGCACCACCGCGTGATTATCACCGATAGCGCGATTGAAGCCGCCGTGCGGCTCTCCTCGCGCTACATCAACGACCGATTCCTGCCCGACAAGGCCATCGACCTGATAGACGAAGCCTCGTCGCGCGTGCGTCTTCAGCAATCGCTGCCGCCGCTGGAGCTGCGCCGCGCCAAAGGCAAGCTCGAAATGCTCGATAAGGACATCCAGAGCCTCAAACAGCAAGGCAAGTACGAACAGGCGGAAGAGCTCGAGGAGCGTCGTCGCGAGCTGTTAGCTGATATCGACCGCATGGAAGAGGAATGGGAAGCCCAGCGCCACGAGATGACCACGCTCGTGACCGAACACGATGTGGCGCAGATTGTGCAGAGCTGGACCGGCATCCCGGTTGCCCGCCTGGTGGAGGGCGAGACCGAGAAGCTGCTGCGCATCGAAGAGGAGCTGCACAAGCGCGTGATCGGTCAGCATGAGGCGGTGTCGGCGGTGGCACGCGCCCTGCGCCGCGCCCGCTCCGGTCTCAAAGACCCGAAGCGCCCGATGGGCACCTTCATCTTCCTCGGACCCACTGGTGTCGGCAAGACCGAGCTGGCACGCGCACTCGCCGCCTACCTGTTCGATAACGAGAACAACCTCATCCGCATCGACATGAGCGAGTACATGGAGCGGTTCAATGTCTCGCGCCTGATCGGTGCGCCGCCCGGCTATGTCGGCTACGAGGAGGGTGGCGTGCTGACCGAGGCGGTGCGCCGCCAGCCCTACAGCGTGGTGCTGCTCGACGAGATCGAGAAGGCGCACCCCGATGTGTTCAACCTGCTGCTGCAGGTGATGGAGGACGGACGACTGACCGACTCGCAGGGGCACACGGTCGACTTCCGCAACACGATTATCATCATGACCAGCAATGTGGGCGTGCGCTCCATCATGGAAGAGGGCGGCGTCGGCTTCCGCAAGAGCCGCACCTCACCCGAAGACCCGCGCGCCTACGAAGCGATGCGCAACCGCATTCTGGACGAGATGAAAAAGCTGTTCCGCCCGGAGTTCCTCAATCGCGTGGATGAGGTGATTGTGTTCCACCCGCTCACGCGCGAGGAAATTCTGCAGATTGTGGATCTGATGGTCGGGCGGGTTCAGGAGCAGCTGCGCACGCATCGGATGCAGCTCATTCTGGAGCCGGCGGTCAAAGAGCTGCTTGCCGAGAAGGGCTATGACCCGAACTTCGGCGCGCGCCCGCTGCGGCGCGTGGTTCAGCAGATGATTGAAGACCCGCTCTCCGAGCAGCTGCTGCTGGGTCGGTTCGAAGAGGGCGACACGATTATCGCCCGGCTCAACGACGCGGGTGAGATCGTGTTCGTGAAGGGCGAGCCACCACTGCCCGACGACGAGAGCGACCTGAGCGCCCCTGCCGTCGCGCATTGAAGCACAGGGCTGCTGCCCGTGTGAATCGCTGAATCAACAGCGGGCTGGGTCAACTGACCCAGCCCGCTTGCTGTCTGGAAGGCATTTAACGAAACGAATCGACTTAGCGGCTGATGCGGCGAGCGCACACATAGCGCCGCTGGTAGTAGCCTGTGTTCAGCGAGTCGATTCGCACGCGCCCGCGCGCGCTGGAGGCGTGAATAAACCTGCCGTTGCCGATGTAGATACCCACATGCGAGATGCGACGCCCGCGCGTGCGGAAAAAGACCAGGTCGCCCGGCTGCAGCTGGCTGCGGGGTACAGGTTTACCCAGCCGTGCCTGGGCACTCGCGCTGTGTGGCAGGCGGACACCCACACTGCGATAGACATGCAGCGCGAAGCCCGAACAATCGAACCCGCGCGAGCTGCTGCCACCGTAGCGATAGGGTCGCCCCAGATAGCGGTGGGCGATTTCCAGCACGCGCCGCGCCGTTGGGCTTAGCCCACTGTTGCCCTTCAACGCCGTCAGCGCCGCTGTCCGCGACGGGTTGCGCCTCGATACCGACTGCCTGACACCCGACGATTGGCTCCCATTCGCAGGGCGCACCGATGATGATCGCTTACCGCTTGCCGACGCACCCTTCACCGGGATGTAGACCACATCGCCCGGTTTGATTTTGTGCGGGTTGCGGAACTTGTTGACCCGCAGCAGCTCAGGCAGTCGCAACCCGAAACGGTGAGCAATCGCATAGAGCGAATCGCCCTCCTTAACGGTGTATCGAATAGTTCTTTGTGCAACAGCACTAACGATTAGACTTAAAAACAGGGCTGATAGCCCTCCGATTTTGAGAACATTACCCATGCCTGCCCTCCCTGGTAAAGCGTTTCAACCCCGTTAGATTAACGGGGTTCCTGACGAGCGTCCATGCGACCGAAGTCGCATGATGGGGGCATTATACCCCCTCCCCTCCCCCTGTGTCAACCCCTCTGTCTAAATGCGCCAGCACATCAATACCATCCCCCCACTCCTCCACATCTGCTATCCCCGCTGGCAAAAGAGGTGCGCCTGCTGCAGAATCTCTCCTGTAAACTGCACAACAGGGGGCGCATCATGAACCCAATCGCCCCATGCAAGCGCAGGAGAATGAGCAGGTATAATCCCCTCGCATGACAGTTGCGGAACTCGGTTGGGCGCTGGTGCGGGTGGCGATTGTGCTGGGCTTTCTGCTGGGCACGCTGCCGCTGTTCATCTGGCTCGAACGGCGACTGCTCGCCTGGTTCCAGGACCGGATCGGTCCCAATCGTCTGGGACCGTTCGGGCTGTTCCAGCCGGTCGCCGACGCGGTGAAGCTCTTTTTCAAGGAGGAGATTGTGCCTGCGGACGCCGATCGGCTCATCTGGTCGCTGGCGCCTGCGCTGTCGCTGTTCCCTGCGCTGGTGGCAGCGGCTACCATCCCGTGGGGACCCAACCGCCTGCTGACGCCCGTCGCCGATGTGGAGATTGGCATCCTTTACTTTCTGGCGATGTCGTCGCTGGCGGCGTATGGCGTGCTGCTGGCGGGCTGGTCGTCCAACAACAAATATTCGCTGCTGGGCGGGTTGCGGGCATCGGCGCAGGTCATCAGCTACGAACTCGGCATGGGGCTGGCGCTGGCGACGGCAATCTTAGCCAGCGGTAGCCTGCGCATGACCGAGATGGTGGCGGTGCAGGCGCAGCCGCTGTGGGGGCTTATCAGCTTCATTCCCAACTGGCTTGTGTTCACGCCGTGGGGGCTGGTGGGCGCCGCGCTCTTTTTCGTCTGCATGCTGGCGGAGACGAACCGCGCGCCGTTCGACCTGCCCGAAGCCGAGAGCGAGCTGGTGGCGGGCTATCAGACCGAATACAGCAGTATGAAGTTCGCCGCGTTCTTTATGGGCGAATATATGGCGCTGGTGACCATCAGCGCGATCATGACCAGCTGCTTTCTGGGCGGCTATCTGGCGCCTCTGAACTGGTCGCCGATTCAGGCGCTGGCGGGTTCGGCGGGCGGGCTATGGGTGCCGCTGGCGGCGGTTACGGGTGCGCTCGCGCCGCCCCTCTGGTTCATCCTGAAACTCGGCGCGCTCTTTTTCTGCTTCGTGTGGGTGCGGGCGACGCTGCTGCGCCTGCGCTATGACCAGCTGATGAACCTTGGCTGGCGCGTGCTGATCCCCGTCGGACTGATCAATCTGGCGTTGCTGACGGTCTATCTGGTGTCTGGCTGGCTGCCCGCGCTGATGGGCTACGCGCTGGCGATTCTGCTCTATGCGTTCTGGGCGGCGGGTCGCTCGCGGCGAATCGATCGTCGGCGCGTGATCCTGTACGCGGAGGCGCGCCCCTATCAGCGCCGCCCGCAAACGGAGGTGCCCCATGGCTGAGCGGCTCTTCTTCTTTCTGTGCGCCCTGATTGCCATCAGCACGGCGGTCGGCGTGGTGCTGTCGCGCAACCCTGTGCGCAGTGCGCTGCTGCTCGTGCTGAACTTTTTCACACTGGCGATCCTCTATTTCACGCTGAGCGCGCCGTTCATCGGCATCATTCAGGTGATTGTGTACGCGGGCGCGATTATGGTGCTGTTCCTGTTCGTGATCATGCTGCTCAATCTCGGTTCACCGGAGGCGCAGCGTGTGGAACGGGGGTGGCGGCGCCCACTGGCGTGGCTGCTGTCCATCGGGTTGTTCGCGCTGCTGGTGAGCCAGGTGTTTCTGGTCATCAGCGCGCCGGCGCTGCCGGCACCGACGCAGGCGGGCACAGCTCGCCTGATCGGGCTGGCGCTTTTTATGCAGTGGGGGTTCCCACTGCTGATTGTGGCGATGTTGCTCACCGTCGGCGTGATCGGCTCCATCCTGCTGGCGCGAAGGAGGGCGATATGATGGGTGCCGTGCCCGCGAATGCCTATCTGACCCTGGCGGCGTTCCTGTTCGCGATTGGCGCGGTGGGCGTGCTGATCAAGCGCAACCCGATCGTCATCTTTATGTGTATCGAGTTGATGCTGAACGCGGTGAACCTCACTTTTCTCACCTTCGCACTGCATCAGCCGGGTCTGTTAGCGCAGGTGGCGGGGCATGTGTTCGTGCTGTTCGTGATTGGCGTGGCGGCGGCGGAGGTGGCAATCGGGCTGGGCATCATCGTGGCGATTTTCCGCCTGCGCGAGACCATCGATATCGAATCGGTGAACCTGCTTCGGGATTGAGAGGCTCAGCTGACCACCGATTCCGCCACGCGTGCCCCCATCAGGATAGAGAACTTGAAGCCGTGTCCGGAGCAGGCGCTGAGGTACCACACGCGCGGCTCGTCGGGCAGCGGTGCCATCAGGAAATGCTCGTCGGGCGTGTTGGTGTAAAGGCAGGTCGCGGCGTGCAGGATGCGCATGTCCAGATCAGGGAAGCGAGAACCAGCATAGTCGCGCAACGGTTGCATATCCTGTTCATCGGGCGGGCGCGCTAACTCGTCTGGATCATGCGCCTCGCCCCGTTGATGTCGGGCAATCTTAACACCTGCCTGCCGACCGTCCAGCGGGAATCCATAAAAGTGGGTATCCGCCTCGATCCAGACGGGCAGCGCCGCGCGGTCAAACCGCTCCGGGTGCTGACGAATGGCGAAGTAGGCATATGTCTGGCGCGTGACGGTGAGCGGTAGAGCCAGCTGGGGCAGGAGTTTGGGCAGCCATGCGCCTGCTGTCAGGATAACGCGGTCGAACCGCTCCCGTGTGCCATTGCTCAGATACAGGTCGATGCCCTGCGGAACTGGCTCCAGGTTCAGAATGCGGGTGTTCTCGCGCAGTTGTGCCCCTGCATTCAGCGCGGAGCGAATACATGCCCGCACGCATGCGCTGGCTCGCAGGAAGCCACCCTCCGCCTGAAAGAGCGCGATTTCATCTGCCTTCAGGCGCAAAGCAGGGACGCGATTCGCCACCCCCTGCGCGTCGAGAATCTCGAACGATGCGCCCTCCTGCCGCAGGCTCTCGATAATCTGGTTCAGCTCGGCGCTGGTCGGCTTGCCGAACCAGAGGACTCCGCAGGGCACTATCAACTCCTCACCCACCTCGCGTTCCAGTGCCTGCCACAGGGGGAGCGCCTCGCGCATCAGGCGGGTATAGCGCGGATCCGGATAGGTCAGGCGATAGATGCGCGACTCGCCGTGCGAGCTGCCGCGCGTGTGCCCGACCTGAAACTGTTCGAAGCCCACCGCTTCGTAGCCATTTTGCGCCAGGAATCGCAACGCGGCACTGCCTGCCGCGCCCAGTCCGATAACCGCCACCCTCATCGCCCTTTATTTTACTAAAAATGCCACTCCAGCTGGATGCCCTGCGTTCGCAGCAGGCTCTGATACTCCTGCAGCAGCGCAGGCGTTTCGTACACCTGATGCGGCTCCACGCGGCGCAACAGGCAGAACGCGATCAGCAGCCCCGCCGATTCGCCGATGTTCCACTCCACCGGGTGCAGGCGGTAGCAGCCGTTGGTGATGTGCGTGGTGCCGATGTTCTTGCAGGCGGGCAGGAGGTTGCGCACGCGGATGGGGATCAGTGCGCCGAGCGGTATCTGGAACGGCAGCGCCTCGATGTCCAGATAGGTGTCGCCGCCCGTGCTGGGGTGCAGGTCGATACGGTAGTGCCCGACGCCGACGCTATCGGGGAACGGCTCGGCGAGCGTGGCGTTCGGGCGGCACGCCGCGCTCACATGCTGCTCGCAGATGGTGAATCGGGCGCGGATGCGGCGCGATTCGCGGATGTAAGGCGTCTTGGCGAAGCCGTCGGGCGTGCCTGTTATATCGGGGCGCAGGTGCAGACCGGGGTAGCCTGTGCCGCCGTCGGGGCGCGGCGCCTCCGTCTGCAGCCAGTAGAGCAGGCACAGGCTCAGCTCGCGCGCCCCCGCCCGATGGCGTGCCGCCTCCGGCACCTCATACGGATTGCCCACAAAATAGTCGTTCTGCGGCCAGTTCACAATCGTGACGGGGCGGGGCGCGATTTCGGGCGGGTAGAGCGCAGGGTTCACTATCTGCCGATAGGCAAACAAGGGGAAAGTGCCATCCTCACCGAACAGGCTCAATCGGCGCGGCTGCAGCGTGATGGGGTTCACATCCGTCCAGCCGAGCAGGGGACCCGGCCAGAACGGCGGCTGGAACGCCCGCCACCGCTCATAGTTCGGCGGTTTCGGGATGGTGTGGTCGCCGTTCGGGTCGTACGCCATCGCGAAGCACCATGTGAACGCCTGCATATTGAGCGGTTCGGCTTCGGGCTTCGCGTGCGGCTCGCCCGTCTCCCGTTGCGATTCCGCGCCCGTTACATACTCCACGCCGCCCAGCGGCAACAGCTCGCCCGTTTCGGTGGCATCCAGAATGTAGTCGGCATAGATAATGATTTCATCCTGCGCATCGCCCCCCTCACCCGTACCCTCTCCCCCGCAGGCGGGGGAGAGGGACTTCTGCATCCCCTCTCCCCTCTGGGGAGAGGGTAAGGGTGAGGGGCACTCCCCTCTCCCGAAGCTTCGGGAGAGGGGCTGGGGGTGAGGGCAACCCTTAAATCGCACCGCCCGCACGAAGTCGCCGTCGGTCAGCACTTCGACAGGTTGGACGCCGAGCAGCACCTGCAGCATACCTGCCGTCTGCGCATAGGCGAGCATCGCGTTCAGCACGGCGAGCGCGACCTTCGGCTCGTGGCACAGGCGACTGACCAGCCCGCCGCCGGGGTTGAGCAACGGGTCGGCGCGCGCCGATTCGAGCAGCGGATAGAAGCGGCGGTAGTGGTCGCGGATGGCGTCGCGGAGGGCGCGGTAGCGGCGCGTGCAGCCCTGCTGCTCGATCCAGCGGTGTTCGTCGGGCGGCACCGCCTGCGCCGTGAGCTGCCCGCCAAGCCAGTCGCTCTCTTCGGTCAGGATGGTTGGGATGCCGAGCGCGGTCGCCGCCATCGCCGCGGCGCACCCGCCCAGCCCGCCACCCACTATCAATAATCGCGTGCGCAGCTCCATGCGTTAGCGGTTGCTGACCACTGTCGGGATCGTGCAGAGGGTGAAGGTCTGGTCGCCGGCGCGGAAGGTCAGCTCGGCGAACAGGGCAAGGTTCGCGTCCTGCGGGATTTCGATAGTGGCGACCCATTCGCGCCCTTCACGGCTGGCGTCCACTGGCTCCCAGCGCGACGGGCGAAAATCGAGCGTGTTCGAGCGTGCCACCCACACCTGCACCTTTTCGGGCGTGCCGTCGGTCTGAACCCGGTAGCGCACGCGGTTGTCCTGACGGCTGGCGGAACCCGTGATGCGATTCGGGAACGCCAGCTCGCCCACCACCATGCGATAGAACGCCGTCATGCTGTTCAGCACGCGCTCGTAATCGCCCAGTCCGTGCCCGCCGTTCGGCACATAGAGCGCGTATTTGCGGGTGGAGGGCAGGTCGTTGAAGTAGAACTGCGCCGCGTCGATCGCCCAGTAGGGATCGTTCGCGCCGTTGATGATGAGGATGGGCATCGTATAGCGCTCGCGGTAGAAGTAGGGGTCGACCATCGAGACCAGCTTGCGCCCGCGCTCGGTGTTCATCATCGCCATCAGGTTGCGCTCCGAGTATTCGGAAATCTGCTCGCTGTATCGCCCCCATGTTTTGAGCTGATGGGGCATCTGGGCGAAGAAGTTGAGGTTATCGAACACCATCGGCGCGATGGCTCGCACGCGGGTGTCCACCGCTGCGGTCAGCCAGGTCGTCCAGCCGCGCTTGGAGCCGCCCGTCACCAGAAAGCCTTTGACCTGCAGTCCCCACTCTTTCCGGGCGAACGCCTGAACGGTGTCCATCGCGCGCACAGCCGATTTCACCATCGGGAACAGCAGCGGCCAGGTCTCGTCGCCCGTGTCGGCGTACTGCACGAAGGTGTGCGCGATGAGGTTATCTTCCACGAGGTCGGGTCGGATCAGGGGCTGGTTGGGCACATCGTGCAGCACGGCGGCAATCGCGCCCACGCGCTCGGCGGCACGGGCAATCAGCTGCAGTTCGTTGCGCCCGTCGCCACTGCCTGTGATGTAAAGAATCGCCGTTTCGGGATGGCGCACCTCGGGCGGCTTCACCAGGCGCAGCCGATGGCGCCAGGTGAACTCGCGCCACTTCTGGGAGACCATCGTAATCTCCACGAACTGGCTGTTCAGCACCTTGCCCTCCAGCGTCTTGCTCCAGTCGTAGGTCGATTCGGCTTTCACATAGCCGGGCAGATCGGCGCGTGCACCGATGCCCACACTCAACAGAATCCCGAGCCAGAACAGTTTCCGTCGCATCGGTTGTCTCCTCCCCTGCGATAGGGTATAAATAGAGATTACCATGCCTGAGATTCTCATGACGCCAGAGGGCTACGAGCGATTGAAGCGTGAGCTGGAGGAGTTGAAGACGGTCAAGCGTCGGGAGATCGCGGAGCGGCTGCGCCATGCGCGTTCGCTGGGCGATTTGAGCGAGAACTTCGATTATCAGGACGCGCGGCGTCAGCAGGCGATGCTGGAGGGGCGCATCCGCGACCTGGAGCATGTGCTGCAGCGGGCGCGGGTCGTGCCACGCCCCGACCATGCGGGCGAGATCGCGCATCTTGGCTCGCGCGTGCGCCTGCGCGACCTCGATACAGGACGCGAGCGTGCCATCACGCTCGTCGGCTCCTTCGAGGCAGACCCGTTGCAGGATCGCATCTCCATCGTGTCGCCCCTGGGCGAAGCGCTGCTGGGCAAATCGGTCGGCGACGAGGTGGAGGTGCAGACGCCCAAAGGCGTCGTGCGCTACAAAATCGAAGCGATTGAGTGAGCGAAAATCACCCCCTCTCCCCTCTGGGGAGAGGGTTGGGGTGAGGGGGTGCCTCAACGCGCGGGGAATCTTAGCCCCCTCACCCGTACCCTCTCCCCCGCTTGCGGGGGAGAGGGTTGAGTTTTCCCCTCTGGGGATGAAGGTCGACTAACGGGGAACCTTTTGTCCATCGGGTATGGTATAATAGAGAGGAACATGGGGGCGTCAGGGTTCGACAGGGCAGGTCTGACGCTCAGTGGCGAGCCGAGGTGCCGTTGGCCTCGTTAAAAAACGGCGCACAAGAAGTGCGAACTACAACTATGCTCTTGCTGCCTAATTGAAGGCAGCCGCCGCCGTGCCTGTCGTCGGTGCGGGCGCGGTCGAGCGTGGGCTACACCGACTGGCTCCCGATGCCCCGCCCGAGGCAGAGGGAGGACCCGAAATCGGGCTGGCACCGCGACACCCTGTCCGTCGGGACGCGCGGCGCGAGAACTAAAGACGGACTACGCTCGTAGAAGCTGGGTGAACAGCTGCTCTGGAAGGGGGTTCAATTCCCCCCGCCTCCACCAGAATCAGGTACAATCCCCACAGCATGAGACGCCGACGCAAGCCGTTCCGACGCTACTTCACAGTGGCGGAAGCGAATGCGCTCATCCCGGAGCTGCAAAAGCAGCTGCTGCGCCTGCAGGCGATGCTGGAACGCCTGCGCGAGGAGTTCGGCGAGCAGGCACAGCAGGTCGTCCGACTCGAACAGCGCAACGGACACCCGCCCGATTGGGAGCCGTCCCCGATCGCCGAAGCCATCCACAAAGCCGTCGATGAACTGCACGCGCTGGGCGTCATCCTGCGCGATGTGGAACACGGCATCGTCGACTTTCCACACCTGCGCGACGGACGCGAAGTGTTCCTGTGCTGGCGGCTGGGCGAGGAGCGCGTCCGCTACTGGCACGAGCTGGACACAGGCTTCAGCGCTCGCAAGCCCCTGACGGAGGAGTAGCATGATGCGCGTGCGGGCACCGGGGCGGGTGAACCTCATCGGGGAACATACCGACTATAACGACGGCTTCGTGCTGCCCGTCGCCATCGACCGCGAGATCCACCTCCACGCGCGACCCCGCACCGACCATCGCTGCCAGATCTATTCGGAGACGCTGGACGAGCAGATCGAGTTTGACCTTGCTGGTCTGGCGCAGGCGTCGCCCGACGCACTGCCAGACGGCTGGACGCGCTATGTGGCGGGTGTCGCGGCGATGCTGATGCGCCACACGGGGCGTACGCTGACAGGCATCGAGGGCGTGGTGTCTTCGACACTGCCCACTGGCGCGGGGCTGAGTTCGTCCGCCGCGCTCGAAGCCGCCTTCGCCACCCTCTGGAACGCGCTCGACCAGCTCAATCTGGACGGCTGGACGCTGGCGAAGCTGTGTCAGCGGGCGGAGCATGAGTACGCGGGCGTGCAGTGCGGGATTATGGATCAGGCGGCGAGCCTGCTCGCCCAGCGCGGGCACGCGCTCTTTCTGGACACACGCACACTCACGACGCGCCATGTGCCGCTGCCCGCGCACTGGCTGATTGTGGTGGCGGACACGGGCAAGCCGCGCACGCTCAGCGGCTCGGAGTATAACCAGCGTCGGGCGGAGTGCCAGCAGGCGGTGGAGCAGCTGCGAGCGGTGCTGAGCGATTCGGTGAATGCGCTGCGCGATGTGTCGCCCGAAGCCGCCGCGCTCTATCTGCCGCTCCTGACCGAGCCAGCACGCCGTCGCGCCCGCCATGTGATCAGCGAGAACGCGCGCGTGCAGGCGTTTCTGGACGCTCTGGCGCGCGCCGATGCGCCCGCCATCCGCCACCTGATGCTGGCGTCCCACGCCTCGCTGCGCGACGACTACGAGGTGAGCTGCCCCGAACTGGATCGGATGGTTGAAGCCTGCCTCGACGCGCCGGGCTGCGTGGGCGTGCGGCTGACAGGTGCGGGCTTCGGCGGCGCGTGCGTGGCGCTCGTCGAGCGCGCCCGCATCGATGCCTTCCTCAAAGCCGCCGACGACTCCTACCGCGCCCAGAGCCGCTACAGCCCACAGTTCATCGTCTGTGAGCCAGTGAACGGCGCCAGCACCACAGCGTTCACCCTGCCCGAATAGACTCTGAACTCCATGCGAATCGTTACCGATATTAAAAGAACCGCCAACTGGCGAGCCCAATACCGCATGGAGGATCAGAATGAAACAGGCACAATACTCATTGCTTGCATTGTTGATGGTGCTGGCTGGATGCGGTGGCTCATCCACCTCATCGCCCAACTATATTGCTTACTGGAAGCTGGACGAAACGCCAGGCAGCAGCACGATTGCAGACAGTGTTGCCAATCCCGTCAACAACCACGGCACGACTCAACCGGGTCCGGTAACCTCATGGGGCAACTTCACGGGTCCTGTCACGGTGTCCGCCGCTGTGAACAGAGGTCTATACTTCCCTGGTGACGGCAGCATTCGTGTGGAAGTGCCGAACACCGCCGACCTCAACCCCAAAACTTTTTATCTGGAGGCGCGGGTGGCACCTGTCATCTGCGGGGCGGGCGTCTTCTACCCCATCGTCGACACCTGGGATTCGAACACAGGGGCAGGCTACACCTTCTACCTTGAAGGGGAACCGGGCAATGTGGCGCGTCCCAAGCTGCGCATGCTGGGCAACACCTTCGCCGCCACCGCCACTGTGCCAGCTAACTATGATCCGACCACTAACTCTGGCGCCTGGACACGGGTGGGTGTGAGTGTGGACCTCGGTGCAGGCACGGGCACCTTTTTCATTAACGGCACTGCTGCGGGCAGCTTCACCTTTGCGCCGCCCAGCACCCCCTCGCTGATAAGCCCACTGAGCCTGTGGATGGGCGCTGCCCATACCAATCCCACAGCAATGTGGTGCGAAATCGGGCTGGATGAGGTGTTTATTCAGTAGCTCCCAAGCCTTCTGGGCGCCCCGGTAAACCCCTCTGCCGCCGAGAGCGGTTGAGGGGTATACTATTGTCGATAGCCGATGAGAAACCCAACATTGCCCGAGCAGTTAGAAACGCCTGCGGAGCTGCCGATGGTGGTGCCCCGCTCCAAAACGCGCCCGTCGGTCGCGCTCACCGAGGCAACGCGCGCCATCCAGCAGGACCCCGAAATCCCGCACCTGAGCGAGACGGAGCTGATCGAGCGCATCCAGCGCCTGCGCAAAGAGCGCGACGCGATTATCCTCGCGCATAACTATCAGCTGCCCATCATTCAGGACCTGGCGGACTTCGTGGGCGATTCGCTGCAGCTCTCGCAACAGGCAGCACAGACCGACGCGAAGGTGATTGTGTTCTGCGGCGTTCACTTCATGGCGGAGACGGCTGCCATCCTCTGTCCCGATAAGACGGTGCTGATCCCTGACCCCGAAGCGGGCTGCTCGCTGGCGGCGACCGTCACCGCCGAAGAGGTGCGCCAGTGGAAGGCTCGCCATCCCAACGGCGTCGTGGTCGCCTATGTGAACACGAACGCCGATGTGAAAGCCGAAGCCGACTACTGCTGTACCTCCAGCAACGCGCTCAAGGTCGTGCAGGCTATCCCCGAAGAGAACGAGATTCTCTTTCTGCCCGATATGTTTCTGGGGCTGTATGTGCAGCGCATGACGGGGCGCAAACTGCACCTGTGGATGGGCGAGTGCCATGTGCATGCAGGCATCCGACCCGAAGATATTGTGGCCATGCTGCGTGAGCATCCCGACGCCGATCTGCTGATGCACCCTGAATGTGGCTGTGTGAGCCAGTGCATGTACGCGCTGTCGGAGGGCGACCTGCCCGCCGAGCGCACCTTCATCTACGGCACAGGCGGCATGGTCAAGCATGTGCGTCAGTCGCCCGCGCCTGTGCATCTGGTCGCGACGGAGGTCGGCATGCTGCACCGCCTGAAGAAGGAGGCGCCCGAGAAGCGGTTCATCCCTGTGAAAGCCGACGCGATTTGCGAATATATGAAGACCATCACGCTGCCCAAGCTTTACCGCTCGCTGCGCGACATGGTGTACGAGGTGCGCGTGCCCGACGAGATAGCGGCGCGGGCGCGACGCGCCATCGAACGGATGCTGGAGATTGTGTGATGGAGAGCGTGCCGCTGCCGATGGAGTTGCTGGAGATGCTGGCGTGCCCTGCGTGTGAGGAGCGCCCGCCGCTGCGCTGGCAGGAGGGCGCACTGGTGTGCGACCAGTGCGGACGCCGCTACCCCATCCGCGAGGGCATCCCCGTGCTGCTGGCTGAAGAAGCCGAACCACCCCCGACACAACCAGCCCAGAAGGACGCCTCGGAATAGACTGTCCAGGGAAGTAAACCCAGCAGCACAGGGGACGCAGGGTTATCAGAAGCGATCGAGGAAAGCGAGGCTGGGTATAATTCTCCCGCTATGAGCCACAGAAAACCTTATCCGAGCGACCTGACCGAACGAGTGGGCCCTCCTCGAACCCCTCCTCAAAAAAGCCCTCTACGGACGCAAACGCAAACACCGCGGCGCCCCGCCTAAATATCCCCTGCGCGAAATCGTCA
>JBBIJY010000025.1:0-36638 GCA_037445735.1 Armatimonadota bacterium | reverse complement strand
CGGTCAGTCAGGATTAGTCGGGATTGGGGATGTTTTTGTTTTGCTGCCTGTGTCCTTCTTTTTCCAGAGGGGTGGTGCTTGATGGAACTTTTTTACCCATAGCATGCGGGCGGGCAAGGGGTGACCCTCTTGCCCGCAGCGGTATGAGAGAAGCGTGAGCGGAGCGCGTCAATCTTCGCCCTGTGCTTTGGTGAAGCCTGGTGCGCCGTCGAACTCATTCAGCTTCTCGATGTGCATCCAGCGCAGGCGGCTGCCGATGCGCTGAACCAGCACGAGAATCTGCGTGTCGGTGGCGTCGCCTGCCGGGTCGCGCAACAGGAATCGGCACCGATAGTGGTCCACCACATCGGTGATGGCGCCTGTGGGCGGGTACACCTTCGTGCCGCGATTGGAGACCATTTTGAGGTAGAAGGGCGATTCGGCGGCGAGCGTCTCCAGCAGTTGCCCCAGTGGTTCGGGCATCAGCTCGGTCTCCACGAACAGATCCACGCCCACCACACGCCGCTTATGGGGGCGAACGCTCACCGGGTCGGGCGGCACCGGGGGCAGCTGGATGGGGCGGTATTCCCGCACGAAGGTGGTGGATGGTTTCTTGCCCAGATTGGCGATAATGGCGTCGGTGTACTCGGTGGTGGTGTTGCAGCGGTCGTAGCCGACCACATCGCCGGTGCGCACCCTGCCCTCTTCAAGGGTATAGAGGAGGGCGTTCTCGATGGTTGCCGCCGCTTCGAACTCGCCCAGATAGCGCAGCATCATCACCGCCGACAGGATGACCGCCGTTGGGTTGATCACATTCTTTCCGGCGTATTTGGGCGCGGAGCCGTGAACCGCTTCGAAGATGGCGACCTCGTTGCCTATGTTGGCTGATGGCGCGAAGCCCAGCCCGCCAATCAGCGCGGAGGTCAAATCGCTCAAAATATCGCCGTTCATGTTGGTGGTCACAATCACTTCGAACTGCTCCGGGCGCTTGACCAGCTGGTGGGCGCAGTTGTCCACGATGATATGGTTCGCTTCGATGTCGGGGTATTCGGGCGCGACCTCTTCAAACACGCGCTTGAGCATCCCCTCGCTGAACTTCATGATGTTCGACTTGGTGGCGCAGTGGACTTTTGTGCGCCCTTCGGCGCGTGCCAGTTCGAAGGCGAATCGCACAATTTTTTCGCAGCCTTTACGGGAGATGAGCTTGAGCGTTTGTGCGACGCCAGGTGTCTGCATATGTTCGATTCCGGCGTAGAGGTCTTCCACATTTTCGCGCACCACCACTAGGTCGATGCCGCGTCCGCTGTAGGGCGTGGGCACATTGGGCATCTCGCGCACGGGGCGTACATTCGCGTAGGTTTCGAACAGTTTGCGCAGGGTAACATTCGCGCTCTTTTCGCCGTAGCCGACGGGCGTCTCCAGTGGACCCTTGAGCACCACGCGCGTTTTGCGGATCGATTCGATGGTTTCGGGTGGCACGCCGCTTTCGAGACCCTTTTTGAACACGCTGGCGCCTGCCTCGCGCACTTCCCACTCGATGGGTGCACCGACCGCTTCCAGGATTCGCAGCGCGGCGCCGATGCATTCGGGTCCAACGCCGTCGCCTGGAATGACCGTGATCAGCTTTTTGCCCGATTCGGTGATGTATGGCATGGTTATTCTCCTCCGCTGGTGTGAGTATACCTGCTGACGGTTCACATGTGGCGGGCGCGGGCGAGGAGCGGGTCTTCAACGCCGGCTTCTTCGAAGCCTCGGGCGCGCAGGCGGCAGGCGGGGCAGGTTCCGCAGGGTGGGAACTGCCCCTCGTAGCAGGTGTGGGAGTACGCGAGCGCCTCCATCGCGCCCACCGCCATCGCCAGGCGCACACTCTCTGCTTTCGTGAGATCCATCAGCGGGGTGTGGATGGTGATGTCCCACTCCATGCCGAGCCGAATGGCTTGCTCCAGAGCGTCGATGGTGGCACGGCGGCAGTCGGGATAGCCCGAATAGTCGGTCTGACACATGCCGCCGACGAGGTGGTGGCACTCCAGCTGGTACGCCCATGCGGCTGCCAGCACCAGAAAGAGCAGGTTGCGTCCGGGCACGAAGGTGTTGGGCAAGCCGCCGCGCCCGCCGGTCTCCTGAATGGGCATATCGGTGAGCAGGGCGGAGCCGCCCAGCTGCTCCAGCTCCGTTATGCGCAGGATGCGGTGCTGCGCCACACCTGCCATCTGCGCGATTGTGCGGGCGGCGTCCAGCTCGATGCGATGGCGCTGACCGTAGTCGAAGGTCAGCGCATAGATCTGGGTGAAGCGCTGCTTCGCCCAGTAGAGGCAGGTGGTGCTGTCCTGCCCGCCCGAAAGCAGAACGACCGCTGAGGGTGCGATCAGCTCCATCCTGTTGTGGTCAGCGCGGGTACTGGAGCAGGATGTCGCGAATCTGCCCGATGATGCGCATCGCCTCCTCGTAGGGGCGTTGCCAGATATTGCGCCCGAAGATGAGTCCGGTGGCGCCCGCTTCCATCGACAGGCGTACCTTGTTCAGCACATCCTCATCGTTGCCCTTTTCGCCGCCGGAGATAATCACGAAGGTGCTGGGCGCGGAGGCGATGACGCGGCGGATGCGCTCCTCGTCGCTCTCTTCCAGCTCGTTGTACGGCCTGGGGTGCAGGGCGCGTTTTTCGGGCGGGGCGAGCTTCGGAAAGTTGATTTTGACCACATCGGCGCCCAGCTCGGCAGCCACGCGCGCCGCGTAATCAACCGCCCAGAGGCTATCGCGCCCACCTTTCGCTTCCACTGCCTCGCCACGCGGGTACGACCACACGATCAGCGGCATGCCGTATCGCTCCGCCGCCTCACGCACCTCCATAAACTGGCGGAAGTCCTCATCCTGGCGTGGCGAGCCGACATAGAGCGTGTAGCCGACCGCATCGGCACCGAGCCGAACTGCGTCCTCCACCCGCGAGTTCAGCGGCGACAGCGCCTGCGCGTCGGACGGAATCTCCGTCTTGCCGTTGAGCTTCAGGATCAGCGGGATGCGCCCCGCGAACTTCGCGATGGTCTTCTCGGCGATGCCGTACTGGAACGCGACCGCCGAAAAGCCGCCCTCCATCGCCAGCTGGCAGATGTATTCGGGGTCTGCTGACGGCGGGTAGGGGAAAAAGTCGCGCGGTCCATGCTCCAGCCCCTGATCGTAGGGCAGCACCATCAGCGTGCCGTTCGCGGGTCCGAACTGATACATCATCCGATACAGGCGCGTGCGCTTGCCCGTGTTCAGATGCACCATCTCATTCAGCGACAATCGCTTGACCGGGGTCGTCGTCACCATCACTCTCACCTCACAGAGAGATTATACCCTGTGTGCGCACCCGAAAAGAGGTATCCTTACGCTGTGCTGACCAGCACCTATATTCATCTATCGGGCATCAGCGACGAGCTGGAGCGCCAGCTCTGGGCGCAGGGCGCCCGCGACTGGCACACCCTGCTGGAGATTCCTGACCGCTGGGTGATTGCTGAGCCGTACCGAACGGCGATTTTGCGTGGGGCGGAACGCTCGCTCGATGCGCTCCAGCAGGGCGACCACGCTTTCTTCGCAAGGCGACTGCGCGTCAGTGAACACTGGCGAGCGTTCCTGGAGTTCGGACATCGCGCCGCCTATCTCGATATTGAAACCGACGGCGGCACAACCATCACCGTGATTGGCGTCTACGATGGCGTAGAGGTTTACCAGTTTGTGCGGGGCATCAACCTGCAGGAGTTCCCTGACTTTATTCGCGCCTTCGCGCTGCTGGTGACCTTCAACGGGCTGAACTTTGACCTGCCGATGCTGGAGCGCAACTTTGCGGGCTTGATGCTGGATCAGCTCCATCTGGATTTGTGTCCGACTTTGCGGCGGCTGGGCTTGCGGGGCGGGCTGAAGCGCATCGAGCAGACGCTGGGGCTGATTCGTGACCCCGATGTGGACGGGCTGGACGGCTGGGCGGCGGTGCGCCTCTGGCAAGCCCACTGCGCGGGGCACACCGCCGCGCTGGAGACGCTCCTGCGCTACAATCGCGAAGACATCGTGAATCTCAAGCCGCTCGCCGAGCTGGCATACTGCCGCCTCAAAAGTCGGCTGCTGGGAAACCAAAGCGCGTAAAGCCGCTCCTGACAGATCCAGTTAGCCTGCTAACAACCCTCACCGAAGTGAAACAGCCCGATCAGCAAATCGCCATCGTCGACAGCGCCGTCAAGGTTCAGGTCTTCTGCCAGTCCTGTGCCGCTCTGACCGAAGGCAAACAACACACGCAGAAGATCGCTGTCGTCCACGCAGCTGTTGCCGTCCACATCGCCTGGCTGACGGTGATAGAAAATGATATTGCCGCGGTTGTCCCAATCCGTAACGCCCATTTCCAGTCGGGTGGAGTATTCATATTCAACAATCAGGCTCTGTGAAGGGCTGTTGCGCAGCGAGATCCAGCCGTTGGTGAGATTATAGCAGTACTCAGCGGGCGACAGGCTCCGTCCATCCGCCACTACCTGAAGGATGCGCTCGATTGGCTGATGCCCCAGATAGTGCAGTTTTTGCCCCTGTGAGGAGGTGTAAGTTGCCCGCACAATGCCGTCGCGGTTCAAATCCCCAAAGCAGATGGCTTCCGCCACTGGCTGCACAGCCGAGTTCCAGATGGGCGTAGACGACAGCCCCGTTCCTGTGTTGAGGAAAAGGTGAATACTGCCCCACCACTTGCCCACCGCCAGGTCAAGGCGCCCATCACCATTAACATCCGCCAGGGCGACACCCGAAACATAGCCGTCGTAATAGCGCCAGCTAGGGATCGATTCAAAAACGCCCGTGCCCAGATTGCGATAAAGCTTGTGGTATCCCGACCCGCCGCTCAGCTGGTTATTATCGCTCATAATCAGATCGAGATAGCCGTCGCCCGTCACATCGCCCAGCGCCAGCGTGTTGGCAAACTGGCGATTGTTGTCAGTGCTAACCCAGTCAGGAGTGGTGCTGATGACGCCGTTCTGATTGCGAAAGATCAGATTGCCCTGTCGCGCGATGGCAATCAGGTCCAGATCACCGTCGCGATCGACATCGCCAAACTCCATGTGGGCAACATCGCGCACGGTGGTTACCTCCCAGCTGGGTGTCGTCTCCAGCATGCCGTTCCGATTGAAGAAGATGAAGTGGCGTGTTTGTCCACTGCCATAGGGCCAGAACCCGCCGATAGCCAGGTCCAGATCGCCATCTGCATCTGGGTCACCCAGCGCGGGATGCCAGCCATAGAAAGAGACCGCCGAGACCCAGTTCGGCGCTGATGAGAGAGTCCCACCTTGATTGAGATAGAGCTTAACACCAGCACCACCCTGTGGTAGCAGCACTGCCACCACCACATCGAGCCAGCCATCGCCGTTAATATCGCCCACCGTCAGGTGACCATGGTAGCCAGTATCGCTCGATTCCCAGCTGGGAGTGGTCTCAAGCACGCCATTAATGTTGTAGTAGACGGCAACCCGCTCGCGGCGCATGTCGTTGCCGTTCGAGACCACAAAATCGAGCCAGCCATCGCCGTTGATGTCGGCAAAGAGTCCGCCCGTTGCATAGTGTCGATCCGCCGAGCGCCAGTCAGGGGAGGTGTTGTACGGGAGCTGTGCCCAGCCACACATTCCCGACACAATGGCAAGCCCGACGCCCGCTATCCAGCAGGCGCCCACGCGCTGCCATTTACCGACCATCCAGGCCCTTATTTCCAATCACCCACTCCAGTATACGACGCTGGCGCTGCTGCTCCTCCACGCTTTCAGAGGCTGTCTAGGAATTCTTGGGAATTCAGGCGGGTGAACCCGCTCCTATAAAACAAAGCCAGCCTGCGCTGGCTCTTTTAGCCGACGAAGGTCGGCTTCGTCTGATAGGAACGGCTTCAGCCGTCTGGCACAAACGTCCTGCGACTCCGTTGCTTGCTCATTTTCCTAGACAGTCTCTGAATCGCTTTCCAATCATGCTCCAGTTCCTCTGGATCGTAAGTGAGAGCCGGCACGCCCTGTTCGGCAAGCACAGGGATAAACTCCCAGAGGCTCATCCCTGCCAGTTGCGCCGCTTGCGAGAGGGTCAGCACCCGTTTTTGATACAACGCGGCTGCCAGCTGTTTTCGCGCCTCTGCTGAAAGCGTCTCGGTAGAATAGCCTGCCGCCTCCAGCGCTGACCGAATCGATTCGGGTATCTCCAGCACAACGGCTCGCTTCATCTTCACAAAGATTATACCCTGGGTAGACTCTTCCCCGATGGCGCGTGTGCCGCTGGGGAAGAGGTTGCAGGTGCTGATGGCGCCGTTGTCAGAAGCGGGCCGGGAGCCGCCGCGTCTGCGCCCACGCGCCCTGCTGATCGGACTGCTGTTGATGACCCTCAACATCTTCTGGATCACCGTGATCGAGGTGCGATGGTACACCCTCGATGTCACCAGCCTGCCCATCTTTATCACGCCCGTGTTCACGCTGTTCATTGTGGCGATGCTCAATCTGGCTCTGACGCGCTGGCGACCCGCGTGGCGACTGTCGGCGGTAGAGCTGCTGATTATCTACATTATCATCGTGACGGGCGCGGTGTTCGCAGGGCATGATATGCTGCAGAACCTGTTCGGCGCCATCGGGCACGCGCAGCGCTATGGCACACCTGAATCGGGCTGGCGCGAGCGATTCTTCGCCTTTATCCCGCGCGAGCTGTTCGTGTGGGACGAGCGCGTCCTGCGCCCCTATTATGATGGCGGTATGCTGCCCTATCGGCTGGACTGGCTGATGGCGTGGGTGAAGCCGTTGCTGCTATGGGCGGGGCTGATTCTGACGCTCGTGCTGATGTGCCTGTGCCTGAACTTTCTGGTGCTGAAGCAGTGGACTCAGCATGAGCGGCTCACTTTTCCGCTGATTCAGTTGCCGCTGGCGATGGTGGAGCCGTCGGGCGTGTTCTGGCAGTCGCGCGCGATGTGGATGGGGTTCGGCACGGCGATGAGCATCAGCGGGCTGAACGGGCTGCATGTGCTGTTCCCTGCGCTGCCCCATATCGAATGGATTAAACTGTATGACATAGGTCCCTACTTCACGACGCGCCCGTGGAGCGCGGTCGGTTCGTTTCGCATCTCGGCGTATCCGTTCGCGATTGGGCTGGCGTATCTGATGCCGCCCGATCTGGCGTTTTCAGCATGGTTCTTCTTTATGGCGCGCAAGCTGTTTCAGGTGTTTGGCGCGGTGATGGGCTGGGACGCGGCGGAGAATCGGGGCTTCCCGTTTCTGAACGAGCAGGCGGCAGGTGCGTGGTTGATGCTGGGCATCTTGCTGCTGTGGAGCGCGCGCTTCACCTTCCGCGAGGCGTGGCAGCTGGCGTGGGGCGCTTCTCATCCGGAACGCTTCCTCTACCGCCTCAGCTGGCTGGGGCTGGCGCTCGGCGTCGGCATCCTCGTTCTCTATAACATGCTGCTGTTGCGCATGGATGGCTGGGTCGCCGTGCTCTTTTTTGGCATCTATTTCCTGCTGGCGCTCACGATTACGCGCGTGCGGGCGGAGCTGGGCGCACCCCACGAAATCTACTTTGTGAACCCGCAGCGGATTTTGTTCGATGTGTTCACCCTGCGCGGGCTGGGCGTGGAGAACCTGACCGTGTTGCAGTCGCTCTACTGGTTCAATCGCGGCTATCGGTGCCATCCGATGCCGAACCAGCTGGAGGCGTTGCGCATGGGGCAGAGTTATGGGATTGCGCCGCTGCGAATGGGGCTGCTGATTCTAACTGTGTCGGTGCTGGCGTTCGCGATTGTGTGCTGGGCGAACCTGCATGTGACCTATCTGTATGGCGCGGAGGCGAAGTGTCGCGGCTTCAAAAACTGGGTGGGCAACGAGTCGTTCGGGCGGTTGAACACATGGCTGGTGGAGGAGCCGTTCCGCAATCCGAACCGCTGGTACTATCTGGCGGGCGGTGCGCTGATGGTGCTGGGGCTGCGGGCGTTGCGCAACGCCTTCGCGGGCTTCCCGTTCCACCCAACAGGCTACGCACTGGGCGTGAGCTACGCGGTGGACTACTTCTGGTTCGCTTTCTTTCTGGGCTGGTGCTTCAAGGTGCTGCTGATGCGTTTGGGCGGGTTGCGGGCGCATCGGTTCGGGCTGCCCTTCGCGCTGGGGCTGATCCTGGGCGACTTCACGATGGGGTCGCTCTGGTCGCTTGTTACACTGCTCTTTCAGGTTCCCACCTATCGAATCTATATCTGAAACGGGGCGAATCGCACCGATTTTCTGCCAAAAAGTGCGTGCAACACTTGACATGGGTGTCATGCGCATGGTACAATCTTGCTGTCCATTCTGCGGAGGTGACCGATCTATGGCAGATGAGCGAACGGCTTATATCGAGGGTATCCTTAAGGCATTCAAGGCAGGTGAGATCGACATGGCAGATGCAGTGAAGGCACTACGGAGACGCAAGCCGAATCAGGCGAAGGTGGAGGGCGCGAAGGAGTTCGCGAAACTGGTGATGGAGGGCAAGATCGAGGAGGCGTTCACTCGCTTCCGCTTCGGTCTGAAGGATGTTCGCAAGCGCCGCAAGGCGAAGGCATCCTGACACTGCCTTCTCGCCATACTCACAGGCGTGGTTGCACCCGCTTGCACGGGCGGGTGGGCGTTGAAACGCGTAGATCAGGGATGGACGCGCTCCCAGGCGTGGCGGAGCTGGCTCCGCTCATCGCCTGAAAGAGCCTGTGGGGACGCGGTGGTCGCGCCCTGCAACATCCGCGAAACTCCCTTCACCTGTGAGGGGCGCGGGGTAACCCGTGCCCCTCTGATTCAGCTATCGCGCTGACATCCTTCCTGATACTGGCGCGATTCGGGGAAGGGGATTTTCGGGCAGAAGTAATGCTTCGGCACGGTGTCGATGCAGCGATCGATGCGCGCCTGCTCGCGCGTGTGCCGCGCCCGCACCCACTTCGAATGCCCATCGAAGAAGAGGAACACCGCGCCGTTGCTGTGCATGATCGAGGGGCAGTCCACGAACCGCCCGGTGCCGCCGCCGGGTGCCAGCGCGTAGAAGTAGCCGTCGTTGAGCGTCTCCGCCTCATCGACGAGCATCACGAACTGACCTGGACGCTCCACCACCGTTTCGGGAATGTAGCTCGCCACCGCGTTCATCGAGTAGCTCAGCAGCTTCTCACGCCCACGCCGATCTGACGGGCAGATGTACACATCGGGGTTCTTCACATAGGGGTAGATGACGCCCGCCTTCACATTCCCCGCCAGTATCCACAGCTGGTTGACAGGCGAGTCGGGGTCGTAGATATTGCGCAGCACCGGGTAGCAATGAACCCACTGCGCTTCGAAGCGCGACATGAAGCCCGTCATCCACCATGGCCAGTCGGGCTGGCTCCATGTGCCCCAGCAGTGTCCGCTGTCGCCCGGACCGGGATTGCGTCCCTCAAAGTCGGAGCGATACATCTCGAACGCCATGCCCAGCTGCCGCAGATTGTTCAGGCACTGGGTTTGACGCGCCTTTTCGCGCGCCTGCGCGAACACCGGGAACAGAATCGCCGCCAGAATAGCAATAATGGCGATTACCACCAGCAGCTCAATCAGCGTAAAGCCTCTGTCTCGCATTGGCGCTTGACCTCCTGCTGATTCAGAATACACCTGTGGGCGGTGCCATTCCTGCCTGATGGCACTCTTTTTGCAGGAAGCGTGCCAGGCATGGCGAATCGGGAAGCGCGACGCAGGAGGTGCTATGCACACTGGGACAGCCCATTGCAGGGAGGAACGCCGTGGTTAGCCTGACCCAGCTGGCGGAGGCGACCGCGCGCGTGCAGGAACAGATTGGACGGGTGATCATGGGTCAGCAGGAGGTGATCCAGCAAGCGCTGTGTGCCCTGCTGGCGGACGGGCATCTGCTGCTGGAGGGCGTGCCGGGCATCGCCAAAACGCTGCTGGTGCGCGTACTGGCGCAAACGCTCGGGCTCGAATTCCGCCGCGTGCAGTTCACGCCCGACCTGATGCCGTCCGATCTTATCGGCACGACCATCTTCGATGCGCGCACGGGCGAGTTCCGTGTGCGCTACGGTCCCATCTTTGCCAATATCGTGCTGGCGGATGAGGTGAACCGCACGCCACCCAAGACGCAGGCGGCGTTGCTGGAGGCGATGGAGGAACGGCGCGTGACCATCGACGGCGTGCCCCACCCGCTGCCACGACCCTTCATGGTGTTCGCCACGCAGAACCCCATCGAGTATGAGGGCACCTATCCCCTGCCCGAAGCGCAGCTCGACCGATTCCTGCTGAAGGTGGTGATGAGCTATCCTGCCGAGGAGGAGGAGCGCGCGATTTTGCAGCTGCACGATGAGGGCTTCCGCGCCCATCGCCTCGAAGAGGTGGGACTGGAGACGGTGCTGACCGCCGACGAGCTGGAACGCTGCCGCGAAATCGTGCGGGAGGTGCAGGTCGCGCCCGAAGTGATGGAGTATATCCTGCAGATTGTGCGCCGCACGCGCCAGAGCGACTATCTCCTGGTGGGCGCCAGCCCGCGCGCGGGTATCGCGCTGTTGCTGGTCAGCAAGGCGCTTGCCGCCATGCGCGGACGCGCCTTCGTCACACCCGACGATGTGAAACAGATGGCGCTGCCCACCCTGCGCCACCGCCTGATTCTCAAACCTGAAGCGGAAGTGGAAGGACTGACCGCCGACCGCATCCTGCGAACGCTGTTAGACCAGATCCCGGTGCCCCGATAATGGCGACCGCTCTCCTGGAGAAGCCGGAACTGCGCACGGAACCCATGCCCGAAACGGAAGAGCCGGGTGTGGCGCGAATCCCCGTGCTGCTGGTGGTGCGCCCCAGCAGCAGTGGCATGCTGCGCCATGTGCAGGGGCTGATCAAATACCTGCCCGAACATCACTTCGCGCCCACGCTCACCGGTCCCGACTTCATTCGCGATCGCATAGGGCTGTTCGCCGATTGGCGTGCCGTGCGCATCCTGCGCGAGCAAGCGAGCCACTTCCCGATTGTGCATTGCCATGGCGTGCGAGCGGGATGGGTCTGCGCCTGGGCGCTGCGCAATCGCCAGTCGTGGATGTGGACGGTGCATCACCTTCTGCTGCACAAAAGCACGCTGGTGCGCGCCGTCTGGCGATGGATTGCCCGCTATCCCACCTTCATTACCGCCGTGTCGGACAGCGTGAAGGCGGGGCTGATGCGCGGCGGCATCCCTGAAGACCGCATCGAGGTCGTTCGCGGCGGCATCGATCTGGCGCTGTTTGAAACGCTGCCCAACCGAATCGCGATGCGCATGCAGTTCCATGTGCCGCGCGAGCGCCCGATTGTGCTGTGCGTGGGGCGATTCGTGCCGCATAAAGGGTTCGACCTCGCCATCCGGGCGATGGAGATTGTCTGGAAGTCGCTGCCTGATGCCGATCTGTGGCTGGCAGGCGACGGACCCGATAACGCGCGACTGGTCAAGCTCAGTTTGCAGAGCAGTCAGCCTCATCATATCCGCTTCTTCGGCTACTGGGGGAATGTGGAGGAGCTATACGCCGCCGCGGATGTGCTGGCGGCGCCTGCACGCGATGCGGGGCTGGGGCTGGCAGTGATGGAGGCGATGGCGTGCGGGCTGCCCGTGGTCGCCAGCCGAATCCCGCCACTGGAACGGCTCATCAAGCACGAGGTGAGCGGACTGCTGGTGCCGCCCGATCATCCCACCGCGCTGGCGGAAGCCATCCTGCGCATCCTGAATGACCGTGCGCTGGCAGGCGAGCTGGCAGCGAACGCCCGCGCCACCGCCGACCGATTCGACATCCGCCACACCGTCGCCCACACTGCCCGCCTCTATCGGCGCATGCTTTAGCAAGCGCGCCGTCCTCTTTTGCACTTCAGAAATTAACCTCCCCTGCCATAATTAGCAGGTAAGGAGGAACGGTAGATGGGTTTTCGAAACGGTCTGAGCCAGTGGATTTTTTACGGCACTATCGCCCTGCTCCTTGCTGGATGTGGTGGTGGCGGTGGTGGCACCCTCACCGCTGAACAGCAAATTGTTGCTTCCAACGCGAGCTTCCGTTCCAGAGCGCAGACCATCCTGCAAGGGGCCGCACAGGAGATGGGCGTGCAGGTCGACACACAGGACTTCGCTGGAATAGTCCTCACGAACGGCTCCGATGGCAAAAGGAATGTGGTCGTCAACACCAACATCAGAGGTGTGCAAAATCTGACGATGGACAATCTGAGCCGCGGCGCCGATGTGTTGTTCTGCTACCTGCAAACCGACGACGATTATCGCAACTTTTTCGTGGTCAACATCCGCAATGATAACGGACGCTGGGTAGCCCAGATTCGCAACCTTGCTGGAGACACCACCACTGTCGACGCGGAAGTTACGACGCAGGCTCGCGAGAATGAGAAACCCAAACTCACAGTGGATTGGGATGGCGGTCCATGCCTGGATGCTCGCTTCGGCCCTATCGTCATCAAGGTCTGCTTCCCTATAGACATTAAAGACCTTATCCCGCTGCGTACCACATCTGGCGAGTGGGAGAACCAGATGGACACGGCAGCCCAGCAGATTTCCACTTCAGTTAGGGGTTCAATCGGTTCCCGTAGCCGCGATAGTTCGACAGGAGTCGTCATCGTGACGCGCGAGGATGTGGTGCTGGCGGCTCAGCTGCTCACAGGCACGGTCACCACGCCCTTAGCCTCTGTAAATGGTAGGGCGCTGGCTGCCTGCTACATTCAGGCGAGCAACCGTTCCGACATGCCCAGCTCGATTTTCAACATCACCCTGACCGAATCGGGCAGTGGCTCACTGAACGCCTCTGGCTTGCCGCAGGTACCTGTTAGCGTCGAACCCGCTAATCTGGTCATCAAGACCAAGAGCAGCCCCAGAGCACGACTGGCAGATGTGGATCTGGAGCTGCTTTTGCCCATCGAGGATAGAGTCATTGCGCTGCAGTTTCCGCTTTAGCACGCTCTGGCTTCCACAGCAGTAGTCATTTCATCCCCCGCTCCCTGCTTCTATCAGCAGGGAGCGGTTTTTTTGCAGGAGAGTCGAACCGCGAGTCAAAAATAGCTGCTGGCGGACGCAGATGCCCGCCAGCAATCACTAACAGGGAGGTTCTCACTATGAGACGGTTTCTCGCAGGTGTGATGGGTTTGTTGATTCTCGCGCTAACAAGCGGTTCGGCACAGCGGATAGAGCTGAGCGTGCGGGGCGAGAAGGTCATCATCGTGCGCGATTCGTACGGTGTGCCGCATGTGTTTGCCGACTCGCTCTACGGTTTGCTTTATGGTAACGGCTACGCGATGGCGCAGGATCGGCTCTGGCAGATGGAGCGCTATCGGCGGCAGGCGCGCGGCGAGCTGGCAGAGATTATGGGGCCATCCGCGCTGGAGCAGGATAAAGCTGCCAGAACCGAAGGCTACACCGAAGAGGAGATGCAGCGCCAGATCGGTCGCCTCGCGCCTGAACTGCAGGAGATATTGCAAGCCTACGCCGAGGGTGTAAACGCATGGATCGAGGAGGCGAAGCGCACGGGACAGCTGCCGCCCGGCTACGCGGAGGCGGGCATCGAACCGCGCCCGTGGCGTCCGACCGACAGCGTGGCGATTGGCGTGATGATGTCGCGCCGATTCGGTGGCGTGATGGCAGCCGGCGACCTGCGCAACTATACCCTGCTGCAATATCTGCGCCTGCGCAACAAAGAGAACGCCGAAGCGTGGGCGAATGACCTGCTCTGGCTTCAGGACCCCACCTCGCCCACCACCGTGCCCCCTGAAGATGACTCGCGCAAGGCGACTCCCCGCGACCCGAAAGCCACCCTGCAGCGCCTCAAGAATCAGGCGGCACAACTGCCCACTATCGGGCTCGATGTGCTGTTGCCCGCCATGCGCATTGCATCGGGGCAAGTCCAGATCGAGTTCGCCCATCAGCACGGACTCTACACGCACTTCGGCAGCTATGCGATTGCGATTGCTCCCAGAAAGTCCGCCACAGGGAACGCGCTGTTTGTGGGCGCGCCGCAGATGGGCTTCAGCCTGCCCCATATTGCCGCTGAAGTGCATCTTTCGGGCGCGGGCATCAACGCGCTCGGCATGAGCTTTCCAGGCATTCCTGGCATCCTCATCGGCACGAATGAGCATCTCGCATGGACATTCACCTCCGGGATTGCCGACTTCGCCGACGCCTTCATCGAGAAGCTGAACCCCGACAATCCCGAAGAGTACTGGTACAGGGGTCAGTGGCGACGCTTCGAAAAGCGCACCGAGACCATTCGGGTCAAGGGGCGCGAGCCAGTGGAGATGACCGTCTACCGCAGCGTGCATGGACCCGTAATCGCCTTTGATCGGCGCAACAATGTGGCGATTGCGTGGTCGCTCAGCTACTGGGATCGGGAGCTGGAGGCGATCAACGCCTACTACGGCATCCTGCGTGCGCGCACGGTCGCCGACTTTGAGCGTGCCTGCTCCCATATCGTCGCCTCGTTTAACGCCTTCTGTGCCACACAGTCGGGCGACATCGCCTACTTCTACTGCGGGCGTGCGCCGATTCGCGCCGATGGAGTCGACCCGCGCCTGCCCGTATGGGGCACGGGCGAATACGACTGGAAAGGCTTCATCCCCTTCGAGCAGATGCCGCGCGTGATCAACCCCCGACGCGGCTTCATTGTGAACTGGAACAACAAGCCCGCCGTCTGGTGGGAGAACGGCGACACGCCCGCGTGGGGCGCCATCTTCCGCGTGCATCGGCTGATTGAGCTGGCGAACCGCAAGCCCCTGCTGACACTGGATGATGTGAAGGCGATGATCACCGATATTGCGATGTACGACGAGGACGCGGCAAAACTCAAGCCTGCGATGCTCGCCATCGTCAGGCGCAACCGCAACCTCACGCCCGAAATGCGGCGGGCGATTCAGGTGCTGGAGGCGTGGGATTGCTACGAGCGCGAGGGTAGCGTCGGCAAAGCGATCTGGGACGCCTGGCTGGACGCTGCTCGCACGCGCATCTTCGCCGATGACCTCGGCAACTTCTTTGACCCGAACCTGTTCCGTCTCGCGATTCAGCCCAGCTATATTCTCTACGCGCTGCAGGGCAACCGCGCCAGCGTGCCGCGCCTGTATGACTACTTCAACGGCAAGCCGAAAGAGGAGGTGCTGGCGATCGCGCTGGCGGACGCGCTGACCCAGCTGAAGCAGAAGTACGGCGCGAGCATGAGCCAGTGGCACTACAGTGCGCCGCGCATGAACTGGGGCAACAATCTGCCCGGCGTGCCATACACCGACCGCGGCTCCTATATTCAGGTGATTGAGCTGAGCAACCCGCTCATGGGCGAAAATGTGCTGCCACCTGGTCAAAGCGAAGACCCGCGCTCGCCTCACTTCAGCGACCAGCGCGACCTCGCCAGCTGGTGGCTCTTCAAACCGATGCGACTGGACATGAAGGCGCAGTAAAAGCAACCTCCCTTGCCCGCTCAGGCTGGCAAGGGAGGTTGTGAGGATTCACATTTTACTCGTACGCCGAGTTCGGACAGGGTGGATAAAGGTTGTTGGCGGAACCACACTGGCAGTTCAGCACATTGGCAATTGCGGTTTCGGGAATCCCGAAAAAGTCCCCAAAGCAGTTATTATGAGGATTCACGGTATTGAACTCGGCTTCGGTTCTTGGCACACGCCGCGGGTTATTGAAACCGGGCGGGTAGTGGAAGCCATAGTAGAACTGATTTTGCGAGCGGAGCGGGCAAGAAGTTCGGGTGGCAGGGGGGCTTATGAGACGCCCACCGTTTGGGATGCCCAGGTGGTAAGACCACTTCACATGCCCATCCGCATAGACGAGATTGGACCCCAGTGTATGGCGTGGCCAGATGTCGATCTTGAACCAGTATTCAAACCAGTAGGTGCCCGCGTTGTAGTACCAGTAACCATCCACAATGGCAATTGTTTCTGCTGGGCGTGGTACCGCAGATTCACTCATCGGCGGGCTGTATCGCTTGTAAGCCACATTCGATCGGCAGAAGTCGAAGTTCAGCAGTCCGTAGTTGGGCACATAGGCGAAGTAGCGGAAGTTGCGAGCCGACTGATAGCCTCTATGGGCAAGTCGCGCCTGCCAATCCATGCCACCATTTGGACCAGGATAGCTGGGGCAGGTGTAGATGTCCGGGCCTTTCACATAGGGATGGATCAGATCAAGCAGGTGATAGACCACAGGACCAACTCCGTAGACGCCCCGTGGGTAATACCCATCATAGTCGGTGCTGTATGCCAGGACAGCTGCGGATAGCTGCCGCAGATTGCTCAAGCACACCGTTTGCCGTCCCTTCTCGCGCGCCTGTGCGAACACGGGGAACAGAATCGCCGCCAGAATGGCGATGATGGCGATCACCACCAGCAATTCGATCAGCGTAAAGCCCTTGCGAACACTCATTTCGACCTCCTCGTGCTCTATTATACACCACTTCGACCTCGATTGCAAGTGGGCGTGTGGGTATCTGAAAAAGTAGGCTTTGCGACCGCGCCTCCATCTCCCTTCTCCCAACAGCGTGGGGGAGAGGACAATGCTTGCAGCAGGAATCGGCTCCTGGCGGCTCGAAAATAGATTCCAGCGAACTTCCGGAGGTGGGCTATGAGGCTGAAGTGGATGGTGCTGGGATTCATAGGACTGGTTTATGGTAGTGTGGCGGCTCAAAACCTGCTGGATACAGCCGAGCCGTTCCTTGTGATTCAGGTGGTGGACCCCGACGGACAACCCATCCCCGAGGCGCGTGTGCGCGTTATTTACACAACGAATAACATCCGCTACACGCTGACTGAACCATCCTGGAGGCGCGTTAACGCAAATGGACGCTGTGTCATCGAACCCGAAAGCGTCTATGGCGAAGCACAGATAGAGAAGGTTATGCGAACGGGGGGCAGCGTCGATCTGCAAATCGAGGCGGTTGCGCCCGGCTATGTGCCGGTGCGGGGGTTCTATATAGGCAGGTGGCAGCCCTACATGCTATCGTTGCAGGTGGGTTCCAATCTGCCGCGACCCATCTATCGCGGGCGCACCGATGCGCAGGGGCGAATCGTGCTGAAAAACCTTTACGAGAATAAACCGCAGGCGGCGAACCAGGAGCAGGTGCAGTACTGGCTGCAGGTGGGCGACTGGTCAGAATCGCTGAGCCTGCGGGCGGGGGACAACCTCCGCCAGTACCAGATTCGGCTCGCTCCCCAACCCGGCGATCCCGCGCCCGATGTGCCCCTCAAATCGCTTGTGGACGGTAGCACTGTGCGCCTCAAGCAGTTCCGCTCGAAGTGGGTCTACCTCGAATTCTGGGCGACATGGTGCGGACCGTGCCAGACAGCCCTGCAAGAGCTGAAATCGCTGCTGGATCGGTACGGTGAGCAGTGGGCGGATCGCCTGCAGGTGATCACGGTCAGCGTGGACGACACCGAGTCGGTGGTCAAGCCGCATCTGGAGCAGCGCGGCTGGTGGCAGATGGCGCTCCACTGCTGGGATGCACGCTCATCGCACGCGGAGGAAGGTGCCGCCAACCGCGTCTATGGCATCCGCTACATCCCGACCGCCTTCCTCATCGACCCCAACGGTAAGATTGTCTGGTCGGGCAACCCCATCGATCAGATTGAAGCGGTGCTGAAACGCTATCTGGGAGGTGCCAGATGAAACGCATGAGCTTTCTAACAGCAGGGCTTCTATGTATGGCGCTACTGACAGGCGTCAGGGCGCAGGTGTCGGAGCCGACCCTGCGCGTGACAGTGACGGACGAATCGGGCAATCCACTGCCGAACGCGATGGTCGGCGTGGGTGTGTATGATCAGCGAATCGGACGGCGATACCGCGTGTCGGAACCGCTCTGGCAGTCGGTCGATTCGAAGGGCGAGCTGAGTGTGCGCTGGCATGCGGAGCGCTTGCGCGCGGTCGCCGAGATATTGACAGGCGAACGGGGCGGCGTGGTGTTTGTGTGGGTGACGGCGCCAGGTTTCGTTGCCAAGCAGGTGAGCCTCTTCTATCCTGCGCCGAACACGCTCACCGTCCAGTTGCGCAGGGGTGTGCCCATCGAGCTCACGCTGACACGCGTGGGCAATCTGCCGCTGCCCGATGATTTCGGCACGCGAACCTATCTGGACAATCTGCAGCCGGTCAACATGTACCAGCGCCGGTTTACGCCCCCGATAGCCGAGCTGATCGTACGAACGCCTATCGGCGGCGCGACGCCCTATGACGAGCAGCAGCTGGGCGAGGCGCCGGGACGCTGGCGCACGCCGCCGCTGGAGGGGCTGTTTGACCGATTTGGCATCGAGCGCATCGACGCGGGGCGTTATCGCTTCACCCTGCCGCCCGATTACAGAGGCAGCCTGATGGTGCAGGTCGATCGCGCCGACTGGCTGCGGGGCTATCTGGAGCCGGTGCCTGAATCGGAGTGGCGTTCGGGTCGCATCGCGCGTGCCCTGCCGCCTGCTGGCTCGCTCCGTGTGCAGGTCGATGTGAGCCAGCTGAAGCAGGCGGATGCGCAGAGCCTGCTCGCTGTGGCGCGAATCGTTGAGGTGGACGGACAGCCGCAGTGGTGCATCCTGGAGACGCGCATGCTGACCGAGCCGCAAACCGAACTGCGGCTGGAGAACCTCGCCAGCGGCGCGGGCTGGCTCGCCCAGCTGATGGTGGGTGCCGGCGAACGACCGCTCTATAGAGATGAGGTGGTGCTGGAACAGCTGGCTCCGAACACCCAGCGCACGCTCAGCCTGCGGTATGAGCCTTTTGATCCCAACCGCTATAAGGGCAAGCGTGCCCTGACCATTCGGGTTCAAAGCCATGGCGGTCGCCCCGTTGCCAGTACCCGCTACACGGTGCAGCTGTATCTTCCGCGCTATGCCCAGTCTGTGCCGATTGCGACGGGTCGCACCGATTCGCAGGGTCGCCTGCGTCTGAGCGGGCTGTACGAGAACCCGCGCCGCGCCACCCGGCTGGGTTTCCTCGACCCGCCCCATTACACGCTCCAGCTGGAGGGGGTGGAGGATAGCCGCTTTTCCTTCACGCTCTATGCGGGCGATGGGGTTCAGGAGCTGATTTTCCGACCAGCGCCGAAGGTGGGCGACCTCGCGCCCGATGTGCGCCTGATCGATCTGGAAACCGGCAAAGCGCGTCGGCTCAGTGAGTTTCGCGGCAGATGGGTGCTGCTCGATTTCTGGGCGACATGGTGCATGCCGTGCCACGAAAGCATGGAGAAGCTCCGCTCGTTGCTGACGCAGAAGCGTGCCGTGTGGGGCAATCGCCTGCAGGTCATCACCATCAGCATCGACAGGAACGCGGAAGCCGCCCGCGCGATGCTCAAAAGCAGAGGCTGGTGGGCGCTGGGTAGGCACTTCTGGGCAGGCGACGGCGAGTGGATGGCGCCCGCCGCGCAAACTTTTGGGGTGAACGCCATCCCGCGCCAGATTCTCGTCGACCCGCGCGGACGAATCGTCTGGGACAACCATCGGGATTTTCGGACATCCATCGATCAGGTGCTGGAGAGGTGGCTGGGCGTGTCCCGCTGACATGCTATAATTCGAGTGGCTGCTGTTGCAGGAGGTGAGCTGATGCCGCTCGACTTCCGTTCAGTAGATGAGGATGAGGGCTTTTCGATGAGGCGCTTTTTGAAGACGGTGGGTTTTGGCGTGGCGGTCTTTCTGGTGTTTCTGGCGCTGGGCTACTATGTGATTGGACCGCGCCTGACCTTCACGCCTGAAGGCACCCCGAAGCTGCGCTGGCGAGCGGGGGTAGAGACTTCTACTGATTCAAGTCGCCAGCCGCCGCCGATGCCGAAGGTGGAGGTGTATGAGAAGCTGCCCGCTGATGTGGTGGCGTCGACAGGCGCGGAGATTGGCACGCGCGAGGTCGCCCCGTTCGATTACGACCGTTTTGTTAAGCGGCGGGAGAAGGTGCGCCAGCAGAAGCGCGCCGAATCGGTGGAGACCCCTGCGGATGAGAGTGCACCGTCGGACGAGGAGACCCTGCTTGTGCCTGACGAGGAGCCGGAGCCGCCGCCCGCCGAGATACCTGCCGAAACGCCCGCCGAGCCGCCGGCGGAGCCGCCCGCGCCCCAGCCAGAGCCGAAACCAGTCCCGCCACCGCCCAGCAGTGGCGAGCAGACGCTCTATCGCGTGCAGGTCGGGGTGTATGACCAGCGGGAGCGGGCGAACGCGCTGGTTCAAACGCTCAACGCCAGCGGCTTCGGGGCGACCATCGTGCCGTTTCAGGTGGAGGGGCGCACGCGCTATCGGGTGCAGGTGCTGGTGACGCGCGACCGCGCCAAAGCGGAGCAGATGAAGCAGCAGCTGGAAAGTCGTGGCTTCCCCGCCTACATCGCAGTGCTCCACTGAGTTAGCCGCCAGGCACCATGTAGTGCTGATGGGCGAGGGTGCGCAGTTTTTCGATGGCGCGCTTCTCCAGCTGTCGCACCCGCTCGCGCGAGAGGCGCGCTTTGCAGCCGGGCGGGATCTCGCTGACTTCCAGCCCCAGCCAGCGATGGATTGCCCAGCACTCGCGCGGCGTCAGGTGCTTCTGCGCCAGCTCCAGCAGCTCCCAGAGCCAGAGGCGATAGAACGCCACCGTCTCCGGGTCCTCCTCTTCAGGATTGGCGATGAATGCGCCCAGTGGGGCGTCCTGCTCGTCATCGCTTTTCTGTTCCAGCGACAGATGGCTTTGCGTGTATTTGAGCAGACGGTGAACTTTGCTAATCGGCATTCCCAGATAGGTGGCAATCTGTTCGGGTGTTGGCTCCGTGCCGTGTTGCAGGCGCAGCTCCGCGCGTGCCCGCTCGATTCGGCGCAGGGCATCGATGGCGTGGTTTGGCAGGCGGATCAGACCCGCTTGCGAATCGGCAGCACGCCCGATCGCCTGGCGAATCCAGTGGATGGCATAGGTGCTGAAGCGCAGCCCGCGACTGGTGTCGAAGTGGTTGATGGCTTTGATCAGTCCGAGAGCGCCTTCCTGCACGAGGTCTTCCAGGGGGAGACCGGGTCGTGCATAGCGGCGGGCGACGCTCAGCACCAGGCGCAGATTGCTCTCGACGAGTCGGTTGCGGGCGTCTTCGTCCCCTGCCTGAGCGCGCTGAAGCAGTTCTGCCTCCTCTTCGGGAGTGAGCAGCGGTCGGCGCAGGACGGCACCCAGCACGCTATCCAGCACGCTGCCGCGCAGCCCCTGCTCCAGCCCCTCATCTGGCTCCAGATAATCGTCTATAAGTGGCTCCTCTTCCGCATAAAGGCGCTGTGATGCGAACATTCCCATACCCCGCTAAAAGGGAGAGCAGCAACTTTCGTGCCATAGATGGCTCTGGGAGGCGAAGGCGGAGTGCGGTGACTACGCCCTTCTTACTCGCGGGGCATGATGCGCCAGTGCCCTTTCTCCATTCGCGCTGTGTAGCGCGTGCCGATCAGCAGTTGCTGCAGGGCTTCCTCCAGCGTGGCGTTATGCACATCCAGCACGACCAGCGGGTTCGCCTCCGAGGGCGCAGGCAGCCACTCAATCGGTGTCTGATAGGTTCTGGCTAACCGAGCCAGTGCGGTGGCGAGGTTCGCCCGCAGGCGCAGGTCTGCCCGTGCCATCGGCGGATAGCCGTCAGGCACAAAGAACGCCCGATGCTGGTCGTCCACCGTCCACCAGAGGGTAGCGGCATAAGAATCGGCGGGCGCCCGCTGGATGAGTGGCAGTGGGATTTCGACGGTTTTGCCGGGCTGGAGCGTACCCTGCCAGATGCGTTGCGCGGTGCGTGGCGGGCTATCGGGTTCCGACGCGAGCGCGAGCGTCGCGCTGGCTTCCCGGTTCAGCGCAGCCTGCAGGATGGGGATGCGCTCCCCACCGCCCACCGACCGCCACTCCAGGCGGATGCCCGACTCCACAGGGGCCGGGATGGCGGTTTCTGGAGAGCGTTTGGGCGGAACGAGGTCGAATCCTGCCATCACGCCGCCAGGGCGCGCGCTGAAGAAGCCCAGCAGGAAGAGCGTAGCAGCGGCGGCGGCAGCGCCCACCCATCGCCAGATGAGCATGCGCTGGCTTTGCAGGCGTGCCCGCTGCTGCGCGCGCACATAGGTGAGAATCCGCGCGTGCAAATCGGGTGGCGCGTCCGGCACAGGGGTCCGCGCCAGCGCGCGCCAGATGCCCTGACGGAACTGCCACTCCCGACGGCAACCCGCACACGCGCTCAAGTGCGCCTCCAGCGACTGCCGGACCCCAGCGCTCAGCGCACCCTCCAGATAGTCATTCAACAGAGCCTGAACCTGTTCGCAACGCATCGGCTGTCTCCGAAGGGTTTGGACGGCTTCCCGTCTCAAAAAGTTCCCGATGGGGTTCCAGCAGCTCGCGCAAGGTTGCCCGCGCCCGATTCAGTCGCGACTTAATCGTGCCCAGCGGCAGCCCCGTGACGGCGGCAATCTCCTCATAGGAGAGCTGCTCCTCATGGAACAGCAGCACCACGATGCGCTGGTAGTCGGGCAGCTGGTCGATGGCTTCGCGCAGCACGCGCTGGCGCTCCTGCTCCAGCAGGTGTTCGTCCAGATCGATGCTTTCATCCGCGATGGGCAGCTCCAGTGGCTCATCGTCTTCCTCGGAAGGGATTTCCAGTGGCAGGTGCTGGTGGCGTCGCTCCCGCTTGTAGAAGTCGAAGTAGACATTTTGCACGATGCGGTAGAGCCATGTGCTGAGCTGGGCGTCGCCGCGGAAGCGCTTGAGGGCGGTGTACATGCGCAGGAACGCCTCCGCCGTCACATCGGCGGCGTCGTCGGCGTTATGGGTGAGCCGATAGGCGTGCTGGTAGACCTTCTGCTCGTAGCGGCGCACCAGCTGGTCGAAGGCGGTTTCATCGCCCTCTTTGAACCGCTCGATGAGCCACTCGTCGCTCAGTTCGAACCCGTTCACACTCGCGCCTCCATTTGCGATGCCTGCTCCAGCGCCTGCTGGATGGCGAGGCGTTCCTCGTCCGATAGCCCGATGGTGGAGCGCATCTGCTGGACGGGCTTGGCATAGACACGCATCTCCTGTCGGCTATGAATGCCGCTCAGCACGATGCCGTCGCCCGCGCGGTTCAGCAGGGCGAGCGCGAAGCTCTGCTGACCGCCAGTATCCGAAAAGGCGTCGTACCGCACGATACCCACCTGCTGAATGCACCGATCGGTTTGACTCTGCAGCTGGTGGAGATGGTTCCCGTGCGTTTTGAGGGTTTCTTCCATCAGGGAGACTCGTCGCAGCGTTTCGTAGAGCAGTCGCTCCAGCGAGTTGCCCTCGCTGCCCGTGAGCAGTGTGCGCCAGCGTTGCTGGAACGCGCGCCAGCGCAGCGTCAGCCACAGGTTCCATATCAGCAGCGCTATCAGCACACCGGTCAGCACCAGCGTGGCTTCGGCGCTGCTTGCCCAGTCGCGAATCGCCTGCCAGTCCATCATCCCGATTCTACCGTTTCTGGGGTATAATAGGGTTATCCTGCCGTGCGCGTGATGCCCGCGGTGGGTCGAACCGTCGCCAGAACTGGCAGGGCGTGAGGATCATGCCAAGTGGCAGCGTCGGGTTCGCTCGACGAATCGCGCGGCTGGTCTCAGCGCCCAAAAGGAACCCGTGGGGTTCGCGACCCCAACGGCACACGGCACGGCGGGGTTTTTGTGGCAGGAATCGCGACCCCGCCCGCGAAATCGGCACAATTATGCAGGAGGGTCGGCTATGCGTAAATATGCAACGGCGAACGAGTTGCTCAATATCTGTTATGAGCGCGACGCTTCGGATATTCATATCGTGCCGAACGAGCCACCGACTTTGCGGCTTTATGGGCGGCTGGTGCGGCTGGAAGAGTTCGGCGAGCTGAGCCCGGCGGACACGGAACGGCTCTTCCGGGAGGTGGCGCCCCCACGCGCGATCCATGAGCTGGAGCGCGTGCGCACCGCCGACTTCGGCTACACCCACGAAAAAGCGCGATTCCGCGTCGCCGCCTACTACGAAAAAGGCGCGATCGCCATCAACTTCCGTCTCATCCCTTACCGCCTGCGCAGCTTCGAAGAGATCGGTCTGCCCGATCATGTCAAACGCCTGCTGCACCTGCCGCGCGGGCTGATTCTGGTGACGGGTCCCACTGGCTCCGGCAAGACCACCACGCTCGCCACCATGATTGATTATATCAATACACATCGCGACACTCACATCGTGACTGTCGAAGACCCGATTGAGTATTTCCATGAGCCGAAGAAGTCGGTGGTGAGCCAGCGGGAGGTGGGCGTCGATGTGCCCTCGTTCGAGGAGGGTGTCGTTCGCGCGCTGCGCATGGACCCCGATGTGATTCTGGTGGGCGAGATGCGTGACCTGCGCACGATTCAGGCTGCCATTACTGCTGCCGAGACGGGGCACCTTGTTTTCTCCACCGTCCACACCACTGGCGCCGCCCGCACGGTGGAACGCATCGTCGATGTGTTCCCGATGGATCAGCAGGAGCAGATTCGGGTGCAGCTCAGCACAAACCTTGTGGCGGTCATCTCGCAGCTGCTTCTGCCGCGGGCGGACCGACCCGGGCGCGTCGCTGCCTTCGAAATCATGATCTGCACGCCCGCCATCGGGCACATGATCCGCGAGCGCAAGATTCACAGCATCGAGTCGGCTATCCAGACGGGTCATCAGCTCGGTATGATCACGCTGGACAACCATCTGCTGTTCCTGTATCAGCACAAGCTCATCTCGCGCGAGGAGATGTATCGCGTGGCGCAAAACCCGGAGGAGATTGCCGCCCGTCTGGGCGAGACCCTGCCCGAAACGGCATTAGCGCGACAGGCGATTTAGCATGCGCTTTCGAGAGAAGGTTGTCTGGATCACGGGCGCGTCGTCGGGCATCGGTGAGGCGCTGGCATACGCCTTCAGCCGCGAGGGCGCGCATCTGGTGCTGTCCGCTCGCCGCCAGGATCGGCTCGAACAGGTGCGCGACGCCTGCACGGGCACAGGCAAGGTGCTGATCCTGCCCTTCGACATCACCCAGACCGAGTGCCACTCCACGATGGTCGCCGCCGCGATTGAGCATTTCGGCTGGATCGATGTGCTGATCAATAACGCGGGCGTCTCCCAGCGCTCGCTGGTGGAGGAGACCCAGCTGGAGGTGGTGCGCCGCATTCTGGAGGTCAACTTCTTCGGGGTGGTGTCGCTGACGAAAGCCGTGCTGCCTTATATGCTTCAGCGTGAGCGGGGGCATATCGTGGTCGTCAGCAGCCTGCTGGGCAAGTTCGGCATCGCGTTCCGCTCCGCCTATTGCGCCTCCAAGCACGCCCTGCACGGCTTTTTCGACTCCCTGCGTGCCGAAGTTCACGACAGGGGCATCTTCGTAACGCTTATCTGCCCCGGCTGGGTGCGTACGGAGGTCTCCCTTCACGCCCTGCGCGGCGACGGCAGCGAGCATGGTCAGATGGACACGACCATCGAGAAGGGCATGGACCCGCATGTGTGCGCTCGCCATATGGTGAATGCGATTTACAAACGCAAAGAGGAGGTCTATATCGCCGGTCCCGAGAAGATTGCCCTCTATCTGAAGCGGTTCGCACCGGGGCTGCTCAATCGCATTCTGCGGCGGGTGAGGACTTGAGGATGCAGGCGGGAACCTATCTGGGGCGCGTGTGGCGCAGGGTTCATCTGGTGCTGGAGGCGATTAAGTTTGAACACACCATCTTCGCGCTGCCCTTTGCGCTGATGGGGCTGATTTATGCGGCGAATGGGATGCCCTCCGCGCGTGTGCTGGGCTGGATTCTGGTGGCGATGGTGGGCGCGCGCACGGCGGCGATGGCGTTCAACCGAATCGCCGACCGCGATATCGACGCGCTGAATCCCCGCACGCGCAATCGCGCCCTGCCTGCGGGATTACTGACCGTGCGCCAGATGACGACGCTGATGGCGATTGCGATTGTCGCCTTCGTATATGCCGCGTGGCAACTGAACTGGCTCTGCTTCTGGCTCAGCCCCGTCGCGCTGGTCATCATTCTTGGCTACTCCTACTCCAAGCGGTTCACTCCGCTCTCACACTTCTGGCTGGGGCTGTCGCTGGGGATTGCGCCGAGTGCGACATGGATTGCGGTGCGGGGCACGCTGGAACTAACGCCGATGCTGCTCACGCTGGCGGTCGCCTTCTGGGTGGCGGGCTTCGACATCCTTTACAGCCTGCAGGACTACGAGTTCGATAAGCAATACGGTTTGCGCAGTTTGCCTGAGACGCTGGGCAAGGCGCGAGCGATTGCCATTTCGCGCCTGTCACACCTGATCTGCATACTGTTCTTTATCACCGCAGGGGTCGCGCTGAAGGCGGGCTGGCTCTATTATGCGGGTGTCGGCTTCGCCGCGCTGATGCTGGCTTACGAGCAATCGCTGGTCAGCCCGAACGACTTGAGCAAACTGGATGTTGCCTTCTTCACCCTGAATGGCTATGTGAGCATCGGGCTGTTCGTTTTCAGTCTGTTCGACAGGTGGCTGCGATGAGACGCTTTGTGATTGGCAGTGTGCCCTACATGAACGGGGCGCCGCTCACGCGCTGGTTCGAGACGGCGGTGGGTCGGCAGGTAGCAGAGGTACGGTACGCGCCGCCGTCGCTGCTGGCGAGCTGGCTGGAGGCAGGCGCGATCGATGTCGCGCTGGTGTCATCTGTCGAGTGGTTCCGTCGCCCCGACACCCGCTTTGTGCCCGGTCTGGCAATTGCCACGCGCCGCGAGGTGCTGAGCGTGCGCCTGTTCAGCAAGGTGCCCTTTGAACAGATTCGCACCGTCGCGCTGGACGACAGCTCGCTGACCTCCTCTGCGCTGACGCGCATCCTGCTGCGCAGGGTTTATGGTGTTCAGCCGCACTATAGTCATCACGCGCCCGACCTGAAGGCGATGTTTCAGCAGGCGGACGCCGCACTGCTGATTGGCGACGCGGGCATGAGCGCGAGCGGTGAGGGACTGTTCGTGCTGGACCTGGGCGAGGCGTGGTGGCGGTGGACAGGCTTGCCCTTCGTGTGGGCGGTCTGGCTCGCGAATGCCGACGCGCCGCTGAACGCGCTCACCGACCTGATGCACACCGCCTGCGCCTGGGGCGAAGCGCATTTAGAGGAGATTATTCACAGCGAGGCGCAGCGCACGGGTCTACCCGTCGCCCTCTGCGACCGCTACCTGCGCGAGATTATGGTCTACCGCATCGATGAGCCGTTTTTGCACGCGCTGGAGCGGTTTCGGCAAGAGTGGACGCGCCTGAAATGATGCCCCCACCCGAAAACAGGTGGGGGCGTTGAGCTGGTAGAAGGCTCGGTGGGCATTTACTCGCCTGAACCGAAGCCGAACAGCACGGCGAGCAGGTCGGCGTCGTCGATGATACCGTCGCCGTTCACATCACCGAAGGTGACCGTCACGCTGCCGAGGTCGGTCGGGTTGCACGGATCGGTACTCCAGCCACTGCCGGGGCGACTGAAGGTCGCTGCGAGCGCGTTATCCCAGCGGCGCACCTTAATCTGGCTGATTGCAGGGGCAACCGGGAGTGTGAAGCGACCATTCGCGTCGATGTAGGTCACAAACCGTGAGGAGAAGGGTGTGCCGCTATCGTTGGTGACCGTCACATCGATGAGGTTGCGCCGCAGCCCCTCTTCAACAAGGTTACCGTCAGGGTCGCTGGCGCCATCGGCATCGAACTCGATGTCCCAGAGGTCTTTCGGCTTCGCGCGGTCAGACAGCGCGCTCAGGTCGAGCTGCCCCACGAAGTTGTGCGTGCCGCGAATTGCCATCGCCAGGCTCCCCTGCGGCAAGCCAGTGAAGACGAGACCGCCTGTTGCCGTTGGATCCGTTCGGAAGTAGCCGCGCCCTGGGAGCGTTGAGGTGTTGCCCGGTATGCTGTTGCCGATAATCCAGCCAATGGTGGACGGCGTACCCGATGGCGCGCTCAGCTTGACCCAAAACGCTTTGGGCACGGGCAACGGGTTGTTGTTATTCGCAGCCTTTACATCAAAGGTGAGCAGTACCAGGCTGTTTGCAGGCAGGGTGACCCCTGTCGCAGTCATGGTGAAGGTGGAAGGGAGCGCCCCTTGCCCAAAGATGCCTGTCCATGGATGGAGATCAAGCGTGATATTAACCGTTGTGTCGGCTGTGCCTGCATTCACCAGCAGCACATCGATCTCGCTGATGCAGGCAACAGGAGTAACAAGGTCATAGCCCAGGGTGCCAGGGTCAACCGCGGTGCCACCGAACAGCACCACATCATCCGCGCGCGTGGTGGTTGTGGCTGTTACAAGCGAGGTGTAGCTGAGAAACGCGGTGCCATCTGGCGCCCAGCGCAGTTGCATCGTCTGGGCGTACACATATGGGTCGGGCAGCTCACCAGCGGGTCGGAAGTCGCTGCCAATATAAACGCGGTGAAACTGCAATTTTGCAGGGTCAACCACAATTGTGCGAGGTGTCTCCTCCGCCAGGACCGCGCCCGGCGCAATCGCCTGAGCGCCTGCCGAAACAATCAGCAATCCAGCCACCAGAGTGGCTATCCCGAATACACACGCATACCTCATCGTTGAGCCTCCTTTCGCGGGCGGGTGCCTGATGAAAGCTCCCGCCGCGCACTCTTATTATACCACATTCCTGCAGCGAATTGTCAAGTCCATCCGCGGGTGTTCGAAAATTCGGGGCATAATATCGACCTGAGTGAAGCCCCCTCACCCGTACCCTCTCCCCAGCGGGGAGAGGGGCTTCAGAAACCCCCTCACCCGTATCCTCTCCCCCGCAGGCGGGGAGAGGGGCTTCGTTTCTCCCTCTCCCCAGCGGGGAGAGGGAGGCTCTTTGAGGTTATGGGACTAAGACGGCGGCGCCGTGCAGTTTGCCTGCGCGGAGTGCCTGCAACGCTTCGTTTGCCTGCTCCAGCGGGAACACTTGCGTGTGGGTCTGTATTCGAAACTGCCTGATTTTCTGAAGGAACTCCTCGCCGTCTCTGCGCGTGAGGTTAGCGACGGAGCGCAGCACGCGCTCTTCCCATAGCAAGCGATAGGGGAAGGAGGGAATATCGCTCATATGGATTCCGCCGCACACGACGACTCCGCCTCTGGCGACGGCTCGCAGGGCACGCGGCACCAGCTCGCCCACCGGCGCGAAGATAATCGCGGCGTCCAGCGGCTCTGGCGGCATCTGGTCAGAGCCGCCCGCCCACCACGCGCCCAGCTGCCGCGCGAAGTCCTGCGTGTCGAAATCGCCCGGTCGGGTGAAGGCGAACACGCGCTTGCCCTCGCGAGCGGCGATTTGCACCAGGATATGCGCCGCCGCGCCGAAGCCGTAGATGCCGAGCCGATTGCCCCGCATGCCCTCCCGTGCCAGGCGATAGGAGCGGTAGCCGATCAGCCCTGCGCACAGCAGCGGCGCGACCTCCACATCGGCGTAGTTGTCGGGCAGGGGGAACAGATAATCGGCGCGGGCGACGGCATACTCGGCGTAGCCGCCGTCGAGCGTGTAGCCGGTGAACTGCGCGCGGTCGCACAGGTTCTCGCGTCCGGCGCGGCAGTAGAGGCACTCGCCGCAGGTGGCGCCCAGCCACGGGATGCCCACACGCTGTCCCACCGCTAAATGTTGCACGGCGGCGCCGGGCTGAACCACTTCGCCCACCACCTCGTGCCCCAGAATGAGCGGCAGTTTCGGGTTGGGCAGCTCGCCATCGAACACATGCAGGTCAGTTCGGCACACACCGCACGCCCGCACGCGCACCAGCACCTGGTTCGGCGCAGGCTGCGGGATGGGCAGCTCGCGCAGCTGCAACGGTTGCCCCACCTGCTCCAGCACCATCGCTCTCATAGCGGCACCAGCACGGCGGCGAAGATAGCCTCATGCGCCCGAATCTGCTGAAGTGTGCTGGCGGGCGGTCGGCTATCAAGCTGGATGCGGGCGACAGCGGCTTCCGCGCCCTCAAAAATCACATTCTCGGTCTCCTGCACATTGATGCCCGCCTCGCGCAGACAGTCGAACACATGCGCCAGCACGCCCACGCGATCGAGATGGCGCACCACCAGCAGGTACCGGGCGGGCGTGCGCGTGGCGAGGTTCACCACATTGGGCACATGCCCCGTTTGCAGGTAGGTTCGCACGATATGCACCACTTCGGCGGCGATGGCTTCCTGCGCCTGGCGGGTGGACGCGCCGATGTGGTGCGTGCCGTACACATTGGGCAGCTGCACGAGCGGGTTCTCGAAGCTGCCCTCTGCGCTCGATGGCTCGCCATCGAACACATCCAGCCCTGCGCGGATGCCCTTCTCGCGCACTGCCCATGCGAGCGCCTCTTCGTCCACCACTTCGGCGCGGGCGGTGTTGATGAAGTAGGCGCCGGGCTTCATCGCCTCGAAAAAGGCGCGGTTGCACAGCTGGCGTGTGTCGGGCGTGAGGGCGACATGGACGCTCACAATATCGGCGTCGGCGGCGACATCGAGCGGCGTGGCGCGGTAGCCGATGCCGAGCTGCTCGGCGCGTTCAGAGGTCAGCGAGCGGCTCCAGCCGATGACGCGCAAGCCGAACGCCTTCGCGCGGGGGATCATCTCGCGCCCAATATTGCCCAGACCAATCAGCCCCAGCGTGCCGCCATAAAGCCCGCGCGCCTCGCTGAACTCCTTCTTGTTCCAGCGACCCTCGCGCAACTGCTGCACATTGTCAGGGATGCGCCGATCGAGCGCGAGTATCAGCCCGAACGCCAGCTCAGCGACGGCAATCGCGTTCTTGCCTGGGCAGTTCGCCACATAGATGCCGCGTCGGGAGGCGGTCGCCACATCGATGGTGTTGACCCCTGCGCCGGCGCGAATGACCAGACTCAATTTGCGGGCGGCTTCCAGCATCGGCGCAGTGACCTGCGTGGAGCGCACAATCAGCACATCGGGGTCATGCTGGCGCAGGGCGTCAACGAGGCTCGCCTCTTTGAGCGAGGGGTCGTAGATAATCGTGCAACCGAGCGCTTTCAGCCCATCCAGCCCGCTCTGCTCGAACTTGTCCGCTATCAACACGGTTAGCGCCTGCATCGCAGGGTAATCGTTCGCGCCTGCACGCGCGATTCCTGCTTGCGCCTCCGTCAGGTATACTGTAGATTCTGGAGGGAGCCGATGAGCGAGGGTTATAATCCGAAAGCGATTGAACCGAAGTGGCAGGAGCGGTGGCAGCAGGCACGGCTGTTCCGCACGCAGGAAGACCCCAGCAAGCCCAAGTGCTATGTGCTGGAGTTCTTCCCGTACCCGTCGGGCGACGGGCTGTCAGTCGGGCACTGCCGCAACTATGTGCCCGCCGATGTGCTGGCGCGCTATATGCGCATGAAGGGCTACAATGTGCTGCACCCGATGGGCTGGGACGCTTTCGGTCAGCCCGCCGAGAACGAAGCCATCCGGCGACGCTCGCATCCCAAATATACCGTGCCCCAGTATGTGGCGAACTACAAGCGCCAGATGAACCTCATCGGGCTGTCGTACGACTGGGAGCGCGAGATCAACTCCAGCACGCCCGAATATTATCGCTGGACGCAGTGGTGGTTCCTGTTGCTCTACAAGCGCGGGTTAGCCTATCGCGCGGAGGCGCCGGTCAACTGGTGCCCATCGTGCCGCACCGTGCTGGCAAATGAAGAGGTGGAAGGGGGCAAGTGCTGGCGCTGTGGCACGCCCATCCAGAAGCGCCAGATGAAGCAATGGTTCTTCCGCATCACCGCCTACGCCGACCGCCTGCTGAACGACCTCGACGAACTGGATTGGCCCGAGGGCATCAAGCAGATGCAGCGCAACTGGATTGGACGCAGCGAGGGCGTCGAGTTCGAAATGCAGGTTCAGGGGCGACCCGATTTGAAGTTCCGCGTGTTCACCACCCGCATCGACACGGTGTTCGGCATGACCTTCGCCGTGCTGGCGCCGGAGCACCCGCTGGTGGACGCCATCACCACGCCCGATCGCAGGGCGGAGGTGGACGCCTATCGCGAGCGGGCGATGCGAATGGAAGAAGCCGATCGGCTCTCCGCCGAACGCGAGCGCACGGGCGTGTTCACAGGCGCCTGTGCCATCAACCCGGTGAACGGCGAGCCAGTGCCCCTCTATGTCGCAGACTATGTGGTGATGAGCTACGGCACGGGCGCGATTATGGCAGTGCCCGCGCACGATAAGCGCGACTTCGATTTCGCCAAACAGCACGACCTGCCCATTCGCGTGGTGATTGCCCCACCCGGCTGGAACGGCGAGCCGCTTGAAGACGCCTATGTGGACGATGGCATCATGGTCAACTCAGGCGAGTTCAGCGGCTTGCCGAATCGCGAGGGAATGGAGCGACTCGCCGACTGGTTCGAGGCGCGGGGCATCGGACAGCGCACGGTGCAGTACCGCCTGCGCGACTGGCTCATCAGCCGTCAGCGCTACTGGGGCGCACCCATTCCGATTGTCTACTGCCCGCGCTGTGGCGAAGTGCCCGTGCCAGAAGAACAGCTGCCTGTCCTGCTGCCCGATGTGGAGCAGTACGAACCGTCGGGCACGGGTCAATCCCCCCTTGCAAACATCCCGGAATTCGTCAACACCACCTGCCCGCAATGCAGCGCACCCGCCCAGCGCGAAACCGACACAATGGGCGGATTCGCCTGCAGCAGCTGGTACTTCTTCCGATTCTGCGACCCGCACAACGACCGCGAACCGTTCGCCCGCGAAAAGGTGAACTACTGGATGCCCGTGGACTACTATATCGGTGGCGCGGAGCATGCTGTGCTGCACCTGCTCTATGCCCGATTCTGGACAAAGGTCGCCTACGATGCGGGCATCTCGCCCGTCAAAGAACCCTTCTATCGCCTGCGCAATCAGGGCATGGTGCTGGCGCTGACCCCTTACCGCCCACCGCGCGAGGACGAAACCCTCAAGCCGGGCGAGCCGGGCATCCTGGTGCGCCGCGAACAACTGGAACAGATGAGCGAGCAGGAGAAGGCGAACCTCCTCTGGGTGTGGGCGAAGATGTCCAAGTCTCTCCATAATGTGATAACGCCCGACGAGATTGTGGAGCAGTACAGCGCGGACACACTGCGCCTGTACGAGCTGTTCGTGGCGCCGTTCGACGCCGCCTTCCAGTGGGAGGAGCAGGGCGTGCGGGGCTGCTTCCGATTCCTGAACCGCGTGTGGCGATTGATGATGGAGTTTCAGCCCTGCTTCATTCGCGACTGGCGCGCGATCCTGACGGAGCCGCGCGAGCTGAGCAAGTCGGCTCGCGACCTGCGCCACCGCACACACGCCACCATCAAAAAGGTCGGTCAGGACATCGTGGACTTCAGGTTCAACACGGCGGTCGCCGCGCTGATGGAGTGGTTCAACGCCATCGAGGAGTTCTGGCGGGCGAGCAATCAGGGCATGTGCTGCGCCGACGATATGGCGGTCCTGAGCGAGGCGGTGGAGCGCTTCATTCTGGTGATGGCGCCCTTCACGCCCCACCTCGCGGATGAGCTGTGGGAGCGCTACGGGTTCGAGGGATTCACGCTCAATCAGCCGTTCCCGCAGTATGACGAATCGCTGGCGCGGGCGGAGGAGATCGAGCTGGTGATTCAGGTCAACGGCAAGGTGCGCGATCGGTTGCGCGTGCCCGCCGACATCTCGCGCGAGGAGATGGAGCGGCTGGCGTTGCAAAGCCCGCGCGTGCAGCAGTACCTCAACGGCGGTCAGCCCAAAAAGGTTATCGTTGTGCCAGGCAAGCTGGTGAATGTGGTGGTGTAGTGCCGATTCTGTTGACCTTGAGGCTGTTCGCCCCCTCACCCGTACCCTCTCCCTCAAAGGGGGAGAGGGGCTGATAAACTCCCTCTTCCCTCTGGGAAGAGGGTAGGGGTGAGGGGCATCCTTGCCTTTAGGTGGATTTTTCGAGCAGCCTCGTTGACCGTTGAAAGCCGTTGCGTCCCCCTTGACGGGAGGAGGCTCATGATGAAGCGTTCGATTCTTCGCTGGCTCTGGCGGCTGATTCTGCCAGCGCTGTGTGAATGGCTGGAGCAGCGGGCGTTGCGCCTGCCGCAAGCGCAGCGCGAGCGACTTGCCCGCCAGCTGTATGTTGATATTCGCGCCATCGAGACCGTCGAGAATGCCCTGCGTGAGTTCGTGCTGCGCGAACTGCGCGAGTGGCAACCCTGAAGGAGGCATCCCCTGATGGAGTGGAGCCAGTTTCTGACGATTGTCAGCACGCTGATTGGCTGGAGTTTCATCCTCACGCGCCAGCTACTGCAGCGGATGGATCGCCTCGTCGATTCCGCCCAGCGCCAGCAGGCAGCCATCACCGGGGAGTTCATCACCTATCTGCAGACGATGCTCGACCGCACCGACCACTGGCATGAACGGCTGGAGCGTGCGCTCAACGACCTGCAGGAATCGCTCTGGAGCCTGCGCCAGGCAGTGCAGGAATGGGTCCTGATGGAGTCGGAGGGGGCTTATGTTGACCGTTACACGCGACGATGTGAAGCGCAAGACGCGGCTGGGAAGTGAGTATGACGCGGAGATCGACGCGCTGATTGCCGAGATGCTGCCCGTGATTGAGTACGCGATTGACCCGCTCTATTTGCAGGAGCCTGAGTCGGGCTTGCTGGCGACGCTCAATCTGGGTGCGCTGGAGGTGATAGCGGGCGAGATGCTGGCGACGCTCTGGCGCGAGGTGGGCGCGCTGGTCGGCTTCCGATTCGGCTGGCTGCAGGTGTTCCCGCCGCAGTCGCTGAACCCGCTGGATCCGAGCGGGCTGAAGGCGCAGGGGCTGCGGCGGCTCGCGCCCTACCTGCGCCGCAACGCCCGCCTGCAGGTCATCAGTCGCGGCGATTCGGAAGGGGAGGGCGAGTGATGGCGCTGCATCTGTGCCTGCGCTACTGGCTGAACCGCTATGGCGAGCCGTTCGTAATCCGCGCCCAGACGAAGCAGGGGCTGTTCGTGCAGCCATCGGCTGGGTTGCTACGCTGGCTCTACAGCGATACCCAGCTGGAGACCCTGCCGCGCCCCCTGTGGCTGGTGCTGTTTCTGCCCGATGTGTATCCGCTGCCCGAGGAGACGCTGGAGTGGCGCGGTGAGACCTATCGGGTACTGCGCATGCTGGAGTTCCGCTATCCCGCCCCAAACCCCCTCTATCGCCTGATGCTGATTGCGCCCCTCACCCCCTGAGACCACACCTCACACAGGGAACTTTCACGCCTGCTATCGGGTATCCTCTGGGTGAGGAGGTGGTTCGCCGTGTGGAATGTGCTGAAGACAGGGCTGTTGCTCACTGTGCTGACGCTCCTGCTGATTGCGCTGGGTAACTGGCTGGGTGGTTCCACAGGAGTGATTATCGCGCTGGTGTTTGCTGCGCTGATGAATCTGGGTTCCTACTGGTTCAGCGATCGGCTGGTGATAGCGATGTCGGGCGCGCAGCCGCTGAGCGAGTCGGAGGCGCCGGAGCTGTATGCGATGGTGCGTCGTCTGGCGCAGCGAGCGGGACTGCCGATGCCCCGTCTCTATCTGGTGCCTGAGATGCAGCCGAACGCCTTCGCCACGGGGCGCGATCCCCAGCATGGGGTGGTCGCCGTCACGCAGGGGCTGCTGCAGTTGATGGATCGCCCGGAGGTGGAGGGTGTGATTGCCCATGAGCTGGCGCACATTCGCAATCGCGACACGCTGATTATGGCGGTCGCCGCGACGATTGCGGGCGCCATCTCCGCGCTGGCGCATATTATCTACTACGCCACACTGTTTTTTGGCAGTCGGGATGAGCGCGGCAATCCGCTGGCGGCGCTTGCCTTTGCCGTGCTGGCGCCGATTATCGCGATGCTCATTCAGCTGGCGATTTCGCGGGCGCGCGAGTATGAAGCGGATCGCATCGGCGCGATGATTGCGGGCACACCGCTGGGGCTGGCGAGCGCCCTGCGCAAGCTTGAAGCTGCCGCCCAGCAGATTCCTGCCGAGCATGCCCAGCCCGCCACGGCGCACATGTATATCGTGAACCCGCTTCGCGGGGACGGCTTGATGGCGCTGTTCAGCACGCATCCGCCCGTGCAGGAGCGTATCCGCCGCCTGATGGCGATGCCCGCTCAACTGGAGGTAGCGCGATGAATCTGCGCGAGCAGGTGCTGGAAATCCTGCACGATGTGTATGACCCGGAGATCCCGCTCAACATCGTCGATCTGGGTCTGATTTACGATTTGCAGGTCTCCAACGAGGGCGAGGTCTTCATTCTGATGACGCTGACCGCGCCGGGCTGCCCCGTCGGGGACCTGATTGCGCAGGAGATTCAGGATCGGGTGCTGGCGCTGCCGGGCGTCAAAGATGTGCGTGTGGAGCTGACCTTCGACCCGCTCTGGACACCTGAGCGCATCACCGACGAGGGGCGCGAAGCCCTGCGCGCATTCGGATTCCCCGTCTAACAGAACCTTCTGAACACCCCCTAACTCCTGCCTGAACCTGGAGCATCACCTGCGCCACCTGTTAGCCACCGCCCAGCGCGTCGGGCTGTCAACGCAAGAGGAAGAGAGTTAAGCAAATCCGACTAACTTGGGCGCCTGCGCCCGCCCCACCGCCACCAACTACACAAACCCAACCCACCCACCAGCACCCACACCGACGACACCTCCGGCACCGTGTCCAGTATGAACAACTCGCCTGACGAATTCCACCCACCCCAAAAGATAACGCCCATCGTACGACATCCCATGAATGTCAGACCATCTTCCACCCTCCAGCAACCAGCCCTCCAGCAACCAGCCATAAACCTCATTCAAGTCTTCCCATCTCTCCCCTACCC